>JAGAYH010000009.1 GCA_017940565.1 Bacteroidaceae bacterium | reverse complement strand
GAGAACGACGCCCCCATCGCCCGCTTCCAGAGCGACGGCTACACCCGCGTGGGTCTGGCCCTCTGCCTCCTCGGCGTAGTGCTCACCGGCATCGTCAGCTGCTTCTACCAGTACATCGACGCCTTCAGCTACGGCATGTAACACACCGCCATCAACAACCCCCCATACACGGAAGCGTCACACGGCGCTTCCGTGTTTTTTACACCCATCGCGCAACAGATGTTTTTGTCCAAAAAATCCACCCCCAAACCGGGCGTTTTGTAATGCGCACATTGTCAGCAGACATCAGACACTGCCAAACAGAAGCGGCGTTTCAAAATTTTGAGACGCCGCTTCTGCGCCCCGAAACGCCGCCTTTGAAGTCCGAAATCAGATGTTTTCTAATAGTGGTTATAGTATCTATAGAAAATATAGGGGCTATATAACTTTTTAACTCATTTCCATAGAGTCTGCGCCCGTTTATTCGTATCTTTGTAAGCAAAAGTTCATAAACCACTCTATGGCAAAAAAGAAGATTTACGTGGCCAGCAGTTGGCGCAACGAGTTCCAGCCCGAGGTGGTGAAGACGCTGCGGGCGCTGGGGCATGAGGTGTACGATTTCCGCAACCCGCCGCACGGGCGGGGCGGTTTCCAGTGGTCGAGCATAGGCGAGGACTGGTTGGAGTGGAGCGCGGAGCAGTATCGCGAGAACCTGAACCATCCCATAGCCGAGGCCGGTTTCAAGAGCGACCTGGACGCGATGCTGGCGTGCGACGTGTGTGTGCTGGTGTTGCCCTGCGGGCGCTCGGCCCATACGGAGGCGGGGTGGTACAGCGGTGCCGGCCGGCCGGTGTATGTGTATCAGCCGGTGAGGCAGGAGCCCGAACTGATGTACAAATTGTTTTCAGGTGGCATTCTGTGCAACCTGGACGAGCTGAAGGCGGCTTTTGCTGAATAAATGGGGCGCAGGATAGCGCCTATCTCAAAGAAAATGTGTAATTTTGCACCTTCAAGCGGAGAAATAGGTTTTCCGCGCGTTTTTCGTGTATAAATACATAAAAAAAGAAATAAGTATGAGTTACAAAATCGTAGTTCTTGCCAAGCAGGTGCCCGACACGCGCAATGTGGGCAAGGACGCCATGACGGCGGAGGGAACGGTGAACCGTGCCGCCCTGCCTGCCATTTTCAATCCCGAAGACCTCAATGCGCTGGAGCAGGCTCTGCGCATCAAGGACCAGAATCCCGGTACGACGGTCGGCTTGCTGACGATGGGTCCTCCCCGCGCCGGCGAAATCATCCGCCAGGGCCTGTACCGCGGTGCCGACACGGGTTGGCTGCTGACCGACCGGCTCTTTGCCGGTGCCGACACGCTGGCCACGAGTTATGCCCTGGCCACGGCCATCCAGAAGATTGGTGACGTGGACATCGTCATCGGCGGCCGCCAGGCCATCGACGGCGACACGGCACAGGTAGGTCCGCAGGTGGCCCAGAAGTTGGGACTGAACCAGGTGACCTACGCCGAGGAAATACTGAAAATAGAGAACGGCAAGGCAACCATCCGCCGCGTCATCGACGGCGGTGTGGAGGTGGTGGAAGCCCCGCTGCCCGTGGTCATCACGGTAAACGGCAGTGCTGCCCCCTGCCGTCCGCAAAATGCCAAGCTGGTGATGAAATACAAGTATGCCACCTGCCCCATGGAGCGCACGGACGACTGCCCGCGCAAGAATCTCTATGAGGAGCGTCCCTACCTGACGCTCAACCAGTGGAGCGTGGCCGACGTGGACGGCGACCCGCAGCAGTGCGGTCTGGCCGGAAGCCCGACGAAGGTGAAGGCCGTGAAGAACATCGTCTTCCAAGCCAAGGAGAGCAAGACGCTCACCGGCAGCGACGCCGATGTGGAGGGGCTGATTAAGGAATTGTTGAACGAAAAAATCATTGGCTAAGCATTATGAACAACGTATTTGTATATTGCGAAGTGGAAGGCACCCTGGTGCAGGAAGTGTCGCAGGAACTGCTGACCAAAGGCCGCAAACTGGCCAATGAACTGGGTGTGGAACTCCATGCCGTCGTTGCCGGCACGGGTATCAAGGGAAAGGTTGAAGAACAGATTCTGCCTTACGGCGTGGACAAGCTGTTCGTCTTCGACGGCGAAGGCCTGTTCCCCTATACCAGCGCCCCGCACACCGACATCCTCGTCAACTTGTTTAAAGAAGAACAGCCGCAGATCTGCCTGATGGGCGCCACCGTCATCGGCCGCGACCTCGGCCCCCGCGTGTCGTCGTCGCTGACGAGCGGACTGACGGCCGACTGCACGGAGCTCGAAATCGGCGAGTATGACGACAACAAGACGAAGACCCATTACGACAACCTGCTCTACCAGATTCGTCCGGCCTTCGGCGGCAACATCGTTGCCACCATCGTCAATCCCGAACACCGCCCCCAGATGGCCACCGTGCGCTCCGGCGTGATGCAGAAAGCTGTCTATGAAGGAGCGTGCAAGAAGGAAACCGTTTATCCCGAGGTATCGAAATATGTCAGCCCCGAAGCTTACGTGGTGAAGGTGCTCGACCACCATGTGGAAGCCGCCAAGCACAATCTGAAGGGCGCCCCCATCGTGGTTGCCGGCGGTTACGGCATGGGCTCGAAAGAAGGATTCGACCAGCTGTTTGAACTCGCCAAGGTGCTCCACGGCGAAGTGGGCGGCAGCCGCGCTGCCGTTGACGCCGGATTCTGCGACCACGACCGCCAGATAGGCCAGACGGGCGTCACCGTGCACCCGAAAGTGTACATCGCCTGTGGCATCAGTGGTCAGATACAGCACATCGCCGGCATGCAAGACAGCGGTATCATTATCTCCGTGAACTCCGACCCCGACGCCCCCATCAACAAGATTGCCGACTACGTGATTGTCGGTACAGTGGAGGAAGTGGTGCCCAAACTGATTAAGTATTACAAACAAAACAGCAAATAAGCCATGGCAAACTATTATAGCGATCATCCCGAACTGGAGTTTCACCTGCATCACCCGCTGATGAAACGTATCGTAGAACTGAAGGAAAAAGGCTACGAAGACGCAAAGACATACGAAGACGCCCCCGTGGACTACGAGGACGCCATTGAGAACTACAAGCGCATCCTGGAAATCACCGGTGATGTGGCTGCCAATATCATTGAGCCCAACTCAGAGGACGTGGACCTCGAAGGTCCCCACCTGGAGAACCAGCGCATGATTTATGCTTCGAAGACCTATGAAAACCTCGACGCCACGCGCAAGGCCGGCCTGTGGGGCGTGAGCATGCCGCGACGCTACGGCGGTCTCAACCTGCCCAACACCACATTCTCCATGCTTTCTGAAGTCATCTCCGCCGCCGATGCCGGTTTCCAGAACATCTGGTCCCTCCAGTCGTGCATCGACACGCTCTATGAGTTCGGCAGCGAAGAGCAGCGCCAGAAGTACATCCCGCGCATATGCCAGGGCGAAACCATGTCGATGGACCTCACCGAGCCTGACGCCGGCAGCGATTTGCAGCGTGTGATGCTCAAAGCTACCTACGACGAGAAAGAAGACTGCTGGCGCCTGAACGGCGTGAAGCGATTCATCACCAACGGCGACTCTGACATCCACCTCGTCTTGGCCCGCTCCGAGGAAGGCACGAAGGACGGCCGCGGCCTCTCCATGTTTATCTACGACAAGCGCCAGGGCGGCGTGAACGTGCGCCATATTGAGCACAAGCTCGGCATCCACGGCTCGCCCACCTGTGAGCTGACCTATAAGAATGCTAAGGCCGAACTTTGTGGAAGCACCCGTCTGGGACTTATCAAATATGTGATGGCCCTGATGAACGGCGCCCGTCTGGGCATCGCCGCACAGAGTGTCGGCGTGGAGCAGGAAGCCTACAACGAAGGTCTGGCTTATGCCAAGGAACGCCAGCAGTTCGGTCAGGCCATCATCGAGTTCCCAGCCGTTTACGACATGCTTTCTCGCATGAAGGCCAAACTTGACGCCGGCCGTTCGCTGCTTTACCAGACGGCCCGCTACGTGGACATCTACAAGGCCCTCGAGGACATTCAGCGCGACCGCAAACTTGAGCCTGAAGAGCGCAACGAACTGAAGAAATACACCCGTCTGGCCGATGCTTTCACACCGCTGGCCAAGGGTATGAACTCCGAGTATGCCACGCAGAACGCCTACGATGCCATCAGCATCCACGGCGGTTCGGGCTTTATCATGGAGTACAAGAGCCAGCGCCTCTACCGCGACGCCCGCATCTTCTCCATCTATGAAGGTACGACACAGCTCCAGGTGGTGGCTGCCATCCGCTACATCACTAACGGCACCTATCTCGGTGTCATCCGCGAGATGCTCGAAGCCCAGGTGAGCGACGAACTGCGCCCGTTGCAGCAGCGCGTGGCCAAACTGGTGGACCTCTACGAGCAGAGTGTCAACGCCGTCAAGGAGCAGGGCAATCAGGAGGTGCAGGACTTCCTCGCACGCCGTCTTTACGACATGACAGCCGAAATCATCATGTCGCTCCTCATTCTTGACGATGCCACCCGTGCTCCTGAACTCTTCCAAAAGTCAGCCAACGTCTATGTACGTCTGGCCGAGGAAGACGTCATCGGCAAGAGTGCCTACATTAAGAACTTCGTGGAGCAAGACCTCACCAACTTCCGCGCCAGCGAGACGGCCGAAGCCGAGGCATAGCAGTTGCTCCTGTCTATAACAATCCCTCCAAGCCGATGCCTGGAGGGATTTGTTTTGTTTCATTGGGCGGGATATCCGCATTGTGAGGTATCTGTGAACAAAGCGCCCCGCAACCGAGGTTGCGGGGCTTCTTTGTTGCGCTTCAAGAAGGACTTGAACCTACGACCCCCTGATTAACAGTCAGGTGCTCTAACCAACTGAGCTATTGAAGCAGACTAATTTTCATTATGTTGCGCTTCAAGAAGGACTTGAACCTACGACCCCCTGATTAACAGTCAGGTGCTCTAACCAACTGAGCTATTGAAGCGGTTGCGAAAACTATTTTTTCGTTTTGCGCTGCAAAAGTAGCTATATTTTTGAAAATAGCAATAACTTTGCGGAGAAATTTGTGGAAAATATGAAAAAAATCATCGGAATAGGCAATAGTTTGGTCGATGTGCTGGTGCGTTTGGACGACGATGGCCTGCTGCAGACGATGGACATGCCCAAAGGTTCCATGCAACTGATTGACGGAGCCGGCCGCAGCCGGGTAGCGGCGCAGTTGGCCGTCATGGACAGTCAGAAGGCTTCGGGCGGTTCGGCCGCCAACACCATCAAAGCTCTGGCCAATATGGGCGTCGAGAGTGCTTTTATTGGTAAGGTGGGAGACGATGCCGACGGCCGTTTCTATGGTGAGGATTTGGAGCGAGAGGGTGTCGTTACCTGTCTGTCCGTCATGCAAGGACAGGGTACGGGTGTGGCTTCCACGCTGATTTCGCCCGACGGACAGCGCACTTTTGCCACCTACCTCGGTGCTTCGGCCTGCTTGGATGCTGCAGACGTGACGGCTGACATGCTCCGTGGATACCATATAATATATGTTGAGGGCTATTTGGTCCAGAACCATGCGCTCATGACCGGCGTGCTGTCGCTGGCGCGTGAATTGGGGCTGACCGTGTGTCTTGACCTGGCCAGTTACAATGTCGTAGCAGCCGACTTGGACTTCTTCCGCCGGCTGGTCAACGACTATGTTGACATCGTCTTTGCCAACGAGGAGGAAGCCCTGGCTTTTACGGGCAAGGAAGGCGTTGAGGCTGCCCGCGACTTGGCCCGGATGTGCCGGACGGCCGTCGTGAAGTTGGGCAAGGCCGGTGCCTGTGTGTGCAGTGGCGACCGATTTGCTGCCGCCCCGGCCGCAGAGGTAGCCCAAGTGGTCGATACCACTGGGGCGGGCGACTATTTCGCAGCCGGCTTCCTTTATGCTTATGTCAACGCCCAGCCGCTGGCGCAATGCCTGGAGTGGGGCGGGCGACTGGCCGCAGAGGTCATTCAAGTGGTGGGTACCACATTGCCCAAAGCCGCTTGGCAGGAACTTAAAGCGATGAAAATATGAAACAGAAATACCTTTCCTTAACACTGGGCTTGCTGTTGGCCCTGCCGCTTGCGGCGCAACAGAATCACAATTTCGAAGTATCGAAGCAGCTCGACATTTTCAATAAAATCTACAAGTCGCTTGACCTCTATTATGTCGATACGCTCAATGCCGAGCAGCGTGTGGGCGATGCCATCGGCTACATGCTCGAGGGGCTCGACCCCTATACTGAATACTACAACGAGCAGGACGCCAGTCAGCTGGAGACAATGACCACGGGCAAGTATGCCGGTATCGGGTCCATTATCGGTTACAACAAGAAGTACGACCGCTGCGTGGTGAAAGAGCCCTATGAAAACCAGCCTGCGGCCAATGCCGGCGTGCGCCAGGGCGACGTCATTCTCAGCATCGACGGCAAGGCCATAGACAAAAAGGGCGACACCCCGACGGACAAATACACGGCCTCCATCTCCAATGCCCTGCGCGGCGACCCCGATACCGAGATTGTGCTCGTCGTGGACCGTCCCGGGGTGGGCGAAATGACGTTCCAGTTCCGCCGGGCCTCCATCCAGATGCCTGCCGTGGCCTACAGCAGCATGCTCACCGACACCACGGGCTACATCGTGCTGAGCACCTTCACCCGCGACTGCAGCCAGGAGGTGAAGCGCGCCCTGCGGCAATTGAAGGAGCAGGGAGCCCGCAATCTGGTGCTCGACCTGCGCGGCAACGGCGGCGGACTGGCCATTGAAGCGGTCAATGTGGTCAATCTCTTCGTGCCGAAAGACAAACTCATCCTGCAGATGAAGGGCAAGAACAAGAGCGCCAACTCTTCCTACAGCACGCGCTGGCAGCCCGAAGAGCCCGACATGCCCGTTGTGGTGCTCGTTGACGGTGCGTCGGCCTCATCGTCCGAAATCACCTGCGGTTCGCTCCAGGACCTCGACCGCGCCGTCATCATGGGCGAGCGCACCTACGGCAAAGGTCTCGTGCAGCAACCGCGCCAGCTGCCCTACGGCGGCATGCTCAAACTCACCACCAGCCACTATTACATCCCCTCCGGCCGCTGCATCCAGGCTCTCGACTACAGCCGCCGCGGACAGAGCGGCGAGGTCTATCGCACCCCCGACAGTCTGACCCATGAGTTCCGCACCGCCGCCGGCCGCATCGTGCGCGACGGCGGAGGCATCACGCCCGATGTGGAAGTGAAGCAAGACAGCATGCCCACACTGCTGGCTTACCTGCAAAACAGCTATGAACTATCGGAGTATATCGCCCTTTACCGTGCCAAGCACGACACCATTGCACCGGCCGCCACCTTCACCATCACCGACGGCGACTACGAGGAGTTCAAACAGTTTTTGGCCGGCAGTGACTTCACCTACGACCGCCAGACCTACAAGGCCCTGCAGGAACTGAAGAAGATAGCCCGCTTCGAAGGCTACGACCGCACCGCCGGTGACGAAATCAAGGCTCTGGAAGCCAAACTGGAACACAATCTGGCCCAGGACCTCGACGCCTGGAAACCCTACGTGGTGCGGCTGCTCAACGAGGAAATATGCCGCGACCGCTATTTCACCCGTGGCGCCATCGAAAATGGTCTCCGCGACGACCGCGTGGTGCAAGCCGCCGTGCGGCTGCTCCGCCACCCCGACGAGTATCGGGCCATCCTGACACCGGACAAGTGAATTTCCGCAGGAGCCTCTGCCTCGCGGAAAGTGGTAAAAAATTTTGACATTTCCCAACCGGAGGCCGGATTTCGGCGTTCACAAGTGGGACTTCGGCGTGCAGAAGCGGCGTTACAAAATTTTGAAACGCCGCTTCTGTTTTACAATGTTTAAGACCGGATGAAAATCAGCGGATTACAAAACGGCCGGATTCTTTTCAAAAAATCTTTACATACCCATCCTTTTCCGGGTACTGCTTTTGCCTTGACCTGACGGGCAACTATGGTCTATCGCTCTTTCCCTCCGGGCTAGACAGGGCGCCTCTTGGGCAGGCGGAAGACGTGCTGCACCTCCTCCATGGCCTCGTCGGTCATGCCTTCGGGCTCAAAACCCATGCTCTTGGCGCGCAGGTAGATGGTGGCGGCCTTGTTGAACACATCGACCTGGTCGAAGGCATCCATGATGTCGGTGCCTACGGCAAAGGTGCCGTGCTTTTCCCATAAAACGACGTCATAGTCGCGGATGAGCTCCAGGGTGGCCTCGGCCAGTTTCACGCTGCCGGGCAACCGGTAGGGCACAATGCCGAGGCCCAGCGGGGCGAAAGCCAGTGTCTCGGGTATCATCGACCAGAGCAGGCGGCCCATCACGTCCTTTTCGAGCATCTGGCGATTGTGGCTCATGGCCACCATCTCGACGGGGTGGGTGTGGAGACAGGCCTTGTAGCGGCTGCCGGAGTGGATGAGATAGTTGTGTATCATCAAGTGCGACGGTAGCTCCGAGGTGGGCTGTACGGGCCGGTCGCCCACGATGACGTAGGAAGCGCCGTCGGGGAGGATGCGTATGATGCTGCCGTTCTCCATGGGCCGGCGGGCCAGGTCGCGCATGCGTTTGCCCGTTCCCTTGCAGTAGAAATAGCAGCCGGCGATGTCGGGCAGCACTGTGCCGATGGGCAGGGGGCCGGTCAGGGCGTGCAGGTTGCGCAGGTCGTCATCGACACAGTCGGTGACATTGACGGTAATGTTTCCGCCGTTGCGCTCGGCCCATCCTTTCTGCCAGAGATAGCCGGCCACTTCGGCCACCTGGGCGACGGCAGCTTCGAGGTCGGGGCGGTTGGTGAGTATGCTCATGGCTTGTCAGTAGCGGCGTGAGATGACGGCATCGACATACTGGTCGATTTCCTGAATGAAATCCTGGCCCACGGGCACGTTGTTGCGGCGGCAGAATTCGTCGTAAACGGCCTGCCAGGGCATGGCCTTCTGCTCTTCAATGAGGGCGAGCACCTTGTAGCCTTCGCCGGCCAGTTCCTTTTCTGAAATGGTCTTCGTGGGCTCGAGCAGGGCACGGAGCATGCACTTCTGGGCCGAGCGCGACCCGATGACGTAGGCGCCGATGCGGTTGATGCTGCCGTCGAAGAAGTCAAGGCCGTAGTGGACACGGTCGAGGGCTCCGGCGCGCACGATTTCGGAGAACAGTTCCTGTGTGGGATCGTCCATGATGGTGACGTGGTCGGAGTCCCAGCGGATGGGGCGGCTCACGTGGAGCATCAGTTCGCTGATGAAGGGCAGGAGGGCGCTAACCTTGTCGGCAGGCGACTCGGTGGGGTGGTAGTGGCCCGTGTCGATGGTGACAATCTTGCCGTTCTGTGCGGCATAGGCCGTGTAGAAGTCGTGGCTGCCCACGGTGAAACTCTCCAGCCCGATGCCGAACACTTTGCCTTCGATGCAATCCTTCATCATGGGCTGCGGCTTGGCAAAAATCTCGTCGAGCGAGGCCTTGAGCAAATGGCGGTAGAGGGCGTGGTTGACGCTGACGTCCTTGCAGCCGTCGTGCACCCAAAGGTTCATGATGCAGGGGTCGCCCTGGGCCTCGCCCATGGCGTTGGCAATGTCGCGGCAGCGCTTGGTATGCTCAATCCAGAAGTCGCGGATGCCCTTGTCGGGATTGGCCAGCGAGAGATTGCCCGACTTGGGGTGGGAGAACGATGTGGAATTGAAGTCGAGCAGCGTGTCGTTGTCCTTGGCCCAGTCTATCCACGATTGGAAATACTCCACGGTCACCTCGTCGCGGTCCACGACCTTGCCCTTGAAGTCGCCGTAGATTTCGTGCAGGTTCAGGCGGTGGTTGCCGGGGATGAGGCTTTTGGCCTTGAGAATGTCCTGGCGCAGTTCGTCGATGTTGCGGGCGGCTCCCGGGAAGTCGCCGGTCGATTGTATGCCGCCGGAGAGTTGTCCGGCCTGCTGTTCAAAACCGTGGACGTCGTCGGCCTGCCAGCAGTGGAGCGAAAGGTGGAAGTCCTGGAGCTGGCGTAGCACGGCTTCGGTGTCGATGCCTATTTCGGCGTAGCGGCTTTGGGCCACGTCATAGGCTTTCTTTACTAATGCTTCTTTCATATTCTGTCTTTTTTTTGTTCCTAATTTTATGTGTATAAATCTCCGGTGCCTTGCTAACCGGTCACTTTCAGATAGGCCTCATAACCCTTGTTCCACTTCTCGCGGTCGGCGGGCTGGTAGGTGCAGGTGTCAATGCTCTTGGCGATGACTTGCCTCATTTCATAGATGTCGCCCGCCAGTCCTGCAGCCTTGGCCTGGAGCATGATGTTGCCTATGGCGGTGCCCTCGGCCGGGCCTGTCACCACGGTGAGCGAGGTGCTGTCGGCCGTCATTTGCATGAACGGACGGTTGTAGGTACCGCCGCCGATGACATGGAGCCGCTCTATGGGGAAGGGGGCAAACTCTCTCAGGTAGTCGGTGACCTGTCGGTAGCGCATGGCCAGGCTGTCGAAGATGCAACGGGCCGTCTGGCGGTAATCTTCCGGCACGGGCTGTCCCGTCTGGCGGCAGTAGTCGCGGATGGCTGCGGTCATGCTTACGGGGTTGGCAAAGCGCGGGTCATCGGGGTCGATGAATGAGCGGAAGCCTTCGGCCTGAGCGGCGTCGCGGGTCAGGACGGCGATGTCGGCCGGGGCCTCGCCGGCTGTCCATTCCTTGCGGCAACGCTCGAGCAGCCACATGCCGCAGATGTTTTTCAGAAAACGGGTGGTGCCTTCCACACCGCCCTCGTTGGTGAAATTGCGCTCGAAACTTTTGTCGGAGATGATGGCCTGTCGGGTCTCTATGCCCAAGAGCGACCAGGTGCCGCAACTCAGGTAGGCAAAGCGTTCGTCGCTGGCCGGCACGGAGGCCACGGCAGCGCCCGTGTCGTGCTCGGCCACGGCCACTACGGGCACGGCGCCCATTCCGGTCGACTTTTGCACCTCGGCACTGAGCACGCCCACGCGGTCGCACGGATTGACGTAGCGGCCGAACTGTGACTCCCTGAGCCCTATGGCACCGATGAGTTCCGGGTCTATCGTCTTGGTCCTGGCGTTCATCATCTGGCTGGTGGAGAGTATGGTGTATTCGCACACGGCCTCTCCCGTAAGCATATAAACCAGGGCGTCGGGGATGAACAGAATTTTGTCTGCCTTGGCCAGCACGGCGTCGTTGCTGTGCCGCATGGCCGAGAGTTGGAAGAGCGTGTTGAAGGGCATGAACTGGATGCCCGTCTTGGCGTACACCGTTTCCTTAGGCACCAGCCGGAAGTATTGCTCCATGGCATTCCTGGTGTGCGGGTCGCGGTAGCTGTAGGGTTCGCGCATCACTTGGCCGTCGCTGCCGATGCACACCACGTCGCACCCCCAGGTGTCGATGCCTATCGAGGTGAGGCTGACGCCCTCGTCGGCCAGCAGCTTCAGTGCCCCGGTTATCTCGCGGTAGAGGGCGTGGATGTCCCAATAGAAATGGCCGTCGCGTTCTACGATGTTGTTGGGGAAACGGCTCACTTCCCTTTGCCGGAGCCTGCCGTCGGCGAGGCTTCCCAATACCGTCCGGCCGCTGGTGGCACCCAGGTCAACGGCTAAGAACTGTGCATTTGTCATCTGTCTTGAATGTTCCGTTTCTGCAAAGCGCGTCCGGTAGGTTGGGCAACGCTCTGTTTTGTACCCACAAATGTACTACTTTTTTTGTTGAAACGGCTTTGTCGCCGCATCATTTTTTCCGCAAAGAGCGGACTGTGGCTCTGCTGGCGTTCCTTAATAATAAAAAAAAGTGTAAAAAGCGGGTGGCTTGTCCGCTTCAGAACCACTAACTCCGTTTTCGTGCCGTCTAACTCCGTTTTCGTGCCGTCTAACTCCGTTTTCGTTCGGCCTAACTCCGTTTTCGTTCTCACCCGTCACGGTTGATGAGCGCCGGGCCCGTCAGTGCTCCTCTTGGTGTTCCGGAAGCAACCAATGAAGGGCAAAAAAAATTCCAAAAAATATCTTATTTATTTTTGGAGAATTACGAAATGTTCGTAATTTTGCATCGAAAATCGTAGAACAAATAAAATTATCGGAATGGAACATCTTACCCAACAGGAAGAAACTGCCATGCGCCGGCTGTGGGCTTTGGGCGACGGCACAGTGAAAGACCTGCTCGAGCAGTACGACGAGCCGGTGCCGCCCTACACGACGCTGGCTTCGGTGGTGAAGAACTTGGAGCGCAAGGGCTACGTGCGGGCCCGCCGCGTGGGCAACACCTATCTCTATGCCCCAGCCGTCAGCGAGGCCGACTACAAGCGCCACGGTCTGCGCCGCATGGTGAGCAATTATTTCGGCAACAGTTACAAGGAGATGGTCTCCTTCTTCGTGCGCGAAGAGCATCTCTCCGCCTCTGAACTCGAAGAACTGGTACAACTCATTAAACAACAGGAAAACGACGCCTTATGAACACCTTACTGGTCTCCTTCGTCCTCATCCACGCCGTGTGGCTCCTGGGCTATGCCACATACCGGTTGCTGGCCGGCCGCGACACGTTTTTCCGCCTGCGTCGGAAGCTGTTGCTCGGCCTGTCGCTCGCGGCGGTGGCGTTTCCCTTGCTGAGTCAGTGGGAGGGGTTGCCCGTAACCACGGACGGCGCCTTGCCAGAAGCGCTGGCCACACGGTGGTTGCCGGCGGTAGTGGTCGGCGCGCGCAGTGGCGGTGGCCAATGGTTCCACGGGCTGGCCTGCGTCTATTTCGGCGTCAGTCTCCTGCTGCTCCTCCGGCTGGCGGTGCAGGCTGTGGCCACGCTGCGCTACATCCGCCGCTGTCCCGTGGTCCGCACGGCCGACGGGCTGACCTGCCGCGTCTTGCCTGAGGGTACGCAGCCGTTCTCCTTCTTCCACAGCCTGTGTCTGCCCGAGGAAGTGCTCACGTCGCCCCGCCGCGAGGCCATCGTGCGCCACGAGCAGGTGCACATGCGTCTGGGCCACTCCGGCGACATCGTCTGGATGCTCCTGCAGTGCGCCCTGCTGTGGCCCAATCCCTGTGTGTGGCTCGCCTTGTGCGAACTCCGCAAACTGCATGAATTCGAAGCCGACCGAGAGGCGCTCTCGGCTTCTGTCAACCGGCAGGACTACCAGTTGGCCCTGCTCGTCCAATCCCGACATAGTGTCGCGACCAATCTATGTAATAATTTCAATGTTTCACCCTTAAAAGAAAGGATTCACATGATGAACAAAACCAGAACCCGTCGTGCGGCCGCGCTCAAATATGCCCTGCTGGCGCCCGTGGCCGCCGCCCTGCTGGTGTGTGGCGGCACGCTGCGTGCCGCTGCCACGGAGGCTCTGCCGTCTGCTGCCATGCCCCAGAGCGTGGTCAAGAAGGCGCAGGCCAAGGCCACGCCGTCTGCCGTGCGCCGTGCGGCCTACAAGTCGCCGCAGAAGGCCAAGGCCAACGGCACGGTCAAGCCCCGCAAGGGCGATGTTCTGCCCCAGTACCCGGGCGGCAACATCGCCATGCAGCGTTTCATTGCTGAAAACCTGCGCTATCCCAAAGCCGCTCTCGATGCCAAAGCCGAGGGCATGGTTACCGTCTTCTTCACCGTGACGGCCGAGGGCAAGGCCTGCAACTTCAAGGCCGGTGACCCGCGAACCAGCAACCACGGTATGAACGCGGAGGCCCTGCGCGTCGTCTCGCTGCTGAAGGACAAACAGTTTACGCCCGGCCGCCAGAACGGCAAGGCGGTGGATATGCAGATGGCCCTGCCCGTGCTCTTCAAATTGCAATAAGCAAAGAGTGTTACACCCATAGACGGAAGTCTACTTTTAGTTTCAGTGGACCGGGCGGCTCGTGAGAGTCGCCCGGTGGTTTTTGTCAAGATTTTTCACCACAAATCCGGCGGTTTTGTAATCTGTTGATTTTCATCCGCTCTCAGATATGCCAAAACAGAAACGGCGTTTCGTCATTTTGAAACGCCGTTTCTGCGCGCCGAAGTCCCACTTGTGAACGCCGAAATCCGGCCTCCTTCTCCCGGTTGTCAAGATTTTTTGTAATTGGCAGGGGCGTGCAGGCCGATTGCGGGGTAAAAATGGGCAAAAACGGAAGTTTTTTTGCGAAAAACTTGGTGGTAACGGGGGAAAATGCTAATTTTGCACCTGTTAGAGGAGTGAGAGGCCCGCACGAGAGGCTTCTCATTTTTTTAATCACATACAGAAGTGAAAAAATGATTGACAAGAACATCGTAAAAAACATTGTTGACGAGTGGCTGTCGGGCAAGGAGTATTTCCTGACCGACCTGACGGTGAGTGCAGACGACCGCATTGTGGTGGAAATAGACCATAAGGACGGCGTATGGATTGACGACTGCGTGGAGCTGAGCAAGTTCATCGAGGAACGGCTGAGCCGCGACCAGGAGGACTATGAACTGGAAGTGGGCAGTGCCGGCATAGGGCAGCCCTTTAAGGTAAAGCAGCAGTATGTGAACCATGTGGGCGACCCGGTGGAGGCCCTGACGCTGGACGGCCGGAAGCTGAAAGGCGTGCTTAAGGCGGCCGGTGACGATGGCTTTACGCTGACGGTGCAGACGAAGGTGAAGCCCGAAGGCGCCAAGCGCCCCAAACTGGTGGACGAGGACGTGACGATGGGCTACGGCGACGTGAAGTCGGTGAAATATCTCATCAAGTTCTGAACCAGAGTCCCGACCCGACGGGGTGAAGCAGATTGAAGGAAGAAAATAATAAAAAGAAATAAATATCATGCCAAAGAAAAAAGTAGAGACGGTGAGTCTCATTGACACCTTCGCCGAATTCAAGGAGACGAAGAACATAGACCGCGCCACGCTGGTGGGCGTTCTGGAGGAGAGTTTCCACAACGTGCTGGCCAAGATATTCGGCAGCGACGAGAATTTTGACATCATCATCAACCCTGACAAGGGCGACTGCGAAATCTACCGCAACCGCGTGGTGGTGGCCGACGGCGAGGTGAAGGACGACAACAAGGAGATTTGTCTGACCGACGCCCAGCGCATCGACGAAGACTATGAAGTGGGCGAGGACGTGAGTGAACCGATAGACTTCACGGCCTTCGGCCGCCGCGCCATCCTGACGCTGCGCCAGACCCTGGCCGGCAAGGTGCTGGAGCTGGAACACGACTCGCTTTATAATAAGTATAAGGACCGCGTGGGCGAAGTGATAGGCGCCGAGGTCTATCAGATATGGAAGAGCGAAATGCTGCTGCTTGACGAAGAGGGTAACGAGCTCATCCTGCCCAAGTCGCAGCAGATACCGGGCGACTTCTACCACAAGGGCGACATATTGCGCGCCGTCATCGACAAGGTGGAAATGTTGAACAACAGTCCGAAAATCTATCTGAGCCGCACGGCTCCCGCCTTCCTGCAACGCCTGCTCGAAGCCGAGGTGCCCGAAATCAACGACGGTCTCATCACCATCAAGGGCATCGCCCGTGTGCCTGGCGAACGCGCCAAGGTGGCCGTGGAGAGCTACGACGACCGCATCGACCCCGTCGGCGCCTGCGTGGGTGTGAAAGGACGCCGCGTGCACGGTATCGTGCGTGAACTGCGCAATGAAAACATTGACGTGGTGAACTACACGTCGAACATCTCGCTCTACATCCAGCGCGCCTTGAGCCCCGCCAAAGTGTCGAATGTCTATCTGGACGATGTGGCCAAGAAGGCAGAAGTCTATCTGCAGCCCAAGGAAGTGTCGCTGGCCATCGGCCGCGGCGGTCTGAACATCAAACTGGCCAGCATGCTGACAGGCTACCTCATCGACGTTTACCGCGAATCGGAAGAAGACAACGTGCTCGACGATATCTATCTGGAGGAATTTGACGACGAAA
This sequence comes from Bacteroidaceae bacterium, assembly GCA_017940565.1. Lineage (GTDB taxonomy): Bacteria > Bacteroidota > Bacteroidia > Bacteroidales > Bacteroidaceae > UBA6382. The sequence goes on along the minus strand of JAGAYH010000009.1, from coordinate 23,217 downwards.
TCGACCAGTGGATCATCGACACCCTCAAGGGCGTGGGCATGAAGACAGCCCGTGACGTGCTGGGCACTCCGCGCGAGGAACTCATAGCCAAAACCGACCTGGAAGAAGAAACCATTGACCGGGTACTGAGAATTTTGAACGAAGAATTTGAGAAAGAATAACAACGTATGGGAGTCAGACTGAACAAGGTAGTTAAAGAATTGGGCGTTGGCCTGCAAACGCTCGTGGACTATCTGGAGAAGAAAGGCGTCACGGTGGACGCCAATCCGAACACCAAGATAGAAGACGATGCCTATGAATTGCTGGTTGACCGCTTCAGCACGGACAAGAACCTTCGCAACACCGTGTTGCAGCGCCAGACCGAAAAAGAACAGGAAAAGGTAAAACGCGACAAGGAAAAAGCGGCTGCCAAGGAAAAGAAGGCGCAAGAGGTCATTAAAACCGAAGTGCCCGATGAAATAAAACCCCAGTTCAAAACCGTGGGCAAGATAGACTTGGAAGCCAAGCCGAAGCCGGCAGCCAAAACCGGAAAGCCAAAACCGGCCGCCACAGAGGCAAAAACTAAGGAGCAACCCAAGAAGGAAACGCCCAAGACGGCACCGGCCCAGCCGAAAGAACCCGCCAAGGCCGAAGACCAGCCCAAACAGGAAATGCCAGCCGCAGCCAAAGCCGCATCTGCCCCGGCGAAACCGCAGCCTGAGACTCCCCAGGCTGAAGTGAAAACAGCAGAACCTGTCAAGGCCAAGGAAACGCCTGCAGAAACGCCAAAGGCCGAGGCTCCGGCACCCCAAACGGAAACAGCCGACAAGAAAGAAACCAAACCAGCCGAAGAAGTGTTCCGCCTGGGCACAACCCCCACCATATCCGGACCCAAAGTGCTCGGTACCATAGACCTCTCGTCGATTAACGAGAACATGCGTCCGCGCAAAAAGACGAAAGAAGAAAAGCGCAAGGAACGTGAGGAAAAAGCCCGTCAAGCCGCTCCGGCAGGAGGGCAGCCCGGCTCAGGACAACGCAAGAAAAAGCGCAACCGCGTGCAAGGCAGCAAGGTGGACATCACGACCGAAGCCAAGAAAGTGACCGACGACGGCCGCCAGGAAAACAAACAAGGCTTCGGCAACCAGAACAATCAGCGCAACCAAAATCAGCAGCGTGGCAACAAGAAGCAAAAGAAGGGCGACATCGCCCTGAAGCCGCAGGTGTCGGACGAAGATGTGGCCAATGAAGTGAAAAAGACCCTGGCACGTCTGACCAGCAAAAAGAGTTTTGCCAACAGTGCCAAATACCGCCGCGAGAAGCGCGACCAAGTGCGTGCTGCCACCGAGGAACGCCTCAACGAAGAAAGCCGTGAAAGCAAGATTCTGAAATTGACGGAATTTGTGACGGCCAACGAGCTGGCCAGCATGATGAACGTGCCGGTGACCAAGGTTATCGCCACCTGCATGAGCATCGGCATGATGATTAGCATCAACCAGCGCATGGATGCTGAAACCATCAATCTGGTGGCCGATGAGTTCGGCTTCCAGACCGAATATGTGAGTGCTTCCGTTTCTGAGGCTGTGCATGAAGAGGAAGACAATGAGGAAGATCTCGAACCGCGCGACCCGATTGTAACCATCATGGGTCATGTGGACCACGGTAAAACCTCGTTGCTCGACTATATACGCAACTCCAACGTGATTGCCGGCGAGGCCGGTGGCATTACGCAGCACATCGGTGCTTACAACGTGAAACTTGAGAACGGACGTCACATCACGTTCCTGGATACACCGGGTCACGAGGCCTTCACAGCCATGCGTGCCCGTGGTGCCCAAGTTACAGACATCGCCATTATCATCATTGCCGCCGACGACGACGTGATGCCTCAGACCAAAGAGGCCATCAATCATGCCATGGCGGCCAATGTGCCCATTGTGTTTGCCATCAACAAGGTGGACAAGCCAACGGCCAATCCTGAAAAGATCAAGGAAACGCTGGCCAACATGAATTTCCTGGTGGAAGACTGGGGCGGCAAGTACCAGAGTCAGGACATTTCGGCCAAGAAGGGTATCGGAGTAAATGAACTGTTGGAAAAGGTACTGCTCGAAGCCGACATGCTCGAGCTGAAGGCCAATCCCAACCGCCGTGCCACGGGTACCGTCATCGAGTCGTCGCTTGACAAGGGCCGCGGCTACGTAGCCACCGTTCTGGTAAGCAACGGAACGCTGCGTGTAGGCGACAACGTGATAGCCGGAACATGCTTCGGCCGTGTGCGTGACTTAAACGACGAGCGTGGAAAGCGCATCAAGAGTGTAGGCCCTGCCAAGGCTGCCACGCTACTGGGCTTCAACGGTGCCCCTCAGGCAGGCGACACCTTCCACGTGATGGAGACGGAACAGGAAGTTCGCGACATCGCCAACAAACGACTGCAGCTGCAGCGTGAGCAGAGCTTGCGCACCAGCCACCGTACCACGCTCGAAGAAATAGGCAACCGTATAGCACAAGGTGGCTTCCAGGAACTCAACATCATCGTCAAGGGCGATGTGGACGGTTCTGTGGAGGCTTTGAGCGACGCGCTCATCAAACTGTCCACCGAGAAGATTGCTGTCAGTGTCATCCATAAGGCTGTGGGTCAGATTACCGAGAGCGATGTCTCGTTGGCTGCCGCTTCGCAGGCCATCATCATCGGATTCCAGGTACGTCCCAGTGCCCAGGCCCGTAAAGAAGCCGAGCAGGAAGGCATCGACATCCGTCTGTATTCCATCATCTACGATGCCATCCACGACGTGAAGACGGCCATGGAAGGCATGCTCAAACCGATAATCAAGGAAGAAGCCACGGCCACGCTCGAAGTGCGTCAGGTTTACCGCATCAGTAAGGTGGGTACCGTGGCCGGTGCCTTCGTGGTCAGCGGCAAGGTTAGCCGTACGGACAAGGCCCGCCTCATTCACGACGGTATCGTGAAGTTTACCGGCGAAATCAATGCCCTGAAGCGCTTCAAGGATGATGTCAAGGAAGTGAACCAGGACTTCGAGTGCGGTATCAGCCTGCTGAACTATAACGACATTCAGGAAGGCGACACCATTGAAACCTTCCGCGAGATAGAAGTGAAACAGAAACTCTAACGGACCATGTCAGCCGTAGATATTGTCATATTGGTTATTCTTGTATGGGGGGCCTGGCAGGGCTGGCGCCGCGGACTGCTCAAGGAGGTGGTTTCCATGGCCGGATTCTTTGTCGGCCTGCTCATTGCCTACCAGTTTTACGACAAGTTCGGTGAATACCTGGCTCCTGTCCTTTCGGGAAATCCGAGTGTAGCCAAGTATCTGGGCTACGTGTTGGCTTTCATCGTCATCTGGGTCGTGGTGCCGATGGTGCTCGGCATTGTGGCCAATGTACTGACCAAGTCGCTCAAGTGGCTTCGCCTGGGGTGCATCAACTCTTCGCTGGGGCTGTTGGTCGGCGTGTTGAAGTATGTTGTCCTGCTGAGTTTCGTTTTCTGTGCCATGGAGCTTTTCGGCATCATCAGTCAGGAGAAGCGCGACGCATCCCACCTCTACGGACCGGTCACCTCGTTGGCCCGCCCGTTCTTTGAAGGCAAGCGTCCGTTGCTCCCCGACCGGCACAAGGAAGAAGCGCCCGATACCTTCTATATCGACATGCATCAGCGGAGCGCCCGCGTCAACAATTAAAAAAAACAGCATGGCTAAGGATGGCAACCGCTTGGTGCGCGATGTGGCAGAGAAGAAGTATGAATACGGCTTCACCACCGACATCGACACCGAAATCATTCCCACGGGTCTCAATGAGGACGTCGTGCGCCTCATCTCCCTCAAGAAAGAAGAGCCCGAATGGCTCCTTGAGTTCCGTCTCAAGGCCTTCCGCTATTGGCAAACCCTTGAGCAGCCCGACTGGGGCCACGTCAGTTTGCCGTCCATAGACTATCAGGCCATTTCCTACTATGCCGACCCGCGTGGCAAGAAGAAAGACGGTCCCAAGGAGATTGACCCGGAACTGGTCAAGACATTCGACAAGCTCGGCATTCCCCTCCACGAACGTTTGGCTCTGAGCGGTGTGGCTGTCGATGCCGTCATGGACTCCGTTTCCGTGAAGACCACTTTCAAGGAGAAACTGGCCGAAATGGGCATCCTCTTCTGCTCCATCAGCGAGGCCGTGAAGCTCTATCCCGACCTGGTGCGCCAGTATCTCGGCACCGTTGTTCCCTACCGCGACAACTATTTCGCCGCCCTCAACAGCGCCGTCTTCTCCGACGGCTCCTTCGTCTATATTCCCAAGGGTGTGCGTTGCCCTATGGAACTATCCACCTATTTCCGTATCAACGCCATCAATACCGGCCAGTTCGAGCGCACCCTCATCGTCTGCGACGACGGCGGTTACGTGTCCTACCTCGAAGGCTGCACCGCCCCCATGCGCGATGAGAACCAGCTTCATGCCGCCATTGTCGAGATTGTAGTCAATGAGCGCGCCGAGGTAAAATACTCCACCGTGCAGAACTGGTATCCCGGCGACGAGCAGGGGCGCGGCGGGGTCTATAACTTGGTCACCAAGCGCGGCCACCTGCGCGGCGAGGGCAGCAAACTCTCGTGGACGCAGGTCGAAACCGGGTCGGCCATCACGTGGAAATACCCTTCGTGCATTCTCTCGGGCGACAATTCCGTAGCCGAATTCTACAGCGTGGCCGTCACCAACCATCATCAGGAAGCCGACACCGGCACGAAGATGATTCACTTGGGCCGCAACACCCGCAGCACCATCGTGAGCAAGGGCATCTCCGCCGGTCACAGCCAGAACAGTTACCGCGGACTGGTGAAGGCCGGTCCCAAGGCCAGCGGCACGCGCAACTACAGTTCGTGCGATTCCCTGCTCCTGAGCGACACCTGCGGCGCCCACACCTTCCCCTACATTGACGTGCAGAACGAGACGTCGGTGGTGGAGCACGAGGCCACAACTTCCAAAATCTCCGAAGAACAGCTCTTCTATTGCCAGCAGCGCGGCATCAGTCAGGAAGATGCCGTGGGGCTTATCGTCAACGGCTACGCCAAGGAGGTGCTCAACAAGCTCCCCATGGAGTTTGCCGTCGAGGCCCAGAAGCTTCTTTCCGTCTCGCTCGAAGGCAGCGTGGGCTGAGTATCGGTAAAAAAATTTCAGAAATTTTCCGGCGGTTTTTTAATCCGTTGATTTTCATCGGGTCTCAAATGTACCCGGACAGAAGCGGCGCCTCGGATTTTCGAAACGCCGTTTCTGCGCGCCGAAGTCCCACTTGTGAACGCCGAAATGGGACCTCTGCCATCGGTTTGTCAAAAAAATTTTGTGAGAAACGAAACCGGTCGCACGGCGGAGTTTTTCTTTCCCGTCAGGGTGAAATGGCCTGTTTTTTTTTGGCGATTAAAGAAAAAAACATACCTTTGCAGTCATTATAAGAGTGAACAATTAAACGTCAACGAACCATGAAGAAGTATTTGGTAATGATTGCAGCCGCCGCCGTGCTGCTGTGGAGTTGCAGCAGTGTGCCCATCACGGGCCGCAAGCAGCTGAACCTGGTGTCCGACTCTGAAGTGTTGGCCTCGAGCCTGGCATCGTACAAGGAATATATGGCTTCGGCCAAAGTGTCGTCCAATACGACGCAGAACGCCACCGTGACGCGTGTGGGCAAAGCCATCGCCGCCGCCACGGAGAGCTATCTGAACAACAACGGCATGGCCAGCGAGGTGCAGAACTTTGCCTGGGAGTTCAACCTGGTGCAGAGCGACGAGCTCAACGCCTTCTGCATGCCCGGCGGCAAGATTGTGGTCTATGAGGGCCTGATGAAAATCATCGGTAGCGACGACGAACTGGCCGTGGTGCTCGGTCACGAAGTGGCCCACGCCGTGGCCAAGCACAGCAACGAGCGCATGAGCCAGCAGGTGTTGGCGCAGTACGGCTCGAGCATCCTGGGAGCCGCCGTGGCAGGCCAGAGTGCCATCACGCAGACCATAGCCGGCCAGGTGTATGGCCTGGGAGCCCAGTACGGCGTGATGTTGCCTTTCTCGCGCAAGCATGAGAGCGAAGCCGACTACATGGGCCTCATCCTGATGAGCATGGCCGGTTACAATCCCGACGTGGCCGTGACCTTCTGGCAAAAAATGGCCTCGAGCAGTTCGGCAAGCGTGCCCGAAATCATGAGCTCGCACCCCAGCGACGCCAAGCGCATCGCCGACATCCAGAAGAACCTGCCCAAGGTGAAGGAACAGTACTACAAACCGGCTCCGAAGCCTGCCGCCACCATCAAGAAGACGGCCACCACCAAGAAAACCTCAACGACCAAGAAGAAGACGACAACCACCAAGAAAAAGTAAAGCGCCCTGCGCTCACGCAGTAAGGCTTGTCGGAAAATTGCAATGAAAGTATCTGTCATCACCACGTCGTTCAACAGTGTTGCAACCATTCGCGACACCATCGAGAGCGTGTTGCGGCAGACCTACGGCGACTTGGAATACATCATAGTGGACGGTGCCTCGACCGATGGCACCGTCCCTCTTGTTGAAAGCTATGCCCCGCGCTTCGGCCCGCGCCTGCGCTATGTGAGCGAGCCCGACGGCGGCATCTACGATGCCATGAACAAGGGCATCCGCATGGCCACGGGCGACGTGGTGGGCTTTCTCAACAGCGACGATTTCTACACCTCGCCCGATGCCGTGGCCGCGCTTGTGGCAGAACTGGAGCGCACCGGAGCCGATGCCGTCTATGCCGACATCCACTTTGTCAACGATGGCGACCTGACGAAATGCGTGCGCTATTATTCGTCGGCCGTCTTCCGCCGTCCGCTGATGCGATTGGGTTTCATGCCCGCCCATCCCTCGTTCTACGCCCGCCGCAAGGTGTATGAAGACTACGGGACGTTTGACACATCGTTCCGTGTGGCAGCTGACTTCGAGAATCTCCTGCGCCTCATCTATGTGAACCGCATCCGTACGACATATATTAAAAAGGATGTGGTGACCATGCGCACCGGAGGGGCTTCCACAGCGGGCTTTGCCAGCCGCAAGACCATCATGGGCGACCATCTGCGGGCCTTGCGAAAAAATGGCGTTTATTCCAATTTCTTTATTCTCAGTTTACGCTACGTCTATAAACTCTATGAGATGTGGTTCATGAAAAATCCCGCAGGCAACTGAGTCGCTTGCGGGATTGTTTTTCTTGTCCTATGACGTCTTCCGGGGGTAGAAGGCCCGTTTGGGTTTTTTGAAATGTTTCTCTTCCTTCAGCACCGGTTCGTTTGGCCGGTGGTCGTCCATGTGGGCCAAGAACTCGCGCACGTCTTGCTGTATGCGCAGATAGAGCGGGGCCGAATGGTACTCGGTGTGCTTGCGCAGCATCTCTTCGGGCTCGGCCGAGGCGTGCTGGTAGCCTGAGAGCTCGTTTTGCCGCTGGGTGCTGTGGCTGGCCAGCCGTCGGATTTCGCGTTCGCGCTCGCGGCGCAGTACCTTGCACACTTCTATGAGGATGGGGGTGATGACCTTCTCGAACACGTCGTGGCCGCGCATGTAGAGGTATGTGGTTTCCGGGGTTACCCCCAGTGCTGTCAGCTCGTCGCGCAACCGCTGGTAGCCGCCTTTGGCCTGGGGGAACTGGCGCTGCAGCCAGGCCACCTTCACATTGACCTTGTGGGCCAGCCGCTCCAATGTATTCTCCGCATTCTGCAGGTTGAAGTCGGTCACGGCCACGGTGACGCACAGGTCGGCCATGGAGAACTGTGAATGGTAGCCGTGGCGGTAGCTCCACACCGACCACACCAGCAGGGGGTAGACCAGTTTGGAATAGGCGAGCATGAAACTCTCGAAGTCGAACAGCTGGTGGTCGTTCAGTGTTGACATGACGCAGACGTTGTGGAGTGCCGGAGCGTAGCACTGGAAGTTTTCGATGGCATAGGCGTAGGTGTGGAATACGTAGGGATTGTTGCACACCACGTTGGATATGTCGGTGGCGCCTTGCATCAGGTAGTCGTAGTCGGCATCGACGCAGGCTATCATGTACTGGCCCAACCCCGCCCCGAGCGTGTTCATCAGAGCGCTCTTCTTGCCTTTCTGGAGCGAAGTGCGCGAGGGTAGCATGACCTCAAAGTAGTAGCGGTCGTTTTCCATGGTGCTCAGTAGATTGCGCCAGAACAGAATGTCGTCGTAGCCCTCCACGAAAGCCACTATCTTGTGGCGGGCATGTTTGGAATTGAGCCGTTGGGCTGCTTCCAGATAGTTTGTCGTCAGGTTGTCGACCAGCCGTTTAGCCATGTGCCGCTATTGAGTGATGTCGGAAACTTCGGTCACGGCGTCGGCCCAGCCGTTCATGACGACGGCGGGCGAGTGGGTGGTCAGAATGATTTGCACGTTCGGGTTCATGTCACGTACCAGGTTGATGAGCCGCTCCTGCCACTCTATGTGGAGGCTCACCTCGGGCTCGTCCATGAAGAGCACGTAGGGCTGGCTGTCCTGCAGCAGCACGGTGAGCAGGATGACAAGCAGCTGTTTCTCGCCGCTCGACAGTTTGTAGAGCGACAGCTGTTCGCCCCATTGCGTGAAGCGCAGTTCGTTGCTTGTGCGGTCAATGGTCTTCTGTGTGGTGGCAAATAGTTCGTCCACGTAGTCTTGGAATTGTGTCTTGGCCTGCGCCACCTTGGTGGCCTCGGCTTGGGCATTGGGGGTGCCGCTGGTGAGCAGGGCTATCATGCGGTTGCCCACGTTCACCTGATAGTCCAGATAGCGCCGCTGCAGTTCGTAGAGGCGCCAGTCGAGCTCCGAGCGCACCCCGTCGTCGCCAATCTTCGACAGGATGGAGCCGGGGATGAGCTGGCTGTCGAAACTGCGGATGATGTCGAAGTGGATGCCCGTGGCGTCGGCCGGTGAGAACTCCACGTGCACGCCCGGCAGGGCGCCGTTGCGCAGCTCGTCGGTGCGGTGGCGCACCTGGCTGATGATGCGGTTCAGGATGGTGGATTTGCCCACGCCGTTCACGCCGCTGAGGATGTTCACGTCGGGGCGCAGCTCCCATACCACGTGCTTGTGGCCCGACCACAGGCTCTGTATTTCAATCTTGCTGATGTAATTGGCAAACTTTTCCATGACCAACACTTTTTTCTACTTTCCGGCAAATTTACACATTCTCTTTCAAATGGACACTTTCCGGATGGGAAAAACTAACGCCGTTTTCGTTACGGCTAAATCCGATTTAGGCCAGACTAACGCCGTTTTCGTTTTTCAAAGCGGTGGCCGCCGCTCGGGGCAACACGTTCTTTTTAAGAAAATCAGCATCATTTAAGTGTAATTGATAGGCTTTTCTTGGCTGAATGGGCGGAACTGCGTAACTTTGCCGGCATGAAACGCGTGGCATTCCTCCTGTCGGTAGTGCTGACCGTGCTCTCCGGTCCGGTGCGCGGCGAGTCGGGCGACACCTTGCGCACCGATACCTCCCGGTGGCTCCGTCCCTCGGCCTATTTTGCCGTGCGGCCCGACGTGTGGACCGGCGGCGCCGACTTCTTCCCCGTCCACCAGGGGCTGAACGCGCAGATTTCGCTCAGCGCCATGACCGGTCTGGGCCATCACAGCCCCAAGGGCGTGGGTTTCGGCCGCGACATCAATCTGGTCTATGCCTCGCCGCTGGGCAAGCAACTTACCTATACGCTCGGCGCCACCACTACCGGCATAGAGTGGGGCGGTTACCATTATAATCAGGCCGGCATCGGCGGCACGCTCAATTACGAAGTCAACGACCGCGTGACGCTCTCGTTGGCCGGCTACAAGGACCTGGTGCGCCCCGAGGGCCTCTACCCCTACCGCTACGGACCGGAGCGCGACTATAGCGTGGGTGCCTCGGCCTTCTTTAAATTGCTCCAGAACGTCTTCATCCAAGTCTCAGCCGGCGTGTCGTCCTGGCGCTAACCGTTTCCAACAACATGAGCAAATTGACCCTGCTGCGGCAGAAGGAACTCCTGCGCATGGAATACGACTACGAGCGCGACGAGTTCCGCCGAGAGACGCAGACCATGGGCATCGGCCGCAAGGTGAAGCGCGGCATGTGCTGGTTTCCCGTGCGCACCGGCCGCAGCTACTACAATTCGCTCAACCGGCTGGTCGTTGAAATCTACCGCACTGAGGACCACGAAATCACCCATAACTTCGAACCCGGCCGCCCCGTGTGTTTCTTTCGCGAGGACGGCTCCGGCCAAATCACCTATCTGCCTTCGCTCTGCACCGTCAGCTATGTGGAGGACGACCGCATGGTCGTTACCCTGCCCGGCCCGGAAGCCCTGCCCGCCATCGAGCGTGCCGAGCGCCTGGGCGTGCAGCTCTATTTTGACGAACAGACCTACCGCCTCATGTTCGAGGCCCTCGATGCTGTCATCCAGGCCAGGGACGACCGTCTGGCCCTGTTGCGCGACACCTTCCACGGCACGCTACCGCTGCACAAGCTTCAGCCCATGCCCGTGGCCCTGCCGTGGCTCAACGTGACGCAGGAGAGTGCCGTCAACGAAATCCTGCGTGCCAAGGAAGTGGCCGTGGTCCACGGACCGCCGGGCACGGGCAAGACCACCACGCTCGTCGAGGCCATCTACGAGGTGCTGCGCCGCGAGAGCCAAGTGCTGGTGTGCGCGCAGAGCAACATGGCCGTGGACTGGATAAGCGAACAGCTGGTGGACCGCGGCATTCCCGTGCTGAGGATAGGCAATCCTACCCGCGTGAACGACAAAATGCTTTCGTTCACCTACGAGCGCCAGTTTGAAAACCATCCCGACTATACCGACCTGTGGGCCGTACGCCGCACCATCCGCCAGCTCTACGACAGCAAGGGTGCCCGCCGCGGCGAGAGTTTCCATCAGAAGATTGCCCGCCTGCGCGACCGCGCCACGGAGCTGGAACTGCGCATCCGCGAGAGCCTTTTCGCCAGCGTGCGTGTCATTGCCAGTACATTGGCCGGCGCCGGCAATCCCTTGCTCTTCGGCCAGCACTACCACACGCTCTTCATCGACGAGGCGGCGCAGGCACTCGAAGCCGCCTGCTGGATTGCCATACGCAAGGCCGACCGTGTGGTCCTGGCCGGCGACCACCAGCAGTTGCCGCCCACCATCAAGTGTGTGGAAGCGGCGCGTCAAGGATTGGCCAAGACGCTCATGGAAACGATCGTCGAGCAAAAGCCGCAGGCCGTGACCCTTCTGGAGACACAGTACCGCATGAACGAGACGCTGATGCGTTTTTCGTCACAATGGTTCTACGGCGGCCGTGTGCATGCCGCCCCCGGCGTGCGCCAGCGGGCCAGTATCCTTGACCTGCAACGGCCTCTGCAGTGGATTGACACCTCTGGAATGGATGCCCGCGAACATTTTGTGGGCGACACCTATGGCCGTGTCAATGAGACCGAGGCCCGGCTCACCTTGCAGACGCTTTGTTCGCTGGTGGAGCGTACCGGCATCGGGCGCATCGTGGAGGAGGGCATCGACGTGGGGGTCATTTCGCCCTACAAGGCCCAGGTGCAGCGCTTGCGCCAGCTTATCCGGCAGGAAAAACGGCTCCGCCCCATGCGCCAGCTTATCACGGTGAACACGGTTGACGGTTTTCAGGGGCAGGAGCGCGATGTCATCATCATCAGTCTGGTACGTTCCAACGATGATGGCCAAATAGGCTTCCTCAGTGACCTGCGGCGCATGAATGTAGCCATGACACGCGCTCGTTTCCAGCTGATTATACTTGGCGATGCCGCCACGCTCACCCGTCATGGCTTCTATCGGCAGCTTTATGAGTACGTGGAGAGCGTAGGAAATGCCTATAGTTGCGAAAATCGTAACTAAAAAATCAAAAATCAATAATAAACCTTAGTTTTCGCGGATTTTTTAAGTTAAAACTTCCGTGATTTTTACACTTGGCGTACTTTTGCATTGTCAGACGCGAGGAACACGTTTCAGCGAGAGACGAAGCCCGCCTGACAGCCGACGTGAGTCGCCGCCGCTACTTTCCATTTTTAGATACAATTAGGCCATGCGTTCGCAACGGGTTTGCCACAACGCTTTTTTCAAAGCCTCATGGAGGGCGGCGCAATCATTAAAGTAGGAAGATACGAGTCTTTTCATAAGCATATTGAGTTAACTATTTGGGAGGAAGGGTTCTGTGAAGCGCTCTTCCTTTTTTCGTGCCCGGAGGCCAGCCCGTGAGAGAGGAAAACGGAGTTAGAAATGACGAAAACGGATATAGGAAAAACGAAAACGGATTTCGTGCCTCCCTGCAGCATTCCCTGAAGCGCTCCGGTCGCACTGGCGTGTGAGAGCTCAGAGTCGTAGATGGAGAAATATGCACAAAAGGTGTGAAAAGGTGCAGACTTTGAGCCGGAAAGACATTTTTAAGAGTTTTTAGACCGCTAAGGCGTGGAAAAAGTGTATTTTTGCGCGTGATTAAAAGCACTCAGGAGTGTAAATGAAGTTATTTATGAACCGTAAAACGATAATTGTCATGTCGCTGCTGCTTATGCTTCCTGCCATGGGAGCCGTGGCACAGCGTGTGCTGGGGCTTGACAGCCTGCGGCGCCTGGCGTTGCAGAACAATAAGCAGTTGCTGTCGGGCCAGGCGCAGATGGAGGCCGCCGACTATACGCAGCGTGCGGCCAAGACGGCCTATCTGCCCAAGGTGTCGGCCGATGCCGCCTATATTCACAATTCGCGCTCGACCCATCTGCTGTCGAAAGACACGCGCGAGACCCTGGGGTCGGCCGGCGAGACGGCTGGCAGCAAGCTGCAGGCTTTGGCACAGCAGATAGCGCAGCAGTCGCCTGAGATGGCGCAGCTGCTGGGCAGCCTGGGCACCCCTCTGGTGCAGGCCATAGGCAGTGCCGGCCAGGGAGTGGTGGATGCCTTCCGCACGAGTACCTATAATGTCTATGCCGGTTCGCTGCTGCTGACGCAACCGCTCTACATGGGCGGACGCATCAAGGCTCTGGACCGCATGGCAGGCTATACGCGCCAACTGCTCGGGGCGCAGTATGACCAGACGACGCAGGACGTCATCTATTCCGTTGACCAAGCCTACTGGCAGGTGGTGTCGCTGGCGCAGAAACGCCGGTTGGCCGAGAGCTACGTGAAACTGTTGCAGAAACTCGACGACGACGTGCAGAAAATGCTCCGCGAGGGTGTGGCCACCAAAGCCACGTCGCTGACGGTGGGCGTGAAGCTGAACGAGGCGGAGATGACACTGACCAAAGTGGAGGACGGCCTGAGCCTGAGCCGCATGTTGCTGTGCCAAATCTGCGGTCTGGACCTGACCGAACCGGTGACACTGGCCGACGAGGGGGCAGAACATGTGGAGACGGCACTCAGCGAAGTGCAAGCCGACACGGCGCAGGCTTTCAGCAAGCGCAAGGATTTGGAAATGTTGGAGCAGGCCGTGAAATTGGCCGATGAGAACGTAAAAGTGGTGCGGAGCCTGTACCTGCCGTCGCTATCGGCCTTCGGAGCCTATACGTTGACCAATCCGAACGTGTACAACGGTTTCCAAAACAAATTTGGCGGAAATTTGAGCGTGGGTGTGGCCCTGTACGTGCCGCTGTGGACGTGGGGTGAAGGCCGCTACCGCGTGCGTGCCGCCAAGTCATTGGCGCGGAGCCAGCGCTACCTGTACGACGAGGCCAAGGAGAAGATAAACCTGCAGCTCAACCAGGCGCAGTACAAGGTGAACGAAGCGCAGAAGAAACTGCTCACCACGCAAAAGAATGAAGAAAAAGCCAATGAAAACCTCCACTACGCCGATGTGGGCTTCCACGAAGGTGTCATCGCTGCCGCCGACCTGCTCGAGGCACAGACGGCCTGGCTGCAGGCCCGGTCGGAGCGTGTGGACGCTGAGATTGACGTAAAAATGACGGAACTCTACCTGAACAAGGTGATGGGAAATGTGGACGAATAAGTTTAAGCAAAGCAAATAATCACATAAGTATGGCAAAGAATAAATCTGAACTGGCGCTTATCCTGCGCCCGATTATTTTTATCATTTTAGTAGTCGTGATAGTTGGTCTCATCGGTTACTTCACCCTTGGCCGTGAATCCGAAACCATCCAGGGACAGGTGGAAGTGAACGAATACCGCGTCTCGTCGAAGGTGCCCGGCCGGATATTGGCCGTGTATGTGGAAGAAGGCCAGAAGGTCAAGGCCGGCGACACCCTGGTGCGCCTTGATGCCCCTGAGGTGTCGGCCAAGATGACGCAGGCCCAGTCGGCCGAACAGGCAGCCCAGGCCCTTAGCGACAAGGCCCGCAAAGGCACCCGCCAGGAGCAGATACAGGGCGCGCTGGAGATGTGGAAAAAGGCACAGGCCGGTGTAGCCATTGCCGAGAAGACGTATCAGCGTGTGAAGAACCTGCACGATGAAGGTGTGGTGCCAGCGCAGAAACTAGACGAAGCCACTGCTCAGCGCGATGCCGCCGTGGCAACGGAACAAGCGGCCAAGTCGCAATATCAGATGGCAGTGAACGGGGCTCAGCGCGAAGACAAACTGGCGGCCCAAGCCCAGGTGGCGCGGGCCCGTGGTGCTGTGAACGAGGTGAGCAGCTATATGCGTGAAACCCTCTTGACTGCCAGTGCCGACGGTGAAGTGAGCGAAATCTTCCCCAAGGTGGGCGAACTGGTGGGCACGGGTGCTCCGATTATGAACGTGTCAATGATGGACGACCTGTGGGTAACGTTCAATGTACGCGAAGACCTGCTCAAAGGCCTCAAGATGGGAGCCGAGGTAGAGGCCTTCGTTCCGGCTCTTGAGAACAAGGAAATAAGATTGAAAGTGTATAACCTCAAGGACCAGGGCTCGTATGCCGTGTGGAAAGCCACGAAATCGACGGGCCAGTTCGACCTGAAGACGTTTGAGGTGAAGGCACGTCCGACACAGGCGGTCGATGGATTGCGTCCGGGCATGACGGTGGTAATCAAGGGGTGAGTGTTGGGCATTCCGGTATAGAGAAACCATGAGAAATCCGTACGATTCTATTAGAAGTTTTTGGGAGGTATTCCTTAGGGAGTGCCACCGCATGACATCGCGGCCCATTTATTTCTATTGCATCATTTTGGTACCGCTCTTCTCATTGTTTTTCTTTACTTCGCTTATGAACGAAGGTCTGCCTCACGACCTGCCCGTGGGTGTGGTGGACCTGGACCGTACGGCCATGTCACGTACTGTCATCCGTACCCTCGACGCCATGGACCAGAGCCAGGTGACCGAAGTATATTCTGACTACACCGAGGCACGGCTCGACGTTCAACGGGGCAAAATCTACGGTTTCCTTTTCATTCCGCGTCATTTTTCACACGACGTCCAGTCGTTCAGCCAACCGAAACTGACGTACTATACCAGTTACGCCATGATGGTGCCGGGCGCACTGACGTACAAAGATATGAAGCGACTGACGGAACTTGTGTCGGCCTCGGCCACACGTTCGCAGTTGCGGGCCAGAGGCGTGCCCGAAGAGGTGATGCTGGCCCAATTGCAACCCATCGTCATCGAGTCGCACGCCACGTTCAATCCCTCGCTCAACTATTCCATCTACCTATCCAATACACTCATCCCGGGAGTACTGATGCTGCTCATCTCGCTAATGACGGTCTATGCCGTGGGCAGTGAAGTGAAATATAACACGGCGCGCTATTGGCTGGACCGGAGCAACCACTCGATACTGCTGGCATTGACAGCCAAACTGCTGCCCTACACCCTGGCGTTTACCGTCATCGGACTGTTCTGCGATTTCTATCTCTATGGCGTGCTCAAGTTTCCCTGCAACGGTGGTCTCTTGCCCACGGCTTTCCTGACATTGTGCATGGTGTTGGCGGCTCAGGCTCTGGGACTGATATTCTTTTCGCTCATTCCCACTTTGCGCATGGCGTTGAGCATTTGTTGCCTTTGGGGCGTGGTCTCCTTTTCGGTATGCGGTTTCTCTTTTCCCAAGATGGCCATGAACGGACCGGTGCAGGCACTGACCAACCTGTTCCCCCTGCGCCACTATTTCCTCATTTATGCCAGTCAGACCCTCGACGGTAATGGCATCATCTATTCCTTCGAGAGCTATGCGGCCCTGTTCGTTTTCATGTTATTGCCCTTCGTACTGATGATACGGCTGAAGCGCAATCTTATCCATTCTTATTACGTGCCATGACCGCTAAGGAGAAATACAGTTTCATACAGAGCGTGAAAGACCTGTTCCGCATCTGGGCGCTTGAGATGAAAATCATATTGAGCGACCACGGGGTATTGCTCTTTTGCATCTTCGTGCCAGTGCTGTATCCTTTACTTTACTCATACATTTATACGACGGAACTGACGCGCGAGGTACCCGTTACAGTGATTGACAACAGCCACAGCAGTCTGTCGCGAGAGTTTATCCGTAGGCTCGACGCCTCGCAGTGGGTCAGCGTGGTCGGTCTCTCCGCCGATGCCGCCGACGCCCGTCAACAGATTAAGGAGCAACGCACCTATGGCTATCTGGAGATACCCTCCGACTTCTCCGACAACATTGTCAATAACCGTCAGGGCTACATCGGTTTCTTCGGCGACATGAGCGGTATGCTCTACTACAAAGGCATACTTGTGGGAGCCACCGAGGTGTCGCTTGAAATGAACAAGCACATTAAGGTGGAACGGGCTGCTGTCACTACTGATGAGGAAGCCTCCCTCGTAGCATACCCTGTAGAAAACGAAGAAGTGATTTTGTTTAATCCCCAGCAAGGGTTTGCCGCCTTCCTTATCCCTGCCGTCCTGATGCTCGTCATACAGCAGACTCTCTTGCTCGGCATCGGCATGGCCGACGGGACGGCGGCTGAGGAGGGCGGGGAATACAGCGAACTGGTGGCCACCAGCCGCCGTAACCGCCGCACCAGTCACATCATTATGGGACGTACGATGGCTTACTTCTTCGTTTACCTTGTTACCGTTGCTTTCATGGTGTGCGTCATCCCGCGTCTGTTCAATCTCATTCAGATTGCCCGTCCGCTCGATCTGGTGCTGTTCCTTTTGCCCTATCTGCTGGCGTGCATACTCTTTGCCCAGGCCCTGTCGGTGTTAAGCCGCAACCGCGAGATGAGCATTCTCATCTTCGTCTGCACCTCAGTGCCATTACTTTTCATCTCCGGCATCTCGTGGCCCGGAGCCGCCGTGCCGCCATTCTGGAAGGGCGTGTCATGGCTCTTCCCCTCCACTTTTGGCATCAACGGCTTCGTACGCCTCAGCGTCATGGGTGCCACACTCGAGGAGGTCACACGCGAGTGGTGGGCGCTGTGGGCTCATTGCTGCATCTATTTCACCTTGGCCTACGTGGCCTGCCGCGTGATGATACGAAATCAGAATCGCAAAGAAAAAGAGCGGGAAGCTTAGATGGCATCCTGCTCTTTTTTTAGTTGTGAATTGTCCGTTTTTACTTTTCTGAATCCTCTACTTGAGCAATCCGTGTCACCAGCACCTTGTCGATGCGGTTGCCGTCCATGCCCACAACGCGCATGTGGAACGTTTTCCATGAACATTCATCGCCCACTTCGGGAATGCGGTCGAGCAGCACCAGAATAAGGCCTGCCAGGGTGTTGAAGTCGGAGTCGTAGAGGTCTTCCTCGTCAAAGTAGGCTACGAAGTCGTAGAATTGGCACTGTCCGCTCACTACCCAGCTCTCGCCGTCGCGGCGTTCGATGATGTCGGGCAGTTCCGTCTTTTCGGGGATGGTGCCCACGAGACCTTCAAAGATGTCGCGGAAGGTGATGATGCCCTGCAGGGCGCCCAGCTCGTCGCACACGAAACCGAAGCTTGTGCCGTATTTCTTCAGGTGTTCCAATGCGCGGTACACGGTCATCGTTTCCGGGAAGTAGATGGGTTTCTGCAAACTGGTTTTCAGGTCAAAGGCGGGCTTGCCCAGTTGCATCACCAGGTCTTTCAGTCTCACATAGCCGCACACGCTGTCCACGTCCTCATCGGCCAGCACGGGGTAGTTGGCGAAGGGAGTCTCGTGTATCACCTGCTCCACGGCCTGTGAGGTCATGCCCAGGCGCAGGCTTACCATTTCCGTGCGGTGGGTCATCAGTTGTTCCACAGTCTGGTCGCCCATCACCATGGCGCGTTCCATGATGTCCTGTTCCACTTCTTCCACGCCCCCCGTCTGGGCGCCTTCTTCGATGACGTTCTTGATTTCCTCTTCCGTCACGCGCTGGTCTTCCTTATGCAGATGGAACAGGTGTACCAGCACGTTCGTGTTCTGCGACATCAGCCAGCTCAGCGGCTTGGTCAGGGCGGCGAAGAAGAGCATCGGCGGGGTGCAGAGCTTCGCCATGGTGTCGGCCAGGTCGATGCCGATGCGTTTGGGAAACAGTTCGCCCAATTCGCATTGCAGGTAAGTGGCCATAATCAAAATGGCGGTTTTGGCTACAAACGGTGCGCTGCCGGCGGGCACACCCACCGTGGTGAGCCACTGTGCTAGTCCGTCCGACATCTCCGCGCCGGTGTAGATACCCGTCAGGATGGACACCACCGTGATGCCTATCTGTGCGGTGGAGAGAAACTTGTTGGTGTCGGCCATCAGTTCCAGTGCCATCCCGGCCAGGCGGTTGCCGCGCTTGGCCTCCACCTGCAACCGGCTCTTGCGGGCCGAGATGAGCGCCACTTCGGCTAAAGAGAAAAACGCATTGAAGCCAACCAGTATCGCTATTATCAGAATGTCTATCATTACGTAATTATCGAAATACGTTGCAAATGTACAATATTTTTTCCAAAACAACCTTAGTCGCGACAGATACTATATACTTTTTCCCCTCTGTCGTGATTTATGCCGGGGCACCGACGCTTTTTACAAAAAATCTTGACAAACCGCAGACCGTGGTCTGATTTCGGCTCGCAAAGGCGGCGTTTTGTTTCGCCGAGGCGCCGTTTTGTCGCGCCGAAACGCCGCCTTGTTTTGGTCTTTTCAAACCTCGATGATAATCAATGGCTTATGAAAGGCCCGAAAAAGTGCAAAAAATTTTGACAAATTCGCCCTGCCGGGGCTACGTTGGCCACCCCACTTTCGCAGGGCTGCTTTTTCCCTTCTTTCGCCGGCTTTATCCAGTCTGAAACAGTTGGAAAGACGGAAAAGTTGCATTTTTTTATGTTTTGTGCATAAAAATGACGGAAACAAAATTTTTTTATATAACTTTGTGGCAGTTATAATGAACTAATCACCCAAAACCGATACGACAATGAAAAGAACACTGTTATTGACGATGCTCTGCATCCTGTATGGCTGGCAGACGATGAGTGCACAGACCGCCTATGTGTCGTTTGCGCTAAATGATGGTAATGGACGGAGCGCGCTTACTTTCCGTTATGACAACAATTTCAACGGACATCTTGACCCCGGTGTGACGCACTATCCTTTGAACTCCGGAGACAACGAGCCCGGGTGGCTTGAACACGCCGAGGAAATCAATTACATAGATATTCGCACGGCCTTTACTCAGAACGTTAAACCTACTACCATGTTTGCTTGGTTTAGGGGAATGAGTAAACTGATTAACCTGCCTAAAGCTCTTAATGACATCAACACCAGCGAGGTGACGAATATGGCCGAGCTGTTCAGCGGGTGCAGTGGTCTGAAGATTATTGACCTAAGCGGTTTTAATACTTCCAAGGTGACCACAATGAAGCAGATGTTTTTTGGTTGCAGCAGTTTGACAAAATTGAATATAAGCAGCTTCAACACGGAGAACGTGAAGTATTTCAATAGCATGTTTGAACATTGTCGTAAACTGTCCAGTCTGGATGTAAGCCATTTCAATACAAGCCAGTCCGTAAACATGAGGTCTATGTTTTCAGAGTGCAAGAGTTTAGCCAGTTTGGATGTCAGCAACTTCAATACGGCGAACGTGACGACATTCGGTTGTATGTTCAAAAACTGTGATTTACTGACCAGCCTGGACTTAAGTGGTTTCAACACTAAAAGAGGGACGAATTTCAATCACATGTTCGCCTATTGTTATAATCTGACCAGTCTGGACCTGAGCAATTTCGATATGGACCTGAGCAATTTCGATATGACACTAAACAGTTATGCGTCTTGCATGTTTTATTGTGACAAAAATCTTAAAACCATCTATGTGGGACGCGGTTGGAGTGAAGAAGGCTTGACATCACCCGCCATGTTTTACAACTGCTATAAACTGGTAGGCGGTGCAGGCACGACTTACAATGAGTATAATGCCGACGGCGCTTACGCCCGTGTTGACGGCGGCACATCGAACCCGGGGTATCTGACGTTGAAAGAAACGTATGTCGTATTTGACCAGGAGACCGGCTGGCTGAAGTTCTATTGTGATGGAGAAAAGGACAACCGCGAGGGCAAAAAATATACGTTGAACACCGGTACAGACAAGCCGGAATGGAATACCGACGGCACCAATAAGAAAGTGACCAAGGTGGTGTTCGACTTTTCGTTTGCCAATGCGCAACCCACGTCCATGTACTTCTGGTTTGAAGGAATGGACAAACTGACGTCAGTGACAGGCACAGCCAACCTCAAGGCGGACAAAGTGACCACGATGCGCGCCCTGTTCAACGAGTGCACGTCGTTGCCGAGCATCGACCTCAGCGGTCTGAACACGCCACGCCTCAAAGACGCAGGCTATATGTTCTACGGCTGTACGTCATTGACGGAGATTAACCTGAAGGAGTTTGACACCCAGAACGTGACCGACATGGGATACATGTTTGCCAATTGTCACGCACTGCCGTCTCTCAATATTAGCGACTTTAACACGGAGAGCGTCAAGGTGACGAAAGGCATGTTCTTTAATTCGATATCTCTTACCTCGATATTTGTGGGTGAGGGCTGGACTATGAAGAACGTGGGAACAGGATTCTCAAACATCATGTTCCAGAATTGTATCAAACTCGCCGGCAGCGCGGGCACAACTTATGACGGCACCCATTACGATGCCGCCTATGCCCACATTGACGGCGGAACGAGCAACCCCGGCTACCTGTCGGAGGGCGAACTGACGTCCTATGGCCTGATTGTAGGCGGCGTGCCCGTGACATCAGCCAATAAGGACCGAATCCCCGTGCCTAACGGAAGAGCCTTTTACAATCCGGACACCAAAGTCCTTTGGCTTCTTGGTTGTACCATTAACGGCACGGGAGGCACCGGCGGGAGCTATGCCGCCACCGGCTACGGCGCAGGCATCTACAGCAACATCAACGGACTGACTGTTTATGTACAGGACACCGTGAGGGTCAACGGTTCGAGTAACAATGGCGACGGCATCTTTTTCGATGACCGGACCGAACTGACAGGAACCGGCACGCTGATAGCCAAGGGTAATGATGGCATCTACAGTGACACGTTGAGTATCTGTTCTGTGAATGACATATTCAACAGAAAACTGACCGTCATCGCCGAGGGCACCAACGGCGGTCTGGTGGCCAAACGCGACAAACGGACCCGTCCGGAATTGATTTATTTCTACAACCGCCCGCTCCATCTGGTGGACAAGAATGTCGTTGTGATGGGCAAAGGCAGTACCATCAGCGGTATTTCTTATTGGCAAGAGATCAGCGGCCACCCGCGTCTGACAATTACTTCGCCCGACCCGCAGCACACGCAATGGAATTCCAACCAACACATGATTTGCGACACCTATGACAACGGTCATCCCATCCTCGACCAGTGGGTCGTGATTGAAGCCCCGTCAGAGAAGTATAACCTGTGGGTGGGCGGAACCCAGGTGACAAACGAAAACGTGGGAGATGTTCTTGGCGACGGCAAGGTCTTGTATGACGTGGAAAGCAAGACGCTGTTGCTCAACGGTGCCCAAATAACAGGAACGGGTTCCCTCAATAATCCGGAAACCGGTTACAGTTACGGCATCTACAGCGAAATAGACAGTCTGATCATCGATGTACAGGACACCACCACCGTTACAAGCGGCACTGACAACAGTTCCGGCACCGGTATCTATTTGGACGGCAACACCACTATTAAAGGTCGTGCCCAACTGACGGCTGTCGGTCCCACCGCCGTAAGGCTCTACAGCAAAGCCACGTCGCTGACGGTAGGAGGAGATGTGACCTTGGTGGCCGACGGAGCCTTGACCGGTCTGAAAGGTTACTACAGACCCCGCACGCTGTCCATGGCTAAGTCTGCGCTCGTTGTAAAGGAAAACGCCACGGTGAAGGCGAAAGGCGAGAACTATAGCTATGACGGCTGGAAGGAGTTAATTCTCGAAAACGACCGTGCCATCATTGAGCCGGCGGGTACGGTATACATACCCGACAAACTTACCATGTGTGATGCCGACAGCAACGTCGTGGCAGGCCAGTGGGTCATCATTGCCAAGGCCAAGACTGTGGAGAAGTACAACCTCTGGGTAGGCGGTGTTCAGGTGACGGACGAGAACCAGGCAGACATCCTCGGTGACGGCAAGGTGACATACAGCCCAAAGAGCAAGACGCTCTTGCTGAAGAACGCAAGGATTACAGGCCAGGGCAGCACGGCCGCCACCGGCTACGGTGCCGCCATCTACAGCGAACTGGCCAATCTGACAATCCAAGTGACCGGTCAGAACCTGTTGGCCGGCAGCGGCAAGGTTTCTCTGGCCCTGCTGGGAACGAAGAATACAATCACAACGGGGAAAGTGCTAAATCCTCTGCCCGGCTTGAAAACGCCCGTTTTGGCTTGCACAGGCATGGTGAAACAGGGTGCCTCCGACCGTACCGCCCGTGCTGACACGCTTATCCTCAGCGGCGACGTCGCATTGACGATAAAAGGCAATCTTGTCGGCAATTCTTATGCAAAATTGGCCAAGCCGGCTTATTACTCGACGCTTTCAATCGCCGGCAAGTCGAGCCTGTCGTGTGGCCAGGTGACCGACTGGGCCCAACTGGTAATGACCAAGAGTCATGTAATCACGAAGCCTGAGGGCGGCGTGTTTAGCACTACGCTGCACGCCGTGTGCGACGGCAAGACCATCGCCGATGCTGTGGAAATCATGCTGTTCACATACAACCCCGCCGACGTCAACCGTGACGGCACGGTGGACTCGGCCGACATCGTAGCCGTCATTAAGGAAATGCCCGACGGTGACAAAAAGGCCGACGTCAACGGCGACGGGGTCATCGACTCGGCCGACATCGTGGCGGTCATCAAGGCGATGAAATAAAAAAAGAAAGCTCCGG
The DNA here is from genome assembly GCA_017940565.1 of Bacteroidaceae bacterium. Classification (GTDB taxonomy): domain Bacteria; phylum Bacteroidota; class Bacteroidia; order Bacteroidales; family Bacteroidaceae; genus UBA6382. The sequence continues at coordinate 47 of JAGAYH010000009.1, read as the reverse complement.
ATTCCGGAGCTTTCTTTTTACTTTCGCTGCGCTACTTTTGCCCCTTT
>JAGAYH010000002.1 GCA_017940565.1 Bacteroidaceae bacterium | reverse complement strand
GCCCAGGATGTCGTTCTGGTTGGAACTCGTCACGCCCACGCCGGCCACGCGGAGGTTAACTATCGGTGCTCCTATCGTCACTTCGGTGGCCACGGTGCCGTCACTCTTCACGATGGTGCCGTCCTTCACGGTGGCGCCGGCGGGCGACTGGATGGCGCGGCTGTTGAGCACAATGCCGCCGCCGAAGCCACGTATTGCACCGGTCGACGTCGATGCCTTGACGGTGGCAGTACTTTCTACAGCCAGTTTTGCGCTCCCGTTGCCAATGATTCCGTTGTTGGTTTCCAAATCTATGTTATTAACGGTCAGTGTGGCACCGTCGCGCATGTCTATCGAATTGTAGTCTCCTGAGAAGATTTGCAGTTTGCCTGGTCCATTCAGCGTCAGGTTCTGGTGGGAGATTATGCCGTACCCAAGCAGCGAAAGGTCATTGGTTATCTTTATCGTAAGATTGCCCACACCTTTGTTTTCCACCAATGTCCCGGAAACGAGAATACCCTTGTTAAACGTCAGCGTCTTGGTGTCCGGGTCAAAGCTGCATTCGCCTTTGCCGAGGATGTCAGTCTGATTTACAGAAGACACTTGTGTACTGCCGACCCAGAGGTCATATAGTGTTGCTTTGGCTATGTGAACCTTGTCAGGAAGAGTTGTTCCGTCGCTATTGTAAATCCAGCCGTTGGTCGTTTGTGCATCCTTTGGCAGAGTGACGTTACAATTATTCAAGACGAGAGAGCCTTTCGTAGAGCTGTTAAGGTAACCCATTCCTGAGGCACTTTCGATATCTGCCTCACTATAGTCAAAAGTGAGCGTACTTCCCTCATCTGCAAGTATACAACGCTTTGTGTTGTCATTGGTGCCGGTAGTAGACATCTTCTTTAGGATGGAAACCTTTGTGTCCTTGAAAATAAGGTTGGCCTGTTTGCTCAAACTGATAGGACATCCCAGACAGGTGGAGGCATCTACATTCAGTTTCTCGCCAGTGACTGTGGTTGTCGTACCGTTTGTTCCTATCAATAACCGGGTAGTGGATTCTTTATCAGTTTGAATGATTAAACCGTCCAAGTTTTCGTTACAGATGTAATGAGCCGTTGCGCCATTCAGATGGATTGACTTGTTGCCGTCAAAAGAAATCAGGCCATTGCCCAGCACATCATTTTTGTTGTCATCAGTTACTTCGTAGCCGTTTATCACAACACCGTAACCTTTTGACGGGTGAATAGCGATTTCTTTCAGTTCGTTGCCATTGGAGTCCAGAAGCTTCATTACAGGAAAATAGTAATGGTCGCGCTGATTGTTTGTGTATGCCGATAGTTTGACATTAGGATATTTGCTGTTGCGCAACTGGATGTCGAAACAGCTGATAGTGCCTGAGGCATAGACTGAACTGCTGACGTCTGGTTCATAAAAACGGTCATTGTCTGATGTCGGACTGGTACTTATGTTTACATAAGAATTGTCAATAAGTATACTGTGGCCGATAGTTGTTGAAGTGTTCCATACGGTATAGATGCCGCTGACCACTTTCGAAATGTTCAGTTTGGCATTTTTAATAGTCGCTTTATAAATATTGCCGTTACTTCTTAGATTGATACCACTCTTAGTATATCCCGGGGCAATAATCCCTTCAGTAGTCGAGACGTAAGTTCCCTCCAATGTCAAAGTTCCCGGTCCGGTTAATACAAAAGGCTCGTATGCCACGATATGAGAGTTAGTTCTGCTGGTCCCTGAACTGAAACTAAACTTGGAGTCTTTGGCTACGTAGATGGTTAAACCATCAATATACGAGGTAATAACCGGTTTATTGTTCTTGGCAACATAATTGCCGGAAATGGTCAGTGTTTTGGTTGACGGATTATAGCTGAACACACCATTGCCCAGAATGTCCGGTTGGTTACTGTCGTTTACCGTTACGCCATCTACTGAGAGATTATATATTTCTGCCTGAGCCAATGTGCCCCATGCGCCCGACAGGGCGAAGAGCACCGAAAGGAAAAATAAACGTTTCATCGTTTTTTCTATTTTCGTTGATTATTTGGCACAAAGATAGGAATTTTCAATGAACAATGAAAAATAAACAATGAAAAATGAAAAATTTCGCAGGCATCGCGGGAACGAAGTTCGGGAGCGAAGCGGTAATGAAATCAGAAGCGGCGTTTCAAAATTTTGAAACGCCGCCTTTGCGTCCCGAAGTCCCACTTCTGCGCCCCGAAGTCTGCCCCCTGCAGAAGAAAAGTCAATAAAAGCGGGTGCTTTCCTGCCGTGACATTGTCGCACCGGTGTCTTTCCAGTGCGTTCCGTATTCTCAGGCATCCGGGTGGTGCACGTTTACGGAAAAAGCCCCGGCGCCAACAGGCGCCGGGGCTTTAGTGTATGAATCCTGAGGGATTATCTTATTCTTGTTCTTCTTCGAAGGGTTCTGCGTCCTCGAGGGCGTATTCCTTCTGGGCGAGCTGAGCCTCATACTCTTCCTTGCTGCCTACGATGAGGTTGCGGAAGGCGGGCAGGCCGGTGCCGGCGGGAATCAGATGGCCGGTGATGACGTTTTCCTTCATGCCTTCGAGATAATCGACACGGCCGCGGATGGCAGCTTCGTTGAGCACCTTGGTGGTCTCCTGGAAGGAGGCTGCCGACATGAAGCTCGACGTCTGGAGGGCAGCACGGGTGATACCCTGGAGAATCTGCGTGGAGGTGGCGGGCACGGCGTCGCGCACTTCAACGGGACGGAGGTCGCGGCGCTTGAGCTGCGAGTTCTCGTCGCGCAGACGGTGGGGCGTCACGATCATGCCGACCTTGAGGTTCTGGCTGTCGCCGGCGTCGGTGACTACCTTCTTGCTCCAGATGCGGTCGTTCTCTTCGTTGAATTCAATCTTGTCAACAATTTCTTCCTCGAGGAAGTTGGTGTCGCCCGGATCGACGATGCGAACCTTGCGCATCATCTGGCGGACGATAACCTCGAAGTGCTTGTCGTTGATCTTCACACCCTGGAGGCGGTAAACGTCCTGAATCTCGTTGACGATGTATTCCTGGACGGCCGTCGGGCCCTTGATGGCCAGAATGTCGGAGGGCGTGATGCTGCCGTCGCTCAGCGGGGTGCCGGCGCGGACGAAGTCGTTCTCCTGCACCAGAATCTGTGAGGACAGGGGCACGAGATACTTGCGCTCGTCGCCCACCTTGGAGGTGACGATGATCTCGCGGTTGCCGCGCTTGATGTTGCCCATCTTGATTTCGCCGTCGATTTCGCTGACGATGGCGGGGTTGGACGGGTTGCGGGCTTCGAAGAGCTCGGTGACGCGGGGCAGACCGCCGGTGATGTCGCCGGCCTTGCCGACGGCACGCGGTATCTTGACGATGATGTCACCGGCCTTGAGCTTCTGACCGTCGGTGATGGTGATGTGACCGCCGATGGGGAAGTTGTAGGTGCGCAGGGTGTTGCCCTTGTCGTCGAGGATGTGTACCATGGGCACTTTGGAGCGCTCTTTGGATTCAATGACGATGACTTCGCGCAGTCCGGTGGCTTCGTCGAGGTCAACGCGGCAGGTAACACCTTCCTTCACGTTCTCGAACTGGGCCTTACCTTGCATTTCGGTCACGATGACAGCATTGAAGGGGTCCCACTTGGCGATAATGGTGCCTTGGTCAACGGTGTCGCCGTCGCGCACGAAGAGCTGGGAACCGTAGGGCACGTTCTGTGTGGAAAGCACGATGCCGGTGTTTTCGTCGATCATGCGGACTTCGGCGAGTCGGCCTACGACAATCATGCCGGAGGTGCCGTCGTTGTTGATGACATCAACGGTGCGGAGCTCGTCAAATTCGAGACGGGCCTTGTGGCGGGCCGTGATGGTGGCGTTGGCTTCGGCGTTACCGGCCACACCACCGGCGTGGAACGTACGGAGCGTAAGCTGCGTTCCCGGCTCACCGATGGACTGTGCGGCAATGACGCCGACGGCTTCGCCCATCTGCACCATCTTGCTGGTGGCCAGGTTGCGGCCGTAGCATTTCATGCAGACGCCGTGTTTGCTCTCGCAGGTGAGGACGGAACGAATCTCGACGCTCTCAATGGGCGAGGCTTCTATTTCAGCGGCTATGGGCTCGGTGATTTCTTCGCCGGCGGCCACGATGACCTTACCCGTGGTGGGGTTGATGACATCGTGAACCGACACGCGGCCGAGGATGCGCTCGCCGAGGGAGCTGATGACTTCGTCACCGTCTTTGAGGGCGGTGCATTCGAGTCCGCGCAGGGTGCCGCAGTCTTCTTCGTTGATGATGACATCGTGGGCCACGTCAACGAGACGGCGGGTCAGATAACCGGCGTCGGCCGTCTTCAGGGCGGTGTCGGCCAAACCCTTACGGGCACCGTGGGTGGAGATGAAGTATTCGAGCACCGACATGCCTTCCTTGAAGTTGGAAAGAATGGGGTTTTCAATGATCTGTGCGCCTTCGGCACCGGCTTTCTGAGGCTTGGCCATCAGACCGCGCATACCGGCCAACTGGGCAATCTGGTCGGCCGATCCACGGGCACCGGAGTCGAGCATCATGAAGACGGAGTTGAAGCCCTGGTCGGCTTCGGTCATCTGCTTCATGAGGGTACGCTTCAGCTTGGCGTTGGCGTGGGTCCAGGTGTCGATGACCTGGTTGTAGCGCTCGTTGTCGGTGATGAAACCCATCTGGTAGTTCATCGTGATCTGGTCGATTTCCTCATTGCCTTCCTTCACGATTTCTTCTTTCTCTACAGGGATAATGATGTCGTCGAGGTTGAAGGACAAACCACCCTTGTAGGCCATGCGGTAACCGAGATTCTTGATGCCGTCGAGGAATTTGCAGGCGCGGGCCATGCCGACGCTCTTGATGACGCGGGCAATGATGTCGCGGAGCGATTTCTTCGATATGATTTCGTTGACAAAGCCAACTTCTTCGGGGATGATTTCGTTGACGATGACACGGCCGACGGAAGTCTCAACCAGATGGCGGAGAGGCTGTCCGGCTTCGTCAATGTCGTTGACCATGACTTTCACGATGGCGTGAACATCAACACGTTGCTCGTTGTAAGCGATGATAGCTTCTTCGGGACCATAGAAGATGAGGCCTTCGCCCTTGGCATTGGGACGCAGTTTGGTGATGTAGTAGAGACCAAGCACCATGTCCTGTGAAGGCACGGTGATAGGTGCACCGTTGGCCGGGTTAAGGATGTTGTGGCTCTGCAGCATGAGGGTTTGTGCCTCGATGATGGCCTCGTTGCTCAGGGGCAAGTGGACGGCCATCTGGACACCGTCGAAGTCGGCGTTGAAAGCGGTACATGCCAGCGGATGGAGCTGGATGGCCATACCTTCAATCATCTTGGGCTGGAAAGCCTGGATGCCGAGACGGTGAAGTGTCGGAGCACGGTTGAGGAGCACGGGATGTCCGCGCATGACGTATTCGAGAATGTCCCAAATGATGGGGTCCTTGCGGTCGATGATGCGTTTGGCGCTCTTTACGGTCTTCACGATGCCACGCTCAATGAGGCGGCGGATAATGAATGGCTTGTAGAGCTCGGCGGCCATGAGCTTGGGCAGACCGCACTCGCCCATGTTGAGCTCGGGGCCGACAACGATGACCGAACGGGCAGAGTAGTCGACACGCTTACCGAGGAGGTTCTGGCGGAAACGTCCCTGCTTACCCTTGAGGGAGTCGGAGAGCGACTTGAGGGGACGGTTGGAGTCGGAACGCACGGAGGAACTCTTGCGGGAGTTGTCGAGCAAACTGTCGACGGCTTCCTGGAGCATACGTTTCTCATTGCGGAGAATGACTTCGGGGGCCTTGATGTCGAGCAGACGCTTCAGACGGTTGTTGCGAATGAGCACGCGGCGATAGAGGTCGTTCAGGTCGGAGGTGGCGAAGCGGCCGCCGTCCAGCGGAACGAGGGGGCGCAAATCGGGCGGGATGACCGGAAGAATCTTCAGAATCATCCATTCAGGACGGTTGCGTTGTGCACTGGCACGGAAAGCTTCAACTACCTGGAGGCGCTTGAGAGCTTCGGTGCGGCGCTGCTGAGAGGTGTCGGTGTTGGCACGGTTGCGCAGCTCGTATGACAAATCGTCGAGATTGAGCTGTGCGAGCAGGTCGTAGACGGCTTCGGCGCCCATCTTGGCGATGAATTTCTGCGGGTCGTTGTCTTCCAGATGCTGGTTACCTTGAGGCAGTTTTTCCAGCAAGTCGAGATACTCGTCCTCGGTGAGCAGTTCCATCTTCTGGATGGGACGGCCTTCATAGATTTCCTGACCCTCAAGGCAGCCCGGCTGTATGACAACGTAGCGCTCATAGTAGATGATGGCGTCCAATTTCTTGGTGGGCAGGCCGAGCAGGTAACCTATTTTATTGGGTAAGGTGCGGAAATACCAGATGTGAGCCACGGGAACGACGAGGTTGATGTGGCCACAGCGTTCGCGACGCACTTTCTTTTCGGTTACTTCTACACCGCAACGGTCGCAGACGATGCCTTTGTAGCGGATGCGTTTGTATTTGCCGCAGTTGCATTCGTAGTCTTTCGTGGGACCGAAAATGCGTTCGCAGAACAAACCGTCGCGCTCGGGCTTGTAGGTGCGGTAGTTGATGGTTTCGGGTTTAAGAACTTCACCATAGGAGTTCTCAAGGATTTCCTCAGGCGAGGCCAATCCGATGGAGATTTTGGTGAAGGAACTCTTTATCTTTGATTCTTTCTTAAATGCCATAATTTATATAATGTAAAGAGTTTCAAAAATTAATCCAGTGATACGCTCAGGCCTAAGCCGCGGAGCTCGTGCAAGAGAACGTTGAGAGATTCGGGAATGCCCGGTGTGGGAAGATTGTCGCCTTTGACAATAGCTTCGTATGCCTTGGCACGGCCGGTGACATCGTCTGATTTCGTTGTGAGCATTTCTTGAAGAACGTGTGAGGCACCGAAGGCTTCAAGAGCCCATACTTCCATTTCACCAAAGCGCTGGCCACCGAACTGGGCCTTACCGCCGAGCGGCTGCTGGGTAATGAGAGAGTACGGACCAATGGAACGGGCGTGCATCTTGTCTTCAACCATGTGGCCGAGTTTAAGCATGTAGGTGACACCAACGGTTGCTTTCTGGTCGAAAGGTTCGCCGGTCTCACCGTCGTAGAGCTGGGTGGAGCCCAGGTGGGGCAGTCCGGCTTTGTCGGTCCATTCTTCCAAGTCGGCCAAGGTGGCGCCGTCGAAGATGGGCGTGGCAAATTTCTTGCCGAGTTTGCTTCCGGCATAACCAAGCACAGCTTCAAATATCTGGCCGAGGTTCATACGGGAAGGTACGCCCAGCGGGTTGAGGACAATATCGACTGGCGTTCCGTCTTCGAGGAACGGCATGTCTTCCTGACGGACTACCTTGGAAACGATACCCTTGTTTCCGTGACGTCCGGCCATCTTGTCGCCAACACCGATCTTACGCTTCTTGGCGATGTAAACTTTAGCCATCTGGATGACGCCGGAGGGCAGTTCGTCGCCGATTGTGATGGCGAAGTTCTTGCGCTTCAGCTCAGCGTCGAAGATGTTGTATTTCTTCAGATAGTTGATAACCACTTGCTGGATGAGTTCATTCTTGTGGCTGTCGTTGGTCCATTTGCTCAGTTGGATGGATGAGTAGTCAATCGTCTTGAGCAGGGCTTTGGTAAACTTGGTACCCTTAGGAATGGCAATTTCGCCCAAGTTGTTCTTGATGCCTTGTGAAACCTTGTCTTTAGTAATAACGGTCAGTTTTTCTATCAGGATTTCCTTCAGGTCATTGACCTTCTTGTTAAACTCTTCCTCGACCTTTTGCAGCTCCAATTTGTCGGCGGCACGGCTCTGGCGCGTCTTGATGGCTTTGCTGAAGAGCTCTTTGCCAATAACGACGCCCGAAAGCGACGGAGTGGCTTTCAAGGAGGCGTCTTTCACGTCGCCAGCACGGTCACCGAAGATGGCGCGGAGCAGTTTCTCTTCTGGTGACGGGTCGCTTTCACCCTTAGGCGTAATCTTACCAATGAGGATATCGCCCGGTTCGATGCGTACACCGATACGAACGATACCGTTGTCGTCGAGATTCTTTGTGGCATCTTCGCTGACATTGGGGATGTCGTTGGTCAGTTCTTCCATACCACGCTTGGTTTCGCGAACGGCCAAAGAGTATTCGTCAACGTGTACGGAGGTCAGGATGTCCTCACGAACAAGGCGCTCATTCAGAACAATGGCATCCTCATAGTTGTAACCTTTCCACGGCATGTAGGCAACCAGCAGGTTGCGTCCGAGAGCGAGCTCGCCATTGGCTGTTGCATAACCTTCGGTCAAGATGTCGTTGGCCTTGACGCGCTGGCCTTTCACGCAGAGGGGGTGAAGGTCTATGGTCATGTTCTGGTTCGTGCGGCGGAATTTAGGTAACTTGTATTCTTTGACAGCGCTGTCGAAGTTTACAAAATCTTCATCCTCCGTACGGTCGTACCGGATGACAATTTTATCGGCATCAACGTATTCTACTACACCGTCGCCTTCTGCGGTAATCATGGTACGAGAATCTTCGCACACTTGTTTCTCTATGCCGGTTCCGACGATAGGTGTTTCGCAGGTGATCAGAGGCACGGCCTGGCGCATCATGTTTGAGCCCATCAATGCACGGTGAGCATCGTCATGCTCGAGGAACGGGATAAGCGCGGCGGCGATGGAGGCTATCTGTTGCGGGGCAACGTCCATAAGTTCTACTTCGCTGGGCGGTACTACAGGATAGTCGGCATCTTGACGGCATTTAACCTTAGTACGGATGAATGTGCCGTCGGCGTTCAGCGGGGCGTTGCCTTGGGCTATGATCTTATTGGTTTCTTCTTCTGCGGTGAGATAGACCACTTCGCTGTTGTTCAGGTTTACCTTGGCATCCTTGACCGTGCGGTAAGGAGTTTCAATGAATCCCAGGTCGTTGATCTTTGCGAATACACACAGGGAAGAGATAAGTCCGATGTTGGGACCTTCCGGTGACTCGATGGGGCAGAGGCGTCCGTAGTGAGTATAGTGTACGTCACGAACCTCAAATCCGGCGCGTTCACGGGTAAGACCGCCGGGGCCCAGGGCTGAAAGGCGGCGTTTGTGCGTTACTTCAGCCAAAGGATTGGTCTGGTCCATGAACTGCGACAGCGGGTTGGCACCGAAGAAGGAGTTGATAACCGAGGATACAGTCTTGGCGTTAATCAAGTCTGTCGGTGAGAATACCTCATTGTCGCGTACATTCATGCGCTCACGGATGGTGCGGCTCATGCGTGACAGTCCGACGGAGAACTGGCCGGCCAGCTGTTCGCCAACGGTGCGGACGCGGCGGTTGCTCAAGTGGTCGATGTCGTCGACCTGAGCTTTCGAGTTGACCAGTTGAATGAGGTATTTGATGATTTCTATAATGTCTTCTTTTGTCAGGACGCGGACGTCGGAGGGGGTGTCCAGACCGAGTTTGTGGTTGATACGGTAGCGGCCTACTTCGCCCAAATCGTAGCGGCGTTCTGAGAAGAACAGGTTGTTTATGACTTCTCGTGCACTGGCGTCGTCGGCGGGGTCGGCGTTGCGGAGCTGGCGGTAGATGTAGAGCACAGCTTCTTTCTCCGAGTTACTCGGGTCTTTCTTCAGAGTCTCGAATATCATGGAGTAGTCTGTTCCGCCGGCGTCTTCGCGGTGAATGAGAATTTTCTTCTCGCCACCCTCGATAATCAGTTTGATATTGTCCTCGTCCAGCACTGTCTCGCGGTCCAGAATAACTTCGTTTCGCTCGATGGACACCACTTCACCGGTATCTTCGTCGGCAAAGTCTTCAATCCAGCGCTTAACGACACGTGCGGCCAACTTCCGGCCTATCATTTTCTTCAGATTGGCCTTGCTTACCTTGACTTCTTCAGCAAGGTCGAAGATCTCAAGTATTTCGCGGTCGGTTTCAAAGCCGATGGCACGCAGGAGGGTCGTTACGGGCAATTTCTTCTTACGGTCGATATAGGCGTACATGACGCTGTTGATGTCTGTGGCAAATTCTATCCAAGAGCCCTTGAACGGGATGATGCGGGCTGAATAGAGCTGTGTGCCGTTGGCATGGACGCTGGAACCGAAGAACACGCCCGGAGAGCGGTGTAATTGGGAAACAACAACACGCTCGGCACCATTGATGATGAAAGTGCCGTTGTCTGTCATGTAGGGTATGAAGCCCAGGAACACGTCCTGCACTTGAGCTTCAAAATCCTCGTGATCCGGATCGGTACAGTAGAGCTTGAGCTTGGCCTTCAGTGGAACACTGTAAGTGAGTCCTTTGATGAGGCATTCTTCTACAGTATATCTTGGCGGATCGATATAGTAGTCAAGAAATTCCAGTACAAAGTTGTTGCGGGTGTCCGTGATGGGGAAATTCTCGCTGAACACTTTGTACAATCCGTCGTTCTTGCGCTTCTCCGGTGGTGTGTCCAACTGGAAAAAGTCGCGGAAGGACTTTAATTGCACATCCAGGAAGTCGGGATAGGGCATGGGCTTCCTGATGGAGGCAAAGTTAATTCGGTTGTTGTTTTCTAAAGACATTTATTATTCTGTTTAATGCGTTATAGACACAAAAAGGTTAAGAACCCCCTACCAGAGGATTCTTAACCGAAGACCTTATTCAGGTAAAGTTACTTGATTTCTACTTCTGCGCCGGCTTCTTCGATAGCCTTCTTCAGAGCTTCAGCGTCGTCCTTGGAAACGCCTTCCTTCAGAGTGCTGGGAGCAGCGTCAACCAAATCCTTGGCTTCCTTCAGACCGAGGCCACAAGCTTCCTTAACGGCCTTTACGACCTGCAGCTTAGCAGCGCCAGCGCTCTTCAATACTACGTCGAAAGAAGTCTTTTCTTCAGCGGCCTCAGCGGCACCGCCGGCTGCGGGACCGGCAGCAACTGCTACAGCTGCAGCTGCGGGCTCAATTCCGTACTCTTCTTTCAATACAGTTACCAACTCGTTAACTTCCTTAACTGTCAAGCCGACCAAAGTTTCGGCAATAGCTTTAATGTCTGCCATTTTATTTAAGTTTTATTTGTTATACAATGAATTTGTTTATTCGGGACGTTCGCCCAAAGTTTTTAAGATACCGTGGATGTTGTTGCCACCGCTCTGCAGGGCAGAAACAACGTTCTTGATCGGAGATTGCAGCAAAGCCACAACATCTGCGATGAGTTCTTCCTTGCTCTTGAGAGCAGCAAGGTTATCCAGTTGGTCTGCACCATAGAATCCGCCTTCGGCGTAAGCACCCTTGAGACCGGCTATGCCCGTGTCCTTGTTTTTCTTCAGCATCTTGGCCGGAGCGTTTGCCACCTTAGTGAACAATACGGCGGTCGTGCCTTTCAGGGCTTCATAAATCGGGCTGAAGTCTTCTTCTGCAGCCTCGAGTGCTTTCTGGAGAAGCGTGTTCTTGACAACAGTCATCTTGATGTCCTGCTTGAAGCAGAGACGGCGGAAGGCTGTGGTCTTTTCGGCGTTGAGACCGGTGGAGTCTACCAAATAGAAGTGGGGATACTCTTTGAGCAGTTCACCCAGACTACCAATTATCGCGGTTTTATCTTCCTTTCTCATGATTCTTAGTTTTTGTCGTCAATAGACTTGGGGTCAATTTTGATACCTCTACTCATGGTGGAGGAGATAAACACACTCTTCATGTAGGTGCCTTTTGCAGTGGCGGGCTTCAGTTTGATGATGGTGTTGATGAAGGCACGTGCATTGTCTGCAATCTTTTCAGGCTCAAAGCTGATCTTACCGATTGAAGAGTGAACGATACCGTTCTTGTCTACCTTGAAGTCAATCTTACCCTGCTTTACTTCACTAATGGCTTTGGCTACGTCCATGGTAACCGTTCCGCTCTTAGGATTAGGCATCAGACCGCGCGGGCCGAGTACACGGCCGAGAGGACCGATCTTACCCATAACGGCCGGCATGGTGATCACTACGTCGATGTCGGTCCAGCCGCCCTTGATCTTTTCGATGTATTCGTCAAGACCTACATAGTCAGCACCGGCTTCTTTGGCTTCTGCTTCCTTGTCGGGAGTGCAGAGGCAGAGTACGCGCACTTCCTTGCCCGTTCCGTGAGGGAGCGATACGACACCGCGAACCATCTGGTTGGCCTTACGGGGGTCAACACCGAGACGGATGTCCATGTCAACAGAAGCGTCGAACTTTGTTGTAGTGATTTCTTTTACCAGCTTTGCAGCTTCCGACAAGGTATAGGCTTTTCCTGCTTCAATCTTCTCGGAAGTCAACTTTTGATTTTTTGTCAGTTTACTCATGTTCTTGAAGATTTAGATATTAGCGGGAAAGTCACCTTTTACAGTGATACCCATACTTCTGGCCGTTCCTGCCACCATCTTCATGGCGCTTTCCACCGTGAAGCAGTTCAGGTCGGGCATCTTGTCCTCGGCTATTGCTTTAACTTGTTCCCAAGTAACCGAAGCAACCTTGTTTCGGTTAGGCTGTGCGCTACCGCCTTTCACTTTGGCAAGTTCCATCAGTTGGACTGCTGCAGGAGGTGTCTTGATGACAAATGTAAAGGTCTTATCAGCGTAGTAGGTGATAACGACGGGAAGAACCTTTCCGGCTTTACTTTGCGTCAAGGCATTGAACTGCTTGCAAAAGTCCATGATGTTCAATCCCTTGGAACCGAGTGCGGGACCTACGGGGGGTGAAGGATTTGCAGCGCCGCCTTTAATCTGTAATTTGATTATTCCAGCAACTTCTTTAGCCATTTCTTTCTATTTTTTAATGTTGATTGAGCGAGTCGGGATACGTAACATTATCCTACTCTTTCTCGACTTGCATAAAACCTAAGACCAACGGGGTGTTGCGCCCGAAGACCTTTACCATGACCGTCAGTTTCTTCTTCTCGTTGTTAATCTCGTCGATTGTTCCGGAGAATCCGCTGAACGGCCCTTCAGTTACTTTGACAGTTTCACCAACTACGAAGGGGATTTCGCCATCGCCCTCCGCCAGTTCGTCCACTGTGCCCAGGAGCCGGTTGATTTCGGCCTGACGCAGCGGTGCCGGTTTGTCCAGCCCGCCCAAGATTCCCACTACGTTGGGCGTGTTGCGCAGGACGGCGGCGGTTTCGCCCTCCATCTTGGCTTGCACCAGCACGTAGCCCGACATCAGATTGTGTTCTTTCACCACACGTTTGCCGTTGCGGATCTGAACCGTCTTCTCCATCGGGATGAGAACTTTGCTTACGGTAGGAAGGGTATTGTTGCTGATTTCAGCCTCAATATACTCCTTCACCTTGCCCTCTTTTCCTGTGATTGCGCGGAGCACATACCAATTCATTTCTGTCTCAGCAGCCATACGTACACGGGATTAGGGGTAAACCGTTGTCATTACCAAGTGAAAAACCTTGTCCATGGCAAATACCACCAGAGCGATGATAATGGAAGCAGTTAGTACAACCACCGCACTGTTTGATAATTCCTTAAGGGTCGGCCATGTGGTCTTATGTGCCAATTCTTGATAAGAATCTTTGCAGTATTGAATGAATTTCTTGAACATATGTCTCAAATTTGCACGGGAAGAGAGGCTCGAACTCCCGACACCTGGTTTTGGAGACCAGTGCTCTACCAACTGAGCTATTCCCGTAGGAAAGTGGCCCTTGCCGGAGCAAAGTGCCACTTTTCTTTTTAGTTTATCTGTTGATTAGTCGAGGATTTCGGTAATCTGACCGGAACCTACGGTGCGGCCACCTTCACGGATGGCGAAGCGCAGACCCTGGTTCAGGGCTACTTCGTAAATCAACTCAACGGTGATTTCAACGTTATCGCCAGGCATTACCATGTCAACACCTTCGGGCAGGGTGATTTCACCCGTGCAGTCCATGGTGCGGAGGTAGAACTGGGGACGATACTTGTTGCCGAACGGCGTGTGACGGCCGCCTTCTTCCTTCTTCAATACGTATACGGAAGCCTTGAACTTGGAGTGAGGAGTGATGGCACCCGGGTGGGTGATTACCATACCGCGCTTCACTTCGTTCTTGTCGATACCGCGGAGCAGCAGACCTACGTTGTCGCCAGCTTCACCTTCGTCAAGGATCTTGCGGAACATTTCAACGCCGGTTACTACAGACTTCTTGTTTTCACCAAGGCCGAGGAGCTGAACGTCGTCACCAACCTTAACCTTACCGGTTTCGATACGGCCCGTGGCTACGGTACCGCGACCGGTGATGGAGAATACGTCTTCGACAGGCATCAGGAAGGGCTTTTCAACGTCGCGGACGGGCTCTTCAATCCAGTTGTCAACAGCGTCCATCAGTTCAACAACGGTCTGTTCCCACTTTTCAACGCCGTTGAGGGCGCCGAGGGCGGAACCGCGGATGATCGGGGTGTCCTCTTCATAGTCGTAGGCGGTCAGCAGCTCGCGCATTTCCATTTCTACGAGTTCGAGCATTTCTTCGTCCTCGACCATGTCGCACTTGTTCAGGAACACTACCAGACGGGGAACGTTCACCTGACGGGCGAGCAGGATGTGCTCACGGGTCTGGGGCATCGGACCGTCGGTGGCGGCTACTACGATGATGGCACCGTCCATCTGGGCAGCACCCGTTACCATGTTCTTTACATAGTCGGCGTGACCCGGGCAGTCTACGTGAGCGTAGTGGCGCTTGGCCGTTTCATACTCTACGTGAGCCGTGTTGATGGTGATACCGCGCTCCTTCTCTTCGGGGGCGTTGTCAATCTGGTCGAAAGACTTAACTTCGGACAGACCCTTCTTTGCCAATACCGTGGTGATGGCGGCGGTCAAGGTCGTCTTACCATGGTCAACGTGACCAATAGTACCAATGTTTACGTGCGGTTTTGTACGCACAAAATTCTCTTTAGCCATAGCTTTTCTTTTTTATTATAATAAAAATGTTTCTGTTTCTTTTTGAGCTGTAACCGAGATTTGAACTCGGGACCTCTTCCTTACCAAGGAAGTGCTCTACCACTGAGCTATTACAGCGTGCAATCTCTGCATTTGAGCGGAAAACGGGACTCAAACCCGCGACCCCCAGCTTGGAAGGCTAGTGCTCTATCGACTGAGCTATTTCCGCGTACGGATTCTTTTGTCCGTTTTTTGCTTTTCAGCGTGGGCAGTGATGGATTCGAACCACCGAAGGTAAAAACCAGCAGATTTACAGTCTGCCCCATTTGGCCGCTCTGGAAACTGCCCTTCCGTAGTCTCAAAGCCTTATGCCTATTGAGGTTAGCCCCCTAAGGCGCGGCTTCGGTTCATACGAAACGGGTGCAAAGTTAGTGATTATATTTGATACGGAAAAGTTTTTTGAGGAAAATTTTTCTTATTTCTTTCCCTTTCCTGCTTTTTCTGCCCCGGCCGCCGGCCGGGACGCTTCTTTTATACCTTATATATAATGTGCGCGTGCGCGAGCCGCCGGCCGCCTGCATCTCCCGTCGTCGGTAAGGCCGCTGCAGGCGCCAAGGCGTCCGTGCCTCTCTGGTCTTTTCTGAAAAATTTTGACATTCTCTCTGCAGAGGCTCCGTTTCGGCGTTCACAAGTGGGACTTCGTCGCGCAGAAACGGCGTTTCAAAATTCCGAAACGCCGCTTCTGTTTTGCTATATTTGAGACTTGATGGAAATCAGCGGATTACAAAACCGCCGGAATTTTTCTGAAAAATTTTGACATTTCCGACGGTTTTCCGCATGCTCCGCTTTGTCGCCTGACATTCATCGCTCCATGGCCTTGATTAAAAAAAATATGAGTGGAACACTATTTTTTAACAAAAAATGGCTATCTTTGCCACCTAAACAGACTACAAATCAAAAAAGAAGCCATATGAAGAAGTTTTTCCATCGGTTGACACTCTGCATGCTGCTGGGTGCATGGAGCCTGTCGTCGCATGCCGACGTCGTATTGAATTCCACCAATTTCCCCGACCCGGTATTCCGGTCATATTTGAAATATAAACTCTCAAAATCCGAGGGTGAAACCATTACCAATGGCGATATTGCACAATTGAGATCTATCAATCTGAACGACCCGAACATAGTCACTGCCAATGTGTACAGTTTGAAGGGTATCGAATACTTCACCAGTGTGCAAGATATCAGATGCAATAATCATAAGCTGACCGAACTCAACGTAAAAGCGTTGACATCGCTCGAGACTCTGCAATGTTCTAACAACGGGCTCAAGACCTTGGATTTGTCTACCGCCAGCAAGCTGGAATATTTGGATTGCTCCCAGAATAAACTGACGACACTGAAACTCGCCAATAGCGAGCAAACGGCGATGGAATATATCAATTGCTCTGTTAACGAACTGACGTCTTTGAATGTCAGTGCCTATACAAACTTAAGGGAATTGTACTGCTTCCTGAACGATATTAGCAGTCCCCTCTTCAACAACCTCAGCAAGCAGACCAAGCTGAAGACCGTCACTTGCTTCAACAATAGAATTCCTTACATGAATTGCTCCGCCCTGACGGGTTTGAGAAGGCTGGAATGCGCCAACAACCAACTGACCTATCTTGTGGTACCCGACCAGTTGGATACATTGGACTGTAGCAAAAACCAGCTGAAACAACTTGATTTATCCAACTGCAGTTATCTGAAAAAACTCGATTGCAGCGACAATTACTTGACGAAGCTCGTGCTAAACAAGTCCGACGTTTATTTGAAGGAGATTTATTGCCAACTCAACGAACTCCGCAATCTCTCTGCCATGGAGTTTAAAAACAGTCTGCCAAAGGTAACAGACGGCACCCTGTACTTTACCTTATTAAATGACAGCAACTCTTTGACCGAATCGCAGGTTAAAGAATTGAATGAAAAAGGCTGGGAAGTCCAAATGTATGTTCCACAAGTCTCGCAATGGACGGTTTATAAAGGTATAATAGCGTATGAACTGGATATAGCCGGCCTGCCGGTGACCAACCTGAACATAAACGACGTCCTGGGCGACGGCATGTTCAGCTACGACCCGGCAAAAAAGCTGCTCACCGTAAAGAAGAAGAGAGACGGCAGCGCCGCCGTCTGCACCACCACCGGGGGCAGGCAAAATCCTCCCGTGCGGAATGCAATAAGTGGGCTGACCATTGAATTCCTGGCGCCGACCAGGCTCGAAAGTAACGCGGAGCCGATGCTGCTTGAAACCAACACGACGCTGAAGGGTGAAAACCTTGAGCTGATTTCCTCCGAAAATCGAGGTGCAGGCCTGTATTGCAATGCCAATTGCAACGTGACGCTTGACGGCATCTACGTGCTCAGTGCCGGCCAAATACCCATCTACGCCACCTCTAACCTCCCGACCCTTGTGCTGCAGAACGGTGCCAGCCTGCGGGCAGAAGGCACTCGGCAGGCGTTTTATAATTTCAAAATCACCCTGAAAGACGGCATCCAGATGGCCACGCCCGCCGGCGGTGTGATAAAAGACGGCACCGTCTATGAAACGGACGGCACGACCCCGGCCAAGACGGTCGTCTTGATGAAGCCCATCGAGCATACCTATTTGTATGTGGACGGCACGGAAGTGCTGCCCGGAAACCAGGATGACGTGCTGGGCAACGGGGCCTTTAGCTACGACCCCAACTCGAAGACGCTGACCGTTAAGAAGAACTACACCGGCAATACTTCCATCAATTCCATCATCAGCAATAAGGGTATCGAAGGTCTCACTATCAACGTGCCCGGCTACGTGACGCTGGCCGGCCCGACGTCAAGCTACAGCGATGTCATCAGTTCCAACTACGACCTGACCATCACCGGCGGCGGCACACTGAACGTCAAGTCGAAGGACAAAGGCAAGGAAGGCATCTACCTGAGTTATGGAGAAATGCTCACTATTGCCGACGTGACCTTGAACACCGAAGGATACCGTGGTATTTACAGCAGCGGCAATTCCCCCCTGGTGGTTGACCACGCCCATGTGACCGCCAAAAGCATCGCCTCCACGTCAAAAAGTGCCATCGAAGGCTTCATGACCCTCACGATGAACGGCGTGACCATTCTTAGCGACGGCGTCACGCTGGATAAGAACGGCCAGTTTGTCAAAGACGGCGCCGTTGCCAGTGAAGTGGAGATAGGCACGAAAACCTACAGCATTATGTTAAACGACGGCAGCAATAGCGTGGTCGTTGATGAAAACAATAAGAACGATGTGTTTGGCAACGGCGTGTTCAGCTACGTTTCCGACACAAAGACGCTCAACATTGCCGGCAACGGTGCCGTCGTGCTTGCTGATATCTTCTATCCTTCATTTATAGCCACCACCGATGCGGACCGAATCGCGGTAACCAAGCCCTCAAACCTCAGCGGTCTGGACGGCATTGACTATGCCTTGGCAGTGGGTGGTTCCACCATCACCGGTCCGGCCTCCCTGACGCTTCAAAAGCCTCTCGCTGCGTTCAACGGCGGCAGCCTGACCCTCGACGGTGCCGAAATATATATCACGGGCACGACCGGTATTATCGGTATAGAGGGAGAACAGAAGACCTCGCTGACCATCTCGAACAGCTATCTCAACATCAAGACCGATGATGCCGCCGTGTCGGGCTTCACCGGTGGCATCACGCTTAAAGACTGCATCATCACCTATCCCGAAGGCGGCTACGTGAAGAACGGTGTCATCGTCGACCAGCGCGGCAATGCAGCCAAGAAAGTGGTCATCGAGCCCTGCAAGACATACGACCTTACCGTTTGCGGCACGAAGGTAACGGAGCGGAACATGAACGACATTCTGGGTGACGGCGTGTTTGCTTTCAATCCGGAAACGGGCGTGCTCACCGTGAGCGGAAATTACGGAAGTGAGGATAACACCTCTTCAATCGTTAACAAGCTCGAAAATCTGACAATCAACACCGAGAAAGACTCGGAGCTCTTCTGCTACATATCGACCTACGGCAAGCTGACCTTGACCGGGCCAGGGAAATTAAGACTATCTGCAAACGACTGCGTGGCAGGTATTACTCTTGATTCCAAAGATGCGTCTCTGACGCTTGACGGTGCCGACCTGGAGATTGACGAAACTCATAGTTATGGTATTACCACCAATTCTTCATATAAATCTACGCTTACCATCCGCCAGTCAAGGCTCACGATAACAAAGAGTCCTTCCGGGCCCGTCGAAGGTTTTGCCAAGGTTGAGCTAACCGGCTGCAACATCATCTACCCCAAGGATATCACGGTGAAAGATCTTGTCTTTGATGAAGAAACTGGTTTTACGCCATCCTACGGAGACGAATTGCGGATAGGCAATCCTGCCGACGTGAACCGTGACGGCACGGTGGACTCGGCGGATATTGTGGCCGTTATTAAAGAAATGCCCGATGGCGACAAGAAAGCCGACGTGAACGGCGACGGCGTGATTGACTCGGCCGACATCGTGGCCGTCATCAAGGCGATGAAATAAGGAATGATTGGGCCCGACAGGGCATGAAAGGATAGGTAGGACCCTATAAACCCTATATAACAGTGCCGGCGCCCCGGAAGATTCCGGGGCGCCGGTGTGTTTTCCGAAAAATCTTTACATTTCCAGGAAACGGGTCTCATTTCGGCGTTCACAAGTGGGACTTCGGCGCGCTGAAACGGCGCCTCGTAATTACGAAACGCCGTTTCTGTTTTGCTATATTTGAGACCGGGTGAAAATCAGGGAATTAGGAAAGTACCAAGAAAATGGTAAAAATTTTTGACAAAACCGTTCCTTTGGGCTCCGCATTCTCCTGCTTCAGGTCTGGCCTCACTCGTCGGCCGGAGCGTCGGAGTGGGGGTGGGCCTGGCGGTAGATGCGCTTGAGTTCCTCGAAGGTGGTGTGGGTGTAGATTTCGGTGGTGCTGATGCTTTCGTGCCCGAGCAGTTCCTTGACGACGCTGATTTCGGCCCCGTGGTTGAGCATGGCGGTGGCGAAGGAGTGGCGCAGCACGTGGGGGCTGCGCTTCTGCTGTGTGGTGACGCTGCCGAGGTAGTTCTTTACGATATCCTCGACATGGTAGCGCTTGATGCGTCGGGCGCGGGAGCCGATGAAGAGGGCGTCGTCGTGGGGCACGTCGTGAAACATCTGGTGGCGCACACGGAGGTATTCGCGGAGCTCCGTTTCGGTTTCGGGCACGAGGGGTATGATGCGCTGCTTGTTGCGCTTGCCGGTGACCTTGACGGTGTGGTTGCCGAAGTCGATGTCGCCGGTGTCGAGCCCGACGAGCTCGGCCAGTCGCATGCCGGTGGTGTAGAAGAGCTGGAGGATGGCGTGGTCGCGATGGCCTTCGTAGGTGTCGGGGAAGGCGGTGTGGTCGAGCAGGCGGTCCATTTCCGACTCTTTGATGAAATGGGGCAGGGGTTTCTGCTTCTTTGGCCCTTCGATGCGCTGTGTGGGGTCGTGCCGGGTGAGGTCACGGCCGATGAGAAAGCGGTAGAACGAGCGAAGCGCGCTCAGGCGGTTGTTGACCGTCGTGGGCGCGCTTCCGTTATTCATCATCGCTACCATCCATTCGCGTATGTCGCCCTCTTCGACGGCGGTCCAGTCGATGGGCCGGCCCTGGGCTTCCATGTGGCGTTGGAAGAGTGTGAGCGACTGGTTGTAGGTTTTCAGGGTGCGCTCCGAGTAGTTGCGTTCGGAGCCTATATAATGCAAAAAATCGTCCTTGAGCATGGTCTTTCCTTCTTTTTGCTGATGGTTGGACACGAGCTGAAAGGTACGATTTGCCAGTGGGCGTGAGCGCCACTGAGAGCTTTTGAGCGGCTTACTGTTCCTCGCGGTGGAGAGCCTGCACGTAGATGGCGTGCTCCTTGGCCTTGCGACGGATAACAGAAGGCTTGTTGAACTGCTGGCGGGCACGGAGTTCCTTCACCACGCCGGTCTTTTCAAACTTTCTCTTAAACTTCTTCAATGCTCTCTCGATGTTCTCGCCATCTTTTACTGGTACTACAATCATACTTTTTTTGTTTCTATTTTTTGATTATTATTATCCAAGTCTTTTTCTTCGTGGGCGCAAAATTACGCAAAAGTTTTGATATCGCGCAAGTTTTTGTCCGATTTTTTTTGTTATGGCATTCACATGCTCTCTTCCGGTTGCTGCAGGCGGCGCCCCTGATGAAGAGGGGCGCCGCCTGGTCTGCTATAGGAAAACTTGATTTGGGATCAGTTGGGAATTTGTTTGTTCTTTGCAATCTTGGGTATGGGCAGACTGGCAATCTCGTGGATCATGGCGTCGGACATTTCCTTGAGTTCGCCGCTCTCGACGCGGGCGTCCATATCGGCCTTGAACTCGTCGTACATTTCCTTGGTCATGCAGTAGTACTTGATGCCATAGTCGTCGTTGATGTTCATGGCCACTTGGCGCAGGTAGCCCCACAGCTCGAAGTAGCGGAACCAGTTGTAGCCTGTGACGGTGGATATCTTCCAGATGAAGTTCATGATGTAGGGCACCTGGTTGTCCCAAGTGCTGGAGCCGGTGGCCTTGATGTACTTGTCAGTAACCCAGCATGACTCGGGATACTTCTCGGCGAGAATGTTGTAGCGTCCGCTCACATTGTTCTGTGCGGCGGCAGCCAGGGCATATTTGTCTTCGTCGGTGGCGGTGTGGCGCAACGATTCGTAGAGGTCGGGATAGACATCGGTGTTGCCCTGCAGCATATACCAGTCATAGATTTGGAAGAACGAGGCCAGACGGTTGCCCAGTTCGCCTTCGTTGTAGGTGGCCGCGTGGAGCGAGTCGGTGGCAATGGGCTTGATGACCGAGTCGGCCATGGCCAGGTAGGCCTGCTGCATCTTCGGCGAATAGCTGAAGCGGTTGGCGGCCTGGTAGCCGAGGTGACGGAATTTGCTGGCCTTACCCTCCTTGGGATGTTTGCCCTGGAGGTAGTCCTTGTAGCCTTGGCCGAATTCGCGGGTCATGTTCGACGTGCTGCAGCCCATGTATAGGCAGGAGTAGCACGAGTGCATGTTGTTGCTCACTTCGCCCAGGCCGGCCCAGTTGAAGTAGGGGCGCAGCTGGTGCTGGTGTCCCCATTCGTGGGCCACACCCCACATGGTGGATTTGGTGGCGCCTGTGAAGTTGGCGGGCACGAGGATGTCGGTCACGTCATACTTGGCCGAGGCTCCGAGGCCGGTCTTGTACATGAAGTAGTCGTAGTTCACGTAGAAGAGGGTGCGGTTGGCTGGCACGTGGTCGTATTTTTCCAGACCGATGAGACGGTGGGTCCAGAAGATGACCGAGTCGTAGATGTTGATGAGGCGGCGGTATTCGCCCTTGGTGTATTTGAGCAGCGACTTCACCTCGAAGGTCAGGTGCACGCGGTCGCCCATGAGGTCGATGACGGTGTAGGGCGCGTTCTCGAGCATCGTCTGCATCTCGTCGTTGGTGAGTTTATTCGACATGTATCCCTGCACTTTGCCGTTGACCAGGTGCACGCCGATGGGCGAGTTCTTCTCCGGCGTGTCGCTCACGTAGGTGACATAGGCCATGCCGCAGGAGTCGTAGGTGTGCGTGATGACATTGACGCCGTTTTTCAGGGCGTAGTGGTAGTATTTGGGATAGTTTTTCTCGGGCACGGTCCAGCTGCAGATGGTGAGCTTGGCCTGGGCTCCGGCCGGGATGCCGTCCACGACGACGGCGTTCTTGCCCGGAGTGAGCATCACGCCGGTGACGCCTTCAAAGATGTCGTAGGCGCCGCTGGTGACAAGGTCTCTCTCAACCAGCGAAGGGTCGTAGCGGCAGGGGTAGTAGCCCACGCGGTAGTCGGTGCTGTAGTCGCCGTCGAATATCTTTTGGGCAAGGTTGGCCACGAACGGGTCGCTGATGTTGTCGATGTCTTCCTGGGTCACCTCCGGTTTCAGCGTGGTGAGCAACTTGTCGGCAAAGACGCTGTAGTCGCCCGACTTGGTGATGCTGCGGCCGAAGGTCATCTCGCCGCACTGGAAGTATTCGGCGTTGCCGCTCTTATAGCCGTTCCATGCTTCAAACTTGATGGCTTCCACGTTGTCCAGGCCGTTTTCGCCCAGTGGCAGGTTTACGCTGATGCCTGACGTAGAACCGACGCTGGCGGTCAGGTCGGACGTGTACAGGTAAGTAAACTCGTCTTGTCCCTTAAGTTTGTAGTAAATCTTCATGTAACCGATGACACCGGTGTAGTACGGGCGTGTTTCGTAGGTCACGTCGTCTATGCTCTCCCCGTTGAAGTAGTAGGTGAGCACCAGGGGATTCTCTTCGTTGAACTTGCCGGTGTCGGGTGAGCAGCGGAACATGGTGTTGATGTTACCGTCGATGGTATTTTCAATCTTGTACGTGTTCGAGGTGGAGACGTTGGCGGTGACCGAAGTCGGCTTGATGCCGGTGGGGATGACGATTTTGTCCACCGTGTTGTCACGTTCCTGAGTGATCTTGATGACGCGCGACAGTTTGTTTTCGGCGTTGGTCAGCGTGATGTTGGCCGTGCGGGGCAAAATCTCCGTATTGGTTTCGGCGGTGTAGTAGATGCCCTGGCTGTTCTTGCCCACGGCGAGCCATTCGGCGTCGGAGGAGGCTTCGTAGCCAACGTTGGCGCTTACGCGGATGTAGGCGGTGTGCTTGCTGGGCGAGATGGTGCGTGCCGAGGTCATGGGCACTATCACGGGCAGGTCGTATTCCGTCACGCTCTTCTGTGCCTGTGCGGGCTGAGCCATCACGAGGGCCAGCAGCGGCAGGAGGATGGAATATATTGTCTTTCTCATTGTGATGCGGTTTTGAGGTTATTTTACTTGTACCTTGCGGTTGTTGACCAGATAGATGCCTTTAGGCAGGCTGACGGTGGTGCCCGTCGTGGTGCCTGTCCATACGGTGCGTCCGTCGGTGGCGGTGATGCGCACCTCGGCGGGCCGGCTGCTGCGCAGTGTCAGGTAGCCTTCGCCGGCTGTGACGGAGAGGCCGTCGGCCGTCGTCGCGCTGTGTATGCCGGTGGCATCGGGGTCATACACGGTGAAAGCGTTGGAGCGGATTTCCAGCGTCGGATAGCGTGTGCTGGTGACAATGCCGTAAACGCTGTCGATGCCGTGCCAGAAACGGGCGCGTCCCGAAAGAATCTGGTAGTCGGTGGCGGTGGGGTCGGTGCCTTTCACCAGCGGCTCACCGGTGGCGGCATTGTAGAGCGTGATGGTGCCGACTTTGGAACCTCCGGCATTTTTCAAAAATTCCGAGAAGTCAACCATGTCGTTCACCTGCACGGTGTCTATGCCGAAATCAACGGGTGCCTGCAGGCCGCAGACGTAGTTGGCCACTTTGTCGGAGGGCAGGAAGTATTGGAATCCGAGCTTGTTGTGCGAGAAGTTGGCCATGTACATGTCCATTCCGGCCACGGAATTGATGACAAGCGACCTCAGCTGGTTGTCGCTCAGGTTGATGGTCTTCATCCCCGTGGTCGTGCCCAGGTTGAGCGTGGTCAGTTCATTGTGGTCCACCCAAAGGTCTGTCAGGGCTTCGGTGGGCAGGATGTTGAGCCGTTCCATGCCGTTGTTCGACAGGATGACCGACGTCATCTTTTCGTGCAT
This sequence comes from Bacteroidaceae bacterium, assembly GCA_017940565.1. GTDB lineage: Bacteria > Bacteroidota > Bacteroidia > Bacteroidales > Bacteroidaceae > UBA6382. The sequence continues at coordinate 1,033 of JAGAYH010000002.1, read as the reverse complement.
GGGCATGCCCAGGGTGCCGATGAGATAGTTGTCGTCGGCCCACAGGCCGCGCAGGTCCTTATTGAAGTTGATCGCCAGGGTGGGCAGCCGGTTGCGCGAACAGCCGAGCACCTGCAGCTCCGTGTTGCGTGTCAGGGTGAGCTCGGTCAGCTGGTTGTCGGAGCAGTCCAGATAGCGCAGGGCCGTGTTCGACGCCAGACCCAGCTCGGTCAGCTGGTTGTCGGAGCAGTTCAGTTCCTGCAGGCCGGCCATTTTGTTCACTTTAAGTTCCGTGAGCTTGTTCTGCGCGCAGTTGAGCACCAGCAGGTCGGTGGCACCGTTGGCGTCGAGCCAGGTAATGCCCTGGCCGGAGCAGTCGAAAGAGGTGACGCGCTGCGTAATGGTCACCACCACCGTGTCGGCCTGGGTCGTGCCGCTGACGGTACCGGGGGTGTAGGCCTGTGCCCCCTCGCCCCAGTCAACGGTCACCTTGCCCGTGCCGCCGAAAGTCAGCGTCAGCTGGCTTCCCTTCGGGGCGGTCAGACGGATGGTCTGCGTGTCGATGCCATATGCCAGCGACGTGCACAGCAGGCCGGCAAGCATCAGTAGCAATGGTAATTTTCTTGTCATATTACTGTTTTTTTATTGTTGTTTCCTTGACGGTTATCAATAGCCAACTGCAAAGTTACAAAATCAAAACCAATAATGCCTCTTCCTCTATTTTTAAAATTATCATTAAAGCCCCGCCTGCTGCCGGCGGATGGCAAAAAATCGTTACATTTCCCCGACAGACGTCCCGTTTCGGCGTTCACAAGTGGGACTTCGTCGCGCAGAAACGCCGTTTCAAAATTCCGAAGCGCCGCTTCTGTTTGACTGTTTCTGAGACTATATGAAAATCAGCGGATTACAAAATCATCAAAAACATTCCAAAAATTTTTGACACTTTCGCCCTGAGAGGCCACTTTCGACTATCGTTGCACTACTTTTGCCCTGTTGGGGCTACTTTCGACTGTCGCATGCGTAGGAAGGCTTAGTGAAATATCGTCCTAAAATC
>JAGAYH010000008.1 GCA_017940565.1 Bacteroidaceae bacterium | reverse complement strand
TATAGTGCAAAGATACAAATTTGAAAGCAAATCACAACCCCTGGCGATGTATGATCCTAATATGCTATGTTGTCACTTATAGTGCAAAGATACAAATTTGAAAGCAAATCACAACTTCAAAAGGTGACCTATCGGATGAAGATGAGTTGTCACTTATAGTGCAAAGATACAAATTTGAAAGCAAATCACAACTATAAAAGGTTATTGCCTTAAAGTTTGGTTGTTGTCACTTATAGTGCAAAGATACAAATTTGAAAGCAAATCACAACAACAGTGTTTATTTATCATCCTAGGTTCAGGTTGTCACTTATAGTGCAAAGATACAAATTTGAAAGCAAATCACAACCCACGTTCTTTGTTCTTTCATAGACCTCTAGTTGTCACTTATAGTGCAAAGATACAAATTTGAAAGCAAATCACAACCAGCATTGTCCATGAGCTGAAGCATCTGACGTTGTCACTTATAGTGCAAAGATACAAATTTGAAAACAAACCACAACTACAAGACCTCTAACTTTTGATAGAAGTAGGCATCGCGCCAGGGTTTCGGATGCTTCGGTATTTGGTATTGGCTTTCGGACATTGTTTGTTTCCTTTTTCTTTGGTTTATAGTAATTATGGTGACTATAGTAAATATAAGGACTATTGCTTTTAGGGAACAAACATAGTGTTTTCTGGTGAAAGGGCAAAACGCATCAGGAGGCGATGGGCGAGGCGTGGCAGCGTTAACACTTTTAACACGTGAAATGTTAATTCGTTAAGGATTGGCCGGCTTTCGGACTTTTGAAGTGGGACTTCAAGCAGCTGAAGCGGCGTTTCAAAATTTTGAAACGCCGCTTCTGTTTACTCTTTCTTAGACTAAATCATTTACAGCAAGTTAGACAAAGACATTTTTAGTTAAGATTTTCGCAACTATAATTGTGCTTTAGGTCATCAAATGCACTGCGCCGCTGTCAGCGGACGGCTGACAGCGGCGCAGGGAGACGGTGCGGTGGCTACTTGCTGAGTTTCCAGGTGGCGCCGTCTTTGGTGTCCTTGACTTCGAAGCCGAGGGCCTGGAGTTCGTCGCGTATTTTGTCGCTGGTGGCCCAGTCTTTGTTGGCCTTGGCCTGGCTGCGTATCTGGAGCAGGAGGTCGACGGCGTGGCCGAAGGCGGCTTCGCGCTCGCCGCTGCCGCTTTGCTCGGTGCGCAGGCCGAGGATGTCGCTGAAGAAGGTGTTGAAGACGCGGCGCAGGGCATCGAGGCCTTCGGCGGTGACGGTGGCCTTGCCGTCGGCGAGCTGGTTGACGGTGTGGCAGGCTTCGAAGAGGTGGCTGATGACGATGGGCGTGTTGAAGTCGTCGTTCATGGCATCGTAGCACTTCTGCTGGAGGGTGGCGGCATAGTCGGCCGTGAGGGTGCCGCCCGGGGTGGCTTGCACGCGGTCGAGCTGGGTAAGGCCGTCGATGAGGCGCTCCAAACCTTTGCGGCTGGCTTTGAGGGCTTCGTTGGAGAAGTCGACGGTGGAGCGGTAGTGGGCCTGGAGGATGAAGAAGCGGATGGTCATGGGGGAGTAGGCTTCGTCGAGATTGGCGTTCGCTCCGGTGAAGAATTCCTGGAGGGTGATGAAGTTGCCCAGACTCTTGCCCATTTTCTGTCCGTTGATGGTAATCATGTTGTTGTGCATCCAGTAGCGCACCATGTCGTCGCCTTGGGAAGCGACGGCCTGTGCTATTTCGCATTCGTGGTGGGGAAAGACGAGGTCCATGCCTCCGCCGTGGATGTCGAAGTGGTTGCCGAGGTATTTGCGTCCCATGGCGGTGCACTCGCAGTGCCAGCCGGGGAAGCCGTCGCTCCAGGGCGAGGGCCAGCGCATGATGTGTTGCGGCTCGGCCTTTTTCCAGAGGGCGAAATCGACCTGGTTGTGTTTCTCGCCCACGCCGCTGAGTTCGCGGCTGGCGTTGATGACGTCTTCGAGGTTGCGGTTGGAGAGGCGGCCGTAGCGGTGGTCACGGTTATACTTCTCGATGTCGAAATAGATGCTGCCGTTTGACTCATAGGCGTAGCCGTGGTCGAGGATTTCCTTGACGAGGCCTATCTGTTCGATGATGTGTCCGCTGGCATGGGGCTCGATGCTGGGGGGGAGCACATTGAGGGCGTCCATGGCCTGGTGGAAGCGGTTGGTGTAGTACTGGGCCACTTCCATGGGCTCCAGCTGCTCGAGACGGGCTTTCTTGGCTATCTTGTCCTCGCCCTCGTCGGCGTCGTGCTCCAGATGGCCCACGTCGGTGATGTTGCGCACGTAGCGCACCTTGTAGCCTATGTGCTGCAGGTAGCGGAAGACGACGTCGAAGGTGATGGCCGGACGGGCGTGGCCCAGGTGGGCGTCGCCATAGACGGTGGGGCCGCAGACATACATGCCCACGCGCCCCTCGTGGAGCGGGCGGAAGAGTTCCTTCTGCCGCGTGAGGGTATTGTAAATCAGCAACGGTTGTGACATTATTCCTATGGGTTTTGGTGGTTGCATTATATGGTGCAAATTTACAAATAAATGAGAGGACAGACGATAAGAAAACCTGAGATTTCTATCCGCCGACCTTATGTTTCTGAAAAACTAAATGCGTTTTCGTCACGACCAAATGCGTTTTCGTGGCGCCGAAATCGGATTTCGTCATCTCGGGCCGGCCGTTGACATAAAAAAGAGACCGTGGAGAGCCCTGCGGGGCGCCCTCCACGGTCATCTATAGGATGAAAAAAAATCTTTTGGTTCTTTACACTAATCTGTGCCTTTTCCGAAAAGGTCAAATGTTGATGGTCTGACCGGTAAGTCTGCTGCGCTCGGCAGCATAGCACACCAGATGGCTCTGTATGGACTCGTCGATGAGCGTGTTGAGATGGGTTTCCTCGCCATGTATGGCACGGAGGAATTCTTCCATTATCCTCAGGTCGGCTCCGGCATGGTAGGGTTGCTCCAGCGTGCCGGCAAAATCGTAAACCTTTTGCTGCCGGGTGGCGAAATCGGTGACGGTGATGGTATGTTCGTCGCAGATGATTTCACCGCCGGTCAGACAAATCTTGGTGGTACGATAGTCGTTGAGCGTGAAGATGTCCATAGACATGCTCACGAGGGTTTCGTCGTCGAGTTCCATGAGGAGGGCCTGGTGGTCCACCACGTTGTTTTCACAACGGAAGACACAGCGGCCCTGCTTGCCTTCGCGAAGTTCCCGCTGGATGACATCCTCGATGGTCTGTCCCTGGGGCACGTCGAAATTGCTGATCCACTCGCGGCGTCGCCAGTAGAGGTCAACGGCCGAGTAGGGGCATTTGCCGTCGAGGGGGCAGTCGATGCAACGGTCGGTAGCCTCGCGCGGCGCGTTCTCGCTGCGGAACCAGCGCAGGGAGCCGAAGGAGGTCACCTTGCGGCACTTGCGGCCGGTGATCCAGAGCAGAAAATCGACGTCGTGGCAACACTTGGCCAGAAGCATGGGGTTGCCGTTTTCTTCGCGATTCCAGATGCCGCGCACGTAGCCATGGGTGGCGCGGTCGAGACCTACGCCCTCGGTATGGTTGATGCTGATGATGTGTCCCAAGTCGCCGGAACGGACAAGTTCGCTTACCTTCAGGAAGAAGGGGTGGTAGCGCAGCACGTGGCACACGCTGACGATAACACCCTTGCGGCGGGCGGCATCGGCCATGTCCTGACATTCCTGAAGGGTCTGGGCTATGGGTTTCTCCAAAAGCACATGGTAGCCAAGCTCAATGGCTTGCATGCACGGGCGATAGTGCTCATTCTCGGGAGTGCACAAGATAATGGCATCAGCAGGCACGGGGCTGGCGAAGAAGTCGTCGTAGTGTACGAAACGGTGCTCCATGGGCACACTGAACTGGTCGCCCATCGTGTTGCGACGGATGGGATCGGGTTCAACGATTGCTACGAGACGCACTTCGTCAGGATGAAGTGCCGCATAGTGCATGTAAGTGCGCATCCGATTGCCGGCTCCGATAGCAACTACCGAAGCCGGCATCGGGTGATGCCCATTACTGTTCTCTCCTTTTACCATTATTTCTTGGACTTTCCTTTTTTGGCACCCTGCTTGCTGAGGTCGAGGATGCGGATGTTACGGAACATGACACCGGGGCCGTGGCCGCAGAAGCTGATGTAGCCTTCCTTGTTGAAGAGGCCCGGGTGGTTCTTGTGGTCAATGGTGTAGGGGTTGTGCTGGCTGCCGTCGGGAGCTACGTTGTGGCCCTTGCAGGCTTCGCGGATGTTGCACTCGGTTACCACGGTGCCATCGACCGTTACCTTAATATAATCGCCCTTGGCTACGATTTCCTCGGTATGCCATGTGCGGATGGGTCCGAAGTCGAGCTTCTTGGGGATGTGGATGCCATAGACGGAGCCGTGGTACTGGTAGGGAGCCAGGTTCTTGTAGATGTCGGCCATGTTGTCGAGCACCTGGATTTCCATGCCTTCGTAAGCGGCGTCAACACCGTCGCTGGTGCGGAGACCGATACCGTTGTTCACACCTACTACATCGAAGCAGAATTCGAAGCGATAGATGAAGTCGCTGTACTTCTTGTTGGTGTAGAGGTTGCCGTTGCCGCCGTAGTGGGCAGAAACGTAGATATTTCCGTCAACGGGAACATAGCTGGTAGTGTTGCCGTGCCACTTCTCGAGCGAGCGGCCGTCGAAGAGGACTTCGAAGCCCTGCTTTTTCTCCTCGGGAGAGAGCGTGAAGATAGGCGTGGAAGCGAGCTCCTTCACCTGGGCGCTGCGGGTCTGCACACCGTTGAGGTCGATGAGACCGGTGGGGTTGCCGTTCTTGATGATGGCATTGTCGGCCACGGTCTGACCGTTAACCTTTACGGAAACGCGGTCGTTGACTACCTTCATGTAAAGGGTGTTCCAGTCGTCCTTGTTCACGGCAAAAGCGTTGACGTTGCCCTGAACGGTGACATTGCTCGTGTTGAAGGCAACGGGCTCAGCGAGCTTCACCACTTCGGTGGCGCGTGCGAAGACAGCGCCTTCGCCCTTGTAGTCAACAAGGAGTTCGAAGTTCTCGTATTTCTTACCCTTTTCAATGTCGGCATAGCCGCGGTCGCCCATCTTGCCGGCGAGCAGGTTGATTTCGTCAACGGCATAACCGGCGTCGGCATCGGCGGGGTTCTTGGCCTTGATGCCAGCATAAACGGCCTGAGCCTTCTTGAGGATGCCCTTGTTGAGGTCACCACCCTGGAGGGATTCGTTCTTGCTGATGATAGTCTTCACAGCGGCGGCAGCGGCAGGAGCCGTGGCAGCGTTGTCCAGATACTGGCTAACGACGTTGAGGGCCGACTGTGTTCTGGTGTCACCCAAAGCACTGATAAAGCTGTTGGCTACTTTGGCAGACGGATTGAGGCCGAGAGCCTGGTTGTAGAGCAGGTATTTGGCTTCGGGAGTGGCCGGTGTGGCCTTGGCCAAAGTGAGATAACGGGCAAGAGCGGCGTCCTTCTCTCCGGCATTATCCTTTGCCAGATCGTAGAGCGTCGGGATCATTTCGGCGTTGTTCACATCAAGCAGAGCCTTGTAGGCAGCAGCCTTGTTGCTGCCGCTCTTGTACTCTTGGAGCAACTTGGCAATGGAGGCAGAGTTGCCGGCCTGAGCCAGGAGCGGATAGTAGAGAGCAGCGTTCTTGGTGCTGGCCATGGCGCTGTTGATGGTGCTGTACTGACGGTCGGCGCTGAGTCCCTGGATGGCACTCTTGGCAGCGGCCTGCAACTTGGCGGTGGTGGCACCGCTGGATGCATTGAGCATCTGGCTGATTTCAGCGAATTTGTCGGCCGTAGCCACGCCCTGGAGGGCATCGTAAGCAGCATCCTTAATGGTTGCGTCGGAGGACTTCGTCAAGTCAAGCACCTTGCCGTAAGCACTGCTGATGCGACGGGTGGAGGCCAGTTTCAGGGCTTCCTTGACCACGTTGGCATCGGTGGAAGAGAGGGCGCTGACTACGCCGTTCTTAACATCACCGTTGAAAGCCAACAGGGCTTTGCTGGCAGCAGCGGCATTGGCCCCGCCGAGCTGGCCTACAATGGCCGTGAGAGCCTTTTCACCACCGATGCGACCGGCAGCTTCGATGGCTGCGGCTGCAAGGTCGGTGTTGGACGACTTCATGGCAGTCGTTACGACGTCAATCTGGTCGGCGGCTTTATTGTTGCCAAGCCAACGGACGATGTCGGTCTGAGCCTCGGGCTTGAAACCTTTGAACTTGCCGGCAACGGTACCGATGATACCGGAACCAACGGCATCCTGTGCAAAGTCAAGGGCAGTGGCGCGGTATTGGCGGCAGGGGTCCTTCAATGCGGCAAGGATATTCTTCGTAGCCTTTTTGCTGTCGTTCTTAAGCAGCAGTTCCAAACCGGCACAGCGCACGGCGGGAATCTTAGCCTTGACGAGCGACTTGGCAGCAGCAAGGACTGTCTTGCTGTTATTGCAGTTGCCCAGCAGTGCCAGATAAGAATTGGTGGCATCCGTGGGGTCGTCGGCAAAGGCGAGCTTGCTTACCTCGGGCTGGAGGGCTGCAATGGCAGCAGCGCCGCCACAGCTGGCCAGAGCGTTGTTGATAACGTTCTGCGTCTTGGCGTCAGCCGTCTTCTTCCAGTCAATGAGGATAGGCTCGGCAGCTTGCAGTTTCTTGAAACCGGCAATGTAGGCCAGACCGGCGTTGGGGGCAGAAGCCTTCATCAGGTCAACCACCTTGTTGTCGATGCCGGGAAGTGCGGCCAGACCGCGTACGGCATAATCCTGCAGGTAGCTGTCCTTCAGGTAGGATTCAAAGATGCCGGCTTCGTTGGCCGTGGCTATTTTCTGGAGCTGTGTGAGCAGGAAAGCCTTGTTGTCCTTGTCAGCAGCTTTGGCCAGACCGTTGATGATACCCTTGCGGACACCGGCGCGGAGGTTTTCCTTACCCGGCTCCATCACGTAATCGACTACGCTGTTGAGGGCATATTCGAACGTAGCGTTCTTGGTCGTGGCAGCCGGGCCCAGCATACCTGCGAGCAGGGTAATGCCGTTTTCGCCTGTACCGGCCAGTTCGCTCATCACCTGGTTGTATCTTCTGGCGTTCTGAGCGGGCAGTTGTCCCAGGTTGTCAATGACAATGGTCTCCACCGTGCGGTTGCGGCTGTCGAGCTGTGCGGAGGCGTTGAGCCCGAACGTCATGGAGACGATAAAAAGCAATATGGAAATATTTATCTTTTTCATCTTTTTATTCTTTATACTGGTTGATGAATTTGATTAGAGATGCCACGGGCCGCGCATGGGCTGATAGATGAGCGCATTGGCAGCGTCGTCGTTGACGAATACCTGGTTCACGGGGTCGAAGTTGAGCACTGAGCGGTTCAGGCGCAGGGCCACGGCTCCGAGGTTAACCAGCGTACAGCTGCGGTGACCGTTTTCTTCGTTGAGGGCGAACTTCTGGCGGGTGCGTACGCACTCCAGGAAGTCCGTGCGTTGCGGTTCGGGATCGGGCAGTTCGGCCAGTTTGTTCATCACGTCGGGGATGGTACATTCGAAGCCTCTGAACACTTTGCCCTTCGGACCTTCGATGAAGGCTGTCTTGCCTTTGCTCTCGAAGCCTTCGCCCTCGAGCACGATTTGGCAACCGTCTTCATAGGTGTAGGTGATCTTACGCCAGATACCTACGGCATCGCTATGCTGCTGCGGGGCGTCCACTTCCACCTTCACGGGCGAAGTCTTGTCCTTTCCAAGCAGATACTGCACGGGGTCGAGGTAGTGCTGACCCATGTCGGTCAGGCCGCCGCCGTCGTAGTCCCAGTAGCCGCGGAAGGTCTGGTGTGTGCGGTGCTCGTTGTAGGGTTTGAAGGGAGCCGGGCCGAGCCACATGTCGTAGTTCAGGTTGGCGGGAACCGGTTGGGGAACCAGGTTTTCCTTACCTACCCAGAAGAATTTCCAGGTGAAACCTGTCGTGCCGCTTACGACCACCTTGAGGGGCCAGCCGAGCATGCCGCTGTCGACGAGTTTCTTCAGGGGCTGAACGGTGGTGCCCAGTCCGTAGAATGTGTCCTTGAAACGGAACCATGTGTTCAGACGGAAGATGCGGTTGTAGCGCTTCACGGCTTCTACCACGGCTTTACCTTCGCCGATGGTGCGTGTCATGGGCTTTTCGCACCAGATGTCCTTGCCGGCCTTGGCTGCCGCGATGGACATCAGGGCGTGCCAGTGGGGCGGAGTGGCAATGTGAACGATGTCCACATTGGGGTCGCTGATGAGGTCGCGGAAGTCGTCGTAGGCTTTCAGGTCTTCGTTGAAGCGTTTCTTACCCTGGGTCACTGCGTTGTCCAGGTGTTTCTTGTCCACGTCACACACGGCCACCAGGCGGCAAGCCTCGGAGGTGGAGAAGTGAGAGGCTGACATACCGATACCACCCGTTCCGATGATACCTTTCGTGAGCTGGTCACTGGGGGCAATGTAACCCGTGCCGCCCAATACCTTGCGAGGCACGATGGAAAAGAGTCCGACGCCTCCCAATGTCTTCAAAAACGTACGTCTGTTCGTCTTCATTGTTTTGATTTTGTATAGTTATTATTTAAGTTGATTATACGTCGTTGTGGCGTCCTCAGCGTTACTTGAGGCGTTTCACATAGATGTCGCGGTAATACACTTTGCTGCCGTGGGCCTGCAGTTCCAGCTGCTCCACGGGGAAGATGGGCTGTGAGCGGTCCCAATAGTTTTCCAGGATGACGCTGTTCACCACGCGCTCGCCGTTGAGGTCCACGGTCACGCGGTCGCCCACCATCTTGATGTAGAACGTGTTCCACTCGCCCAGCTTGTTGTCGGCCACGCATGTGGGCTTGCTCGGGTTCTTCTGGTTGTTATACAGGCCGCCGCTGCCCACCTGGGCACCCACGTTCACGCGGGAGAGGTCCCATATCTGCACCTGGGGCGTGCCGCGCAGATAGATGCCGGCATCGGGCTCCTTGCCGTTGGGGTCGAGCTTCCAGTCAACAAGCATCTCGAAGTCGCCATACATCTCCTGTGTGCAGATGTTGTCGTAGCCATGGCCCACATAGCAGAGCAGACCGTTCTCCACGGCCCAGTCCTTGCGCATTGTCTCGTCGGCCTTCACCTGAGCCTTGGCCAGCTCGTCGCTGGTCATCTTGGCGCGCTTGATGGGGTTCTCAACCAGGCCCTTCCAACCGGTCAGGTCCTTGCCGTTGAACAGGCTCACGTAGCCCGGCTCGTCCTTGGGCATGATGAGCAGATAGGCCTTGGCGCGGGCTTTCGTTTCGCCTTTCACCAGAGGCAGGGCACGGCCCACCCACGCGCGGGTGTTCGTGCCGTTATATTCCGGATGCTTCGTGGCAATGTCCACCACGGCCTTGGCGGCCGACTTGGCCAGAGCCTTCGACGGGTTGCCCAGCCATTCGGCGGCGAAGGCCAGGGCCTGGAACGTGCCCACCTGGCCTACCTGGTCCATTATGGCCAACTGGGCCTTGGCATCACTTGTCTGCGCCATCTGATTGCGCAGGCGTATCAACAAATTTTCGTTGGTTTCGGCATATACACTTGCCGCAGCAACCAACAACACGCCGAGCAGACACACCCGACGCGCACCTTGATTAAAAATCTTCAAGATACTCATCTTTCCTTATTTTCAATATTTTATAATTAACAAAACGCAAGCCGGCCCCGTGCCTCAAGTGCAGAAAGGCCATTTTTTGCGATGTAAAGTTACTCATTCTTTTTTGAAAAACCTCAATCACGGCCGATGAAATTGCAGGAAAAAGCCGTTTTTGCGCCGTTTTTTTGCACATCGCACCGTTGGCCGTCCATTTTGTGTTTTTTTGACGTTTCCAACGCTTTTTGGTTTAATCTGAATCTGCTTTCGCCGTGACCAACTCCGTTTTCGTGCGCACGAAAACGGAGTTGGTTTTTCACAAGTCCCACTTCGTTCCGACGAAACGGCGTTTCGTCCGGCCGAAGTCCGACCTTTGCCGGCCGCGACGCCGCCATCGTCCCCGCCAGCCACGTGCAAGGGGCGGCTGCCAAAGCAACCGCCCCTTGGGGAGAGTGGGATGTCAGGGAACGCCCTGCTCCTTATTTGGTCACGGCCACCTTGGTGCCGTTGACAATGTAGATGCCTTTGGGCAGACCTCTCGTTCCGTTTTCACTCACACGTTTGCCGTCAATGGAATAGACGGTATTGTCGCGCGGGCCATCGGGTGCGACAACTTTCACGCCCATCAGTGCCAGATCTTTAGCCGAAAGTGCAACGAGGCGGACTTCGCCTTTGGGCAAATCGTCGCTTCGCGACATATAACCGGTTTCCCCTTCCTTACCGACTATTTTCGTCCAAAGGCCACCGGTGAGACCGTCGCTCTTGTCGGGAATAAGATTCCACCGGCTGTTCAAATGTGACACAAAGGCATACCCGCACGCGGGCGTCTCGCCCATAGTGATATGTCCGTCGACGTCGTCATAGCCCAGAAAAGTGTTTTGAGCCAAGTTCTTGACGCTATACGTTTCTTCGCCCGTCTTGGTGATTTGCCATACATACTGGGCACTGTTTATCTCCAAGGGACCATACCACAACTTACGGTCGTCGCCCGCCTTGTAGGCTGGCGGGTAATAAGCGGCCTCGACCGAAAGGTAGTAGTTGCTATAGTCATTGTCAATAATGATGTAGTAAAATCCGTCGGTGAGCGGCACCTGGCTGGCCAGGACGGCTTCATAGGCGGCTATCAGCTGCCGATACCATTCTTCCCACTGGGAGTCGTCAATGATGCCTGTTCCGCCGGGGTAATAGCCGTAATCAACAGCGTCATAAATACTCACCAGCACATTCTCATACGCTATTAACTCTTTTTCGCCGAACATGCCGGGGTCGGTGCCTGCTATGAATGTTTTGGTTCCAATTATACTAACCAGGTAGTCGGACACTTTCTTCTCCCATGACTCCGTGGAGGCTACTTTCAGCACATTCCAGGCCACTTTGTCAATGTCGGTGCCATAATAGGTATAAGTGTTGTCCCAATAGTGGCCCAACTGATACCAAACGCCTGTGTCGAGACCGGTTAGCGTGTCTTTTGTCACTTCATAGTGCGACAGCAGGGCACCGTAATCCGGGTCGGCCTCAAACATCTTCAACAGGTTGGTCTCCGTTTGCCTATAGGTATCGGCACTGCGGAACACAAACGGGGTGGCATGCTCTTTCGAGGGCGTGGTGTGCGACACGACACCGTCGGCCGGCACGGTGAAAGCCTCGATGTACTCGCCCGTTTTCTTGTTTTTCAGGAAGAAGGCCGGGTAGTCTTCGTTCGCAAGTGTTTTCACGCGTCCGGCATCTTCGAGAATCCACACGTTGGCATCTGAAAGCACATGCCCCGAAGGGTCGGTGTTGCTGGCAAAGTTGAGGGTGTCGGTTTTGGCAAGCGACAGCCCCGTTTGCCCGCCATTGGCCGCTACGGTATATCCGCAAAGGAATTGACCGAAATCACGGCCGGCAACCATCCTGCCGTCCTTGGTTCCACCATTGCCCAAAAGTATCTCGTCGCCGGTCTTCAGTTCGTTCCATTTGAAGGGATCGCCGGCATACAGCGCCTGGGCCATAGAGGCAGAAGCCCACACGCCAAAAATGAGGAAGACATAAAACCATTGCTTTTTCATTGCACTTTTCTTTTCGGATTAATGAATTGTTGTTATTGTTCTTTTATGGCTGCAAAACTAAAAAAAAAAGAGAAATACCAAATTTTTTTGGATGAAAAAATGCATTTCTTCGGCAAAAAATACCCTTTTTAGTATCTGGATCTGTCTTCTCGCTGTCTTGACGGACTGTTCTCTGACGACAGAAAGCGTTTTTATCTGTTTTAAAAAACCAAATGCGTTTTCGTCACGCCCAAGTCCGTTTTGTGCTTCTGAAGACGGCCAGCCACGCGCAAGGGGCGGCTGCCAAAGCAACCGCCCCTTGGGGAGAGTGGGATGTCAGGGAACGCCCTGCTCCTTATTTGGTCACGGCCACCTTGGTGCCGTTGACAATGTAGATGCCTACGGGCAAGGCGATGCGCTGCAGTCCGCTCATCTTCTCGCTGAAGAGGATGCGTCCCTGCACGTCGCATACGGTGACAAGCTGGATGTCGCTGCTATAGACGCTCACACCGCCGGCAATGGGCCGGATGGCTGCCTGGGCGCCCTTTTCTACGGCGTCGCGGAGGCTGCGGATGCCGTCGGCCTGCTGCACCTCGATTTCCTCGCACATGAGCTTGAACTCGTTGACGGCCCAGCTCATATAGCCGGTGACGTTGAAGACGAGACCTATGGTGAATTCGGCATCATCTTCGGTGACGATGAAGCGGAGCTCGCGGTTGCCCTGCGACACGAGGTCGACGGCATCGGTGGCAGTAGCCATGTCAACGGTGTTGGGCAGGCTGGTGCCTTCGTTGACGGCGAAATAGATGCTGCCGCTGCCGCTGTAGCTGTTGCGGGCCAAATCCATACTGAGGGTGTAGATGCCCTTCTTGAGTTTCAGAGTCTGGAAGATCTTATGGTCTTTCAGCGTGGCAGCGAAGTTGCTGTAGCGGGTGCGCATGGCCATGAGGCCGGTGGACTTCTCAACGTGTACGCCGGTGATGATGTCGCCCTCGGTGACGGCGTTCTCCGTCTGCCACGTCGATTTGTTACCGTCGCTGAGCACCTGGAAGTAGCTTGTGCCCTGAACGGGAGCGTCGGCATCGTAGAGGAAGTTCTTGCGGTAGTTGGTCAGGTAGGTTGACGATACGTTTCTCTTCTTGACCTGGTCGAAGTTGAGCGTGAAGACACCCATGGAGAGACCCCAGGCATCGCCGTCGGGACCGAAGCCCGAGCGCACGCCGTCGTGCTGACCGCTGGTCTGGTCGGTGACATTGCCGCTGCCCTGGTTGAAGTTGTAGTACAGCAGGAGGGCATCGTTTTCTTCGGCGGCTTTCACGTCCTCGATGGGCTGGTTGGCATACTGGCGGACGAGGTCCTGGGTGAAGTTCTTGCCCCAGACGCGCAGTTCGTCCATCATGGTGTTCATGCCGTTCTTGGCAGTACCGATGACGAATTTGCCGCTGAGGTCGGCGGCAGGCACACCGATGGTGTTGGTTGTCGTATTGATCAACTCGCCGTCGCGGTAGAATGTGCCGCGGCCGGCATTATAGACAACGGCATAGTGGTGCCACTCGTTGGCTATTACAAAGTTGTTGCTGCTCTTGAACGCGGAGCGGCTGTTGGCCACGCTGATGACACCGAGGGCATCGGTCGAGAAGGTCAGCGCGCTGCCGCACTGCATCGAGAAGGCGCCTTCGAGCTTTGAAGGATTCATCCACCACTCTACGGTGAAGGAACTTGTGGCGGCATCGAAGGGGCAGTCGAAGGTGAGCAACTGGTTGTCACCACCGAAGTGCAGGCCGTTCTTGGAGTCGGCGTTGGCCACGATGAAAGCGTTCTTTTCTTCCACCGTGCTCTTGCCCTGGTCGTTGGTGGTTGTGAGCGAGACATTGTAGAAACCGGCCTTTTCGGGGGTGAACGATGACTTCTGGCCTACAACACCGGAGTTGTTGCCGTTGTTAGTGATGAGCCAGAACCACGACGTGGGCTGGTAGCGCGAATGGTCGGTGAGATAGACCTCTTCGCCCTTGATGATGTAGCGCGGGCTGACGTTGAAGGCGGAGCGTGGGGCGGCCTTGGTCACAGTCACTTGCTTGGTCACCGACTTGTTGCCGGAGGAGCTGACTGCCGTGAGGGTGACGTCGTATGTGCCGGCGTTGTTATAGGTTGCACCGGCATTGGTGCCGTTCACTGTTTCTTCGTCAGCACCCTTCATGGTCCATACGAAACGGCTGCCCGGGGCGGTTGACTTGTTGACGAAACTGAAGCGCTCGCCTGCCGGCAATATCTCGGCGGGAATGTTGAAATCTACGACGGGTTCGGGAGCGGCCACGATTTCGATGGTGTCCACCTTGGTGGTGTCGGTGCCGTCAACATCGGTCACGGTAAGGGAAACGGGGTATTTGCCCACTTCGTTGTAAACCACCTGGGCCTTCTGTGAGTTCAGGTTGTCAACGTCGGCGCCGGGCACTTCCCACTTCCAACCCGTGGCAGAGAGGAGCGAATTGGCCGTCAGTTCAATGTTGTCACCGGGATAGTGCGGGCCGGCCGAGATGGAGAAGTTGGCGTTCGACTCACGCTTCATCGTCAGGAACGAGTTGTCCACTTCACGGGCTTCGGGGTTGTAGTCCACGAAAATGCCATGGTGGCCACGGGCACAGTCGCGCAGTTTGGTCTCGCCGTTATCATCGATAAGGTCCATTTTGAAGTAGGCCATCAGGTCGTCTTGCAGGTCAGGACGGGCAATGGGCTGACGGTTGTTGTAGAGCAGTTCACGCGAGGTGCATGCTTTCTTCCATATACGTATTTCGTCGAGATAGCAGTTGAGGGGGTTGCCTATGCTGCCGAAGTTCAACTCACCCAAGGCAGGCACGCCGTTGTAGGAAACGGAGGAGAACTGCTTCTTGCGCGAACCGTTCACATAGACAGACATGGTGTTCTTGTCCACCACGAGGGCCACGTGGTTCCAGCGGTCGGCGGCAAGCGTCACAGCCGACTCGCGGTAGGCGTGGCCGCTGTTGAGTGTCTCCCAGCCGAAGCTGATGGTACGTGAAGCCGTCATCTGAAGGGCAAAAATGTCGAAACCGCCAATGTCCTGCGGATGTCTTACACTGCTTTTCAGTTTTACCCAGAATTCCAGTGTGAACTCCGGACAGTATTCGTTCAGCAGGTCGGGCACCGTGAAGATGTCGTCCTGGAAGTTGAATACATAGTTATCCGTTGATGCCTCTTCATTGGCTGCGGCGCGCACCTGGTTGCTCATGGCCGAGAGCAGCGTTCCGCCGTTGGAGGCGTAGCGGGCTTTCAGGCTATAGCTGAGCGTGGAGCCGGTGGCTACCGTGTAGGATGTGGCGTCGGCGGTGAGGCTGTCGATGAGCACGCCGTCGGCATACACGTTGTAGCCCGTCAGTTTCAGCGACACTTGTGCAGGAGCGTCCCACTGCAGTTTGCCGTCGTTCAGGACGAGGTTACGCGGTTTGGCTGCCGGTTCGCCGGTGGCCACCATTGATACCATCGTGGTCTTGCCGCCGCCGGAGAGTTCAGTCACTTCCATGGGGAAGGGCGTTTCCAGGCCGTTGGGGTCGAGTTCGTAGTCCATCAGGGATACGTTGTAGATGTGACCCGTACCCTTGGCACCGCTCTTTGACTTCACGATGAAGAAGTATTTGAGGGGTTTCGTGCGGTCGAAGCCCGAGGTGAGGTCGGTCACGTCGTAACCGAACTCCATCGGTTCGTCGTGCACGCCGTCGGCCCATGTGCCGAGCATCGGCATTTCTGCGTCGGGATCATTGCCGCTGATGCTGTTGTTACCGGCATAGCGGAAGTGCTCCATTTCGAGCGTGAGTTCGGGCTTTGTGGCCGATGTGTCGGAAGCGATACCTATCGACAGGGCGATTTCGCTGCGGTAGGTGTAGTCCATCTTGATTTTGAAGGTGCGTATCGGGCGGTAGTTCTTACGGATGAAATATACCGTCGGCTTGAAGAATTCCTTCGATTTGTCGGCGCGGGGCTTCCACGGTCCGGCATAGGCATAGGGGCAGTAGATGAAGCCTTTGTTGGCCCAACCGGCGCCCCAGCTGTTGACGATGATCCAGGCGCCCACTTCGTCTTTCTCGGCCTCGCCGCACACGCCGTTGCCGTCAAGGTCAAACTCGATGCGGTCGTCATAGCCCACCATGGTCAGCGAGTGGTCGTAGGTCTCGCCCCACGAGCCCACATACTTCATGCCCACCACGCCGGCTTCCTGGTTGGCAGCCGTGTTGGGAATGGCCTTTTGCGTCACGGCGCTGGCCACACCGATCTGGGCCACACCGCCGCAGATGAAGTCGTCGTCGCCGTTGTGGTTCCACATCCAGTGCTTCAGGGCCTCGCGGCCTTCTTCTGTTTCAAGGCTGATGGGGAACGACCAGGCGTTTTGCAGGCGGTTGAACATGGCACTGTACCACTTGTCGTAACCTTGCATCCAACCGTAGTTGTTCCAGCTGTAGTCTTGCGAGCCGAACAGGGCCGAATACGTGCGTCCGCCATAGACGGCGGCCGAGGGCACACCCACGTGGCGCAGTATCTGGCGCTTGTCAGAGTGGGAGTACGTGGTCAGCCACGTGAAGTGGCTGGGATAGCTGTTGTTGTCGTCAGAGGCATCTACATTGCGGAACGAGGCGACCTCCGATGTAAACATGTAGCGCACGGCACCGGCCGAGCCGCACGAGCCGCGGTCCTGGTTGAACACCGGCACGAACGATTTGAACAGAGCATTGTTCACGTGGTCGGGACGACCGGCACGATACTTGGCACTCACACTCTTGGTCTTGGCATCCGTGCTGGTCTTGTGATGCATCAGGCCGAAATTCGGATTTTCCAACGGCAGTATGTCCACGGGAGCACCGTCATACTTGTCCGTCTGCGCCCAGGCCGGGACCATAGCCAGGCCCAGCAGCGCGATCATTGTCATTTGTTTGATCTTCATAGATAGTTTTATCAGATTGTTTCTATTTTTTTCTGTTACAACCTGCAAAATTACGCAGAATTCTCAACAAAACGCCATTGCCGCCGTTTTTTTCAACATTATTAACGCCAAAACACCCCGTGCGGACCGCAGCCATACTTCAGCGAACAGAAGTCCCGCTTCAAAAGTCAGAAACGGCGTCTCAAAATTCCGAAGTCCGACCTTTGCAAACCGGAACGCATCCGGTTCGCGCGAAAAAGAATCCGGCCGGCCGCGAAGGCAAAAGCACAACCGCATCCCCGGGGACTGTGGCGGCGGGGATGCGGTTGAGAGGCACCGGGGCGGGAGTTCTCCGCGGAAAAGAGGGTCAATAAGAGACGGAAATCGTCAGTCCCACGGAGAGGGACGTGAATGCCGGGGCATACGCTTCCTGGAGCACGTGGCAGGGCGACCAGCGCAGGTAGATGCCCACGTCGTTGATGCCCATGGAAGTGAAGAGGTCGGCGGTGAGGGGCACATGGTGCACGCGTTTGGTGAATTCTTTCTGCTTGCCTTCCTCGGGCAGGCGGTAGCGCGTCTTGAGACTGCCGTAAGTGTTGACGTTAATCAGGACACCGCCATTCCAATAGAAACTGTAGGCACTTGCATTGTTGGGGCGCCACTCGGCCAGAAGGGGCACGCCGATGCTGAACACCTTGATGCGGGAAAAGTCGGGCTCGGCGCTTTCGGGATAGGGGGCGAGCACCACGTCACCGTCCTGTTTCAGGAAGCGCGTCTTTCCGGTCATGCGCCAGTTGCGCCAATCCACACCGAGGCCGGAGAACAGACGGACGTGGCGTCCCAGACGCGGGCCGTGCACATAGACAGGATAGAAGCCGAATTCCCATGAGGCACCCATGCTGACGTCCATGCCGTCGGGCTGGCCGAGGGCACTGGTGAGTCCTACCATGAACGTGGGCAGATGTCCTTCCGTGATGACGGACGAGTTGCTGCGCTTTTTCTTGATGAAGGGCACGTTGATGAAGTTCGTATTGTCCGTTTCGCGCTCCACCATGCTGCCGTCGGCCTGGTGGGTACGTTCCAGGATGAAATTGCTGTTGCCCTCGCGGCCTTCAACACGCACTTTCATGTTGCCGCCGGTTTCGGTAATAATCACACGGTCGGGTTTCTTCACCGTCACCGTGTCGTTCGTGGCCAGCACGCCGCACAGCGGGGCGCAGGCCAGGGCCAATATGACCATTCGCTTTTTGTAATTCATTGCTATTTGTCTTTTTTAGTTGTTACTTTTTGAACATACGCTTGATTTCCTCCAGCGTGGCCGCACCTTCCAGATAAACCAGTATGGTTTTCCCTGTGGTGTGGCGGTAGAAGAGGTAGCGCAGGGGGGCTTTCTTCGACGTCTGCGGCAGGCAATAGAAGCCGTAGAGCAGTCGGCCGTCGCGGTGAGCCACCTCGCGGTCGATGGCCTGCTTGCCATCGAGCAATACGGCGCGTTCCACGTCGGGCATGTCGCGTTCGAAGATGAGGCTGCGGTAGAGCGTCAGCCGGTAAGGCTTCAGCGCAGAGCCTTTCACATTGAGCGACACCACGTCCTTGGCCTTGTTGAAGCGTCCATCGTAGAAGGGCGCCACATGCAGTCCCTCCTGGGCCAGCAGGGAGAGTGCCGCCCAAAAGAGGACCAGAGTTGTCAGCATCATTCGTTTCATATTATCGTCATCTTTTTTTATTATCTACGTATTCATACTCTTTTTTGTCAGTTGAAGAGCCCTTGCATCTGGCTTTCCACGCTCACGGCCTCCTTGGCCTCGGCCAGTTCGCCCATGGTCGACTGCACTTGCGCCATAATCAGGTTGCGGTCGGTGTAACGCTTGCCGCCGATGTAGGCCACGCAGTCAGGGCTGGAGGGGCGCAACCACAGTCCGGCGGCCAGTATCACCGAAGCCGCCACAGCCCAACCGGCCACTTTCAGCACCGCGGTGCGATGCGGTCGGTGCACCTCTTTGCCCACGGCCAACACGCCCATGACGGCGCGGTCGGCATCGAATTCGCCACCGTCGGCGGCCTCGCTGGCCAGGAAGCGGCACAACAAATCTTCCTCGCGGTCGGTCGTAGTGCCCTCGTAGTACTGTTGCAGCACCTCGCGGGCCTCTTGGGGCGTCAGGAATAAGCGTTCCGTTCTCATCGTTGTTACTCTTTATTCTGGGTACTATCTGTTTTCAGAATGTTTCATCATTTCTCTCAAAGCCTGCCGGGCTCGCGACAGGTTCATGCGTACGGCCGTTTCCTGCATGTCCAGCCGCCGGGCAATGTCGGCCACAGCGAGCCCCTCGTACTCGCGCATCTCCATGACCCGGCGCTGCAGGGGAGAGAGACGTTCGTCCATCAGGCATTCCACCTCACGGAGCGTTTCTTCGCGTGTCTCGCTGTCAGAAACCGGCTCGGCGGGCTCGTCAGCCTCGTCCAGAGAGACGAAGGACTGCTTTTTCCTCAGCATGTCGGCACAGGCATTGCGCACCACACGGATACTCAAGGCTTCCACCTCGCGCGGCTCGTCCACATGGCGGTAGCTGGTCCACAGGCGGACGAAGGCTTCCTGCAACACGTCGGAGGCATCGTCGTCATTGTGCAGCCATCCCGAAGCCAAGCGGTTCAGGCGTCGGCGCAGACTCTGGAATGTGGTCAGTACTACTTCTTCACTCATGCATGGAACGGCTCGCGGGGAACCTGTCTATTTGTAAAACGCAAAGGTAACGGAAATGTAACACTCGCAAACGCATTTTTTTTGTAAAAAGAAGAGATACCATCATTTTTACCCGTAACTTTGCCGCATAAATCAGGAGAAATGAAAATAAACGACACTTGGATTACCCTCAACAGCCTCCGTCTGCGCGGCCGGCACGGAGTCCTTGAGCAGGAGCGCACCGTGGGCGGCGACTTCGTTGTCTCCGTCTCCCTGCGCGTGTTTACCGACGATGCGGCTCTGCTTCGCGATGACCTCGAAGGCACGGTCAACTACGCCGACGTTTACCATACGGTCAAAGAAACGTTCGATATTCCGTCACAACTGCTGGAGCATGTGGCCCGACGCATGGCAGAGGCGTTACTGGCCCGATTCCCGCGTATTGCAACCGTGCGGCTGACCATAGAAAAGGTGGCTCCGCCCATGCAGGCCGACTGCCGCAGTGCCGCCTTCACCCTTGAAGCCGAACGGTAAGCCTATGGACATCCTTCTTTCCGACGCTATCCGGCGGCCCTGCCCCGCCCTCTGCGTGGGGGTGCTCGAGGCCACAGTCGTCAACTCCGAATACGACGCCGACCTGTGGGCACGCATCGGCGAGGCTGAAGCCGACGTGCGCCAACGGCTGACTACGGAGACACTGAAACTGCAGCCGGGCATCCGCACCACCCGCGAGGCCTACAAGGTGCTGGGCAAAGACCCCAGCCGCTACCGCCCGAGCAACGAACAGCTGGTGCGCCGCGTGCTGCAGGGCAAGGAACTCTACCAAATCAACACCCTTGTGGACATCAACAACCTGGCCTCCATACGTTGGGGCTACAGCATCGGAGGGTTCGACGTGGACTGTATCCAGGGAACGAGGCTCACCCTTGGCGTGGGGCGTGCCGGCGAGCCTTACGAGGGCATCGGGCGCGGACCTCTCAACATCGAAGGCCTGCCTGTTTACCGCGATGCGGCAGGGGGCATAGGCACACCCACCAGCGACCACGAGCGCACCAAACTGAGTCTCAGCACCACCCGTCTGCTCTTTCTCATCAACGCCTACGACGGCGATGTGCAGCAGTTGCGCCGGTGCGGCGAAGACCTGCAACAGTTGCTCCGCGAGTTTGCACGGAGCGATGGCGGAACTTTCCGCATCATCGAAGATTAGTCCCCCAGAACACGGAGGCACCGGTCAAAACTGACCGGTGCCTCCGCGTTTCTTATTCTGAACGTTTCCTGCCTTTCACAAATATCCACACCAAGGCCGAAACGCCCAACAGCACGGGGTAATAGAGACAGGGAATGATGTCGGTTGTCTTCATGTGTTGCCCCGTATCGGCATAGACGGCCAGGCCACTGGCTATGAGCAGTTGGGCCCCGTAGGGAATAAGCCCTTGCACACAGCAGGAGAAGGTATCGAGCAAACTGGCGGCGCGGCGCGGGTCAACCCCGAACTTCTGTGCAATCGCCTTGGCCAGCGACCCTACGGAGAGTATGGCCACCGTGTTGTTGGCCGTGCACAGGTTGGTCAGGCTCACCAGAGCCGCTATGCTCAGTTCGGCACCGCGCGGCGTGTGCACCCGCCGTGTCAATCCGCGTATGACCCACGTGATGCCGCCGCCCCGGCGGATGACCGCCAGCAGGCCGCCGGCCAGGAGGGCCACCAGTATGGTTTCGCTCATGCCCAGGATGCCTTCGCCCGACGATGTGAGCCATGCGGCCACGCTGAAGCGCCCCGTCAGCAGGCCCATTGCCCCGGTGAGCACCACGCCAAGGGCCAGCACCAACAAGACGTTTACTCCCATTATGGCCAGGGCCAGCACCAGCAGGTAGGGCACCACCAGCAGCCCGTTGAAGGCATGGCTGCCCCCGACGGCTCCCCCGGAGCCAAGACCAATATACATATATATAAGGAAAGTGACCAGCGCCGCCGGCAGGGCAATGAACAGGTTGGTGCGGAACTTGTCGCTCATGCGGCAACCCTGCGTGCGCGTGGCCACCACCGTGGTGTCACTGATGAACGACAGGTTGTCGCCGAAGAAAGCCCCGCCCACGGCCGCGGCCACCAACAGGGGCGCCGACAAGCCCGTGGGGGCCGACAAGTCCATGGCTATGGGCGTGAGCGCCACCGTGGTGCCCACCGACGTGCCTATGGCCAACGAGATAAAACAGGCGGCAAGAAACAGGCCGGGCAACACCAGCTGGGCCGGTAGCAGCGTCAAGGTCAGGTTCACCGTAGCTTCCACCGCCCCCATCGCCTTGGCCGAAGCGGCAAAGGCACCGGCAAAGATGAATATCCACACCATCAGCAGCAGGTCGCTCTCGCCCGCGCCGCGCGAAAACACCGTGATGCGGCTCTCCAGCGGCAGGCCGCGCAGCGTCAGCAGGGCATAGATGGCCGTGAGCACGAACACCATCAGCAGCGGCACGCGGCCGAAGTCGCCATACAACAGGCCCAGCGCCACAAACAGCACCGCCATCACCAGCAGCGGACTCAGCGCCAGCAACCCGTTGCGGGGCGGACGCTTCTCTGAAGAGATTTTCTTTCTCCATTCCATAGCGACTGCAAAGTTACGAATAAACGGGCGTAGAGCAAGAAAAGGAAACAAAGTTTCATTTCTACTATCTCTATAACTCTTCCAGCCCCTCAAACATGTCAAAATTTTTTACCACCAATCCAGCGGTTTTGTAATCCGCTGATTTTCATCGGCTCTCAGATGTGCCAAAACAGAAGCGGCGTTTCGTCATTTCGAAACGCCGCTTCTGCGTGCCGAAGTCCCACTTGTGAACGCCGAAATCCGGCCTCCTTCTCCCGGTTGTCAAAAATTTTTGGAATTTATAGTCACTATAGTTACCATAATCACGGCTACTATAAAGTTTTAACATGAACCGCAGGTACTCGCTCTGCTCGCACCCGCCATTAACATAAGTGGACACTCCTGGCGTCCCCGCACCTGTTAAACGGTCCAGTACCCCAACAGGAAAAATATACCAAATTTGGTATGCAAATACACCAAATTTAGCATGGGTATTTAGGAAATAATTCTCTATCTTTGTATCGTCAAACAAATTTAAATGGATTTATGAATAACAAACGGCTCCTTTCACTCTTGCTTCTCTGTGCCGTCCTCATGGCACAGGCTCAGAGTACACGGACTTATATGTTCAATTTTCACAAGAACGATTTCACTGTGGAAACGCTCAACGGGGACACCTGCTTTCTTTCCTCCACCCGATACGACCTCTCCTCTGAATTCGACCCCACGTTACCAGAGTTACCCGTGATTTACGTG
>JAGAYH010000007.1 GCA_017940565.1 Bacteroidaceae bacterium | reverse complement strand
TTACATGCCGTAGCTGAAGGCGTCG
This sequence comes from Bacteroidaceae bacterium, assembly GCA_017940565.1. GTDB lineage: Bacteria > Bacteroidota > Bacteroidia > Bacteroidales > Bacteroidaceae > UBA6382. Next base: position 26,745 of record JAGAYH010000007.1, on the reverse strand, counting down.
ATGTACTGGTAGAAGCAGCTGACGATGCCGGTGAGCACTACGCCGAGGAGGCAGAGGGCCAGACCCACGCGGGTGTAGCCGTCGCTCTGGAAGCGGGCGATGGGGGCGTCGTTCTCCTTGATGTACATGGCTTTCACGATGAGCAGGTAGTAGTAGAGGGAGATGACGGTGTTGACCAAGGCGATGAACACGAGTACCCAGAACCCTGCCTTGAAGGCGGCCATGAAGATAAAGAATTTGGAGAAGAATCCGGCGAACGGGGGTATGCCTGCCAGCGAGAAGAGGCAGAGGGTCATGAGGAAGGCCAGCTTGGGGTTGGTCTGGTAGAGCCCGTCGTAGTCGCTGATGAGGAGTTTGCCGGAGCGCTGCTCGATGATGTTGATGATAAGGAAAGCGCCGAGGTTGGCTGCCAGATATACCAGAAGGTAGTAAACGAGGGCGGTCATGCCTTGGGCGGTGCCTCCCATGACGCCGAGCACGAGGTAGCCGGCCTGGGAGATGGCGGAGAAGGCCATGAAGCGCTTGATGTTGTTCTGGCGCACGGCGAAGATGTTGGCCAGGGTGATGCTGGCGATGATGATCCAGAAGAGGATGAGGTTCCACTGCTCAACCAGCGGACCGAACACTTTGGTGAGAACGACGAACATCACGAAGGCGGCTGCGCCCTTGGAGATGACGCTGAGGTAGCCGGTGACGGTGGTCGGTGCGCCCTGGTAGGTGTCGGCGGTCCAGAGGTGGAAGGGCACGAGGGAAATCTTGAAGCCGATGCCGCTGACGAAGAGCACGAGGGCAGCGAGCTGCACGAGGTTGCCGGTATCGACATGGCTGGCGATTTCGTTGAAGTAGAGCGTGCCGCAGGTGCCATAGACGAGGGAGATGCCGTAGAGCAGGAGTCCGCTCGAGAAGAGGGCGGTGAGGATGTACTTGGCAGCAGCTTCGGCACTTTCCTGATTCTTCTTGGTGAAGGCCACGAGGGCGGTCATGGGCACGGAGGCGAGCTCCAGGCCGATGAAGAACATGAGGAAGTGGCCGGCACTGATCATGAAGTACATGCCGAGCAACGTGGAGAGGGTGAGGATGTAGAATTCACCCTGCTTGATGTGGTTTTCTTCGCGTTTCATCCAGACGTGGCCCATGAGGAAGACGATGAGTGTGCCGACACTGAGCACGCCTTTGAGGAAAGACATCATGGGGGTGTGGACGTACATGCCTCCGAAGGCCTGCACCTCGCCTTCGCCACAGGCACCGAGGCACGGGGCGGCGAGCACATAGACGGTCTGTATCAGGAGGAGCACGGCGGGCAGGCAGGTGTTGAGCGTGCCGCGGCCGCTCTTCTTGTCGGGACACATGATGAGGTCGGCCAGGAAGAGGACGATGATTACTGCGAGCAGTGAGAGCTCGTCGGTCATATATAAGAACTGTGAATAATCCATTTTAATTCCGTTTATGAGATTTTACTGAAAGGGATTACACTGTGAGATATTGTGGGCCACGTTGTGAACGCTGTCCATGACGGGCTGCACGCTGTCCTGAATGAGGTTGCTGAGCCATGCAGGGGCCAGACCGATGCCGGCGATGCAGGCGATGAGCACGATGACGGCCAGACGCTCTTCCCAGTGGGCGTCGTGCATCTGAAGCTGGATGGGGTCGGTGCATTTGCCGTAGAGTATCTTGCCAATCATGCGCAGGATGTAAACGGCAGCCACAACGATGCTGGAGGTGGCCACGACGGTGAGCACGCGGTGGAACATGTCGGCGTTTTCAAACGAGCCGACGAAGATGGTCATCTCGGCCACAAAACCGCTCAGTCCCGGCAGACCCAGGTTGGCCAGACCGGCAATGGCGAAGCCTACGGCCAGGAAGGGGACGACACGCATGAGTCCGTCAAGCTGCCGGATGTCGCGGGTGTGGGCCCTGTGGTAGATCATACCGATGATGGCAAAGAAGAGTGCCGTCATAAGGCCATGGGAGAGCATCTGAAGGATGGCACCCGTGGAGGCCGTGGTGGTGAGCATGAGGATGGCGAAGAGCACCATGCCGCAGTGAGACACCGAGGAATAGGCGTTGAGGTACTTCAGGTCGGTCTGTACGCAGGCGCTCAGAGCTCCGTAAACGACGCCCGTACCGCAGAGGATGAGGAATATCCAGCTGAGCTCGTTGGCAGCCTCAGGCAAGAGGAAGATGGCGATGCGGAAGCAACCGTAGCCGCCCAACTTCATGAGCACACCAGCATGGAGCATGGAAACGGCGGTAGGCGCGGAAGCGTGACCGTCGGGACTCCAGGTGTGGAAGGGGAACATGGCTCCGAGCACTCCGAAACCGACGAAAGTGAAGGGGAACCACAGGCACTGCTTGGAGAATTCAATGAGGTTGGCCCCTCCGGTGTGGTTGGCTATGTCGAGCACGTTCATTGTCTGACCTCCGGCACTATAGAAGATACCGAAAATGCCAAGCATGAGGAACGCGGAAGCTCCCATGAGCATCAGGGTAAGTTTCATGGCAGAGTATTCCTTGTGGCCGGAGCCCCAGACACCAATAAGGAGGTACATGGGAATGAGGGCGATTTCGTAGAACATGAACATCATGAACATGTCAACGGAGATGAAGAAACCGAACACACCCATGGAGAGCAGGGTGAACCAGAGGAAGTATTCCTTGCACATGTCCCAGGAAACGAAGGTGCCTGTGAAGACGATGACGCCTGAAAGCAACAGCATGGAGACTGAAATGCCATCGACACCGACGGCGTAGGATATGTGGAGCGGTTCAAACCACACGAAGCTGGCCTGATAAAGCATTTCTGCATCCATACCGGCGGCGCGGTCCATGAGGAATTTCACGGTCAGGGCGATGGCCATGGCCAACAAGGTGGAACTGCCGACGACCATGACGGCACGAACGCCTTTCTGCCCCTTGACGAGCCAGAGGCCCAGTAACATTAGCAGGGGAATCAGTACAAATAATGATAAGAAATTCATAATCGTAGCAGTTTTAGAGAATCAACATGAGGATAAGGAGTAATGTACCTACCAGGAAGACGAAGGCATACTGTTGTACGCGGCCGCTCTGCAGGGTTTTCAGACCGTTGCTGCTGGCATGTGTGCCCCAGGCCAGGCCGTTGAAGAAGCCATCGACCACGTGGCGGTCGAACCAGGCGAAGGGACGACTGATGCAACCGAAGATGATGCGGTGGGTTACGAACTGATAGACTTCGTCCAGATAGAATCGCTTGTATGCCCAGCGGTGCAGACGCGGGAAAGTGGCCTGCAATTTGTCGGCGATGGGCTGACGGGCACCGCTGTAAATCCATGTGGCCAGGCCAATGGCAATGAGGGCGATGCCGATGCTCGTGGCGGCCACGCTCCAGTCGAGATGGATGTGATAGGCCTCACCGGTGGCACTGACATAGCTGCCGAACGTACCGGGGAGAATCCATCCGAAGGTGCAGGTGATAACCGTGAGAATAATCAGGGGCACGGTCATGACAGCCGGGCTCTCGTGGGGCGTGTGATGAGCGTGGTACTCTTTGTTCTCAGTTCCCCAGAAAATGCCGTAGTAGAGGCGGAACATGTAGAAGGCGGTCATGGCGGCAATGCCGGTCATGATCCAACCCATTACACCGCTATACTGGAAGGCAGCCACCAGGATTTCGTCCTTCGAGAAGAATCCGCTGAAGGGAGGAATGCCGGAGATGGCCAGGCAGGCAATGAGGAACGTGATGTGGGTGATGGGCATGTACTTGCGCATGCCGCCCATAAATTCCATTTCGTTGCTGTGGACTGCGTGGATAATACAACCGGCGCAGAGGAACAGCGTGGCCTTGAACATGGCGTGGGTGAAGAGATGGTACATGGAAGCCATGTAACCCAGGCTGGCGTGGTTGTCGGTGAAACTGCCTTCGGGCAGGCAAACGCCGAGAGCCACCATCATGAAGGCTATCTGCGAGATGGTCGAAAAGGCGAGCACACGCTTGATGTCACTCTGGGCACAGGCCACGGCGGCGGCATAGAATGCTGTGAAAGCTCCTATCCAAGCCACGATGTGCAGGGTTTCCGGTGCGAACTGTATCCACAGGGGGAACATGCGGGCCACCTGGAACACACCGGCCACAACCATGGTGGCAGCATGGATGAGGGCACTGACTGGCGTCGGGCCTTCCATGGCGTCGGGCAGCCAGATGTGGAGGGGGAACATGGCGCTCTTGCCTGCGCCGCCGATGAACATCAGGAACAAGGCCGTGGGCAGGATAAAGCCTCCGGCGGCCAAAGCCTTGGACGTCTCAGGCACGACACCATGGACGGCGTTGGCGGCGTAAACGGCATTGCCGGTGAAGTCGAAACTGAATGAACCGGTGTAGTAGCCGAAGATGAGGATACCCACAAGGAAGCCCAGGTCAGCGAAACGTGTGACGATAAAGGCTTTCTTCGATGCGGCCACGGCGGCCTTCTCGGTGTAGTAGAACCCGATGAGCAGGTAGGAGCAGACACCGACGAGTTCCCAGAACATGTACATCTGGAAAATGTTGGTGGCAAGCACCAGTCCGAGCATCGACATGGTGAAGAGGCTGAGGAACGCATAGTAGCGTTGGAAGCCGCGTTCGCCGTGCATGTAGCCGAAGGAGTAGATGTGTACCATGAGCGACACGGTGCTGATGACGATGAGCATCATGACGGAAATGGGGTCGAGCATGATGCCGAGGTCGAAGTGGAGCGCGTCGCTGAAGGGCAGCCAAACGAAGTTGACGGGCACCAGGGTCTGGAAGACGCCGTCGACACGGTCGGCTGTGAAGTATGTGAAGGCCGTGTAGTAGGAAAGTACGGTGACCACGCCCAATACGGTGGTTCCGAAAAGACCTGCGGCACGGTGGCTCAGCCATTTGCCGGCCAGTCCCAGAAACAGGAACGACAGGAATGGCAATAGCAGGATGAGAATTGTGTATGTGTAATCCATTGTTTTAATTCTGTTTGATTGTTATTACCATTTCATGCTGTCTAAGTTCTCAACAAAGTTGTTCTTCAGATTACGGTAGATGTTTATCATCACCGCAATGGCGATGGCTGTTTCGGCAGCTGAGATGGCCACGGAGAACAGCGTGAAGAAGTAGCCTTCCTGACCTGCGGGGAAGAGCAGGCGGTTGAAGGCGGCGAAATTGAGGTCGGCGGCATTGAGGATGAGCTCAACGGAGATGAGGATGGCCAGTGTGTTGCGGCGGGTAAGGAAGCCGTAGATACCGATGGCAAGCATCAGGGCCGACACGATGAGGAAACAATATATACTAATGTTCATGGCTCTTTCGTTTTTAGCGTTTACGTGCGATGAGAAGACCGCCGACGATGCAGGCCAGCAACAGCACGCTCACGGCCTCAAAGGGCAGCAGGTAGCCGTTGTGTCCGGCGTCGACCATCATCTGGCCTATTTGTGTGATTGACGTGGCCTGCTCGCCCGTGGGCTCTGCCGGAGCAGAGAGCAGTCCGCCGTCGTTGATGAACTTGTGGGTCAGCATGACGAACAGCAGGATGGCGGCAGCACCCAGGCTGGCGCATACGGCGGCCATTTTCTTGGCAATGGACGCCTTTTCGTTGTCCTTCACGTCCTTGCGGCCTGTAAGCATCAGGGCAAAGATGTAGAGCACTACGACGCCTCCGGCATAGACCATCACCTGAACGGCTCCCAGGAAGGTGTAGCCCATCAGGAAGTAGAGGCCGGCCGTGCCGAAGAGTACAAAGAGCAGATAGGTGGCAGCGCGCATGATGCGCTTGGTGGTTACTGCCAGCAGGGCGCAAATCAGGATGATTGCGGCCAAACAGTAGAAGATAATTGTGGATGCCATAATGCTTAGTCCTCCTTTTTAGTTTCTGACGTTTCTGAAACGGCGTCTCGTTTTTCAGAAGCGGCGCCTCGAATTTCCGAAGCGGCGCCTCGAACTTCCGAAGCGGCGTTTCTGTTTTCACTCTCAACCTGAGCTGCCGGCTTTGCAGCCGGAGCGGCGGGTTTGGGAGCCACGGCAGGTTTCGGCTTTTCAACACATTTGCTGCCGGGCCGATTGAGCTGCATGATGAGCTTCGATTTGTCGAACACGGCGTTCTCAAAATCCTGGTTGAAGCGGATGGCGTTCTGGGGACATGCCGTCACGCAGAGGTTGCAGAACATGCACTGGCCGATGTTGTATTCGTAGCGGACAAGTTGTTTTTTCTTCTTGCCGTCCTCCGTGGTCACCATTTCGCTGGTCACCGTGATGGAGTCGTTGGGACAGGCCATCTGGCACAGTCCGCAGGCAATGCACTTGTGCTCGTTATTCTCATTGTGAGGCATCTCCAGACAGAAGCGGTTGGTCTCGGAGAATGTCAGCGTTTTGCGGTTTTCGGGATATTGTTCCGTCTCGTGGTGCTCGAAGAAAACCTTGATAGAGGTCTTCAGACCGATGCCCAGCGTCTTGATGCCGTGGAACAGCCCTTGTATATAATTTCTTTCTTCCATATCTATACCTTATAATATTATAATGTAAGACCGAGGGTGACTACGAGAGCCATCAGCACGATGTTGATCATGCTTATCGGCATCAGATATTTCCATTCCAGGGAGAGCAGCTGGTCGATGCGCAGGCGCGGGAAAGTCCAGCGGATCCACATCAGCAGGAACACGATGAAGAACGTCTTGCCGAAGAACCAGACGAAACCGGGGATGTAGTCCATCACCGCATTGAAACCGTCGAGCCCCACAATGTGCAGGGGAGCCCAACCGCCGAAGAAGATGGTGGCGGCCATGGCGGCACAGATGAACAGGTTCAGGTATTCAGCCAGGTAGAAGAAGCCGAAGCCCATACCGGAATACTCGGTGTGATAGCCGGCCGTCAGCTCGCTTTCGGCTTCAGGCAGGTCGAACGGGCCACGGTTACATTCGGCGTTGCCGGCCACCATATAAATAAGGAAAGCCAGCACGGCAGGAATGTGGCCGCGGAAGATATTCCAGCCCAGCTCAGCCTGCTGGTTCACGATTTCGCTCAGCTGCATGGTGCCGCAGAGAATAATCATGGTCAGCATGGTCATGCCGATACTCAGTTCGTAACTTACCAGCTGGGCACCGCTACGCATGGCGCCAATGATGGGATACTTGCTTCGGCTGGCCCATCCGGCAAGGAGGATACCCACCACGCCGATGCCGCTGACGGCAATAAAGAAGAACACACCGATGTTGAAATCCAATATCTGCACGCCTTCGTGCCAGGGCAGGCAGGCGAAAGTCAGGAACGAGGCCACCAGAACGAAGTAAGGGGCCAGGTCGTGCAGCAGGCGGTCGCTCTGACGCATCTTGATGATTTCCTTCGTGAGCATCTTGAACACGTCGGCAAACACTTGCAGCAGTCCCCACTTGCCCACACGGTTCGGGCCGATACGGCATTGGAAGAAGGCGCACACCTTGCGTTCCATGTAGATCAGCACAATGGCCAGCGTGGCATATAGCAGGATGATAAAGAGCAGAACAATGAGGCATTCGATGCCTATGGCCAACCACTCGGGCATCACGCCGGTGAGCAGCGAGTGGAACCAGTCTGTAACTATTTTGAAGTTGTACATAGTCTTTCTCTCTTAAAAGGTTATCTGTCAATGTCGGGAATAACGAAGTCCATCGAGGCGCCAATGGCGATGAGGTCGGCAAACTTCTGTCCGCGGCAGGCGGTGTCCATGGCATTCACCAGGGGCAGGCCGTTGGAGCGGAAGTGGACGCGATAAGGATTCTTGTCGCCCTTGCTCTCGATGAATACGCCAAACTCGCCACGGCTCGTTTCCACAGCCTGATAGAAGTCGCCTTCGGGCAGTTTCACGATAGGTTTGCGCTTGGCTTGGTATTCGCCTTCCGGAATGTTATCTATCAGTTGTTCCACAATGCCGAGACTTTCCAGAATCTCCTCCATACGGTTCCAGTGGCGGGCATTGGTGTCACCTTCCGTGCGGACGATTTCCTTGAAGTTCACCTGGTCGTAGAGGGCGTAGGGGTGGCGCTTGCGCACGTCATTGTGCCAGCCGCTGGCACGGCCGCTCGGACCGGTCACGCCCAATGAGATGGCGTCGGCATTGCTGATGGTGCCCACGCCAATCATGCGCTGCTCGGCAATGACGTTGCCCGTATAGATGTCCTGGTATTCCTTGAAACGTTTGCGCACATGCTTGCAGAACTTCTTCACCTCTTGGGCAAAGTCGGGACGAATGTCGTACATCACGCCACCGATGGTGTTGTAGTTCATGATAACGCGGCCGCCGAAGTTGTCTTCAAAAATCTTCATCAGTTCTTCGCGCTCGCGGAAAGTGTAGAAGAAGGCCGTCAGGGCACCCGTGTCCATCGTCATGCAGGCGTAGTAGATGAGGTGCGAGGCAATACGCTGGAGTTCGTCCATGATGGTGCGGATGTACTGCACGCGGGGGCTCACTTCCAGTTCTATGGCCTTTTCGATACACATGCACATGGCGTGGCGGTTTTGCATGGCGCTGAAATAGTCCAGTCGGTCGGTCAGGGCCAGCATCTGGGGATAAGTCAGGCTTTCACAAATTTTCTCCACACCGCGGTGAATGTAACCCAGCACGGGGTCAATCTTCAGCACCGTTTCACCTTCGAGTTGGGTGCGCATGTGGAGCACGCCGTGGGTGGAGGGGTGCTGCGGGCCTACGTTGACTACGTGGTCTTCGGGCTGGAAGATGACGTTTTCTTTCGTGCCCACGGTGCCGTCTTCTTTCAGATAGTATTCCGTTGTGGTGTCGGCCAGAGGCTCGTTGTCCATGCGGAGCGGGTTTTCACCTTCGGGGTCATCGTCCTTGCGCAGGGGATAGCCCACCCAGTCTTCGCGCAGGAAGATGCGGCGCATGTCGGGGTGGCCGAGGAACCGGATGCCGAAGAAGTCGTACACCTCACGCTCGTAAATCTTGGCAATCTGCCAGATGTCGCTCACCGTGGGAATGTAGGGATTTTCGCGGTCGGCGGTCACGGTTTTCAGGGTTGCCGTTTCGCCGGTCGTGGTGGATTCGAGCATGTAGATGACGCCCAAACCTTCTTCTCCCCAGTCCATGCCGATGAGGTTGACCAGGAAGTCCATGTGGCGCTCTTGGCGCAGGCGGAGCATTTCGTCGTGAAGTTCCGCGGTCGTCAGGGTCTTTATGTCCAGTGTCATGCTTCTTGCTCTTGATTGATTATTTCTTTTTGCAGAGCCTTGGCCTCGGCTTTGTGTTCGTCTTTCTGTTTGCGGTTGACGGTGCCGAGATAGTTCTCCACTTTCATTTTACGCTGCAGTTGCATCATGCCGTAGTAGAAGGCTTCGGGACGCGGGGGGCAGCCCGGCACGTACACATCGACGGGCAGTATCTTGTCCACGCCTTTCACCACGTGATACGATTTGGTGAACGGTCCGCCGGTGCAGGTGCATCCGCCGATGGCGATGACATACTTCGGGTCGGCCATCTGGTCGTACAGGCGCTTGAGCACCGGAGCCATCTTGTTGGTGATGGTGCCGCACACCAGGATGAGGTCTGCCTGGCGGGGGCTGACGCGGGTCACTTCAAAGCCGAAGCGGGCCATGTCGAAGCGGGCGGCACCCATGGCCATCAGCTCGATGGCGCAGCAGCTTGTGCCGAAGTTCATTGGCCACAGGCTGTTCGAGCGACCCCAGTTAATCAACTTGTCGGCCGATGCCACCAGGACGTTCGTGCCGTGAGCGTTCAGCTGGTCGATCATTTGCTCCAGCGTCTCGTTGTCCTTGAATTCCTCGTAAGGAATGGACTTGATTTTCGGTTTACTGATTAATCCCATTTCAGTGCTCCTTTCCTCCAGGCGTAAGCTAAGCCCAGAACTAAGATGAACAGGAAGAACAGCACGGCCAGCAAGCCGGTTGTTCCCAAACTCTTGGCGATGACTGCCCAGGGGAACAGAAACATCGTTTCCACGTCGAACATCAGGAACAGGATGGCAAAGAGGTAGTAGCCCAGATGATAGCGGCCCCATTGGTTGCCGCGTGCCGGGATACCACACTCGTAAGGCTCTTCCTTCTGCGGGTTGTAGGAGCGGGGGGCCAGCAAGTCGGCCAGAAACACCACCAGCGCCACAAACGCCACACCTGTCAGGACGACGGTTACAAGTAATGTGAAGTTCATAACCTTGCGTTATTATTAATTATTATTTGAGTTATCCATTTGGGAGGCTGGCTGCGCGTCGGCAGCCACTCTATTTACAGACGCGTGCAAAGTTACACAAACTTTACCATATGCTTCCTTATAATAAGGTGAAAAGTTGCACATCTACCCGCAGAAAATGCATTTTCTCGGTCTGTATGCCTTGCAAACGCGCTTTTTGCAACGGCTTGCTGTCAAAAATATCCCCGAACCCTTCCCTGCCCCATGCCATGCCGGCACTGGTTGAAGGCCTGTGCACGCACAAGTCCCATTTAGGATTGCAAAGGCGGCGCCTCAAAATTTTGAGGCGCCGCCTTTGTCGTCATCCGCCACACCACGGTGCCGTTTGGCAACACTGCGGGCATGGCTGCGACCGTAAGGTGCCAATTAAAACTTCACCCTCACACCGGCCAGGACTATGCCCTGTTCACCGTAACCCAGTTCGGCAAAGACACGGAAGTTCTTGCCTGCTTCGATGCCCAGTGCCGACACCTGGAGGTTGAAGAACGTGTCGTCATCGTCACTACTCAAATTTACCTCGGTGATTCCTTCTTTGACGGAGGCGAAAGTACAACCAAGAGCCACCTTCGAGTACATGCCCCAGTTGGTCTTCCGCAGCCAGTTGAACTTCACGGCCGGCATCACGGTAATGTAATTCTTCTTACGATCGCCAATCTTTACTTTGTGGGCAAGCACATCTTGTTCGTTATGCGTGTAGGCAAAGATACCGCCCACGCCGATGAGCGGTATCACGTGATAGAAATACTCTGCAGAGAAGGGACCGAAGAAGCTTTCGTCTCCAAACTTGGCTTCCCCGACAAGGGAAGCGAACGCGAACGTGTCAAAGGCATCATACACGTCTGAGTACGGGGCCACGCCGTAGGATACGGCAATTTCGTGTTTATAGTCACTCTGTGCCTGGGCAAGGACATAGTTGCAGCATAGGATGGCAACAAACATCCATAGTCTCATTAGTTTCATCATTTTTTAATATAGTAAATCGTTTATCAATTTCTTTCTCCTTTCTCTTTTGGTCTTTCTTCCCGTCTGGCCCGACCGGTGTCTGGCGGACTGTGGCGGAATCGACCGGCTATAGAATCACTCAGCTTCCTCCATGCTCAGGGAATCGCCGGTATAGATGAGGACCGACGCCGAAGCATCGCATGTATAGGCTCCGTCGCTGTATTGTATGTTTTTTCCGACGATACCGCCCGGCATGCGGACGTGATTGTCGCGTCTGCTGAAAAGAAAATGTGAAGTCCCGTCAATCTGGAGGCGGTCACTTCCGGTAATACGGTTGACGTTAGGCCAGCAGTATTCGGGTTTGACATGGATGCGTCCCTGCGGATTGTCATTGTCTGCCAGAGGAGTCAGCATCATTATCAGACGGTCTCCGGTCGAAGTGGAGCGCAGTTTTACGGATACGCCGTGCCAGATGGCATCGACTTCGGAATAGGAATTGTCGGACGTATGCTCACGCGGATGCACCTTTGCCGCATCGTTGCGCGGGTTACCGGCCCGCAGGTCACCTGCCGTCTGTCCTTTCTCATCCATTAGTGACACTTTCACCGAGAAGGCCTCTGGCAGATACAGTTGGGTGAACATGCTGCGCGTGTCCCAGGTGTGCCATCCTGTACACAAGCTGTCAAGCATCTGGTAGTAATGACGAATCGGCATTTGCGACGCCGTTGTCTTACCATAACTAGCTGTAAGCAGCAGTGCGGTTGCACACGCCATAAACAATTGTCGTAACGCCTGTTTTTTCATGTTTTGATTTCCCCCACAATGTAGCGTCGGTAGTAGGAAATGAGCAGGGTGGTCACGGGCAGGGCGACAATCATGCCGATGATGCCCAGCACGTAGCCCCACACCGAGAGCGAGAGCAGGATGAGGAAGGGAGGCAACCCCACGGCATCGCCCATGATTTTCGGCGTGAGCACCAGGTCCTGTATGGCCTGCACGATGAGGAACACGGCCAGACAGGTGATGAGCACCACCCAGAAGTTCTGACCCGTCTCGGCCGCCTTCAGCAGCGAGAGCAGCACGGCGGGCACCAGTCCGAAAGCATGCAGGTAGGGCACGAAACTGAGCACTCCGATGAAGATGCCCAGCGGTATGGCCAGCGGGAAGTCGATGATAAGAAACCCGATGCTGAAGAGTATGCCCACACACAGGGCGATGAGGGCCTGGCCGCGGAAGTAGTTGTTCATGCCCTGCTGCAGGTCGGTCAGCATGGTCTTGAAAAACTGGCCGTGCTGCTGGGGGATGAGCATCTTGATGCCGCGGCAGAATTTCTCGTAATCGTAGAGTATAAAGAAGAAGTAGAGCAAGGCGATAAACGACGACACGATGGTTATAATCACGCCGAGCGTCCCGGCCAACAGGCTCCAGGCCTTAGTGGCCGTCGCCTTCACCAGATTGATGAACTCCTGCTGCTCAAAGAGCTTCTGCCACTCGAAGTTCTTGGCCTGCTCATTGATAAACTCCTCCACCGCCGGCGATATGCTCTTGTTGTTCGTTCCTTTCTCAATCACCTCCACGGCAATGGCCTTGAAGTGGTCGGCCTCTCTCACTATCGACGGATAGGTCAGGGCGCAGAAGGCCCACACCAGACCGCCTATCAGCAACAGCGTCACCACGATGCTCACGACGCGCGAGCGCAAATGCAGGCGGTACTGGAAAAAACTGACCACGGGATAGAGCAGGTAGGCCAGAAACCACGCCACCACAAAGGGCAACAGCACGGGGCTCAGATAGTCCACCGCCAATACAAACAACACGAAACTGGCCACAGCCAGCAAACCGCGCACAAAACGGTCGAAGGTGATTTCTTTCTTGAACAGCATACCGACAATTTGTTTCTTTATTTTATCCGCAAAGGTATATATTTCTGTCCATTCCTACTGTAAAAACAGCCAAAAAACTCGCTTCACGCCCTGCCACATGTTAAAAGTGTTAATACGCCAGCCGGCGAGGCGTTAACATTTCCGTGAAACGGGGCCCCGTTTGGAGGCGCAGAAACGGCGCCTCAAAATTTTGAAACGCCGTTTCTGCAGGCCTAAATCCCACTTAGAATTTCCGAATTTCAATTCATATGAAAACCAGCGAGTTGCAAAAGTGTTAAAACCTCCATTCAACGCCGCGTTTTAGTTGCCGAAAACGCAACTTCAAGAGCAAAAGTTTCAATAAAGTACGTTTTTCAACAAATTGTCGTACCTTTGCAAAATAATAAGGTATAAGCCTCACTGGGGTCATGGACTATCTGAACGAAGACCATCTGAAAGCCGCCGGGGCAGCCGGTGTGGAGCGCCATCCGCTCCGGCCGTTTCTGCCGGAGAACGCGCGGGTGCTGTTTCTGGGCAGTTTCCCGCCGCCGCGGGGGCGCTGGTGCATGGATTTCTATTACCCGAACTTCATCAACGACCACTGGCGATTGGAAGGCGAGGTGTTCTTCGGCGACCGCAACCACTTTGTGGACACGGTGCAGAAACGCTTCCGGCTGGACCGCATCGTGACGTTCTGTCAGGAGAAGGGGCTCGCCTTTTTCGACACGGCCACCGCCGTGCGCCGGCTCAAGGGCAACGCCAGCGACGCCTATCTGGAAGTGGTGGAACCAACCGACATCTGCGCCCTGCTCAGCCGTCTGCCCCACTGCCGCGCCATCGTCACCACGGGCGAGAAGGCCACGGCGACCGTGGCCGCATACTTCGGATTGGACACGGTGCCCGCGGTGAACAGCGAGACGCCCCTGCCCGGCGTGAGCAACGCCGGCGGCCAGCCCGTGGCGCTCTACCGCCTGCCTTCGTCGTCAAGGGCCTATCCCCTGCCCTTCGAGCAGAAAGCGGAGGCCTACCGCCGCATGTTCTCGCGATTCTTGGACTAAACATATTCAATATAAAACTAAGGAGACTATGGACGCTCTCGTCACGTTCGCAAAAGAAAACTTTCAGCTCATCATCCTGCTCGTCGGTCTGACTGGCGTGGCCGTGAGCTGTGTCGCACTGGTTCACGAACTGAAATTACGGAAACGTAAGAATGAAAATAATAAGAAAGACGTATGAACATCAAGCTACACATTCCCCAAAGTCTCAAAAAGATTGCCAAGGAAGCCTCAATGAAGCATTTCCTGCTGTCGCTGGTGGCCACCACCGTCTCCATCATACTGACATTCGGCACGGCATCCTTCGTTGACAACCGGAAGAAAGCGGCGGCCAAACACGAGATGGTCATGATGGTCCTCCATGACTTCAACCAGACCATAGCGCTGGCGGAAGAGGCCGACACGGCGCTGAGAAAGGCCAGCCAGTTGCAGCTGCAGCTCAGCCAACATCCTGAACGCTTCGACAGCCTGCGTTTCAGCTTCATGCCGGCACTGATAATAGCCCAAAAGGAATTTTTCGAAACGACAGAAAAGATATTCTCCTCAAGCATTGAGACGTTCAGCACCATCGGCAACGTCAATTTCGTCAGTGAAGTGTCATCGTTCTATTCCACCCGCCGCAAATACCAGCAAATCGTTTTGCAGAAACTGAAAGAGGATGCGGAAGAACGCCACATGGTCCAATCACTGAAAACGCTCCTCGACGTCAGTTTTCCCTCGTACGTCTATACCAACTGGGTCTTCCTGGAAAGCATGAAGCAGACACGCGACGTGTGCATGAAGATGATGGGCGTGAGCGAAAAAGAAATGAAAGCGTTCAGCCAGAAACGTACCCAAAAAGGAAACGATGCCGGCTACAACAGCCGCGAGCAAGAGATGAGAGACACGTGGATGAAAGCAGAAGAGCAGCTCGAGGAGGCACGGAAGAATTACCTGTATTAAAACGCTTCTGTATGGAAACAAGAAAAAATCTGGCGGTGGAATTGAAGCAGGACGGCAAGCACAACTGCGCACAGGCCGTGCTCCACGCCTACGCCGACCTGACCGGGCTGGACGCTGATACCTGCATGAATCTGGCCGGCCCCTTCGGCGCCGGCATGGGCAATATGGAAGGCACGTGCGGCGCACTCGTTGGCGCCGGCCTCGTGCTGGGCGCCGTCTGCAAGGACAAAGCGGAGGCCATGAAGAAGATGCGCCAAATCATGACCAAGTTCCAGGAACGCAACGGCGCCACCCAATGCAAACGGCTGAAAGGCATCGATACAAAAATTGTACTGCGCCCGTGCAACGACTGCGTGGCCGACGCCGCCGAGCTGCTGGAAGAGCAGTTGGACTTGCCCACGCCCTAGAAACATCCACCCGCATCATGAAACTAAACACTTCAGGAAAATCGCTTCAGACCCACACGCCGACGGTTACTCTGAAAACCGCCGAACGCGAGCGGAAAATCTTCAAGGTAACGCTGGTGGGCAGCGTGGTGAACGTGGTGCTGACGGTGTTCAAGTTCATCGCCGGCATTGCGGGCCACAGCGCCGCCATGACGGCCGACGCGGTACACTCGCTCTCCGACCTGCTCACCGACGGCGTGGTACTGCTCTTCGTCCATATCAGCGACAAACCCGAGGACTGCAGCCATGACTACGGCCACGGCAAGTACGAAACGCTGGCCACCACCCTTATCGGCATTGCACTGGCAGCGGTGGCCGTAGGTATCGGCTACCATGCCGTGCGGTCAGGACTCGTCTGGTGGCAGGGCGGCTCGCTGCCGGCACCGGGCATGCTGGCCCTGTGGGCCGCCGTGGTGTCGATTGTGCTGAAAGAACTGGTTTACCAATACACCGTCCACCATGCTCGTCACCTCAATTCACCTGCCGTCGAAGCCAACGCCTGGCATCACCGCAGCGATGCACTCTCGTCACTCGGCACGCTGGCAGGCATCGGCGGAGCCATACTGCTGGGCAACCGCTGGACGGTGCTCGACCCTTTGGCTTCGCTGGTCGTAGCGGCATTCATCTTCCGTGTAGCCTGGAAACTCATGAAAGACGGCCTTGACGAACTGCTGGAAGCCTCGTTGCCCGAAGGGGTGGAGCATGAAATCACCGACATCGTCAACACCTTCCCCGACGTGCGCGACCCGCACCACTTGCGCACACGCCGCATCGGCAACCGCTATGCCATCGAACTGCACATCCGCATGGACGGCCGTCTGCCACTCACGACGGCTCACGAGCGTACTCACGAAATTGAGTGCGCGCTGAAGGAGCGCTTCGGCCAAACCACTCACATTACAATCCATGTTGAACCCGTGAAATAAACCCAGCGGAGAAGATGAAGAGCTATACGTCACACTACCGTTCACCATTGGGCAACATCGCCCTGGCCACCGACGGCACGGCACTCACAGCTCTGTGGTTTGAAGACCGGATACAGGTATCCTTTCCGACGTCCGAAAGTCTTCATACGGCAACCGACGACTTGCCCATAGTCACTGAAGTATGCCGTTGGCTTGATATCTACTTCGACGGCCGTGTGCCCGACTTCACCCCGCCCCTGCTGCTGCATGGCAGCGAGTTCCGTCTGAAAGTGTGGCACGAACTGCTCACCATTCCCTACGGCCACACGCTGACTTACGGCAGCCTGGCCAGACGCATCGGCTGCCGCTCGCCACAAGCTGTGGGCGGTGCTGTAGGCCACAACCCCATTGCGCTCATCGTGCCCTGCCACCGGGTGGTAGGTGCCGGAGGAGCCCTGACAGGCTATGCCGCCGGCCTCGGCCGAAAAGCCGCGCTGCTCAACATGGAAGCAGACAAGCAGTCCATTTGCAAAGAACCGATTAAATGTCATAGAACATGAAGAAAACCCTCCTGTGGACCACAGCAATGGCCGCAGCATGCCTGATGCTTGCAGCATGCGGTGCAACGCCCGCCCGCCCCGTATCCGACGCCCTGCCCAACGAGCCTGACTACAGCGACTCGACGCAGTGGTACATGAACGACCGCGGCGGTCAGGCCGACCTCTTCTACATCATCTCCACCGAAACGGGCGACTACACCCGCTCCGAAGGCGCGCTTTGCCACTACGCCGACACCTACAACGACAGTGTGCGCGGCCCCCTGCGCGGCGAGATGACGGGCGTGGACCATCTGCTCAGCGGCAATCTCAACTATTACTCGCCCTACTACCGCCAGTGCTCCCTACAGTCGTATGCCAGCGACAGCCTGACACAAGCCCGCATGCCCCTGCCCACCGGTGACGTGCGGCGGGCCTTCAACTACTACCTGGAACACCTCAACCAAGGGCGGCCATTCATACTGGCCGGCTACAGCCAGGGTGCCATCATCCTGCTGGAACTGCTCAAGGAGATTGACGACAGCGCCATCAACCGCATGATAGCGGCCTATGTCATCGGCGCCACCGTCAGCGACGACGATGCCCGCCATCCCCACATCATGGCCGCCCGCAGAGCCGACGACACGGGCGTAACCATATGTTACAACTCCGTACGCGACGCCGGCTGCGCCCTGCCCCACTTCGAATACAGTGCCATGGCTATCAATCCCGTCAACTGGCGCACCGACGACACGCCCGCCACGCTCACCACCGAACCGTCGCCCCATATACCGGCCGACAGACAGCAAAAAGACCGCCTCACCGTGCGCCTCGACCCGACCACGCGGCTGCTTTTCGTCGATGGTTACACCGGCACCGACTACGTGCTGCCGCTCATCGGCAAGGAGGGCTGTTACCACTCGCGCGAAGTGTGGCTCTACCGCGAACAGCTACGCCTGAACATGGCCCTGCGCGCCGACAGCTTCCTGAAGCAAAGGGAGCGCGGACGACAATGAAAGAAACCCGAGTACAAGCCGGGAAATGTATAAACCGGTTTGATATGCGACAAAAGCGGATATAGACCGAACGAATACGGATATAGACAAGACGAAAGCGGAGTTAGTTTTTTCTAACTCCGCTTTCGTCATTCCCGGGTGGCCCGCCGCAAAAAAACGGAGAAGCCTCTTGCCGATAAGGGGCTTTCTTCGTAAATTTGCCCCGCTTAAACAAAAACAGACAACGATCAGAAACCCTTTTCAAGAGTATGACCATACAGGAATTCAGAGACTTTATGGCCTCAGGCCAACCCATCGGCGACGGTTCGGAGGTGCACCAGATGTTTCACTGGCTGTCGCAGGAAGCCCTGAAGATTACGGCCGAAATCAATGGCAAGTACCACACGCCTGACGAACTACACCAACTGTTGGAACAGCTGTGGGGCCGCAAAGTGCCCAAGACGGTCGGCCTGTTTCCGCCCTTCCACACCGATTGTGGCAAGAACACCGTCGTCGGCGAGCGCGTGTTCATCAACATGGGCTGTAAATTCCAGGACCAAGGCGGCATTACCATCGACGAAGGCGCCCTCATCGGCCACAACGTGGTGCTGGCCACCCTCAACCACCTGCTCGACCCTGAGCAGCGCGGCGGCATGACCTATGCCCCCATCCACATCGGACGCAACGTATGGATAGGCGCCAACGCCACCGTGCTGCCCGGCGTGACCGTAGGCGACGGGGCTGTGGTGGCAGCCGGGGCCGTAGTGACAAAAGACGTAGCGCCCAACACCATAGTTGGAGGAGTTCCGGCCAAACTGATTAAGTCAATAAATTAGAATATGAAAACAACGCTTACCGCCATCCTGCTCACCGCGTGCATCACCCTGACAGGCCAGGCACAACTGAAGAAAGTGTACGACGAGACCGTCAACCCCATGGAACAGATAGACCGCGCCATAGCAGAGGCACAGGCCGGACAGAAATTTGTCATTTGCCAAGTGGGCGGCAACTGGTGCCCGTGGTGTCTGCGCTTCGCCGACTTCATCAGCAACGACACCACCATCAGCCAAGTCATTGCCGACAACTTCATCTATATCCACGTGAACTACCACCCGCGCAAGAACGCCGACACCCGGCAGGCCCTCGCCCTGATGAAACGTCTCGGCCAACCGGCCCGCTTCGGCTTTCCCGTCTTCGTGGTTCTGAACGAAAAAGGCCAGGTCATCCACACACAGGACTCCAGCTTCCTGGAAGAGGGCCAAAGTTACAATAAGGAAAAAGTGCTCCGCTTCTTCCGCTGTTGGACACCACAGGCAGTCAAGGGAAAGGAATAAACGATGAATGTGTATTTGATTCGCCACACGGAAGTGGACATGGCCGAGCCGCTATGCTACGGCCAGACGGACATGCCGGTGAGGGAAGACGTGTTCGCAGAGGAAGCGGAACAGGCCCGCAGGGCCCTGGCGGGCATACAGTTCGACCATGTGTTTTGCAGTCCGTTGCAGCGCGCCGTGCGGCTGGCCGATTATTGCGGTTACCCCGATGCCGAACGCGACGACCGGCTGAAGGAACTCTTCATGGGCGACTACGAGATGGTACCCTTCCGCTTTATCCCACAGGAGCACCTTGACCTGTGGTATCACCACTACATGGACATCCAGATGCCGGGCGGCGAGTCCACAAAACATCTATATGACCGTATGGTGGCCTTTTTCGAGGAACTGAGACGGAAACCATACAAAAACGCAGCCGTTTTCTTCCACGGCTGCGCTATACTTTGTGTCCGCATCTGGGCGGGCCAACTGCCTTGGTCGGCAGGATTTAGCGATGTCACCCCCTTCGGGGGCGTTGAGAAAATTGTCCTTTAAGTTCAGATGCCCTGGTTGCCCAGTTGCAGGGGATAGATATAGACGTTGGTGTCGTAAGTCTTAAATCCGAAATTCTTACAGAATGCATTTCCGGCCACACGGCGCGAACTGGCTGTGAGCATCACGGCGGGGGCACCGATGTAGTGGGCAAACTTCAGCACCTGGTCCATCATGGTATGGGCCAACCCGTGGCGACGGTAGTTTTCGTCAATCACGAAGTCGTCAACCCAGGCACGCGGCGAGGAACAGGTCTGGCAGATATTCACTGTGACCATGCCCCACACCTGATTGGGGTCTTCGCCCGGCTCAATGTGGTCGGGGCGCAGGAAGAACAGGTGGGCCGACGAAGAGTCGAGAATGGTGCACAGGGTGTATTTGAGGAACGCACTGCGATTAGGAGTATATTGGGCCAAAAGTCGCTGCACCGTTTCGAGCACTTCTTCTGAAAATTCGGTCACTTCGATAAGCTTGGCATGCAAGCGGGCGGGATTGGGACGATTGCTATCCATAATAATATATCTTTAGTTTTTTTCATTTATTACTTTTATAACGCGCCAGTAAGAGCTTTATTGTATTTTCCCAAGTAAATATTTTCAATTGGAATACACGACAAAAAGTCAGACAAAGAAGACAAAAAGTCACCTTGCTGCGTTTGGCAAACGATTTGATAATTGTACGGCTGAGACAAGTGAACTTAAGAACAAACAGAAAGGAGACAATAATATGAACATCGACAAGTACACCATCAAAGGCCAGGAGGCTATCCAGGCTGCCGTACGCCGCGCCCAGAACGGAGGCCAGCAGGCCATTGAGCCGGAGCATCTGTTGGCCGGAGTGTTTGAAGCGGGCGAGAACGTGGTACAGTTCATCTTCAGCAAGCTGGGCGCCAACGCCCAACAGTTGAAGGGCGTATTGGAAAGCCAGTTGCGCTCGCTCCCACGGGTGAGCGGCGGCCAGCCGTACCTATCGCAAACGGCCAACGAAGTGCTTAACCAGGCTGAAGCCATCGCATCGAAAGCGGGCGATGAGTTTGTAGGTATCGAAGCCATGCTGCAGGCGCTGCTGGAGGTGAAAAGCACCGTGAGCGGCCTGCTCAAGGACGCCGGCTTTACCCGCGAGACGCTGGAGCGTGCCGTCAAGGAGCTGCGGGGCGGCAGCCATGTCAATTCCCAAACGGCGGAAGACACCTACCAGGCGCTGTCGAAATATGCCCGCGACCTGGTGAAAGACGCCCGCGAGGGCAAACTCGACCCTGTCATCGGACGGGACGACGAGATTCGCCGCGTACTGCAGATACTGAGCCGGCGCACGAAGAACAATCCCGTGCTCATCGGTGAGCCTGGTACGGGTAAGACGGCCATCGTCGAGGGACTGGCCGAGCGCATCATGAAAGGTGACGTGCCAGAAACGCTGAAGGACAAGCAACTGTTCTCGCTCGACATGGGCGCCCTCATCGCCGGAGCCAAATACAAGGGCGAGTTTGAGGAACGTCTGAAGAGCGTGGTCAGCGAGGTGAAGAAGAGCGAAGGACGCATCATCCTCTTCATCGACGAAATCCACACGCTGGTGGGTGCCGGCAAGGGCGAAGGGGCCATGGACGCCGCCAACATTCTGAAACCGGCCCTCAGCCGCGGCGAGATACGCACCATCGGCGCCACCACCCTCGACGAATACCAGAAATATTTCGAGAAGGACAAGGCACTGGAACGCCGGTTCCAGATTGTCATGGTCGATGAGCCTACCACCGAAGACAGCATCTCCATACTGCGCGGTCTGAAGGAGCGCTACGAAAACCACCACAAGGTGCGCATCCAGGACGACGCCGTCATCGCCGCCGTGCAGTTGTCGCAGCGCTACATCAGCGACCGTTTCCTGCCAGACAAGGCCATCGACCTGATGGACGAAGCCGCGGCCAAACTGCGCATGGAGCGCGATTCGCTGCCAGAGGAACTTGACGAAATCACCCGCCGGCTCAAGCAGCTCGAAATAGAGCGCGAAGCCATCAAACGCGAAGGTGACCAGCCCAAGTTGGAGCAACTCAACAAGGAGATTGCCGAACTGCGCGAGCAGCAGCAGGCACAGCAGGCCAAGTGGCAGAGCGAAAAGGCGCTGGTGGACAAAATCCAGCAGAACAAGGAAGAAATTGAGCACCTCAAGTTCGAGGCCGACCGCGCCGAGCGCGAGGGCAACTACGAACGGGTGGCCGAGATACGCTACGGCCGCTTGCAACAGCTGCAGCAGGAGATCGACGACATACAGAGGCAGCTCAACGACACCCAGCAGGGCCACGCCATGATTAAGGAGGAAGTCACCGCCGACGACATTGCCGAAGTGGTGAGCCGCTGGACCGGCATCCCCGTCAGCCGCATGCTGCAGAGCGAACGCGAGAAGCTGCTCAACATGGAGGCTGAGCTCCACAAACGCGTCATCGGCCAGGACGAGGCCATACGTGCCGTGAGCGACGCCGTGCGCCGCACCCGTGCCGGAGTGCAAGACCCCAAGCGGCCCATCGGTTCCTTCATTTTCCTGGGCACCACCGGTGTGGGCAAGACGGAACTGGCCAAGGCACTGGCCGAATACCTCTTCAACGACGAAACGATGATGACCCGCATCGACATGTCGGAATATCAGGAAAAGTTCAGCGTGTCGCGGCTCATCGGCGCCCCTCCGGGCTACGTGGGCTACGACGAGGGCGGCCAGCTCACCGAGGCCGTCCGCCGCAAACCCTACAGCGTGGTGCTCTTCGACGAGATTGAGAAGGCCCACCCCGACGTGTTCAACATACTGCTGCAAGTGCTCGACGACGGCCGGCTGACCGACAACAAGGGACGCACCGTCAACTTCAAGAACACCATCATCATCATGACCAGCAACCTCGGCAGCCAGTACATCCAGAGCCGTTTCGACGACATGAAGGGCAAAGACCCCATGCAACAGGAGACCATGCTCGAGGAGACACGCCAGAACGTCATGCAGATGCTCAAGAAGACCATCCGGCCCGAGTTTCTCAACCGTATCGACGAGACCATCATGTTCCGTCCGCTCTCGCAGGCCGAGATAGCCGACGTGGTGCGCCTGCAAGTGGCCGCCGTGGCAGGCCATCTGGCCGAAAACGGCCTCACGCTCCGCGTCACCGACGCCGCCATCGCCCTGCTGGCCCGGGCCGGCTACGACCCCGAGTTCGGCGCACGGCCCGTGAAGCGCGCCATCCAGCGCGACCTGCTCAACGACCTGAGCCGCACCATCCTCAGCGGCACCCTCAACCGCGAACGGCCCGTCACGGCCGACGCCAGGGACGGACACATCGTCTTCACAAACGAATAAACGCCAAGAAATCCCCCGCCCGGCAAAACAGTTTCGGACGGCACGCGCCCCAAAACGGCGCCTCGACAATCAGAAGCGGCGCTTCGGAAATCCGAGGCGCCGCCTTTGTTTTTCCAACTCCGCTCTCGTTCCGCCTATGTCCGTTTTCGTCTGTCGGAAAACGGAGTCAGAAAAAAATAACGGCCATTTCGCTTTGCCCTTCGCGGGGAAAAATTTAACTTTGCAGCGCATGCTGTACATTGTACCCACCCCGGTAGGGAATATGGAGGACATTACGCTGCGCGCACTCCGCATACTCCGCGAGGCCGACCTGGTGCTGGCCGAAGACACGCGCACGACGGGAAACCTGCTGCGTCACTACGACATACAGGCCCGGCTTCTCTCCTACCACAAGTTCAACGAGCACCAGCAGGTCAAAGCCCTTACCGAGCGTCTGCTCGGCGGCGAGACCATGGCGCTCGTCAGCGACGCCGGCACGCCGGGCATCAGCGACCCGGGCTTTCTGCTGGCCCGCCAATGCGCCGAAGCCGGAGTGGAAGTGCAGTGCCTGCCAGGCCCCACGGCCGCCATACCCGCCCTCGTGGCCAGCGGACTGCCCTGCGACCGCTTCGTATTCGAAGGCTTCCTGCCCCAGAAGAAAGGCCGGCAGACCCGTCTCACCGCCCTCAGGGACGAACCGCGCACCGTGGTATTCTACGAATCGCCCCACCGCATCGTGCGGCTCCTCACCCAACTGCAGGAGACCTTCGGGGGTGACCGCCACGTGGCCGTATGCCGCGAAATATCCAAACTGCACGAGGAGACCGTGCGCGGCACGGTGGACGAAGTGCTGGCCCACTTCCAGACCAACGAACCCCGGGGCGAATTCGTCGTAGTGGTGGCCGGCAACCCGACAACAAAGTCTAATTCATAATATATATAACAAAATGAAGAAACTGACGCTTGTGGCACTCTGCCTGCTCATGCTCGGCAGCTGCCAAGAACAAAAGACCACGAAACCTGACCCCTTGCAGGAACTCCGCGACTCCTTCAACGAAGTAGTCAGCCAGAAAGATGCCGAACTCAGCGACATCATGAATACCCTCAGCGACATACAAGACGGATTCCGCCTCATCGACGAAACCCAGGGTAAACTCGCCGTGGCCAACGCCAACCCCGAGAGCATGTCGCCCCAAGACGTGCGCCAACACATCGAAAGCATCAACAACACCCTGCGCCTCAACAAAGAGCGCATCGCACACCTGGAGCAGCAGCTCAAGTCGTCGTCCATCGCCTCGGCCAAACTGCGCGGAACCATCGAGGAGATGAACCGACAACTTACCGAAAAAACGCAACAGATTGCCCAACTCGAAGAACAACTCCGCACGAAAGACATCAAAATAGCCGAACAGACGGAGCAAATCACCACCCTCAGCCAAGACAAGGAGGAACTCACCAAAGAAAACGAGCAAAAAGCCCAGACCGTAGCCAAACAGGACAAGGAGCTCAACACCGCCTGGTACGTCTTCGGCACCAAGCGCGAACTCAAGGAACAGCACATCCTGGAAAACGGCGACGTAATGAAGACCAACAACTTCAACAAAGACTACTTCACCAAAATCGACATCCGCGTGGTCACCTCCGTCAAACTCTACTCCAAGAGCGCCCAACTGCTCACCAGCCACCCCGCCGGCAGCTACACCCTCGACCGCGACGCGCAGAAGCAGTACACCCTCCATATCACCGATCCCCAAAAATTCTGGAGTGTCAGCCGCTACCTAGTCATCCAGGTGAAGTAAGAGCAAAACTTCTATCCGCCAGACACGCGGCATCATAAAACAAGCCGTCCGGGACTCAATGAGTTCCGGACGGTTTTGTTTTGGTATTGTCCTCGTCGCCTTATTCGGCAGCAGGAGCTTCGGCAGCTGTTTCCTCGGCGGGAGCCTCGGTAGTTTCAGCGGCTTCGGCAGCGGCCTGGGCAGCGGCTTCAGCTTCAGCCTTGGCGGCTTCGGCTTTCTTCTCGGCTACCTTCTTGGCGATGGCTTCGTTCACCTGCTTTTCAGCTTCCAGACGGCTGGCCTGAGCCTTCTTAGCGTTGGCTCTTACCTCGTCGGCGGCCTTGCTGAGCTTCAGTTCGCGCTCTTTCTTCCAAGCGTCGAAGCGAGCTTGAGCCGTAGCCTCGTCGAAAGCACCCTTCTTCACGCCGCCGCGCAGATGCTTCATCAGCAATACGCCTTCGTGCGACAGGATGTTGCGAACCGTGTCGGTGGGCTGGGCACCTACCTCTATCCAATACAGGGCGCGCTCAAAGTCGAGGTCCACTGTGGAGGGGTTGGTGTTGGGGTTGTACGTACCAATCTTTTCTTTGAAGCGACCATCTCGTGGTGCGTTCGAGTCAGCGATCACGATGCTGTAGAAGGCGTAGCCTTTACGGCCGCGGCGCTGCAATCTCATTTTTGTTGCCATAATTTTATTATTTATTTGGTTATACGTATGCCGCTATCTCGTAACGGCGGCGCAAAATTACAACTTTTATTTCATACTACTGCGCCCGCCAACCAATTATTTTTTATTTTTTTACTTTCCGGCAGGCTTTTACCACGTAGGTGATGATGAGGGCATAGGCCACGAGCGACACGAGGTGGCTCCAGGGGCTGGCGAGCCACGCTTCGTTGACGGGATTGAACTCCAGGAAGCGCAGGATGGCGCTGAACACGCCCATCAGGGCACCGCCGGCGATGAGTCCGCTGGCGATGAGCGTGCCTCGCTCGCCGCGGGCCTCATTGACGGCCTTGTCCTTGGAACGCGAGGTGACATACCACTGCACGGCACCGCCTACCAGCAAGGGCAGGTTGAGCGACAACGGTATGAACATGCCCAGCGCGAAGGCCAGGGCGGAGATGCCCATGAAGTCGAGGGCCAGAGCGATGAGGGCACCGATGCCGTAGAGCAGCCAGGGCGCGCCCTGTCCGCTCATCATGGGTTCGATGACGGCGGCCATGGCGTTGGCCTGCGGCGCGGCCAGTTGTCCGCTGGTGAAACCATAAGTTTTATTGAGCAGCATGATGACGCCGCCCACGGTGGCGGCGCTTACCAGCACGCCGAGGAATTTCCACGTTTCCTGCTTCTGCGGTGTCGAGCCGAGCCAATAGCCTATCTTCAGGTCGGTCACGAAACTGCCGGCCGTGGACAGGGCCGTGCACACCACGCCGCCCATCAGCAGGGCGGCCACCATGCCGGCGGAGCCTTTCAACCCCACGGCCACCATGATGACGGAGGCCAGGATGAGCGTCATCAGCGTCATGCCGCTCACGGGGTTCGTTCCCACAATGGCAATGGCATTGGCCGCCACGGTAGTGAACAGGAAGGCGATGACGGCCACCAGCACGATGGCCACCACGCTGAACAGCAGGTTGCCGCCCATCACACCGAAGTGGAAGAATACAAATGTGACGGCGATGGTCAGCAGGGCACCGATGGCAATAATCTTCATCGACAGGTCACGCTGCGTGCGCATCTCATCGTCTTTCGTGCCACCGCCCTTGAAGGCCTGTCCCGTCAGTTTGGCCGCGCCTGCAATGATCTTGCGGCTTTTCCAGATGCCCAGCAGTCCGGCCATGGCGATGCCGCCGATGCCGATGCTTTTGGCATACTTGAATATCTCGTCGGGCGAAGCCACGGCGGCCGTCACGCCGCCGGCCACCTCCACGTCACCG
>JAGAYH010000006.1 GCA_017940565.1 Bacteroidaceae bacterium | reverse complement strand
ATATTAGAGTTTTGCTTGTTTTCTTTTTGCAACACTAAGATAAGTGAAAATTCTGACATGGCAAAATCCTGGGCAACTTTTTGTTGCTCAGGAACTTATAAATAAAGTTAAATTATAGTGTTGCGGAATTAAGGATGAAAAGAATTCACAGTATTGCCCTATGCCTTATGGCCGCCAGTTTGTTGACGGCTTGCCATCAGAAGACGGCGCCCGCTGTCGCCCCGGCCGACACGTTGGTGACGCCGGCCGACACGCTCGCGTTCGACTCCGTGGTGGTGCGCCGCCAGGTACCGCTCTACAAGGACCGCGAGACCCCCTATTACGAAGTGGACATCAAGTTGCTCTACGCCCGCGGCGACGCGCCTGCGGCACGCCGAGTCAACGACTCGCTGATGGCCGCCCGGCTGTTCGACGTCATAGAGGACCACTCGCCCGTGATGCCCACCATACAGGCCACGGTCGATACCTTCGCCGCACGCTACGAGCGGGCCTGGCACAAGGACATCCGCGACGCCGAGTACCATCCCGACTCCGTGCCCGAGTTTCTCAACTATACCTTCAGCCTGCGCACGTGGACTGAACCGGCCGGCCCCGGCCGCCTGGCCTACTGCGCCTTTACGGAGATTTACCAGGGCGGCGCCCACGGCACCTACGTCATGAATGTGATGAACTTCGATACGCGTACGGGCCAGTTGCTTAGCATGGACGACATCTTCAAGCCGGGCTACGAGCGCCCCCTGCTGCGCCTCATCATGAAGCAGATGGCCCAGGATATGGAACTGAAGGACGACTCGCTGTCCACCCTCCGCGAGGCGGGCTTCTTCTATGATATGGAGCCGGTGCTGCCGCAGGTGTTCCAACTGAGGCAGGACAGCATCTTCTTTACTTACAATGTCTATGACATCGCGCCCTATGCCCTGGGGGCCATCGGGGTGAACCTGAGCAAGGCGCAGATGCGCGACCTGTTGAAGTAGAGGGCTGAAAAGAAAAATGCTTAGCCGTCCAGACGGCTAAGCATTTCGGCAACGGTAAGATGGCGCTGCGGGTCGATGACCCGCGGCGCTATCTCGCATAGGGGCTCCAGCACGAAACGGCGCTGGTGGAGCCGCGGGTGGGGAATGGTGAGGCCGGGTTCGCTGACGACGAGGTCGTCATAATAGAGAATATCGATGTCGATGACGCGGTCGTGGTAGTGGCCGCCGGTGGTCTTGAGGGTGCGGCCCAGACGGCGCTCTATCTGCTGGGTCGCCTTGAGCAACTGCTGCGGCGTGAGCGCGGTCTCCAGGCTGAGGGCGGCGTTGAGATAAGGGTGGTCCGAGGCGTAACCCCACGGGGCGGTCTCTATAAACGAAGAGCACTTGAGCAGACGGCCGGCCGTCTGTTCAAGTGCTTCGATAGCTTGTCGTAAAAAGTCTTCCCTGCGGCCCAAATTGGAGCCGAGGCCGAGGTAGGCAATGGCCATGGTCAGTCAATGATGAGCAGCACGTCGCCGAAGGGGCCGAAACGGTAGTTTTCCTTCAGGGCCACGTGGTAGGCTTTCTTGGTCTTTTCGAAACCGCCGAAGGCCGCTGTGAGCATGTAGAGGGCGCT
The DNA here is from genome assembly GCA_017940565.1 of Bacteroidaceae bacterium. GTDB lineage: Bacteria > Bacteroidota > Bacteroidia > Bacteroidales > Bacteroidaceae > UBA6382. The sequence goes on along the minus strand of JAGAYH010000006.1, from coordinate 19,858 downwards.
CTCGGGCAGCTGGAAGTTGGACATCATGGAGGTGGCCACATGGAAGTCGTAGGGCGGGAAGATGAACTTGTTGGTCCACCCTTCGTAGGGCTTGATGTGGCCCAGGGTGTCGCAGGCCGTCTCCATGGCGCGCTGCACGGTGGTGCCGATGGCCACCACCTGCTTGCCCATGTCCTTGGCGCGGTTGACGATGTCGCAGTTTTCCTTTTCGATGGCCATTTCCTCAGAATCCATCTTGTGCTTGGTGAGGTCTTCCACGTCGGTCTTGCGGAAGTTGCTCAGTCCGCAGTGAAGGGTGATGAAGGCGCTGTGTATGTCGTTTATCTCCATGCGCTTCAGCATTTCGCGGCTGAAGTGGAGCCCCGTGGCGGGCGCGGTGACGGCCCCTTCGTTCTTGGCAAAGTAGCACTGGAAGCGCTCCAGGTCTTCCGGCTCCGTCTCGCGCTTGATGAAACGGGGAAGTGGTGCTTCGCCCAGGGCAAAGAGCTGTTGGCGGAATTCTTCGTGTGAGCCGTCGTAGAGGAAGCGCAGGGTGCGCCCGCGGCTGGTGGTGTTGTCGATGACTTCGGCCACAATGGAGCCGTCTTCGCCGAAGTAGAGCTTGTTGCCGATGCGTATCTTGCGGGCCGGGTCGACGATGACATCCCAGTAGCGCAAGTCGGCGTTGAGCTCGCGGCGCAGGAACACTTCGATGCGTGCGCCGGTCTTCTCCTTGCTGCCGTAGAGACGGGCGGGCAGCACTTTGGAGTCGTTGAACACGAAGACATCGTCCTTGCCAAAATAGTTGAGGAAGTCCTTGAACATCTTGTGTTCAATCTCGCCCGTCTTGCGGTGGAGCACCATCATGCGGCCTTCGTCGCGGTGAGGGGCGGGATAGAGGGCAATTTTTTCTTCGGGTAATCTAAATTTGAATTCAGACAGTTTCATTATGATGTGGTTTTTGTTATTCTTGTTTTTTGGCGTTCTGCTGCAGCCACTGCGGAAACTCTTCCAGGGTGTGGCACTGGTCTATCGTGACCTCTCCCACCCGGGTGCGCTTCAGGGCCGTCAGATAAGCTCCGCTGCCCAGAGCCTGGCCGATGTCGCGGGCCAGGGCGCGGATGTAGGTGCCTTTGCTGCAGACCACGCGTATCTGGGCGGCCGTGGGCTCGAAGTGGAGCAGTTCAATCTCGTCGATGACGAGTTTCTTGGGTTTCAGGTTTACCTCCTTGCCCTTGCGTGCCAGTTTGTAGGCCACGTGGCCGTCCACCTTGCAGGCCGAGAACTCGGGCGGCACCTGCTCTATCTCGCCTTCGAACTTTTTCAGGGTTTCTTCCATCAGTTCACGGGTGATGTGGCCGGTGGGGAAGGTGGCATTCTCGGGGTGCTCCTTGTCGTAGCTGGCCGTGGTGGCTCCGAGTTTCAGGTCGGCGATGTATTCCTTGGTGTGCAGCTGGAGTTCTTCAATACGTTTGGTGGCACGTCCCGTGCATAGCAGCATCACACCGGTGGCCAGGGGGTCGAGCGTGCCGGCGTGGCCCACCTTCACCCGCTGTCCCAGATGCTCGCTGAGCATCCACCGCACTCGGGCCACGATGCCGAACGAGGTCCAGGTGTAGGGTTTGTAGAACGGGATAATTTCGCCTTGTATGAAGTCCACCATGCCGTTTGTCGGTTAGAAGAAGAAGGAGCAGAGCAGCGTGATGACACCCACGGCGGCACAGTAGATGGCGAAGTAAACCAGCTTGCCCCGTTTCACGATGTCAATCATCCACCGGCAGGCGAAGCAACCCGACAGGAATGCCGCTGCGAAGCCAATGGCCAGGGCACCGGTTGAGATGGAGCCCACGGCGGCTTCAGCGCCGTGGCGTGCTGCCTTGATGATGTCGAGCAAGGCCTCGCCCAGTATGGGCGGGATGACCATGAGGAAGGAGAACTGGGCCAGTTTGGCCTTGTCATTGCCCAGGAGCAGTCCCGTGGCAATGGTGCTGCCCGAGCGCGACAGTCCCGGCATTACGGCGCAGGCTTGGGCTATGCCGATGATGAAAGCGTCGCGCATGCTGATTTTGGCCTTGTACTGCGGGCGGTAGTAGTAGGAGAACGCCAGCAGGAAGGCCGTCACCAGCAACATGGCTCCCACGATGGCCAGCCCCGAGCCGAACACTTGTTCCACCTTGTCCTTGAAGAACACGCCTACGATGCCCACGGGAATCATGGAGACCACAATGTTCAGCGCGTAGCGTGTCTCGTCGTTCATGCGTCCCTTGAGCAGTCCGTGGAAGAGCCACTTGATTTCGCCCCAGAGGATGACCAGGGTGCTCAGCACCGTGGCCACATGGACGGCGACGGTGAATGTAAGGTTTTCCTCGCCGTTGAGGCCGAAGATGTGCGCTCCGATGGCCAGATGGCCGCTGCTGCTGACGGGCAGGTATTCCGTGAGTCCCTGCACGAGACCCAGAATCAGTGCTTGCAACCAGTCCATGCGTTACTTCTTGGCCGGTGTTTCCGTGTCGTCAGCCGGAGTTTCCTTCTTGGGGCGGTAGAGGATGGCGAACACCATGCTCAAGAAGCCCACCAGGCATACCATGGGGGCCACTTTGGTGCGGCGCACGCTGAAAATGTCGGGGTTGAAGGCCTCTTCCGTCGAGCCGCTGCCGGCCATGAGGATAAAACCGATGATGACTACTGCCGCACTCACGGCGAGCAGGATGAAATTGATTTTGCCCAGGGCAAAGTTTTGTTTATTCATGGATGTTTTGGGATTATGTTCTGTTCTTTAGTAGCGGTGCAATTTGTTGTAACTCATCTTCAGGTTCTTGTTCACCGAGAAGTAGGCGCACAGCAGGGTGAGCAGTATGCCGCAGAGGAAGACCACGCCGAAGGTTCCCCCCAGCACTTGCCAGTTCAGCAGTTCGTTCATCTGCGGTTCATACATCGTCATGGCGTAGATGCCGCCCGCCAGCACGCCCGTGGCCAGCACGGCCGAGACGAACCCAATCCAGAAGGCTTTCGCTATGAAGGGCCGGCGGATGAAGCCCCAGTTGGCACCCACCAGCGTCATGGTGTAGATGCGGAAGCGTTGGGCGTGCACTCCCAGGCGGATGGTGTTGTTGATCAATGCAAACGACACGATGGTCAACAGCAGCGCCACGATGAGCATCACCAGGCTGATGCGGCGGATGTTGGTGTTGAGGCTCTCAATGAGGTTTTCAGGGTAAGCCACCTCCATCACCGCCTTGTCGGCTTTCAGTTGCGGAATGATGTGCTTCAGGCTGTCGTTGGTGGCGTATTCTGCTTTCAGATACACCTCGAAGGCCGCCGGCATCGGGTTTTCCTTCATAAATTCCGTGGGGTCGGTGCCCAGAGCCTTGGCCTGTTCTTTCAGGGCGCGTTCCTTTGACACATAGTTCACCAGCCGCGTGCAGGGCATCTGCTTCAGCCGTGTCTGCAGGTCGTAGGCCTGCTTCTGGGTCACATCGTCGTCAAGCAGCAGCGACACGTTGAAGTTTTCCTTAAGACTGTTGGAAAAGTTGTGGGCCAGTGTCACAAAAAACACCACTGTGCCCAGCAATACCAGTACCAGCGTCGTGCTGATGCACGAGGTCAGCACGTTCATGCCCGTGCGGGCCTTTCTATGTTTCATTTTCGTTCCCATTGGTTGTTACCGTAAAGGCCGTACCAGCCGGCCGAAGCGTTTCCTGCGTACCGTTTTCCGGCCGGGCCGCCGGCTCTCTGCCGCCCGACCTATTTGCAAACAGCGCACATTAACTCTAATTTCCTGCAAAGTTACGAATAAGTGAGTGCAAAGTGGAAAAAAGAAAAAGGATTTTTTTCAATTTTCCGTTTTGCCGAATGGAAGAAACTTTACTCAAAGAAACGAAAACCCATTTGGGCGGCGCTAAATCGGATTTAGGCGCGACGAAAACGGAGTTAGGTCGTCCTGCGGCCGTCGCCCTGTCGCGCAGGCTCCCGCCGGCAGCCGTCGGGTCCCTGCCGTGAAAAACGTGGCCTCTGGCCTGCGTGGGTGGCGGGTTTTTCGTATCTTCGCAGCCGGAAACAAAACTATTTTATGGAACAGCCACCCGTTCTTAACGAACACAACAAAGCCGAATACCCTCCGGCACACACGGCGGAGCATATTCTTAACGGTACAGTGTCAAAGCTTTACGGCTGCGGCCGTGCCTTTTCCAGCCATGTGGAACGCAAGAAGTCGAAGCTCGACTACCATCTGGCCCAACCGCTCTCCGATGAGCAGATCAGTGACTTGGAAGACCGCGTCAATGCCGTCATCACGGCCGACGTGGAGGTGTGGACCGAATATGCCCGCAAGGACGACATGGCCGGCCGCTTCGACCTGTCGCGCCTGCCCGACGACGCCAGCGAAACGGTGCGCATCGTCCACGTGGGCGACTACGACGAGTGTCTCTGTGCCGGGCAGCATGTGGCCCGTACGGGCCAGATAGGCCGTTTCCGTATCACAAGCAGCCGCTGGCAAGACGGAGTGCAGCGCCTGGTGTTCCGCCTCGACGAAACGCATGAGGCATGATTAGGAACCTGGTGTTTGACTTCGGAGGCGTTCTGCTCGACTGGAATCCTCACTACGTTTACGACGACTACTTCGGCAGCCGCGAGCAGGCCGACTGGTTCCTTGCCAACGTCACCACGATGGCCTGGAACGGACTGATGGACCTGGGGCGCACCTTCAGCGAGTGTGTTGCCGAGTTGCAGGCGCAGTGGCCCGAGTGGGCCGAGGCCATCGCCGTGTATCAGAGCCGTTGGTTTGAAATGATTGGCGGCGAGGTGGAGGGCATGCCGCAGTTGCTGGCTGACCTCGACCGTCTGGGCGTGCCGCTCTACGGTCTGACCAACTGGTCCATGGAGACCTTTCCCCGGGTGAGGGCCGGGCACAGCCTGTTCCGCCATTTCCGCGGCATCGTGGTCAGTGCCGAAGAGGGCGTGGCCAAGCCCGACCAGCGTCTTTACCGCATCCTGCTCGACCGCTACGGTCTTCAGGCCGGGGAGTCGCTGTTCATCGACGACAACCGCGACAATGTCGAGGGGGCGCGGCGCGTGGGCATGGAGGGCTGGCAGTTCACGGGCGCCGCCGACCTGCGCGTGGTGCTCAGGCAGCGGATGGGGCTGCAGTTGTGACGTTATAATAACGGAAAGGGCTTCCCATGGCGGGAAGCCCTTTCACGTTCCTATTTTTAGTTTCAGTGTGTGGTCGGTTTAGTCGCGGTGTGGACGTTCGCCGCGCTCGCCGCGGGGACGCTGCGGACGGTCGCCACGCTGGGGACGTTCGCCACGGGGGCGCTGCGGGCGCTCTTCGTAGCCTTCGGGTTTCTCCATGAGCACGCGGTGTGACAGACGGAACTTGCCTGTCTTCTCGTTAATCTCGAGCAGTTTCACCTTGATAATGTCGCCTTCCTTGACGCCGGTTTCCTCAACCGTTTCGAGGCGCTTCCAGTCCATTTCGCTGATGTGGAGCAGACCTTCGCGGCCCGGCATGAACTCAACGAAGCAACCGTAAGGCATGATGCTCACTACCTTGGCGTCGTAAACCTCGCCCACTTCGGGGATGGCCACGATGGCGCGAATCTTGGCCAGGGCGGCTTCGATGCTCTCCTTGTTGGGAGCGGCCACCTGTACCTTGCCTACACCGTCTTCTTCGTCAATGGTAATGGTCGTGCCGGTTTCTTCCTGCATGCCCTGGATGATCTTTCCGCCCGGGCCAATGACGGCACCGATGAATTCCTTCGGGATGGTGATCATCTCGATGCGCGGCACATTGGGCTTGAAGTCGGCGCGCGGCTCGCTGATGGTCTCGGTAAGCTTGCCGAGGATATATTCGCGGCCTTCCTTGGCTTGCATGAGGGCCTTTTCAAGAATTTCGTAGCTCAGGCCGTCGCACTTGATGTCCATCTGGGTGGCTGTCAGACCGTCCTTCGTGCCGGTGGTCTTGAAGTCCATGTCGCCCAGGTGGTCCTCGTCGCCGAGGATGTCGCTCAGTACGGCATATTTGTCTTCACCGGGGTTCTTGATGAGACCCATGGCGATGCCGCTGACGGGTTTCTTCATGGGCACGCCGGCATCCATCATGGCCAGTGTGCCTGCGCATACGGTGGCCATGGATGAGGAACCGTTGGATTCGAGAATCTGTGACACCACGCGTACGGTGTAGGGGAAGTCCTCGGGTATCTGTCCCTTCAGGGCGCGCCAGGCGAGGTGGCCGTGACCGATTTCACGACGGCCCACGCTGCGTTGTGCCTTGGCTTCGCCGGTGCAGAAGGGCGGGAAGTTGTAGTGGAGGAGGAATTTCATGTAGCTCTGGTCGAGCACGTCGTCCACCATCTTCTCGTCGAGCTTGGTGCCCAGGGTGCAGGTGGTGAGACTTTGTGTTTCGCCGCGGGTGAAGAGACCGGAGCCGTGGGGTACGGGCAGGGGGCTCACTTCGCACCAGATGGGGCGTATTTCCGTTGTCTTGCGGCCGTCGAGGCGCTTGCCTTCGTCGAGGATGCAGCGGCGCATGGCGTCGCGTTCCACGTCGTGGTAGTAGCGGTCAACGAGCGTATTCTTCTCTTCCAGTTCTTCCGGGGTCAGTTCGGGGTGGGCGGCGGCGTAGCGCTCCTTGAAGTCCTCGCGTACCTTTTCGAAGGCTTCCAGCCGGGTCTGCTTCTCCAGGGCCTGGCCGGTGATGTCGTAGGCCGGCTGGTAGCATTCCTTCTTCACCTGTTCGCGCAGTTCTTCGTCGTTCACCTCGTGGTCGTAGGTGCGCTTCACGTCGGTGCCCAGTTCCTTGGAGAGTTCCAGCTGCAGGGCGCACATGGGTTTGATGGCTTCGTGGGCGGCCTTGAGGGCGCCGAGCAGGTCTTGCTCCGACACTTCCTTCATTTCGCCTTCCACCATCATGATGTTTTCGGCCGTAGCGCCCACCATAATGTCCATGTCGGCGCGGTCGAGCTGTTCCTTGGTGGGGTTCACCACATACTCTCCGTCAACGCGGGCCACGCGGCATTCACCGATGGGGGCTTCGATGGGTATGTCGCTGCATGCCAGGGCGGCCGAGGCGGCAAAGCCGGCCAGGGCGTCGGGCAGGTCAACGCCGTCGGCGCTGAGCAGCATGATGTTTACGAATACTTCAGCGTGATAGTTGCTTGGGAACAGCGGACGGAGCACGCGGTCAACCAGTCGGCTCGTCAGGATTTCGTAGTCCGAGGGGCGGCCTTCACGTTTGGTGAAACCGCCGGGGAAGCGTCCGGCAGCGGCATACTGCTCGCGGTAGTCGCACTGCAGCGGCATGAAATCGGTTCCCGGCACTGCGTCCTTCGCAGCGCACACTGTGGCCAGCAACACGGTGTTGTTCAGGCGCAGGACGGCGCTTCCGTCGGCCTGTTTGGCCACCTTGCCTGTCTCGATGCTGATGACGCGGCCGTCAGGCAGCTGGACAGTCTTTGTAATTACATTCATCTTCTTGTAAATCTTAAATTATTACTTCTAAAACGTCTAAAATGCGCACAAAGGTACATCTTTTTCACGGACGGCGCCCTATAAAACCCCGTTTTTTTCATTCCTGTGGCTCATTTTCAGCTTTTATTGGCGTTGTCAGCGCCCCGGAACCTCTGATTTGAGAACCGTACAGAGCGAAACCGGGCGTTCCGGCGCAGTTATAGTAGCCCGCCAGGGGGATGCAGATGTCAATTTTTTTTACCACAAATCCGGCGGTTTTGTAATCCGCTGATTTTCATCGGCTCTCAGAGGTGTCAAAACAGAAGCGGCGTCTCGTCATTTTGAAACGCCGTTTCTGCGCGCCGAAGTCCCACTTGTGAACGCCGAAATCCGGCCTCCTTCTCCCCGTTGTCAAAAATTTTTGGAATTTACGCGATTCCATAAGGAGACGTGTAGCCTCCACCAAGAAGATTTGAGCTTTAAAATATAAATAATGTTAAAATGGGGGGTAATGCGGCTGATTGAAATAAATGATTATCTTTGCAGCGTAAATATGATAAACCGTAACTTTGAAGGCACAGAAAGGGGTGTATATCAAGAACGGATTTACCAATCCGCTTGGTTCCACCTTTGAAATTGACATTGTCCAACCAAATGAAACAAATAATAACCCGTAAAACGTTATGAACATGAAAAATGTACCATTTTTATTTGTTTTGGCATGCTTGTTTACGTTAGTACTGCATGCCCAGCACCGCCCGTTTGTAGTGGAGGGTAAGCGATGGATTGTAGAGTATAATGAAAGTGGCATGGGGTATTTTCATTATTACTTAGGAAAGAAGTATTGCACCAGTCCCATGACGTATTTCATTAAAGGAGATACCGTCATAGACGGGAAAGCATACAAGAAACTTTACCAGAAATGTACGATGGAGTCCGGCCGTGATACGACGGAGTATTATTCTGCCATTCGTGAAGATGCCGACGGAACGGTATATCAAAAGAGGGAAGATTTCACGGACAATAATAAGAAGAATCATGAATACACGGGAGAGAAACAGTTGTATAAGTTTTCTTCTGCCCCCGAGTATTACAAGGACTGGACAGAAGCCTTCAAGCATATGCTCATAACCGATTCCTACTATTCCTATTCCCCAAGCGGTCATATGGCGTACCGTTTACAAGGAACCTGCCAATTCAAAGCAAACGAACAGCCCAATCCAGCATCAGACGTTTCACGATTTCTATATGAATATTGGAACGGCATCAGTCCGACGGTTAACGGTAGTGAAATGTTTCACTTCGTTGTTATCGATGGTATAGGAGCTATTGAGAAACATCATCCATTTGATTTTGAAATAGGTTCATCAACACTTATAGAAGTATGGGAGAACGACGAACTCATCTACAGCAAAGATTGGCAAATGGAAAAGATAGCGCCCGAAGGCATTCATAGTTTACAAGTCATAAGCAATGATTCCGATGCGCCGACGTACGACCTGCAGGGGCGCCGGGTAACGCACCCCAAACAGGGCGAAATCTATATTCAGAAAGGGAAGAAGGTTCAGATGAAACGGTAAAGGACAAGTCCGTTTCCTGTGCTTTTCAGAAAAAGTGGCGGGAAAATTTGGTGGTCATCAAAGTTTTTCCCTATCTTTGCACCGTAAGACAAAATGAAGTGAAAACAGGCGGGATTCCGATGGAACGCATCGGGATTCTTTCTTTTTACACTCTTTGTCGCTAACGTAGAACAAATAAAAAAAGGAAAACTATGGCATACATGTCACAAGAGGGCTACGACCAAATGGTGGCCCAACTCAGAAAGATGGAGACGGTGGACCGCCAGGCGGCTGCCGCTGCCATCGCCGAAGCCCGCGACAAGGGCGACCTGTCTGAAAACAGCGAGTATGAGGCCGCCAAGGAGGCGCAGGCCATGCTCGAAATGAAAATCAACAAACTGAAGGCTACCCTGGCCGAGGCCAAAATCATCGACACCAGCCGACTGGCCAAGGACAGCGTGCAGATACTCTCGACGGTGGAGATGGAAAACGTGCGCACGGGCATGAAGATGAAGTACACCATCGTGTCGGAGAGCGAAGCCGACCTGCGCAAGGGTAAGATTTCGTCGCAGACACCCATTGCCCAGGGACTGCTGGGCAAGAAGGTGGGCGAGACCGTGAGCGTGACCGTTCCCAACGGCACTATGGAACTGAAGATACTGAACATCACCTTCGACTAAGACCATGGCTACCCTGTTCACACGCATCGTGCGCGGCGAGATACCCAGCTACCGCTGCGCTGAAAACGAGGAGTTCTATGCCTTCCTCGACATCAATCCGGTGAAGCAAGGCCACACCCTGGTGGTGCCCAAGCGCGAAGTGGACTATTTCTTCGACCTTACCGACGAGGAGATAGGCCGCATGCAGGTGTTTGCCAAGCACGTGGCCCAGGCCATCCGCCAGGCTTTCCCCTGCCGCAAGGTGGCCCAAGTGGTGCTGGGGCTGGAAGTGGACCATGCCCACATCCATCTTATCCCCATTGACAAGGAAAGCGACGTGCGCTTCGGCGGCCCCAAGGTGGAATTGACCGCCCAGGAGATGCAGCAGACCGCCGACGCCATACGGCACTGCTTCGAAAAACAGGCCTGAGGCATATTGCTGACAGACCGTTGCAGGCGGCATCCTCAAAAAGAGAAGAGGGTGCCGCCTGCCGCTGTTTCATGCCGGTGGCGGCAGGCAAAAAACAGGGCGATGAAAATTTTTTGAAAAAAAAGGCTCTGAGGACAGAGAATACTATTAAATAATGTGTATCTTTGTAACCCGGATAGACTAAATCTGTAGTTTTTTCATGAAAGACCAATTGAAAGAACTCGTAAAGGACAGTCAGTTGTCGCTTTACGAACTGATTCCGGGAGATACTTCCGCAACAGACCGTGCGGAAGAAGTGCATTGCCGCCGTTTTATTGCCAGCACACCGCAGACGCGAGCCATATCGAACGACCCCACCGTGGCCGGCATAGATTATACCCGTCGCCTGCAGACGGCTTGTCAGCACGTGTTGGGCAGTTTCAGCTTCGGACTGAAAGAGCGCGAAACCGTGGTGCTCAACATCCTGCGCGGTGCACTCAACTTCGGGCTGCGCGAAGCCCTGGCCGATGCCTACGGCTGGACACGCCACAACACCAGTTTCATCAGTGCCCAGCGTGCCCGCGACGACCAGGATTCCGAGTCATGGCACATCACAGAGAAAGGATACAAAAAGATATACTTCCCCACCCAGACCTCGCTCGTCATGGGCGACGTGGTGGCCACCGGCACCAGCCTGGCCTTCGGCATGAACGAAATCGTGAAAGCGGCCGTGGACCAGCACTGCCAGTTGAGGAACATCGTCTTTTTCACCTACGGCGGTGTGAAAGCCGAACAGATTTTCAGGGAAATCGACACCAAGTGCCGCCAACTCTTCCCCGACTATGAGCAGACTTACGTCATCTACTTCGAAGGCCGCTTCACCGTGCCCGACCTCAACACGCGGCTGACCATCCGCCTGACGGGTACCGACCTGCTGCGCTACGAGGCTCTGATGGCTCCCGAATTTGTGGAGTCGCAGTATGAAGCGCCGTCGTATCCGCTGGAGCGCTGTATCATCTACGACGCCGGCTCGCGGGCTTTCTGGATTCCCGAATACGTTGACGACGTGATAGACTACTGGCGGCAGACGCTCGACCTGGCGCACGGCGCATTCACCTTTGAGACCCTGCTCAAGGAGCGCTTCCCCGAGCTCGACGCCTCGCGCTTCGGGCAGGTGGACCTGCAGGCTCTCTGCGTGGAGCAGATAGACAAGATGGAGCGCACCTTCAACCGCGGGTGAAAACAGAAAATAATTCTCTCAAATAGTTACTCAATCTTAATTAAAAACGTTTATGAAAGAACAAAAGCAGCAAAGCCGCGACTTTGAACAGCAAAGCATCCCGGCAGAACACAGACGCGGCTTCTGGTCGATGTTTGTCATCATGATGGGCTTCACCTTCTTTAGCGCCAGTATGTTTACCGGTGCAGCCATGGGTACGGGCCTTACTCTGCAGAAATTCATTATCGCCCTTCTGGTCGGTAATCTCTTCCTCGGCGTTTACACGGGTCTGTTGGCCTACGCCGCATCGCGCACTCAGCTGAGCATACACCTGCTCTCCCACTACGCATTCGGCAGCAAAGGCTCCTACATTCCCTCTGCCGTACTCGCCATCACGCAGATCGGTTGGTTCGGTGTGGGTATAGCCATGTTTGCTCTGCCTACGGTAGCTGCCGTGAAGCCCTTGCTGGCCGACGGTTCATGGTTTGCCGAAGGCGACCGCCTGTTGTGGACCATCGTCATCATCTCCGGTGCCGTCATGACCTCCACGGCCTATTGGGGCATCAAGGCCCTGCGCATCATCAGCATCGTAGCAGTGCCCGCCATCGCCGTGCTGGGCTTCTATTCCGCTTGGCAGGCCCTCTTCGTGGACAAGGGTGGCAACGGCATGGAGCTCCTGACCAGCTACATTCCCGATGCCGGCAAGGAAATCACCATGATTACGGCCATCTCCATGGCAATCGGTTCCTTCATCAGCGGCGGAACGTGTACACCCGACTTTGCCCGCTACTCCAAATCCACCAAAATTGGTGTGAGCACCACGGTGATGGCCTTCTTCATCGGTAACTCCATCATGATTGCCTTCGGTGCCATCGGTGCCATGGTTTGGAACATCCCCGACATCTCCGAGGTGCTTATCGCCCAAGGTCTGCTCCTGGCCGGTGTCATCGTGCTCGGTCTGAACATCTGGACTACCAATGACAATGCGCTCTACACCTCCGGTCTCGGCCTGGCCAACATCACCAAGCTGCCCAAGCGCTACGTAGTGCTCTTCAACGGTGCCCTGGGTACGCTGGCCGCCATTTGGCTTAACAACAACTTCGTGGGCTGGCTCAATATCCTCAACACCTTCATTCCGCCCGTAGGCGCCATCCTCATTGTGGACTACCTGCTCTGCAACAGCGGCGAATACAAGCCTCTGGAGAAAATGAAGTTCAAGGCTGTCAACTGGGCTGCCGTCATCGCATGGGCACTGGGCACTATCGTGGCCCTCATCGGTGCCGACAAGATTCCGGGCGTTCACGTGGACTTCCTCTCCAACTCGTTGCCCGCAGTGAACGGAATGGTGGTTGCCATCATCGTTTACCTCTTGCTCCGCAAACCATTGAATAAAGAAGCCTAATCATTTACCTTAATACCATCCACAGACAATACAGGGGGCTTTTCCCCGTTGTCTGTGGATGTTTTGTCTGATGAAAACAATCAAAGAAATCTACAAAATTGGCCACGGTCCCTCGTCGAGCCACACCATGGGCCCCTCGCGTGCCGTGGAAATCTTTTTGGAGAATGTTCCCCAATCCCACCGTCTGGAAGTGACGCTCTACGGCAGTCTGGCCGCCACGGGGCGGGGCCACCTCACCGACAAGGCCATCGAAGGCGTCTGCCAGAAGGCCGGTGTCGGAGTTTCCTTCCGGTGGGAGCCGAAGACCTTCCTTCCGCGCCACCCCAACGCCCTGCTCATTGTAGCCTACGGCAGCGACGACCGCGAGCTGGACCGCTGGACGGCCTACAGCGTGGGCGGCGGTTCGCTCAAGGAAGACGAGCCCCGCTTTCTCGTCAACAGCAGCAATCCCGACATTTATCCCCACACCACCATGACGGCCATCATGAACTATTGCACCGAGCACGGCCTGCACTACTGGGAGTACGTGCAACAGTGCGAGGGGCCGGAACTGTGGGATTACCTGGCCGAGGTGTGGCAAACCATGCAGGAAGCCATCCGCCGCGGCCTGGCCGAGGAGGAAGTCTTGCCCGGTCCGCTCCATCTGCAGCGCAAGGCCACCAAGTTTTACGTCAAGGCCAAAGGCTTGAAACCCTCGCTCGAGTCGCAGGGCCTCACCTTTGCCTACGCCTTGTCTGTAGCCGAGGAAAACGCTTCGGGTCACATCATCGTCACTGCGCCCACCTGCGGCTCCTGTGGCGTGCTGCCCGCCGTGCTCTATCACCTGCACAACACCAAAGACTTCATGGACGTGCGCATCTTGCGTGCTCTGGCCACGGCCGGCCTCTTCGGCAATGTGGTCAAGGAGAACGCCTCCATCAGCGGCGCCGAGGTCGGTTGCCAGGGCGAGGTGGGCGTGGCCTGCGCCATGGCCAGTGCCGCCGCCAGCCAGCTCTTCGGCGGTAGCCTCACCCAGATAGAATATGCAGCCGAAATGGGCCTGGAGCACCATTTGGGCATGACGTGCGACCCCGTCTGCGGTCTGGTGCAGATACCCTGTATCGAACGCAACGCCTACGCCGCCCTGCGCGCCCTCGACTCCAACCTCTATTCGTCCTTCACCGACGGCCATCACAGCGTGTCGTTCGACCGCGTGGTGGAAGTGATGAAGCAGACCGGCCACGACCTTCCCTCGCTCTACAAGGAAACCAGCGAAGGCGGCCTGGCCAAGACGTTCGGGGAATGATTTTTTTATTCCGGATACAGAAACGGCGCCTCGAATTTTCGAGGCGCCGTTTTGTTTTTTCGAGGCGCCGTCTTGTTTTTACAAAGACGCCGCCTTCGTTTTCTGGCGTGTAGTCATGTTCAGAACAGGCCGATGAGGCGTTGCAGGGTCTCCTTGGCGTCGCCCAGTTCCAGATAGACGCCGGCGGTCTTGTGGTAGAGCGGGTTCTCCACACCGGCGTAGCCCGGCTTGAGGTCGTAGTTGCAGATGATCACCTGCGGGGCCTGGTCCACGTTGAGCACGGGCATGCCGTAGATGGGCGTGCCCTCGGCGTTGCGTGCGGCAGGGTTGAGCACGTCGTTGGCGCCGATGACGATGGCCAGGTCGGTCTTGGCAAAGTCGTCGTTGATGGCTTCCATCTCGTAGAGGTCCTCATACGACACGTCGGCTTCGGCCAGCAGCACGTTCATGTGGCCCGGCATGCGTCCGGCCACGGGGTGGATGGCGTAGCGCACGGTGGCTCCCTTCGCCGTCAGTTTGTCGGCCAGTTGCTTCACCTGGTGCTGGGCCTGTGCCAGTGCCATGCCGTAGCCCGGCACGATGATGACGTCCTTGGCCTGGGCCAGGGCTGTGGCCACGGGGTCTTTCGCTTCCGTGGCCGCCGGCTGCTGCTCGGCGGCATCGACCTGGGCGGTGAGCGTCTTGACGCGGCCTTCCAGGTTCTTCACCATCTCTTCCAGTTCCTGTATTTTCTTTTCTAAATCCATAATGCGTTTTACTAATTGTTCGTTACCGTTGTTGTCAGTCACTAAAGGTTGTTTCGCCGCCGGTTTGCGTACCGTTCCGGTCAGGATGCTCATGAGGCTGCGGTTCATGGCGCGGCACATAATCTGCGTCAGCAGCAGTCCCGAGGCGCCCACGATGCCTCCCACGGCCACCAGGAAGATGTCGCTGATGGCCATGCCGGCGATGGCGCCGGCCACGCCCGAGAGCGAGTTAAGCAGCGAAATGGTGATAGGCATGTCGGCGCCTCCCACCCTGAGGGAGAAGAAGAGGCCGAACAGCGTGGCGTTGAGCACGCAGAGCACGATGGGACGCGTCATCTGGCCGTCGTCGCACCATGTGCCCAGCCCGATGGCCGCCACGGTGAGCACGAGCCACACCACGGTGAGCACGGAGTGGGAGGGGAGCACCACCGGCCGCTGGTTGAGCACGCGGTGCAGTTTGCCTGCGGCCACCAGACTGCCCACGAGGGTGATGGTGCCCACGGCAATGGCCAGCATCGCCGTGAAGCGCACGAACAGGGCGTAGTCGGCCCCGGCGTCGGCATTGGCGGCGGTGAGAATGCCCACCAGCGCCGAGGCGCCGCCGCCCAGGCCGTTGAAGAGGGCCACCGTCTGCGGCATCTGTATCATCTTCACGCGCACGGCCATCCAGCCGCCCGCCAGTCCGCCCACGGCAATGGCCGGGAGCAGCGTCGGCAGCGTCATGGTCTCCACGTTCCAGCAGAGCGTCACCACCACGCCCACAAGCAGGGCCAGGGCCGAGAGCAGATTGCCCGCCACGGCCGTTTTCACACGGCTCATCATGGCGATGCCTGCCAGCACGGCCAGGCTCAGCACGGCGCTGATAATAATCTGAAGGCTTGTCATGGCGCTACTTTTTCTTCTTGTTAAACATCATGAGCATGCGGTGGGTCACGCCGAAGCCGCCGAACACGTTGACGGCGGCCAGCACCACGGCCAGCCAGCCCGCTGCCGTGGCCGGCCAGCCCTCGCCGGCGGTCAGCGCCACGGCGGTGGCGGCCAGGGCACCCACGATGGTCACGCCCGACAGGGCGTTCATGCCCGACATCAGCGGGGTGTGCAGCAGGCTGGGCACATGCTTGATGATGAAGTAGCCCGCCACGGTGCACACCACAAACACCAGTAACAGTATGACAGGTGATATCATAGGGTCGTCAGCGTTAAGCCAGGCCCATGGCCTCGCGGGCACCGGCATGCACCAGTTCGCCGTCGATGCACACCAGGCTCTTGGCAATGATTTCGTCCGAGCGGTCCACCACCACCTTGCCGTCCTTCACCAGGAAGCTGACCAGGTTGTAGAGGTTGTTGGCAAACATCCACGTGGAGCTTGTGGGCAGCAGGCCCGGAATGTTCTTCACGCCGATGAGCGTCACGCCGTGCTTCACCTCGATGTCGCCCTTCGGCGTCAGTTCGCAGTTGCCGCCCTGGTCGATGGAGATGTCCACGATGACGGAGCCGCGCTTCATGCCCTTCACCATCTCTTCCGTGATGATGATTGGCGCAATCTTGCCCGGTATGAGGGCCGAGCAGAACACGATGTCCATCTCCTTGATGGTCTCGTTCAGGGCCTCCTGCTCCTGGATAAGCACGTCGGCGGGCAGGCGCTTGGCATAGCCGCCCTCGCCGATGGCCAGTTCGGGGGGAACGGTGGTGTCCACCACCTTGGCGCCCAGGCTGCCGGCGTTCTCCGAAGCCATCGGACGGATGTCGGCGGCATACGTGATGGCGCCCAGGCGCTTCGCCGTGGCCAGCGCTTGCAGACCGGCCACGCCCACGCCGATAACCATCACCTTGGCCGGCTTAATCTGGCCCACGGCGGTGAACATCTGCGGCATGAACGTCGTCAGACGGCTGGCGGCCATCAGGATGCCCTTGTAGCCGGCGCAGGTGCTCATCGACGTCAGCGCGTCCATGTTCTGGGCGCGCGAGATGCGGGGAATGCAGTCCAGCGTGAAGGCCGTCACGCCCTGGGCCGTCAGCCGCTTCACCATCTCGTGGTTCACCGGCGAGGCCGGGTGGATGAACGTGATGAGGTACTGGCCCTTGTGCATCATGTCCACCTCGTGCTTGCCCTTCTGTTCGTTAAACAGCGGTTCTTTCACTTTCAATATCATGTCGGCCTCGTTATAGATTGTCTCGGGGTCGTCCATCAGGCGCGCACCGGCTGCGGCGTAGTCTTCGTCGTGGTAGAGCGCACCGTCGCCGGCCGACTTTTCCACCAACACTTGAAAACCGTCTTTCACAAACTTCGCCACCGTTTCCGGCGTGGCTGCTACACGCGCTTCGTCGTGCATGATTTCCTTTGGAATACCAATAATCATAGTTTTATAGTTTTAGTTTTTGGTTTGATAGTTTCGTCCTACTCTCACATTTGCCCTCATTGCCTGTGTCCATCGGCGTTTTCATCACCGCAGTTGGCAATTCGTGACCAAATCAGGCACAAATATACGTAATTTGTCAGTTCGACGTATCAAAAAGCGCGCTAAATTTTTCAAAAAACCACATGTCCTCCGCCGCAAACGACGAATAGACGAATATTGCCCTATAAATTGGAATTAAAAAGCTTCCGTTTCAGTAAAAAAGATTAACTTTGAAAACTCAAACACCGCGTTATGAAACAAGTGCGCTACTATTTCCCCTACAAGATCCCTTTCGAAGCCGTCGATTGGGATGCCTACCTCAGTGTGCGGCGCTCCGTCCGTCTGTTGAAACAGGTGCAGCAGCTCGACGACGCCTACTACATGGTTTTCGACTATGTCAGCCAGCAACTCATCCATTCCTCCAGCCCCACCTATGTCTATAGCGAGCAGTCCGACGTTGCCCTCCGCCATCTGAATACCCGTTACGTGATAGACACCGATTATTATGAACGCTTCCTCAACTTCCGCGCTTCGGTGCTCGACCGCTATGCCGGTCTCGCGGAGCCAGAGCGTCGTGAGTGGGAGGTCATCTATTCCATTTCCACCGGAAAGGACGATATGAAAGCGCCTCCCGCCGTGATGATAAAAATGGTGCCCCTCCTCTTCTCACGTTCCGGCCAAGTGGCCATGGCCCTGTTGAAAATGGTCGATTCCCACGACACCAATGCCGAGACCCGCCTGTTCTACCATAGGCAACGAAGAGAAATGGTGCGTTACAACCCTCTCTCCGGCCAATGGGGAACCCCCTTCACACTGCGGGAACTAACCCAAGATGAACGCCACATACTCGTCCTGTCCTCCCAAGGCGTCCCTGTGGAGAAGATGGCCGACCGGGTTTTTCTATCGCCCCATACCATACGTGCCAAAATTAGAGATCTGCAAGAGTACTATTGGGTGAGCAACATTCGCAGCCTCATTGGCATCTTAAAAATTCTCACGCTCATCTGATGGTCGTTGCGCTACGTTTGTAGGGGCGTGCGAGAGCCCGCCCCATAACTTTCATTTCATTACTTTCGCTGCGCTGCTTTTGCTCCGCTACGTTGCCCCTCGGAAATTCCAAAAATTTTTGACAACCGGTAGAAGGAGGCCCGATTTCGGCATTCACAAGTGGGACTTCGGCGCGCAGAAACGGCGTTTCAAAATGACGAAACGCCGCTTCTGTTTCAGAACATCTGAGAGCCGATGAAAATCAGCCTGTTACAAAACCGCCGGATTTATGGTAAAAAACTTTACATAATCTCCTCCCGGCAGTGTACAACAGCGGTGCGTCCTAAATACAGGACGCACCGCTGGTTAATATTCACTCTTACCCCATCAGGGGAGTTGGACGGGCTTACTTCTTTACCTTCTTACCCTTCTGGATGTAGATTTCCCCCTGCTTGGGATGCGCTACCCTGCGGCCTTGCAGGTCGTAGATAGCATTATTCTTCTCTAATTCTTCATTGTTAATTGAACGGATTCCCTCAATCTCAATGTCATCCTTTATGATAAAGTTTTTCCAACAATCCGATGACTCGTATAAAGATAACGTCCCTTTGGGCACATGAAGGACTGCAGAATAATCAGTGAAAACACCTTCTTCTATCACTTGCGGTTCTATAGAATAGTTATAAATATCTTTTATCTTATTACAATTTTCAAAAGCCGCCAATTGTATTTCTTTCAATGACGCAGGTATCGTTATGCTGGATAAGTTCTCACAAGCCTCAAAAGCTAGATAGCATATTTTATTGAGGGGTTCTGAAAGAACTATCCGTTTAAGATTACTGCATGAATCGAAAGCTAAGCAATCTATTGAATCTACGGTATTGGGCAGTACTATTTCTTCAAGAGATTTGCAATTGCAGAAGGTTTCCATTCCTATTGTCGTTGGTCCTTTCTTAAATGAGATTTTTCTTAACAACCGGCAATCTTTAAAAGCAGCATTACCGAGAACATTCACAGAAGCAGGTATCTCTATTTCTTCCAAACCGATACATTTTTGGAAAGCACTTCCTTTAATTTCTGTAACGGAACTTCCAACGGTGACATGCTTTAGGTTCTCACACAGTAGAAATAAACATTCATTCAGCGTCTCTATCTGGTTGCCTATAACAACTCTTTCCAGGTTTTTGCAGTATGAAAAGGCATGACTGCCCAAAAAAGAGACATTATCCGGGATGATAACTTCTGTTATGGCACCACATGATACAAAAGCTTCATTTCCGATACTATCTAAAGAACTATTTAATGACAGCTTCGTTACATTATAACATTCTGAGTATTTGTATTTCATTTTATATCAATAAATTACGTGTTAAACGGTAGAAAAGTGAAGCCGTAGATTCTATGAGCTATAAAAAGTTGAAGATTTAACACTTTTAACTTTGTAAAACCACAAAAAGTAATCGAATGTGCAATGATTCGTTTAATTTGGCTACATTTCATTTTTGAGAACATAATATGGTTTCAAAATGTGGAAACGACAAACAAAATCTTATGGAGATATAGTTCAAATGATAACAAACTCGCCTTTTTCAGCCAAGAAAACTTAATTTCAAGGGAAAATACATTGTTGATTGAAAGAAAAATAGTATCTTTGCGGACGGAAATATTTGCAATCATTCCGACCAAAATCAAACCAATATCTATATGCAAGACGCTGTAGTTAACAAGATTAAGAGCAAGATTGCTCATGGTAAGTTTGGAGAGATAT
>JAGAYH010000056.1 GCA_017940565.1 Bacteroidaceae bacterium | reverse complement strand
TGGGCTGTGCCACAGGTCACCCCAGCTTCGTGATGAGTAACTCGTTTACCAACCAGACGCTGGCCCAGATTGAACTCTTCACCAACCGCTACGAAACGGGCGTTTATGTGCTGCCCAAACAGTTGGACGAAGAGGTGGCCCGCCTGCATTTGGCCGGTGTGGGAGCCCATCTGACAAAACTCACCCCGGCTCAGGCCGAATACATTGGCGTGAGCCCCGAAGGGCCGTTCAAAGCAGATAATTACCGTTATTAATAAAAACAGGGTGCCCCGAAAGGTCGGGCACTCCATTAAAAGAAAAAACATGAAAGAAATTTTGAGAAAAGTCGGTCCCGATGCAGCGGCCGTCATCGGTTTTATGTTGCTGTCGCTGGTCTATTTCTTCACTCCCGTGAGCGAAGGCCTGGTGCTTTCCGGCCACGACAACACCGGCGGCATCGGTGCCGGTCAGGAAATAGCGCAATATGGCGAACGCACCGGCGAGACCACCCGCTGGACCAATGCGCTCTTCAGCGGCATGCCCACCTACCAGATAGCTCCCAGCTACGGCTCGCGCAGTCTGCTCGATGTGTTCCGCACAGTCTATGAAGTCGGTACGACCGGTGCCCTGATGTATGTGTTCATCCTTCTGTTGGGATTCTACATCCTCATGCGCGCCTTCAACTTCCGCCCGTGGCTTTCGGTCCTGGGTGCCATAGTCTGGGCCTTCTCCTCTTATTTCTTTATCATCATTGCCGCCGGACACATCTGGAAAGTGCTCACGCTGGCCTTCATTCCGCCCACCATTGCGGGAATGGTGCTTTGCTACCGTGGCAAATACCTGTGGGGCGGGGCAGTGACAGCCTTGTTCCTGGCCTTCCAGATATTGTCGAACCACTTGCAGATGACCTACTACTTCCTCTTCGTGATGGGACTGATGTTTGCCGCATACCTCGTCCAATCCATTCGTGAGAAGACGATGGGCCGCTTCCTGAAAGGTACGCTTACCCTGTTGGTGGCTGCCGTCATTGCCTGTGCCGCCAACCTCTCTAACCTGTACCACACCTATGAGTACAGCAAGGAGTCCATGCGAGGCAAGGCAACGCTGGCCACGGCCGATGCACCTCAGAAGGACGGGCTCGACAAGGCGTATATCACGCAGTGGAGCTATGGCATCGGTGAAACGTGGACGCTGCTCGTGCCCAATGTCAAAGGTGGTGCCTCTGTACCTATCGCTGCCAACGAAACAGCCATGGAGAAGGCCGACCCGCAGTATCAGCAAATCTATCAGCAGATAGGCCAGTATTGGGGCGACCAGCCGGGAACGTCAGGCCCGGTCTATGTGGGTGCTTTTGTGCTCATGCTCTTCTTCCTCGGCCTGTTCATAGTGAAAGGTCCGATGAAGTGGGCGCTGTTAGCAGCCACCGTGCTTTCCATCTTGCTTTCGTGGGGACACAACTATATGGGATTGACTGAATTCTTCATTGACCATGTGCCCTTTTACAACAAGTTCCGCACCGTGTCATCCATTCTGGTCATTGCCGAGTTCACCATTCCATTGCTTGCCATTATGGCTTTGGCCAAAGTGTTGCAGGAACCCCAGATATTAAAGGAAAAGGTATGGGCCCTCTACGCCAGCTTCGGTCTGACGGGCGGATTCGCTTTGCTCTTTGCCCTGATGCCCACACTGTTCTTCCCCTCCTATTTGTCTGCAAACGAGTCTGCACAGTTGGCTCAGGTGTTTGCCGACCAGTCTGGTGTGTACCAGGCCATCACCTCGAACCTTAGTGAAATGCGCCGCGCCATTTTCGTGAGCGATGCCTGGCGCAGCTTCTTTATTGTGGCCGTTGGTCTGGCCCTCCTGTTGCTCTATAAGTACAAAGTTCTCAAAGCCACGCCGACAGTGGTGCTCATTGTCGTGCTATGTCTGGGCGACATGTGGCTGGTGAACAAACGCTACCTCAACGATGACAATTTTGTGGAGCCGCAGCAGAACCTGACGGGTTTTGCTAAAACGCCGGCCGACGAGATGATTCTTCAGGACACCACGTTGGATTACCGTGTGTTGAACTTGGCCCGTAACACGTTCAACGAGAATGAAACCAGCTATTGGCATAAGAGCGTGGGCGGTTACCATGCCGCCAAACTCGGCCGTTACCAGGATCTCATCAGCGAGTGTCTGGCTCCCGAAATGCAGAAACTCATGGCCTACGTCGGCCAGGTGGGCGGCAACTTCCAGGCGACGGAGCTTGATTCCATTTGTCCTGTCATCAACATGCTCAACACCCGCTATTACATTTTCGGCAGCCGCGACGGCCAGCAGATACCTGTGCAGAATCCGGCAGCAAACGGCAACGCCTGGTTTGTTGACACACTTCAATACGTCGCCACGCCCAACGACGAGATGGCGGCTTTGCAGCAACTCGACACCAAACGTGCTGCCGTGGCTGACATGCAGTTCAAGGAAACGTTGGGCGCCGCCGAGGCCACCGATACCCTAAGTTCGGTCACGCTGACGCAGTATGATGCCAACGAACTTCACTACACCGTCAACTCTCCTGCCGGCGGTGTGGTGGTGTTCTCTGAAATCTACTATCCCGGTTGGACCGCCACTCTCGACGGCCAGCCCCTGCCGCTGGCCCGTGCCAACTACGTCCTCCGGGCCGCCCGCGTTCCTGCCGGCGAGCACCAGATAGCCATGGCGTTCAAGCCCGCCAGTGTCAAGATGACGGAGACCATTGCTTACATCGCAATCGCCCTGCTGGTGCTCGGTTTCTTGGCTGCCCTTGCCCTTTCATTGAAAAAGAAACAATAGTCCGACCGTAAATATGAACAAACCCGGAATACCCAAAGGCACGCGCGACTTCTCCCCGCTGGAGATGGCCAAGCGCAACTACATTTTCGACACCATCCGCGAGGTCTATGCTCTCTACGGCTTCCGTCAGATAGAGACTCCGTCGATGGAAAACCTTTCCACCCTCATGGGCAAGTATGGCGAAGAGGGTGACAAACTGCTTTTCAAAATCCTCAATTCGGGAAACTACATGGCCGGTGTCAGCAGCGACGACCTTGCCGGCGACACCAACCGCCTGGCCGCCCGCCTGTGTGAGAAAGGCCTGCGCTACGACCTCACGGTGCCCTTCGCCCGCTATGTGGTGCAGCATCGTGAAGAGTTGCAACTGCCTTTCAAACGTTACCAGATTCAGCCCGTCTGGCGTGCCGACCGGCCGCAGAAAGGCCGTTACCGCGAGTTCTATCAGTGCGACGCCGATGTCGTAGGCAGCGACTCGTTGCTCAACGAAGTGGAACTCATGCAGATTGTCGATACCGTGTTCCGCAAGTTCGGCATCCGTGTCTGCATCAAAATCAATAACCGAAAAATCCTTACCGGCATGGCCGAGTACATCGGTCATCCGGACAAGATTGTAGAGATAACCACTGCCATTGACAAACTTGACAAGATTGGCATCGACAATGTGCGTGCCGAACTGGCCGAGGCCGGCATCTCCGCCGAAGGCATTGCCCGCCTGCAGCCCCTCTTCGAGATTCAAGGCAGCACCACAGAGCGCCTCTCAGCCATCCGCGCCATGCTCAAGGATAACGAAACGGGTCTGAAGGGCATTGACGAGTGTGCCTTTGTGCTCAACACCTTGGCTGAGCTCGGTACAACCAATGAGGTGGAGTTAGACCTCACCCTGGCCCGCGGTCTCAACTACTATACGGGTTGCATCTTCGAGGTCAAGGCCCTTGACGTGCAGATTGGCTCCATCACCGGCGGCGGCCGCTACGACAACCTTACCGGCATCTTCGGCCTGCCCGGCCTGAGCGGCGTAGGCATCTCCTTCGGTGCTGACCGCATCTTCGATGTGCTCAACCAGCTCGACCTCTACCCGCAGGACGCCACTACCGGCGTGCAACTGCTCTTCATCAACTTTGGCGAGCGAGAGGCCGCCCATTGCCTGCGTTTGGCCACACAGCTGCGCCAGGCCGGCATCCGCACGGAAGTCTATCCCGACAGTGTCAAGATGAAGAAACAGATGTCTTACGCCAACGCCCAGGCCATTCCGTTTGTCGCCCTCGTCGGAGAAAACGAGATGCAGCAAGGCACTGTCTCACTGAAAAACATGCAGACCGGCGAACAGCAGAGCCTTACCGTGGAAGAGGTGATACGGGCGATTTCAGCAAAATGAGAATAAGGGGGGATGGATTGACCTCCGGCATCAGAAGCGGCGTTTCAAATTTTTGAGACGCCGCTTCTAACTTTTGAGACGCCGCCTGTATTTTTTGAGACGCGCTTCTGAAAACCGGCGCGAAAAGTAGGTGGTTTCACTGAAAAGCACTAACTTTACAAATTGAAACCCGTTGCGGTCTCGTGACAGGGCTTTTGTGGCTCGAACCAAGTGAAACAAATAAAATGAAACGTATGGAATACAGATGGGATGTGAAGGCAGCGCTTGTGTGCCTGATGATGAGTGTGGGACTGCCGGCTGTGGCGCAGCGGTTGGGTTGCCGCCAGACGGAATTGAAGGAATGGCAGTTCAGCAAGGACCGCGTGACGTGGGAAACGGTCAGCGTGCCCCATTCTTGCAATGCCGTCGACGGCCATTCGTTTAAGTATTACCGTGACAAAACCTATTACAAACGGACGTTGGTCCTTGACAAGCGTGCGGCGCTTCAGCCCCACTTTTTGCTTCTTGAAGGGGCGGCCCAGACGGCCGAAGTCACGGTGAACGGCCGTATGCTGAAACATCACGACGGAGGCTATACGGCTTTTGCAGTACCCCTCAAGGGACAGTTGCGCGCCGGCGAGAACGTCATCGAGGTGATGTGCAACAATAAGATGGACCCCGACGTCATCCCTGTTTCCGCCGACTTCAACATGAACAACGGCTTGCATAATCCGGCGTTCCTGCTCCGTATGAACGATGTTTACTTCTCTCCGCTCACTCACGGCCTCTACCGTATGCACGTGAGCACTCCCGTAGTGACACGCGACATGGCCACGGCCAAGGTGACCACTACCGTTTGCAACGACGGGACGAAGCTGAAACAGTTCTACGTGGTCACGCGTCTCTCAGACGCTTCCGGACGGACGGTGGCCGAAACGGGACGCACGTCTGCGCTGGCCGCCGGCCAAGAATGCGTGGTCGAGGAAAACCTCACGCTCCGCTCACCCCACCTGTGGGACGGCCTCGACGACCCCTATCTCTATACGGCCACGATGACGCTTTACGACAAACAGGGCGGTAAAGAACTCGACCGCGCCGAGACAAAAGTGGGCTTCCGCCATTATGAAATGCGCCGCAACGAGGGTTTCTACCTCAACGGCCGCCACTACCCCTTGCGTGGCGTGTGTATGCATCAAGACATGGACGGACGGGCTTCGGCCGTGCTGAAAGAGGACTTCGACCGTGACTATGGGATGGTGAAGGAACTGGGGTGCAATTTCCTGCGCTTGGCCCACTATCCTCACAACGACTACGTTTACCGTTTGTGCGACTCGCTGGGCGTCGTGGTGCAGACCGAAATACCATGGGTCAATATATGCGGAGTGAAAGCCACACCGCGCTACTTTGAAGTTATACGGCAGCAGATGACGGAAATGATAAGCAATCTCTACAACCATCCCGCCATCTTCTTCTGGGGCATGTGGAACGAGGTGGACGCCTGGGGCAACAGCGACGCTTTCCAAGGCAAGATTGACCTGCCGCGCGTGGTGGAGGAAACCAACCGCCTCTACGACTTGGCGCGTGGACTCGACCCCTACCGCAGAATTGGCTTGACCGACGACAGCCAGTTCTACCGTGAAGGCTATGCGCAGATCCACACCGACTATCACTCCGAGAACCTCTACAACGGCTGGTATCACAACGTGGGCAAGACCGAGGAGTTCGGACGTCAGATGAGCTCCATCCACGACCGTATGGGCGTGACCAATGTGGCGGAGTACGGCGCGGGCATCAATCCTTTCTGCCACTCCTCGTCGACTGATCAGGCCTATCTGCGCAAGGACAACGCCAAGCACTTCGAAGAGTACGGCAACTTCATGCACGAGAGCCACTGGCAACAGATTGTCGACATGCCTTTCCTCAATTTCACTTCGTTGTGGCTGTTCTTTGACTTTCCCGTTGCTGCCCGCCGCGAAGGTTATATTGACTCCGACGATGGCGTGAACTTCAAGGAGGTGGAAGCCCGCAAATACATCAACGACAAAGGTCTGGTGACACGCGACCGCAAGACCAAGAAAGACGTGTTCTATCTTTATAAATCGGCGTGGAATCACAATGAGACCACCGTTTACATCACGAGCCGCCGCCTGCGTTTCCGCCCGGCCGACGAGCCTATTACGGTGAAGGTCTACAGCAACGCGGCCAACCTGACGCTTTACCAGAACGGGCAGAAGGTCGAGACGCTCACGTCGTCGGGTGAGAACAGTGGTGTCATCTGGACGTTCTCTCCCGTGAAATTCCAGTCGGACGAGGACACGTTCAAGGTTGTCGCTGCCGACGGTACAACGGACGAAGTGAAGTGGAAACGGCGGCTTTGACAATTTTTAAATAAAAAAGTATGGTGCGTATTTTCTGAAAGCACTACTTTTACACCGTCAAAACTAAAGAAATCATGAAGAAACTAAGTGTATTCCTCTTGGGAGCGGCCCTGCTGTTGTCGGGCTGCGAGTCGTCGCAACAGTTGGGTGGCATGTACATGGGCGGCATGCTTGGCAGCGTGTTCGGTTCCAGCATAGGAGGTCTCATGGGTGGCCCGCGTGGCGCTGATGCCGGTGCGGCCCTCGGTATGATTATCGGCGGTGCCACGGGTGCGGCCGTAACTGCCCCGAAGGAAGAAAAAGGGCCGAAGGACTACGATGCCACCGACGAGTATAACCGTCGTCCCCACCGTGCCGGCCGTTCGACCGCCGCTGCACCGGCTGTGCCCGACGGTTACCGTGACCTGCAGATTGAAAACCTGCGCTTCGTGGACCAGAACAGCAACCGCACCATCGATGCCGGCGAGCGCGCCAAACTGGTGTTTGAAATACGCAACGCCGGGCCAACGACGGTCTATAACGTGACGCCTGTGGTCGGTGTGACGGGTACGAAAAAGGTTATGGTTTCGCCTACGGCCATCGTGGCTTCCATCGCCCCCGGCCGCTCCGTGCGCTACACCGCCGAGCTCTATGGCAAGCCCAGCCTGCGCCGCGGCATGGCCGACTTCACCATCAGTTTTGCCTACGGCCAGTATCTCTACACCGTGCGCTCCTTCCAGTTGCAGACAGGACGCTGACTTCAGTGAAACCCTATAGACCAAAAGCGCGTGAAGCTACTGTAGCTTCACGCGCTTTTCTTTCGAACGGTGTTGTCAAAACCGTCACTTCGCGGCTTGCGGAAGCGCGGCTTTTTTAACAAATGAAGGCCCTTCGTAGTCCGTTGGAAATCATGCATCCTGCGGGAGGGTAAAACAAAGCGGCGCCTCGAAATTTCGAGACGCCGTTTTGACGCGCCGAAGTCCCATTTCGAAAATCCGAAGTGAGGCCTTGTCGGTAAATCGTGAAGAGGGGAAATGTTAAAAGTGTTAATCCGGTTCAGGGCACGGTAAACCGCACGGTGTCGCCGTTGCTGGCGCCCATGCCGTTCACGGCAAAGGCGTAGGCATAGTAGCTGCCGGCGTCGAGATGATGGAATACGGCTGAAAAGTCGTAGGCCACTTCTGGCAACAGCGTGTCGGTGTGCAGGGTGTCGTTGCCGTAGTAGAAACCACAGCGGATGACGGGGCTGTTGGGCGAAGCGGTGACGATGCCGTGCATGGTGACCTCTTGGCCATGGACTTCAACCGGTGCAGTGACCACGGTGGGCGGAAAAGGTTGTTCGCCCGAGCGGTCCTCGCCCTCACAGGCCGAAAAGAGCAGCAGTATGGCTGCAAAAAGAGTCAGAAATGATGATTTCATGCCGCAAAAATACGAAAATTCTGCTTAAATACGTATCTTTGTACGACAATATGCTGCAAAAAGGCGCAATCTATCACTAATAAAAAATAAAAGAAACGATGAAACTGAAATCTCTTTTCCTGCTGTCCGCCGTGGCCATGATGCTGGCGGGCACCTCCGGGGCAAGCGCGCAGACGCCGCGCCCCGAGTATCCGCGTCCCCAGTTTGAGCGCGCCGACTGGCTGAACCTGAACGGAACCTGGACCTATGCCTTCGACTTCGGTCGCAGCGGCGTGGCCAAGGGCTATCCCAACTCGAAAGGGTTGGAAGGCAAGATCACTGTGCCCTTCTGTCCTGAGAGCAAACTGAGCGGGGTGGAATATACCGACTTCATCTCTTCGCTGTGGTACCAGCGCTCGTTCACGGTGCCCGCAGCCTGGGCTGGCAAGAACGTGCTGTTGCGCTTCGGCGCCGTGGACTATGAGAGCCACATCTATATCAACGGAAAACTGGTGGGCCGCCACTACGGCACCGGCTCCAGCTTCTGCTTCGATATTACTAATTTCGTAAAACCCGGTGAAACGGCCAACCTCGTCGTCCGCGTGCTCGACGACCTGCGCGACCACCTGCAGCCCGGCGGCAAGCAGTGTACCTACCTGAAGAGCTACGGCTGTGCCTACACCCGTACCACGGGCATCTGGCAGACCGTATGGCTGGAGCCCGTTGACCCCGAAGGACTGAAGGAAGTCGTTGCCACCCCCGATATTGACCAGCAGCAGCTCGTCATCCGTCCTGCGTTCTATCAGGCTTCCAACGACAACCTGCTCACCGTGCAGCTTATGGACGGCAAGAAGACCGTGGCTCAGAAGACGGTGAAGTGCGCCGATGAAACCGTCATCGTGCTCCCCGTGAAGGGCATGAAGCTGTGGTCACCCGAGTCGCCGTTCCTCTACGACCTGAAGTACACCGTGAAGACGAAGGAAGGCCGTGTCATTGACGAAGTGAAGTCGTATGCCGGCATGCGCAAGGTGCACCTCGCCAACGGTTACTTCTATCTGAACAACAAACCCTACTACCAACGTCTGGTGCTCGACCAGGGATTCTATCCCGACGGTGTGTGGACTGCTCCTACCGACGAGGCTCTGAAGCACGACATCGAGATGAGCAAGGCCGTGGGCTTCAACGGTGCCCGCCTGCATCAA
The DNA here is from genome assembly GCA_017940565.1 of Bacteroidaceae bacterium. Classification (GTDB taxonomy): domain Bacteria; phylum Bacteroidota; class Bacteroidia; order Bacteroidales; family Bacteroidaceae; genus UBA6382. Next base: position 32,094 of record JAGAYH010000056.1, on the reverse strand, counting down.
AAGGTATTTGAGGAACGCTACTACTACTGGGCCGACAAACTCGGCTATCTCACTTGGGGCGAGACACCCAGCTGGGGCCTCGACGTGAACAACGAACTGGCTGCCCGCAACTTCCTCAGCGAATGGACCGACATCGTGGTGCGCGACCGCAACCATCCCAGCATCGTCACCTGGACTCCGTTCAACGAAACTTGGGACAGTAAGGACGGTGGCGTTTACGTGCGCTTCGTCAACGACGTGTATAACCTCACCAAGGCCATTGACCCCACACGCCCGGTTAACGACGTTTCGGGTGACGGCCACGTGAAGACCGACATCTGGAGTGTGCACGACTATGCCCGCGATTACGACAAACTCGTGGAACACCTCACTGTTAAGAAAGGTGTTGAGCCCTACCGCAACCAGCCCAACAAAAAATATCTTTCCAACTTCGCCGGCCAACCCTACATGGTCGATGAATTTGGCGGACTGCCTTGGATTAAGCCTGAAGAGCGTTCCACGTCGTGGGGCTATGGTTCCAATATTGACTCGTTGGAAGACTTCTACAATATTCTCGACAAGCAGGTGAAGGCACTCAAGGCCTGCAAGTATGTGACCGGCTTCTGCTATACTCAGATTACTGACGTGGAGCAGGAGAAGAACGGCATCTACTACTACGACCGCACGCCTAAGTTCGACACCCAGCGCATCAAGGCTATTTTCGAGCAAATACCTTCGTATATCGAGAAGATCGAAGACCTCAGCGACTGGAAATAATAGACCGTCAATACATAAACCGGGCGCAACCTTTCGTGGCTGCGCCCGGTTCGTGTGGTATTTTGAGAGATATGTCAGGTGTTCTTTACTTCAGAAATACTATTTTTACATCGTCAAAAAGCGGAAATATGAAAACCAGAGGATTTATACTGATGTTTGCAGTCCTTTGTCTGTCGAATGTTCGTGCTCAGACTCCCGGACCGGTGAATTACGACGAGCAGAAAGTGCCTCAATACCGGTTGCCCGATGTATTGACATGTGCTGACGGTACACCGGTGACTTCGCGCCGCCAGTGGGAGCATCGCCGGCGTGGCGAAGTGCTGCAACTGCTGGCGGAGCAGGAGTATGGGATTACACCGCGTGGCCGGGTGCGTATGGACTGCCGTGTGCTCCGCGAGAATCCGCAGGCGTTGGGTGGGTTGGCCACATCGCAGCAGGTCATGCTCACCTTCACGGGACAAGGCCGTAGCGTACAGGCCCTGTTGCTGGCTTATTATCCTAACCGGCGTGAGGGGCGCGTACCTGTGTTCATCGGTTACAATTTCAAAGGTAATCATAGTCTGACCGACGATGAAGAGATACTGTATTCGCCATACTTCGAACGCCTGCCCAACCGTGAAGACCCGGAACTCCGGCGCAACAACCAGTCGTCGCGCTGGCCGCTGGCCATGATTTTGCGCCGCGGCTATGCCGTGGTGACCATGTGCTACCAGGACATCTTTCCCGACCGGCCCGATGGTGACAAGGAGAGTGTGACACAGTTGTTCCCGCCTTCTGCCGACAACGACAGCCGTTGGCAGGCGCTGGGGGCCTGGGCTTGGGGCTACAGCCGCATGGCCGACTGGGTAGTCCGTCAACCATGGGCCAACCGCCGGCAACTCATCGTTATGGGCCACTCGCGACAGGGCAAGGCCGCGCTATGGGCCGGAGCACAGGACAAGCGTTTCCAGGTGGTCATCTCGAACAATTCCGGATGCGGTGGCGCCGCCCTTTCCAAACGCGAGTTTGGCGAACGGGTGTATGAAATCACCAAGTCGTTCCCCCACTGGTTCTGTCCCGCCTTTACCCGTTATGCCGGCAACGAGGGCTCACTGCCCTTCGACCAGCACTTCCTGCTGGCACTGGTGGCTCCGCGCCACCTCTATGTGGCCAGTGCCGAGAAAGACCGTTGGGCCGACCCGAAGGGTGAATATTTGTCGGCCTATCATGCGTCGCGCGTCTTCAGTCTCTATGGTCTGCAAGGGCTGGCTTCGCCCGCGATGCCGCCATTGAACCAACCTGTGGCAACGCAAGTGGGATACCATATACGCAGCGGAGGCCACGACGTGACGGGCTACGACTGGAACTGCTATATGGATTTCTGCGACAATGCCTTTGGCCGGGAGTAAACTTATGCTGTGCCTCTGAAGGCTCGCACTTCTGGCCCGGACTTGCCCTTTTGTCCGCCCTAAAAGCGCTTTCGTTTTTCCTAAATGCGTTTTCGTCTTTCCCAAATGCGGTTTAGTTTTTTCTAACTCCGTTTTCGTGGGGTGGAAAGGCGCCGGCGGCCCGGGTAATTATTAATAAAAGATAAACAGCTGGTAAAAGACACGCTATGAAGCGTCTTTTTAGTAAATTTGTCGCGCGAAAATAAATAAAACAAAAATACATATCTATTATGAAACAAACGAGATGGACGCTCGTCCTGGCCGCACTGCTGACGGCAACCTTGGGATGGGCGCAGACAGATGAGAGGCTTGAGGAACTCAAGCAGAAAGAAATTTTCAACTATGGCGCGCCAGACTATTCGTTGCTGCGCAAGAACAGCAATATGGCCAAATCGAAGGCATTCGGAGCTCCTGAAGAGGCCTTGCCCGACCACTGGAACAACGCTGAAACGGTGTATTTCCCGCCGGTAATCAACCAAGACCGCGGCTCGTGCGGTTCGGCCTCGTCCATATACTACATGTTCGGCTACGAGATGAATGCCTACCGCAATGCCAACGCCCAGTTGCTGACCAACCGCTATCCGACTCACTATACGTGGCTACACACCAACAGCGGCGTGGACAAGGATGTCATAGCCAATTACCACGGCATACCCAACGTGGAGGTATATGGCGGCTCAACCTATTCGAGCCTGTTCGGCAGCCAGGACACCTCGTTCCCCGACTACGGCTGGATGCAAGGTTACGACAAGTGGTTCAACGCCATGAACAACCGCCAGTTGCGCACGGGCAGCCTGCCCATGTCGCTGGAGACGGAAGAGGGCCGGCAGATTGCCAAGCGCTGGCTCTACAACCACAACGGCGACCAGTCGTATCACTCCGGCGGTCTGTTGGGCATCGGCGTGGCCAGCGGCATTACGCAAGGAACCATCAAGTCTACGCCCGCGAACGATGCCATCGGACTGGCAGGTAAAAAGTATATTGCCTGCTGGGGACCGCAGTATGACCATGCCCTGACCATCGTGGGCTATGACGACCGTGTCGAGTTCGACCTCGACTCCAACGGTGTCATCGGTGAGAAGGACAAGGACGAGGTGGGTGCCTGGATTATCGTCAACAGTTGGGGCAACTGGGCCAGCGCAGGTTTCATCTATTGTCCCTACGCCTGGGCCGGCCCCTACAAACCGCGTCGCGAAAAGAGCGCCGATTTCTTCACCCCCGGTTTCAAACTGGTGCGTCAGGACTATCGCCCGCAGGTAACCCTGAAGATTCTGATGGACTATTCGCACCGCAGCGAAATGTGCTTCGTGGCCGGTGTGGCTTCAGATACCACCGCGACCCAGCCGGAAATAAGCGAAATCATGCCTTTCTTCAACTATGCCGGCGACGGCGATAAAGACGGCGAGGATGCCGAAACCCCGATGTTGGGCCGCTGGTTGGACGGCATGCACTACGAACCGATGGAGTTCGGATATGACATGACAGACCTGTGCTCTAACTTCGACCGCACCCAACCTCTGAAATTCTTCTTCACGGTAAATTTGAAAAAGAATGCCAAAGGCTCGGGCCATATCTACAAGATGTCGCTCATCAACTATGAGACTGACCCTGCCGGTACTGAAGTGCCCTTCCGCATCGATACAGTGGCCATCAAGGGAAAGAGTGTCACCCTGGGCGTGGTGGCCATGGGCGAGCAGGTGTACAAACCGCTCAATGTGGTCTTCGACGGCAAGAACCTGACGTGGCAAGCCCCGCAGACATCGTCGCTGCCCCTGAAGGGATACTACATTTACGAAAACAATATACTTCTGGACAGCACCGACGCGCAGACGCTGAGCTACACGTTGCCCGTTGAAAGCAACAGCAGTTTCAGTGTGGCTGCCGCCTATCAGAGCTGTACCTACGTTTCCGTTTCACAGAAAGTAGAGGCGCAGGGCAGCAAGCAGGAAGGCCTGTCAGAGAAAAACCTCGTGTGTGAAGTGAAGAACAGTTCGTTTGTCATTCCCGACGTATTTACCGAACCCATGAACGAAGCCACTATCGAGTTCTGGCTGAAACCCTACACCTGTACCAACTACAACCAACAGGTGGGCTCAGGCTGGGGCCGCTTCCTGATGCACACCACATCGGGACGTGCCATTTACTACGGCTGGAACACGTCGTCGGGCAACCGCTCGGCCCAAGGCACCGCCCTGCTGACAACCAACAAGTGGCAACATATCGCTGTGACGATTAACGGTAAGATAATGTCACTTTATATCAATGGTGCGCGTAAGAACACGTTCACAGCCAGCAGCTATTCCGGCATGCCTTCGCTGGGCAGTCTGATATTCGGTGTGGGTACATCATACATGAATGGCCAGATAGACGAAGTCCGTCTGTGGAAAACCTGCCGCACGGCAGCCGATATTTTGCGCAACAAGGATATGGAAATCGTAAATCCCGGAGCACAGGCTGACCTGCTGGCCTATTTCAAGATGGACGAAATCATGGATAACGGCATGCGCAAACTGCGTGACTGCGCCCATGGCCACCATGCGCAACTGCTTGATGAAACCAAAGTGGAAAACAAAGAAGACCAGACCATCATGCAGGGATATCGTGCTGTCGAAGCTACGTTTGCCATTACAGGCAACGACCATAAGGTGGGTAAGCCCGTCCAGGTAGAGCCGGTAAGCTATGTGAACACAGTTTCCTGGGTTTGGAAAGCTCCGGATGCCGGCGTGGACAGCCTGAATGCCTATGCTCCCAGCTTCGTCTTTACCAAAGAAGGCACATACCCGATTACACTTGTGATGACCGACACCAAGGGCGTACGTTCCGAGGTGACCAAAGAGGTGACCGTTTCGGGACTGAGTAGCCCTGTGGCCGATTTTGAGATTGGAGAAGCCACGTTGCCCGCCGGCGACCACTTCAGTTTCATCAACCGTTCGCAAGGAGAAAACTGCACCTTCGTGTGGACCATCCCCGATGCAGACCAGAAAGAGGTGAAATCGACCAATGCCATTGCGCTGTTTGAAAAAGTAGGCGACCACCAGGTAACCCTCACGGCTACCAACGCAGCCGGCAGCAGCAGTGTGACAAAGACAGTCACGGTAACCAAGGCTGCCCCCGCCCCGGCCTTCAGTGTATGGCCTTCAGGTGTGTTGAAAGGAGAAAAAGTGTTCCTTCGCGATGCCACGCGCTATGAACCGACCACATGGTATTGGGAAATCGAAGGCGCCAGCACCCGTGCAGCCGTTGTCGGTCAGAATTCTTCTTATACCACTGTCAGTCCGGGTTATTACGATGTGACCCTGACCAGCAGCAATGACCAAGGGCAGAACAGCGTAACGCTGAATAAAGTGTTTGTTGTGGTCAATGCAGAATCAGGCAACGGCCTCAACTTCTCCGGTCCCGGCCAGTTGCTGAGTGTGGAAGGCGCTTTGAGCAATGCTACAAAAGTCTTCACAGTTGACTGGTGGATGAATCCTTCGACACTTCAAGGTGCCGTTGCCATGACTGAAAGCAAGTCTGGCCTCCATCTGGTGAGCGATGCCGCTGGAGCCCTTATTGTCAATCTGGATGGTAAGAGTGCTTCTTCTGGAATCAACTATATCATCCGTGGTGAGTGGCACCACTATGCCGTCACCTATAGCTCAGGCCGCTTCTCGTTCTATCGCGATGCTGTGCGCATTACCCAGTCGTCGGCAATCTTTGGTGTTGACGAACGCGATTTCAGCGGTACATTCACTGTCGGGGACAATGACAATGGTACGAACGCCCAGATTGATGAATTCCGCTTGTGGAACTCGGCTCTGATAGCCACCGGCCTGAAAGATTATGCCAATGAACCTATTGCTGACGTGGCTGCTGCCGAGGCTAGCGATAAACTGGCTGTTTACTATAACTTCAATCAGGATCATGGCAATCCGACCGATCTTACTTCGAATGGGCACGATGGCGTACGCAGCGGTTTTGGCCCTGACGGTGACGCATGGTCCAGTTCCTTCGGCGTGTTTACGCTTAACTTCGAGTCGGGCGTGAAGTCACAAAATGTAAGTTCGCTCTACATGAAAGGCTACAATCGTCCGTTCCGCAACACGGGTGTGTCTGTCAACAAACGTCAGACGGCCTACATGCAGCTGGAAACGGGCACGGAGCGCTCACCGTGGATTATGGAGAATGCCATCGTTACCGACACCATCGTTACCGGAGCCTATGTGCGCACAACCAAGTCGGGCGATTTGTGTGTCGATGGCGGTTCTTTCGGTTTTGCCTTGCCTTTGGAGAACCACAAGGTGTACCAGACGGTCACTCTGCCCGTCGGCCTCTACCGTTTCTCTGTGGAACTCGACGGCAATATGTCGGGCAATGGCAACCGTCACTATCTGATGGCCAGCCGTGGCACTACGCTCAATGATGTGGCTGACCTGGCCAAGGCCTTGGGTTATGTGAACTTTACAGAAGGCAACAGTTTCGAGTTCTTTGTACCCGAGGAAACCGTGGTGTCGCTCGGTGCCAACTTCAACCAAAGCGCTGCTGGCATTACGTGCATTAAGAACTTCAAACTTGAGCGCATTCTTATTGATGTCACCGAAGCCGACGGTCAAACCGGCGTGAAGAGAGTGAATGCCTCTACTACCGGACAGACGGCCGTCGTTCCAGTTAAGGGCGGTGTCAACGTTAGTACGTCAGCTCCAACAGAAGTTCGCGTTTACAGTGTGGACGGTTCTTTGGTACGTGCCGCAGTCATTAAAGGCACTCGCTTTATAGCCTTGCCAGCCGGTATCTACATCGTCGATGGCGTAAAGGTGGCCGTGGCGAAGTAAAAGGTAGCCTGTGTTAATAATGAAATAAAAATGGAGAGCCGTGATGTGCACACTTCAGTGTACTTCGCGGCTTTCCCATTGTCAAAACCCGGTTCTCTCATCAATCAGAAATGAAACGTAAGGTAGCATTATGGAAATGGCTGTTACTTTTTGTAGCCGCCATAGTTTTGTCCATCATCGGTTACGGGCTGCTCATGGCCTTGGCCGAATTGGGTGGCATTGCTCTAATGAATGTCATTGGTGCCATCGTCCTGCTTTTGCTCTATGCTCTGGCTGTGCGTTTGCTGGAGCGACACTGGCCCGCCGACCTGCCGATGCGCCGCTTGCCTGCCCATTTGTTCTTGGGCCTGCTGACAGGTGCTCTGTTTATGACAGCGGTCGTTGCGCTGATATGGGCCGTAGGCTGTTGTTCTATAGAGCGTGCTGTCACGTCGTGGCAAGAACAGTTGGCTGCCGTCTCCTTGTTTTTGTGTGTGGCCGTAGGGGAGGAAATCATGTTTCGCGGTGTCCTGTTCCGTTGGATTGACGAGCGTTGGAATACCACGGCTGCCCTTGTAGTTTCGGCTTTGCTCTTTGGCCTTATGCATATCTTCAATACCGGTGCCACCTGGTGGTCGTCTCTGGCCATTGCCGTTGAGGCCGGTTTGCTGTTGGCGGTGGCCTACAAGTGGTCGGGCACGCTGTGGTTGCCTATAGGTATCCACTGGGCTTGGAATTATGTACAGGGTCATGTGTTCGGCCTTGCCGTTTCAGGAGAAAGCGTGGAAGACACATGGCTGAGCACCTCTGTCAGTGGTCCTGACCTGCTTACCGGCGGAGATTTCGGTGCCGAGGCCTCGGTGTTCTCTGTCGTGTTGGGACTGGCTCTTTCAATTCTTATCCTTTGGAAAATGAAGCATAATACAATTTTTGATAACAGATAAAAGAGAGAACAAACGTATGAAACTTAATAAACACAGAACAAAGCATAAGTTGCCATTTATGGTGACTTTCGTCTTGCTGTTCCTTTCGTGGCAAATTGCTGCGGCAGAAACGGCGTTGCAGCAATATATTCACAATGGAGACACCTCCTTCGCCTGGCGGGTGTTAGACAGTACGCAGGTGGCCGATGTCCGTGCCTACCGCTTGCGCCTTGTTTCGCAAACGTGGCGGGACATTCCCTGGATACACGAGTTGGTGGTCATGGTGCCCCAGCGTGTGAAACACAACGAAGGGCTGCTCTTCGTGAGCGGTGGCACAGCCAATGAACAGACGGGTGAACCGAATTACCGTTCATGGGACGATCAGTTAGTTCAACATATAGGGCATATGGCCCACAACTGTCAAGCTGTGACGGCTGTTTTGTGGCAGGTACCGCGCCAACCGCTTTTCGGCGGAATGGCAGAGGATGTACTTGTTTCCTACACCTTCCACCAGTTTCAAGAAACGCGCGATGTCACTTGGCCTCTGCTGTTTCCTATGACCAAAAGCGCAGTCCGTGCCATGGATGCCGTGAGCCAGTTGGCGCGTTCGCGACAGGCAAAGCGCGACGTCAACCGTTTTGTTGTGAGCGGCATCTCCAAGCGCGGCTGGACCACGTGGCTGACGGCGGCCAGCGATCCGCGTGTAGTGGCCTTTGCCCCCATGGTTATCGACATCCTCAATATGCCGGTGAACGTTCCCTATCAGCGTCACATGTTCGGTGCCTATAGCCTGGAAATACAGGATTACGTCAATCTCGGGCTCACCGAGGCCGTGGGCAGCGGGCCCGGCAAACAGTTGGTGGACATGGTTGACCCCTATTCTTACCGTCGAGGGCTCAGTTTGCCGAAACTACTGTGCTTCGGTTCAAACGACGAGTATTGGACGGCCGATGCCGTGAAAAACTATGTCGACAGCATCGGCGGGCACACCCTTATCCAGTACACCCCGAATGCCGGCCATTCCCTCGACCATGGAAGGGATGCCGTGCCGGCTCTCGAAACATTCTTCTGGCAAACCTTGCATGGCGGGCACTACACGAAACTGGCCTGTGAGGTGCAGCAGGAAGGGGCGCACGTCCACTTCGCCCTGAAAGCCTCTAAGGCCAAACTGCTGCAGGCTGAACTGTGGGAAGCCGTTTCCCCCACGCTGGATTTCCGTAAACAGCGGTTTGAGCGTGTCGTACAGATGATGTCCGGCAAAAAACGCTTCCGCCTCTCGGCTACATTGCCCCAGAGCGGTTACAAAGCCTTCTTCGTGCGCTGTGTCTTCCGCCATCCCGTTCAGGGCAGCTACACCCTGTGCTCCCGTATGTACACAGCCGACAGCAAAACATTGTTTGACAAACCGTACCAGTTAAAATGAGTTATAAAGAAAACATTGAACAGACGCTTCGCGCCACCGGACGTCGGGGCGTGGAGCACGTGATGGCATGGCTCGACCGCAACCGTTTCTATGAGGTTCCCGCTTCGGTGAAGTTTCACAACAATTTCCCCGGCGGACTGGCCAAACACTCGTGGGAAGTCTATCAGGAAGCCCTGCGTCAGAATGAATTGTTGGGTGACCAAGCCTTGCCGGCCGACAGTGTGGCCCTTTGCGCCTTGCTGCACGATGTGTGTAAGACGGATGTCTATCGCTTCAGCCCGACGACGGGGCGGCCCTACAGCAATCCGGAGAATTACCGTAAAGGCCATGGCCTGCGCTCGGTAAAGATATTGGAAGATTTGGGCCTGGAACTCCGGCGTGACGAAATCATGGCCATCTGGTGGCACATGGGCTTCTATGAGGTGTCGCGCGAACAATATCCCGACATGTATGCGCGTGCCCAGAGCCTGCCTCTTTGTGTCGTCATTCAGCAGGCGGACAGCCGTGCGGCAGCGGCGGCAATGAAGCAGGAGTAAGGCCCGATGTGTCTGGAAGAAGGAATGATTTTGTGGCAGCGCGGAATGGAAACCGATGACACGCTTCCTCCTTTTCGAACACTAAAACGGATATGGTGAAAACTATATCCGATTTAGACAAAACCAAGTCTGATTAGGGTGACAAAAAGTTTCCCCCTGTTGTCAGGGGGACTCAAAAAAATGACGGACTGTGTTTACAGCTCCATCAGTTTGTTGGCGATGGCGTAGATGGTGAGACCGCTGACGGAGTGGATGTTGAGCTTTTGGCAGATGTTGCGGCGGTGGGTCATCACGGTATAGACCGAGAGGAACAGGCGGTCGGCAATTTCCTTGTTTGATAGCCCCTGGGCCAGCAACACGAGTATTTCACGCTCGCGGACGCTGAGCACGTCGCGCTCGTCGGCGGGTGAGGCTGGGGTGGCAGACTTCTCGCGTACAAGTTGCTCTATGAGCAGTGCCAACTGGTCGCTTGAGGTCGTTATGGTAATGTAAGGCAGGCTTTTGTCGGTCTTTGCGAGTGTGACGAGGTCGGTGACGATGGCCGCGCAGGGTATCTGCGGGTGTTGTTGGTGGAATTGCTGGAAATCGAACGCGCCGTCGAAGTGGGACGAGACCAGCAGCAGGTCAATCTGGCGGACGGCGAGCAGACTGTCGAGCGACTGCCGGTTGTTGACCGATACGGGATGGATATGGACCGACGTGATATGTTCGAGCATGGCGAGCAGGCCCTCGCGCACCAGTGGCAGGGGCTCGGCGACGAGTACATGGAGAGGTCGGTTAGCGTTTGTTTTCATGTTTAACCCGTTTTTCAAGGTTGTAAACGGCGGGTACGAAGATGTAGTCCTCGGCTTTGCCGTGCGCGTCGAGTTCGTCCTCGCAGCCGTAGATTTGGTAGAGCACGGCGTTGAGCTCGTTGCGCGTCGTGCTTTCGGGAATGTACTTTATGAGTATCTGTTTGAGCTCGTGGAGTTCGTGGTCAACGGCGTGATGCTTCTTCGAGAAGGTGGACAGTTCGAAGTTTTCCTGCAACTGGCCGTGTAGCAGGCCTTCGACGTAGGGAAAGAGGTGCATGTCCTCAAAACGCATGTGGCGGCTTACCTCGCCGATGTAGCTGTCGAGCTGTTTGAAGATGAGACGGGTGATGGCGTCTTTTCTTTCTCCTCCGAGGGCTGTGCTGAGGTCGCGGCGGATGCGCGGAAAGAGAAAGTCGAGAAAGTAGATGTGTGACTGCCGCAGGTAGTCGATGAGGGCAGGGATGGAGAGACGGTCGAAGTCTTCGCTCACCTGGGTGTAGCCGCTGTGCATGAAGTTGATGACAGCCAAAAAAGTGGTGGCGTCGACCCCATGCATCTGGCACACCTCGGCCACGGTCTTGTTGCCGAAACCGAGCGACATGCCGAAACGGCTCAATACTTGCAAGAGCCGGTAGTTGTCGTCTATAAGGTCGACCATGCGGTCGGTGGCCTGGTAATTGTTGGGCATAGGCGTTACAGAATAATGCGTTTTAGGTTACGAAAATACGAAATTCTTTGTTTTCCCGTGGCCCAGCCGTAGGAAAAAGGCAAAAAATACTGCAAATTAAGTATTGAGACTGATAGAAATCTGACAGTTCTTTTGTTTTTTTAAGGATAGCGGAGCCGATAAGTAGTGTAATCATTATTATACTTTTGTATTCATCTAATCATATAGATATTAATACCAAGTGCCGATGAAAATATTGATTATAGAAGATGACGAGTAGTGATGGATGCCTTTAACGCCCGTTTCCCCGGAGCAACGGCCAAATGGGAGACCGAAGTGGGAAATACGCTCAAGGCCGAGTTCCTGCAAGACGGACAAGAAGTGGAATCGTGGTTCTCTGCCGACGGCACCTGGCTGCGTACCGAAGTGGATTTGCTGCTTAACGCCCTGCCAAAAGTGGTTACAACTGCCGTTGAAACACATTATCCCGGTTATAGTATCGACGATGCAGACTGGATTGAGACAAAAGACAGCGGTTCCTATTACGAGCTGGAACTTGAAAAAGCCGGCAGTCCCGATGTTCATCTCCGTCTTGCCGAAGATGGTCAAGTAATCAACGCCTATAATTAGAAACGGGTGCATTAAACAATTCTCATGTCTTTGGCGACATCTTGATTTCTCAAGGTGTCGCCTTGCTTTTTCATGGTACCGGTATGGTGAAAATAAATCCGATATAGTTTTTTCTATATCGGATTAAGGTCAGACCATATAGGATATGGCTGTCCAAAAACCGGCTTGCCGTTACAATTCAGGCATGTCTTGGCTTAAGACATTCCACAGCGCGTCGCCGGGTAGGGGAGCTGTGACGCATATTTGCTTGTGTGAAACGGGGTGCTCGAATTTTATGCGCCAGGCATGGAGCGAGATGCTGCCGTCGGGATTGCTGCGCGGGGCTCCGTATTTGAGGTCGCCGCGGATGGGACAGCCCATTTTGGCCAGTTGGCAACGTATCTGGTGATGGCGTCCGGTGAGCAGTTCAACGGCCAGAAGGAAGTAGCGGTCGCTCTGCCCCACCAGGCGGTAGCGCAGACGGGCTTCTTTGCTGCCAGGCACTTCGTGGTCGTAGGCATACGACTTGTTCTGCTTCTCGTTGCGCGCCAGCCAGTGGTGCAGCTCGCCGGCTTCCTGCGGCGGGCGGTTGGCCACGATGGCGAGGTAGGTCTTGTCCACCCGTCCTTGGCGGAACAGGTCGTTCATGCGCGTCAGCCCCTTGCTGGTACGGGCAAACACCACGACGCCGCTCACGGGGCGGTCGAGCCGGTGGGTGACGCCGAGAAAGACGGCGCCAGGCTTGGCATAACGCTCCTTGATGTAGGCCTTGACGCGTTCGGTGAGCGGCTCGTCGCCGGTCTTGTCGCCTTGCACAATCTCGCCGGCGGCCTTGCTGACGATGATGATGTGGTTGTCCTCGTAGAGTACTTGCATGGTGTGGCAATAAAAAAGCCCCTCTCCCGCGGAGAGGGGTTGGATGGTTTTAAGGGAATTACATGTTCATGCCGCCGTCAACCTGGATAACCTGGCCGGTGACGTAGCTGGAGAGGTCGCTGGCCAAGAAAGTGGCCACGTTGGCGATGTCTTCCACCTGTCCGCCGCGGCGCAGGGGAATCTTTTTGACCCATTCCTGGCGAATTTCGTCGGGCAGGGCGGCGGTCATGGCTGTTTCGATGAAGCCCGGGGCAATGGCGTTGGCACGGATGCCGCGGCTGCCCATCTCCTGGGCAATGCTCTTGGCCAGGGCGATGAGGCCGGCCTTGGAGGCGGCGTAGTTGCTCTGTCCGGCGTTGCCATGAACGCCTACGACACTGGCCATGTTGATGATGCTGCCGCTGCGCTGGCGCATCATGACGGGCGTGATGGCGTGGATGAAGTTGAAAGCGCTCTTGAGATTGACGGCGATGACGGCGTCCCACTGCTGCTCGGTCATGCGCATCATGAGACCGTCCTTGGTGATGCCGGCGTTGTTGACAAGAATGTCGATGTGGCCGAAGTCTTCGTGGATTTTCTTCACGATGGCTTCCGTTTCGGCGAAGTTGGAGGCATCGCCGGCATAGGCGCGGCAGGTGACGCCTACGGCTTCTATTTCTTTACGCGTGGCTTCGAGACCGGCGGCCATGTCGTCGTTGAGTACGAGGTCTGTGAATGCAATGTCAGCGCCTTCGCTGGCAAACTTGAGGGCGAGGGCCTTGCCGATACCGCGGGCGGCACCGGTGATTAAGGCGGTTTTACCTTCTAAGAGTTTCATAATAGAATTGTTTATAAATTATTGAATTGATGTTTGAAATATCGTGCTTGAGGGGGTATATCAGTAAACGGCTGGGCCCATTCCGAGCAGGCGGCGCACCCAGTTGGCAATGATTGGACGGCTGGCGTCGAGCTTCAGCCCGTTGGCCAGACGGCCATAGATGAAGGGCACTTCCATTCCCTTGATGCAGTAGTGGAAGATGTCAGCCATGAGGCTCACGTTCTCAATGACAAAACGGCCTTTGTCGCAGCCTTCCTGGAGCACGCGGCGGAAGAGTTCCAGCTCCTCGTGGTCGTAGGCCTTGCGCACGCGCTCAACCATCCAGATGTTGCGGAAGAACTCGGCTCGCAGGTTGCCGTTGCGGGTGACGGCCTCTTTTATCATGTTGAGATGGGTGTAAATCATCAGGATGATTTTCTGCTCGGGGTCCATGTCTTTCGACACCACTTCGTCCATTTTGTCCGACAGACGTTCCACCTCCGTCTCAATAACGGCATAGTATATTTCTTCCTTATTCTTGAAGTAGGTGTACAGGGTGCGCCGGCCGCGGTTGGAGGCCACGGCGATGTCGTTCATTGTGGTGCCTTCCAACCCTTGTTGGGCAAAGAGCCTTCGGGCCACGTCGACGAGCAGGCTGCGGGTTTTGGTTACAGACATATTGGCTTACTTGTTGAAGGCGGTTTTCTTCAGGAATTGCACGCCTTTGTTTTGTGTGCAAAATTACGTTTTTTTATTCGTATGGGTTCAAAAAAGAACTGTTTTTTTTTTTTTCAGAGTAAAAACCGTGTTTTTTGAAAATACCGGCCGTTTTATTTGGCCGGAAGAGCGGAAAGTCGTAATTTTGCACTCGCAAATCGCTCAAGTCGGTTTGTGGTTTACATCGCGGAGTGGAGCAGCTGGTAGCTCGCCAGGCTCATAACCTGGAGGTCGCTTGTTCGAGTCAAGCCTCCGCCACCAAAGGAGAAAAGAAACGCAAGTCTAAATGGACTTGCGTTTCTTTGTTTTATCAGGTAGAGCTGTTTAGCTTACTTTGATTATGGCTTTGCGTTTGTTGTGGTGACTCAGAACTGTTCCAGCAGTTGGATGCGCCGTTCGGTGCTGGGGTGGGTAGCGAACATGGTGTTGATGAAATACATCAGGCCGCGTTTCATGCTCAGTGGATGGATAATGTACATTTGTGCGATGTCCTCGCGCTCCACCTGTCCCAGGCCGGGATTGGCTGAAATCTTGCGCAGGGCCGAGGCCAGTGCCATGGGGTTGCCGCACAGTTCGGCGCCGCCGGCGTCGGCCATGTATTCGCGTTTGCGCGAAATGGCGAAGCGCGTAATCAGGGTGAAGAAGTAAGCGATGGCCGAGCACACCAGTCCGATGAGCATGATGACCATGATGGAGAGTCCGTTGCCCTTCTGTCCGTCGCGGCTGCGTCCGGCACCGAACCACAACTGGTTGTATATCATTCTTACCACGAGCGACATGATGGTGGAGATGATGCCCACGAAGATGATGCTCGTGATGAGTAGCCGGGTGTCGCGGTTGCGGATATGGGTCAGTTCGTGGCCGATGACGCCGGCCAGTTCGTCGTCGTCGAGGCGTTCCAGCAGGCCGGTGGTCACGGTGACGGCATATGAGTCCTTGTTGATGCCGCTGGCGAAGGCGTTGAGTTGCGGGTCGTCCACGACATTGATTTTAGGCATCTCCATGCCGCCGGCCATGCAGAGGTTTTCCACGATGTTATAGACGCGCGGGTTTTCCTTGCGTTCCAGTGAACGGGCGCCGGTGGCGGCTTTCACCATGCGTGCGTTGCTGAAGTAGGCAAAGGTGAACCACAGGCCCACCCCGATGATGACCCATGGGATAGTGCGCAGGAAGATGGCGTTCACTTCTGCCACATTCAGCTGGTTCACCATGTCGCCGTACTGGTTGTAGTAGCCGCCGCCGAAGTAGTTGAGCAAGGCCAGGAACACCCACACCATCCCGAGGATAATCACCGGGAAGAGCAGCAACAGCAGGATGGTTTTCGTGTTGTTGCGGCTGATCTGGGTCTGAATGCCTACGTATTTCATCGGCGTGGCACGTTAGAACTTTATTTCGGGAGCCTTTTCCAGTGTGGGACGGTCTTCTTGCGGAATCTCGAACATGGGCTCCTTCTTGAAACCGAACATGTTGGCAAAGAGATTCGACGGGAAGGTCTGCACGGCGTTGTTCAGCTCGCGTGTGGCGGTGTTGAAGTAGCGGCGCACGGCGGCAATCTTGTTCTCGATGTCGGCAATCTCAGTCTGCAGTTGCAGGAAGTTCTGGTTTGCCTTCAGGTCGGGATAGGCCTCGAGCGACACTTTCAGTCCGGCCAGGGCGCTGGTCAGGGCGTTTTCGGCCTGAATCTTGTCGTTGATGCCCGTAGCGTTCATGGCTGCGGTGCGCGCTTCAGTCACGCGGGTGAGCACTTCCTTTTCGTGCTCAGCGTAGCCTTTGACGGTGGCCACCAGTTGCGGGATAAGGTCGTGACGTTGTTTCAGTTGCACGTCGATGTTGGCAAAAGCGTTTTCGCGGTTGTTGCGCAGCTTCACCAGTCTGTTGTAGATGCCGATGCCCCAGAACACGAGCAGGGCGACAATGACCAGAATAATAATGATTGCAGTCATACTTGTAATGGTTTTAGGGGTTAATATATGGATTAGGTTACAAAGATAGTGCCAAAGTGTCAATACACCAAGAAAAACGTCAAAAATCAGCACCTTCTCCTCCATTTGAAGGCCAGGAGCCCCGCCGTGCAGCCCAGGGCCACGCCCAGCGCGTTGGCCACGAAGTCGAGCCATTCGCCCGAGCGGTTGCCGCCCGTGCAGTAGGCCTGCATCAGTTCTATGATGCCGCTCATCACCACCGGTGCCGCCACACCCCACGCGAGCCGTTTGCCCAGCGGCCAGGGCAGGCGGGAGCGCCACAGCTCCGTCCAAAACACCAGCGTCAGTCCGCCGTACATCACCAGATGTGTCCATTTGTCTATCATCGGCACATCGCTCAGTTCCGTCTCCGGCACTGGCATCAGGCACACCACCCACACCGCGGCCGTCAGCAGCAGTGTCAGGGGAAAACGTTTCCATTCCTGTTTCATATCCGCAAAATTACGAAACTAATTCTGCACGTGGTAAACACTTAACTAATTTGTTTGGTTCAGGAACAGTTGGTTTGTTAATGCGTATAATGGCTGGAGGTATCTCCACTTCAATTCCTTTTGGAGTTAGTGAGTTTCTTCGCAAAGGCGATGCCTATATATATAATTACAGCCATGACGAAAACCAGTACAAGTAACATTAAAATTATTATCCAAAACATGAGAAAGAAATTTTTAAAACATTTGCATGCAAAGGTACATAAAAAACTAATTATCCTAAGTTTGTTCGTAAATCTTTTGATAACATTATTGAAGATATGGATTTTTATCATATCATTCTAACGATGGATGTATTGCTTCGGATAAGTAGTTTTCATAATGAATTACACAGAGAATATAATAAATTGTTAGTTGAACTTCAAATAAGTGTGGGAACCGTGCCGATTTTGCTCGTAACTTTTATCTGATAAGGGACCAAGGGAGGATTACAAAAAATCTTTACATTTTCCTTGCACAGGCCAGATTTCGGCGGTCACAAGTGGGACTTCGGCGTGCAGAAACGGCGTTTCAAAATGACGAAACGCCGTTTCTGTTTTACGACATTTGATACCAGATGAAAATCAGCGGATTGCGAAAGCGGCAGATTTTTGTTGAAAATTTTTGACATAATCTGCCGGTGAAAATGTCCCGTGGACAAAAAACGTGGTGACCCGTTGACGATTGGCAAAGAAAGTGTAACTTTGTAGTCAGTTTGAACGATTGGACACGAATATGTGCAGAACACGTTTTTCTCTTTTTGCATGGGCCGTTGTTGGCTTGTTTTTTGCGGCCGTGCCCGCCGCAGCGCGGCTGGCGTGGCAAGGCGATGCCCTCGTGACAGACCAGGGGCAGAGGGTGGGGCAGGTTGTGTGTTCCCACGCGCCCGGTTTTTCGGTGCAGCGTAGAATGAAAGCCGTCGACCGCTCTACCTATCGCGTGGAGTGGACCTTCACCGCCCTTCAGACGGTCAGCGACGCCCGCGTGGAGGTGGGCTTCGTGCACGCCTCGCCCGCCGCGTGGTGGATGATACCCTCCGTTTCGTACAACGGCAACCGGTGGGGCCGTGGCAAAGAGCCCAAGGGCGCCCGCACCGACGGGGGATGGTGGACGTTCTCCTACCGCCGCACACCCCTTCCCGGCGCTGTCTATAGCGAAGGCGCCGGTTTTGCCGTGGCCACGTGGGGCGATGTCCCGCGCCATGAAGATGAAGACTTCTCTTGCGGCATCATGACAGAGAAAGAGACAACCACGCACCGCCTGCTCTGGCCTGAGGAGGAGCAGCCCCAAAGCTATACCGGCCGTGACCATTTCGAGAAAGGCTGGCAACGCCGGGTCACCCTGCCGGCCGGTGCCAAGCGGACGCTCTCGATGTATATCCATGTCGTTCCCGTGGAACTGGAGCACCGCGCCATCCGCGGATTTCTCGACTGTGCCTGGAAGCTTGCCAGACAGCCCCGGATGAAGACACCTGACAAAAAGACCGTCTGGGACTTGGGCATCCGTTACTTTAAGGAGTCGCTGTGGGCCGAAGAGGGCAGTTACCGCGGTTTCAGCATCGGACTGACGCTCGACAGGGAAGGCCGCTGGACACAGCGCCGCTTTGCAAAATATGAAGCCGGATGGTGCGGGCAGAACATCAGCGTGGCCTGCTCCATGCTTTGGGACTATCTGCAGCGCGGCGACCGCACGTCGCTCGAGAAAGGTCTGGCCACCCTGGACTGCTGGGCCGACCATTGCCGCTTGCCCAACGGACTTTTTGTAGTTCAATACGATGCCATACTCAGCGGCCGCCCTTGCCGTCTGGACGCGTGCAACCTGGGCACGGCGGCGGTCAACTATCTGGAGGCATACGAGCTGGCCCGGCAGTGCGGGGCCGACCGTCCCCAATACCGCCAACTGGCCTACGATATCTGCGACTTCGTGGTCAACGACCAGCAGGCCAACGGCTGTCTGGCCCGCGGATGGACTTACGACGGTGAATGCCTGTTCCGCGAGGGCACCGTGGGCGCTTTCCTGATACCTGCCCTGATTGAGGCCTACCGGTCAAGCAAGAATATGAAGTATCTGACGTCGGCCCGGCGCGCCTATGACTACTATGTGACCGAAATACGCCAGGACGGCTATTCCACCGCCGGGGCGCTCGACACCTGGTGCATCGACAAAGAGTCGTCCATCTCCATACTGCGTTCGGCGCTTCTGTTATACCGCCTGACCGGGCAGAAAGAGTACCTGGATGATGCTGTTCATACGTCCTATTACCTTTCCACCTGGCTGTGGCATTACGACGGTATCTATCCTGCCGATGACCAGACCACCCGCGAGCACTACCACACCTTCGGGGCTACCAGCGTCTCCACGCAGCACCACCATCTCGACCCCTATGCCTGCCTGTGGGTGCCGCAATGGTTTGAACTGGCGCGTATCACCGGGCAGCGGCAGTGGCGTGAGAAGGCGGAAGCCATCTGGCGGTATTGTTGCCAGCTGATTTCCGACGGCCGCCTCACTCTCAACGGCCACATCCGTCCCGCCGGCTCTCAGAACGAAGCCTTCTTTGAGTCGGTCTGGGGACTGGGACGCGGCAATGGCGACGCACCGGCGGCCAGTAGCAGCAACCGCATCAACGATTGGCTGGTGGCCTGGCCGGGTGCCTTCCGCTTGGAAACCATACGTAAAATGAATAAAAAACTATGAGAAAAGTATCAGCCATCATCTCCTTGGCATCGTTGCTCCTTGTGTCGGGTGCATGGGCACAGGGACTGAAAGATGCGTATAAAGACTGTTTCAAAGTGGGCGTTGCCCTGAGCGGGAGAAATCTGACGCCAGAACAAGAGGCTTTGGTCCTGCGCGAGTTCAACAGCGTCACCTGCGAGAACGCCATGAAGCCGGGCTCACTTCAACCGGAAAAGGACAAGTGGAACTGGCGCGATGCCGACCGCATAGCCGATTTCTGCCGGGCTCACGGCCTGAAGATGCGCGGACACTGTCTGGTCTGGCACAACCAGTTTGCCAACTGGATGCTCTATGACGAACACGGAAACTTCGTTGACAAAAAAGTGTTCTACAAACGGCTCAAAAAACACATCCAGACCGTGGTGAAACGGTACAAGGACGTGGTCTATTGCTGGGATGTGGTAAACGAAGCCATTGCAGACGGGCCCGGTGACAATCCTTACCGGAAGTCGAAACTCTATGAACTCTGCGGCGATGAATTTATACTCAAAGCGTTCAAGTTTGCCCGGCAGGCCGATCCCGACGCCTTGCTGTTCTATAACGACTATAACGAGATCAACCCCCACAAATGCGAGCGCATCTGCCAGATGATTCTCGACATGAAGCGGCGCGGGGCTCCTATCGACGGCATGGGAATGCAAGGACACTACAACATCTATTATCCCCGCATGGAGGAGTTGTCAGACGCCATCACAAAGTATGCCCGGGTGGTGGACCATATCCATATTACGGAACTGGACGTGCGCACCAACATGCAGCAGGGAGGTGACCTCAACGTCGACAAGACAGGTGCCGCCCTCACGCCTGAAATCAGCGCCAGATTTGAACGGCAATACCTCGACCTCTTCCGCACCCTGCGCCAGCACAGCGACAAAATCGAAGCCGTCACATTCTGGAATCTCGCCGACAAGTATTCCTGGCTCGGGGCGGACAATTACCCTCTGCTCTTTGACAAGGACCTCCGGCCCAAAGACGTTTATTACAAAGTGCTGAACAAGGAATGAGCCGTCTCGGCCCATTGAAAACAAGTTTTCTTTTCTTGCCTCTTCACTCGTTTATTCGTAACTTTGCCGCCAAAATGCGAGAAAAATGGCAAAAATAATAGGTTCCGAACGCCCCGACTTTGCCACCAAGGTGGGCCTGGTGCTGGCCACAGCCGGTTCGGCCGTGGGCCTGGGCAACATCTGGCGCTTCCCCGTGACCACGGGCAACAACGGCGGAGCCGCCTTCATCCTTATCTATGTAGCCTGCGTGCTGGTGCTCGGCCTACCGCTGATGGTCGCCGAATTCTCCGTGGGGCGACACGCCCACACCAATACCGCACAGGCATACAAACAGCTCTCCCGCCACTGGCTCTGGAGCCGGGTAGGCCAGTTCGGTGTCTTCACAGGCTGGTTCATCATGTGCTACTACACCGTCGTGTCAGGGTGGGCCCTGGGCTACCTCGTCGATTCGCTGTGCAACCGCTTCGGCATACTCGGCGGCGACATACCAGACTATAAAAACCACTTCAGCCGCTTTGTCGCCAATCCATACCTCCCCGTCCTCTATACCTGCGCTCTCGTCCTCATATCCCACTTCATCATCGTACGCGGGGTCAAACGCGGCATTGAGCGTGTCTCGAAAGTGCTGATGCCACTCCTCTTTATCATCCTGCTCATCTTGGCCGTCAGTTCCCTCTTCACACCGGGCGCACGCGAAGGACTCACCTTCCTCTTCAGGCCCGACTTCACGAAAATCACCTTCCAAACCGTCCTCGACGCCATGGGACAAGCCTTCTACTCCCTCAGCCTCGCCATGGGCTGCGTGTGCACCTATGCCAGCTACTTCAGCAAAGACACACACCTCATCGGCACAGCCTTCAAAGTCGGCCTCATCGACTCCTTCGTAGCCGTCATGGCTGGCATCATCATCTTTCCCGCCGTCTTCTCCACCAACATACAGCCCGACGAAGGCGCTTCCCTCGTCTTCATAGCCCTCCCCGGCGTCTTTCAGCAAGCCTTCGGCCTCGTGCCAGCCCTCGGATACCTCGTCTCCGTACTCTTCTACTTCCTCCTTGTCATCGCCACACTCACCTCCGTCATCTCGCTCCACGAAGTGCCCACGGCCTACCTCGCCGAAAACTACCGCCTCCCCCGGCCCAAAGCCACCGCCGTCGTCACCGCCGTCTGCCTCCTCGTCGCCACCTTCTGCTCCCTCTCCATGGGGCCTCTCGACCGCTTCCGAATCGCCGGACGCAACCTTTTCGACCTCTTCGACTTCGTCTCCGGACAAATCATGCTCCCCCTCGGAGGCTTCCTCATCGCCCTCTTCGTCGGATGGATACTCGACCGCCGCATCCTCCGCAACCAGCTCACCAACGGCGCCACCGCAGCCCCCCGCACCAGCCGCTACGTCATCATCCTCCTGCGATACTTCGTACCCTTCGCCATCCTCCTCATCTTCCTCAGCGGCATGGGCATCTTCCACATCGTCTGACACCCCGCACCGCTGCCCCACGCCATGTTCCGCGCTTCATACCTCACACCCTCGCAGCGCCGCGCCCTGCTGGCCCTCACCCTGCTGGTCGTCGCCGCCACCCTCGCCGTATGGTTTTGGCA
Organism: Bacteroidaceae bacterium; assembly: GCA_017940565.1. Taxonomy (GTDB): domain Bacteria; phylum Bacteroidota; class Bacteroidia; order Bacteroidales; family Bacteroidaceae; genus UBA6382. Next base: position 9,998 of record JAGAYH010000056.1, on the reverse strand, counting down.
CCGCCGGCACCCCCGCGCCGCGGCCCGACCACCAGCCGCCGACACCCTGACAGCGGCCGCAGCGCCCACCCAAGGCACCCTGCACCCCTTCGACCCCAACACCGCCGACTCGGCCACGTTTGTCCGTTTGGGTCTGACGCCTAGGATAGCCGGACGCATCTGTCACTACCGTGCAGCTGGCGGGCGCTTTCGCCGGGCCGAAGACTTGGCGCGCATCTACGGCATGGACACCGCCGCCCTCCGCCGCCTCCGCCCCTACATCCGCATTGCGGCAGTCCCCGGCGCGAATCCGTCGTTCCACGAGCCCCGTCCGCTCGAAAAATCTCATTACGCCTATACCCCATACCCCTCCCGCAAACTGCCGCGGGGCAGGCAGCTCGACCTCAACGCCGCCGACTCCGCCGAATTGCTGCGCGTGCCCGGAGTGGGACCCTACTTCGCCCGCCGCATCGTGCGCTACCGCGAACGGTTGGGCGGCTTCGTCAGCCCGGAGCAGCTGCGTGAAATCCCCAACCTGCCCGACAGTGTGCAGACATGGTTCCACGTGACGGCCGAAAAGGCCCAAAGGCCCCTGAGGCTCAACACCGCCACGTTCCGCGAACTGCTGCGGCACCCGTACCTCAATTACGAACAGGTGAAGGCCATCGTCAACTACCGTGAGCGCCAGGGTGCCTTGCAAACGTTGCAGGAACTGAGCCTGAGCGAGGCGTTCTCGGCGGCCGACTTGGAACGGCTGGTTCCCTACGTGAGTTTCGAATAACCATTACAAAATAATTGACATGAAAAAAACAGTTTTTGCCGAAGTTCTGGGATTGTTCCTTGCGGTGTCCGCGCTGGCCCAGGTCGTGCCGCTCCATGTGGATGGCCGTTACTTTAAAGACTCCGACGGTCGTGTGGTCAACCTGCACGGCTTTGCCCAGACTTATAGCCCGTGGTTCAACGAGCGGGGCACGAAGTGGACCAATTACGACGTGAGGGCTTGCCTGGCGTACAACCAGGGTCTCATCGACGACATTTTGGCTGCCGGATGGAAGATGGACTTCGTGCGCCTGCACATGGATCCTTATTGGAGCAACATTCCGGGCCGTCACACGAAGGGCGAGAATGATATCTCGGCGTTCTCCATGGAGCGTTTCAAGAAGTACCTTGACGAGGTCTTCGTCCCCATGGCCGAATATGCCATTGGCAAGGGCCTGTACGTCATCATGCGTCCGCCGGGCGTGTGCCCCATGAACATCCGGGTGGGCGACGACTATCAGAAGTACCTCATGCAGGTGTGGGACTACGTGAGCCGCCACCCCAGGCTGCGCAACAACGCCGGCGTGATGTTTGAACTGGCCAATGAACCCGTCAACATTCTCGGTGCCGACGGCAGACGGGCGGGGACGAAGGAGCTGACGGCTTATCTGCAACCCATTGTGAAGAAGATGCGCCGCCACTGCCGCAACATCCTGCTCATCCCGGGTCTGGGCTGGCAGTCGCACTATGCCGACTTCGTGAAATACCCTGTGAAGGGCAAGAACATCGGTTACGCCGTCCACTGTTACCCCGGCTGGTACAACGGTGGCCACGGCGAGGGCGACGTGGTGGTGAACTACACCGGTTTCAAGCAAGGATGGGACGAACAGATTATGCCGCTCAGCCGTGTAGCGCCGATGATAGTCACGGAGATGGACTGGGCGCCGAGCAAGTACCGCAGTTCGTGGGGTAAGTCGGACACGGGCGTGGCCGGAGGCAAGGGTTTCGGAGCCAATTTCCGCAAACTGGCCGACGAGTGCGGCAATATGGGCTGGCTGCTCTTTACCAGCCCCGAGTTGCTGGCGCGTTTCAAGGACGAGGCGCCGCAGGACGGCAACCACACTTTCCTCACCGACCCGGAGGCGTGCCCTTGGCCCTGTTACCACTGGTTCGAGGAATACAAGAATGCATCCAGGTAGAACGAAACGCCGCTTCAAAATTTTGAAGCGGCGTTTCTGATTTTTGAAGTCCGACTTGTAATTTTCGAGACGCCGCTTTTGCGTCCCGAAGCGGGACCCCGTTATTTTGAATGTCCGAGCGACAGGGCCCACAGGCCTGCAAAGGTGAGGAGGCCGTTGAGCATGAGCAGTTCGTAGCCGAAATGGTAGCCGGTGGCGCGGGCTACGCTGAGGTTGAGGGCGTAGCAGAGCAGGGGCGAGGCGACGGCCACGGGGGGTATCCAGCGGTCGCGCGGCTGGCGGCGGGTGAACATGCCGAAGGCGAAGAGGCCGAGCAGGGGGCCGTAGGTGTAGGAGGCCATGATGTAGATGGCGTCGATGACGCTGGTGCTGTTGACGGCCTTGAAGATGAGGGTGAAGACGACGAAGAGGGCGACGACGAGGATGTGGACCGTCTGGCGGCGGCGCTCGGCGGAGAGGCGGGGGGAGGGCTTGCCCTCGATGTCGAGCAGGTCGATGCAGACGGATGTGGTGAGAGCGGTGAGGGCGGAGTCGACGCTGGAGAAGGCGGCGGCGGTGATGCCGAGGATGAAGAGCACGGTGACGGTCATGCCGAACCAGCCCTGCTGCACGAGCATGGGGAAGAGGGTGTCGCTCTGGGCGGGCACGGCGATGCCTTGCCGGTTGGCGAAGGTGTAGAGCAGCACACCGAGGACGAGGAAGAGCAGGTTGACGGGGATGAAGCAGATGCCGTAGGTGCACATGTCCTTCTGCGCCTCGCGGATGTTTTTACAGGTGAGGTTCTTCTGCATCATGTCCTGGTCGAGCCCTGTCATGACGATGGCTACGAAGACGCCGCTGAGGAATTGTTTCCAGAAGTTTTGTTTTGAGGCCCAGTCGTCGAAAACGAAGATGCGGCCGTAGTCGCTTTGGGCGACGGTGTGGTAGACGCCGCGCAAGTCGAGGCCCATCTTGTCGGCGATGAGGACGATGGTGACGACCAGGGCGCTGAGCATGCAGAGGGTCTGGAGGGTGTCGGTATAGACGAGGGTGCGTATGCCTGAGCCGCGGGTGTAGAGCCATACGAGGAGCAGCATGATGAGGGTGGTGACCAGGAAGGGGATGCCGAGGCTGTCGAAGACGAACTGCTGAAGGATGAGGCAGACGAGGTAGAAGCGGGCGCAGGCTCCCGTGAGCTTGCTGATCAGGAAGAAGGAGGTGCCGGTCTTGTGGCTGGCGCTGCCGAAGCGCTGCTGGAGGTATGTGTAGATGGTGGTGAGGCCGTGGCGGTAGTAGAGCGGCAGGAGGAGGAAGGCGATGACGAGGTAGCCGAAGAAGAAGCCGATGCACATCTGCAGGTAGGTCATCTGGGTGGCTCCGACATAGCCGGGCACACTGACGAAGGAGACGCCGGAAACGCTGGCGCCAATCATGCCGAAGGCTACCAGGAACCAGGGCGAGCGGCGGCCGGCGCGGAAGAAGGCGTCGTTGGTGCGTTCACGCCCCGTGAGGTGGGAGACCAGGAGGAGAACCAGGAAGTATGCAATGACAACAACGGCGGTGATGACGGGATACATGGGCGTGGCAGGTGACTATTTGACAAATAGTTTCTTTTTCCCTATGATGTAGATGCCTTTCTGTTTGTGCTGTCCGGCGGGGCGTCCGTCAAGCGAATAGACGGGCCGGGGGGCGTCGTCGGCAAGCGGGGTGCCGATGCCTTGGGGAGTGATGTTGAGCTCTAATTCCACCAGGATGGGGCGGTGGTCGGAGGCAGCAGGCTCGTCAATGACTTCACGGGTCTTGGGGGCTTTGGTGGTGCCCTTCTTGTATTTGGCAATGTAGTCGATGCACGATGTGGGCTTGTCGGCGGGGAAGGTGTAGCAGCTGGTGGAGCCCACATTGGTGGTGCGGCTGAGAATGGTGAAGCTGCGCTTTATCTGTGTGATGGTCTTGGAACCTGGCGTGTCGTTCCAGTCGCCGCAGATGTAGAAGGGCTTTTCCCATTTCGCCGCTTCCTCGATAATGATGGGGATAGATTCGAGCCGCCTGTCCTCTGACAGGTCGAGGTGGGTGCAGGCGAAGACATAGTGCTCAAATTCGCAGACGAGCAGGGTGCGTTTCTCGGCGCCGGGCAAGGGTATGTTTTTTGTGCTGATTGGTTTCTCCTTGCTCAGGATGGCCACACCGTACTTGCCGTTCCCCAGGGGGATGGCCGGGCCGAAGGTGCCGTACATGCCGGTGGCTTTGGCCAGGTATGCGGTCTCATCGATTTTTTTTGAGCGGTTTCCCGCACTGTCCACTTCCTGCAGGCCGACAATGTCGGGGGCTTGCTTGTTGATAACTCCGGCGGTGCGGTCGAGGTCGAACACATCGTCTATGCCGGCACCGTGGCGTATGTTGTAGCTCATTATCTTGAGAGGCAGGACATACGGATTGGTGCCGTCGGCAAAACTACAGGGCGCGGCCAACAGGAAAAAGGCCGTAAAAAGCAAAAAAATACGTCGTTGTATCATAATTCGAGTTAAACTTACCGTTTTCTGGCTTCAAAAGTACATTTTTTTAATGACTCGTGCCCCTATTTCCTTTTTTATTTTCTACTTTTGGCACAAAATTTGATGGCTAAAACGTAAAACCGCTGTTGTCTCCCATAAACGGACAGCCTTTAAAAAACAAGCAGACATGAAGATGACCCGCAAAGAACTTCTGGCCCGTGGCCGCGACTATTTCCACCGCTTCGAAGATAGCCGTTGGATGCACGAGGCCGAGCGTTTCCTTGACGACGAAGGCAAGATAGGCCGCGTGTTGCGCTATATGCCCGGCATGCTCCGCAAGAAAGCCTTTGTGCCCGTCGTGAAAGACCTCATCCTGGCCTACCTCTACGTCTCCGATGTAGTTAAAGGACAGTATAAGGACTTCAGCCGCGGCAAACTGCTGTTGCTGGTGGCCCTGCTGGCCTACGTGGTGTCGCCCTTCGACTTCGTGCCCGACTGGCTGCCCGGTGCCGGTCTGCTCGACGACGCCGCCCTCGTAGGCTACGCCGCCCATCTGGCCGACAAGGAACTGCAACGCTATTACCGCTGGAACCGCCAGCACCGCAAAGGCGACTTCGACGTCCAGATACCGGCCGAATAGTTGCGAAAAAAGCAACTAAACCCCGTCGGAAACCATAAAATTGCTTACAAACAGCAGGATTTATGGCTTCCAGAGCGCGCAAACAAAAGAAAAAGCGTAACTTGCGCCCCAAAATGGAATTATTAACCCGTCCTGCCCCGCGGCAGAACATAAAAACGAAAGAAAAATGAAACATGTAAGACTGACATTAGCCGTGCTGCTCGCCGCCGTCGTGCTGAGCAGCTGTAACAAAAAGGCACTCGATGCCTTGCGCACGGAGAATGCTACGCTCAAACAGTTGAACGAAGATATCCGTGTGGAACTGGCCGAGTGCAACGCCTCCTCCAAGAGCCTCAGCGAGCGCATCGCCGCCGAACAGAAGCGCCTCGAGGAACTGCGCGCCGACTACCGCAAACTGCAGGGCTCGCTCGACCAGAGCCTGCGCCAGAACTCGCAGGGAAGCATCAACATCTCCAAACTGGTGGACGAAATCAACGCTTCCAACCGCTACATCAAGCAACTCGTCGATGCCAAGACGAAGAGCGACTCCCTCAACATCGCCCTGACCAACAAACTCACGCGCTCCCTCGACCGTGACGAACTGGCCGAAGTCGATGTCAAAGTGCTAAAGGGCGTGGTTTACATCTCCCTGGCCGACAACATGCTCTACAAGTCGGGCAGCTACGAAATCAACGCCCGCGCCGGCCAGACCCTCTCCAAGATTGCCAAAATCATCAAGGACTACCGCGACTACGACGTCCTCGTGGAAGGCAACACCGACCCCGTGCCCATCTCCAAGACCAACATCCGCAACAACTGGGACCTCAGCTGTCTGCGCGCCTCGTCCGTAGTGCAGGCCCTGCAGAACGACTACGGTGTTGACCCCAAGCGCCTCACGGCCGCCGGCCGCGGTGAGTACAACCCCATCGCCACCAACGACACCGAGCTGGGCAAGCAGCGCAACCGCCGCACCCAAATCATCATCACCCCCAAGCTCGACCAGTTCATGGACCTCATCGACGAGGCTCCCGAGACTTCGGAGACCACTGTGGAATAATCCTGACCCATGAATAACATCAAAGGCGGCGCCTCAAATTTTTGAGACGCCGCCTTGTTTAAACGAAACGCCGTTTCTGTTTCTAGTTACACCTACTTTGCTAATGCTTTCTTACCATTAACGATATAAATTTGTCCTTTTACGGGATTGTTTACTGGCCGTCCTTGTAGGTCATAATAATTATTTTGTGTTGAATGAGAGTCATTCTCCATTGTCGTTACCTTTTTAATGCCAGTAATATCATCTACGATATTGAAGAATTGCCCCCAGGTGTCTGCGGCCGCTTCGGTGTAAACACGTTTTGAGCCAACAGGAATATGTAAAGTGGCATACCATATTACAACTTTTTCAAATGGAGTATTTACAACATTGTTATTTCTATACCATTCAGGTGGATATAGATTGTTAACAATCACGCTTTTTTTTCTCGCAATCCTTGAATGCATCTTCTCCAATATCCTTTAGTGATGTACCCAAGTTGATGCTTGTCAGTCCGGTGCATCCCTTAAAAGCTCCAGCCCTGATGCTTATGACAAAATTTGGTATTTCAAGGTTTGTTAATCCAGAACAGCCTTCGAATGCAGAATTTCCAATAGTCTGTACTTTCCCTATTCTAATCTGAGTAAGTCCAGAACAACCCTTAAAGGCAGATTGTCCGACACTTGTTACTAAATTCGGAATGCTTACACTCGAGAGTTTTGAGCAATCCCCGTATTTACAACTCGCTGTGTACCAATACGTTTTGATTAAAACGGTAGAAAAGTGGTGACGCAGATTCTATAGATGGGGGAAATGATGAAGAATTAACGTATTTAACTTTTGTAAACCACAAAAATGAAGGAAGTGTGCAGATTTTGTATAGTAAGTTATGCTTGCAAGGAATAACCTTGGCTGGTTACGTTCTTTTTAAGCTTACAAGACACAAAATCTCTTAATAATCTCAAAAAACACATTCGTTAGTGCCATTTTTGAATGAATGTTCTTATGTTGTCGATTATTTTGTGTATCTTTGCGTTCAAATTAAAGAGATTTGCAAATGAAAGATTTGAATCGTATCAAAGTTGTACTCGTTGAAAAGAAGCGAACGGCTAAGTGGCTCGCAGAAGAATTGGGCAAGAACCCTGCTACTGTGAGCAAGTGGTGTACCAATGTGTCTCAGCCAGACCTATATACATTAGACAAGATAGCAACGTTACTTGACATTGATAAACGGGAACTTATTACAGGAAAGGATTAAACGTATGGCAGACATTATCAAGCACTCGGCAAATCATTTTTCAGAAAACTTCGAGACGTTAGTTTCTCAGATAAAGAGTATAGGTGACGCATTACAACAAGATGCCCGTGTTGTCATCAATCGTAATATAACAACAAAAGCATGGTTGACGGGCTATTATATAGTAGAATATGAGCAGCATGGAAAAGACAGGGCCAAATATGGTGAAGGTCTTCTTCAGAAACTTTCAAAACGCTTAGGCGGTAAAAGTTATAGTGCTACCAACTTACGCAGTTACCGTTTGTTTTACATACTTTATCCAGAATTACGCTCCGTTATAGCCAACTACCTTTTCGAACGCTTTGGTGGGGAAACGGTGGAGTCCTCCCCAATAACATTTCTTCCTCCACAGATTCAGCAGTCACTGATTGCTGAATTACAAGACGAAGGAAAACAGCAGTCGCTGACTGCTAAATCTGCAAGGGCACAAGAATCATTGATTGTTACTGGGATTTCTCCTGATGGCTTTGCCATGAGTTTGTCTGATGGGAGTGTAAAAACTGTTCCACAGGCTTTATTCGACCGACTTTCTTTCACACATATTGTTCAACTTCTCCATGTCGAAGATTCCATGCAGCGAGCATTTTATGCTATTGAGGCAATGCGTGGACCTTGGAGCGTAAGAGAATTACAGCGACAGATAGACACCAACTACTATGCCCGTAGTGGGTGGAGTAAGAAGCCTGAATTGCTCTGTAAAAAGATAAACGGAACAGCCGAGCGACCAACTTTTGAGCAGGATGTCAAATCCCCTTATTACTTTGAATTCCTTGGTCTTTCTTCCAAAGATGTAATAGATGAGAATGATTTAGAAACAGCAATCGTAAGTCATCTAAAAGATTTCATCATGGAATTGGGTATGGGGTTCTGCCTTGAAGAAGAGCAGAAGAGGTTATTGATAGACGACCGTTATTACAAGGCAGACTTGGTGTTCTATCATCGTATTTTGAAATGCCATTGCATCGTGGAATTGAAAGCCCATAGGCTAGACTATGCAGATGCCGCACAACTCAATATGTACATTGAGTATTATCGCAAACATTATATGCAACCTGACGACAATCCGCCTGTTGGGCTACTCCTATGTACAGAGTATGGGCAGGAAATGGTGGAGTACCTTACCCCATTCACAGATCCCCAACTATTTGTTGCTCGATATGAATTACAATTACCGAGCAAAGAAAAAATCAGAGAATTCTTAATGCATGAAAATGGGGATAGATAATTATAACCTTGCGGCATTGAAGTAAGATTATACAACTGATCATATTAAAATTGGAAAGCTCCATAAAGACGTTACATTAAAGCATTATTAATTTGAAACTATCTTGTTTGTTATAAACAGTATAAGTTAATATAATCGTATAAAATAAAAGCAATTATATGGATAAAGAAACTTTTGCAAATTTCATTTCAAAATGTGGAAAACGAGATTTTGAAATAGCCTGTAGAATTACTTTACAGAATGTTTTTAAACTTATAGTCGTAAATATTGATGGAACTAATGATGGTGGAACAGATTATGCGAGTCTAAAATCCGATGGACAGCGAATGTGTGCAGCATACCAAATAACAACCCAAAAAACAGATATTAAAAAAAAGCTTTTCGTGATGCTTCTAAAAGTATCAAGAAGTTAGGTGCAAAAAGATATTATTTTTTATGTTCTTATAACCTAACAGAAAGAGAATGTCGGGAATTAGAAAATATCATCTCCATAGAATTAAATATTCCGAGCTCTGTTTTTTCGCCAATCTTAATAGCAGATTTAATGATAGGGAATAACCTTGTGGGACAATTTTTGGACAGAATTGGCTATGATGATCTGCATCGTTTTGAAAGAACAAATGTGGATTATCGTGAGATGGCTCTCCATAGCTATTCTTTTCTGTCCAAGGATGCAAGAAATCTGAAAAGCCAAATTTACGATGACGCATTACCTCTTGTTCTTTCTGATTCAGACGAGGGATTAATCAAAGATGACATTATCGGTAAAGTTATAGAATTGCTTGCATTGCCAGTAACTAAAGAAGATTTCTTACATAAGCGTATCGACTCGCTATTGGGAAAAGGTATGGTTTTGTTCTCACCATTGGACAAAACAAGGATAATTGTTTCTCCTAATGTAAAAGAGGATATAAAGAATCGGAAATCATTATATGAGCATGAGCTACTTGATTTATCTGCTGCTCAAGTTGATATAATGAAAGACTATGATGTTAACTGGTCGGAAGCAGACTCTCGACAAGCTTCTGTATGGATTGCAAATGCTTATATGAGTAAGCAACTGCAGACTCTGGAATCAGCTAACGCTATACTTGCAGATAATTTTTACAAGAAAATAAACAGAAATGGTTATACACAATTAAGAAATTATCTTCAACAAGAAAAGAGTATTTCTGTTGAAGAATACATTAAACATTGATAATCAATAACTTATACATTAAACGGTAGAGAGGTGGATTTAGGGTTGGACAATGTCAGGAATAAGGAGGCAAAATTAACGTATTTAACCTTTGTTTGGGATATTCATTGGTTCGTCTGTGGATATTACTATGATTTCCTCAGGATCTACACCCTGATATAATCAGCTTGATTTTCATTCCATTGAATTAAAGCCCTTCCTATCGAAGACATCAT
>JAGAYH010000055.1 GCA_017940565.1 Bacteroidaceae bacterium | reverse complement strand
TACCTCAAGTCGCTTTATGGGGTAAGGGGATTTTGTGTCTGCGACATTTCTGTTGTGCAAGAAATATGTACAATAAAATGAATTTTGTCGCTTTGCAAGCAAAATCCCACTAAACCCTATAGGTTGCGGATTTGAGGATAAATAAATGTATAAATGGATTACTTCGTTGAAGTAAAGATTTTAAGTTGCAAAATTAAAGAATAATTAGCAGGTTTTACCTCTTCTATTGTTAAAAAAGCATAAACCAGCGTGTTTTTTTGTGTGAAACTATGGATGAAAGTGGCTTAAAGGTAGGGAGAAAGCCGTTTTTCCTTATTACTAAGCCGAATGGTTCCGGGTTGGCGAACTTGGGGCGCGTATTAACACTTTTAACGCGGGAAATGTTAATCCGTTAACAAAGGGGCGGGAGTTCGGTTTTTCGAAGTGGGACTTCGGGGCGCAAAAGCGGCGTTTCAAAATTTTGAGGCGCCGTCTTTGTTTTGCCATTCCCGGTGAGTTTGATAATCAGTGGATTGAAAAAGGCTGGTTTTAGTTAACATTTTCGCAATTATAATTGTGCCGGCGGTTATTATAAAAAGAACGGGGCGAAGGGCGGTGTAACGGCTTTTTTTCGTACTTTTGCAAGGATATAGTGTATATATATAATAATAGGTATGAAAGTTTTGGGAAACATCGTGTGGTGGCTGTGCGGCGGTTTGGAGACGGCCGTGGAGTATTTTGTAGCCAGTGTGGCGCTGATGATAACGGTTGTCGGCATACCTTTCGGTCTGCAGACGCTGAAGCTGGGTCAACTGATGCTGTGGCCCTTCGGCTCGCGGGTGGTAAAGAAGCCCACGAGCGGTTGTCTGAACATGGTGATGAACGTGGTATGGTTCTTCGTGGGCGGCATCTGGATTTGGCTGACCCACGCGTTCTTCGGCGTGCTGCTGTATATTACTATAATAGGTATCCCCTTCGGCCGTCAGCATTTCAAACTGGCCCGCATTGCCCTGACACCGTTCGGCAGGGAAGTCTTTCTTAATTCATAATCCACAATTCCCATGGAACGATTGCTTCACTACGTCTGGCAACACCGTCTGTATCCGCTGGGGCCGCTGTGCACCACGCGGGGGGTGACGGTAGAGGTGGTGAACCCCGGGTTGCCCAACACGGACGCCGGGCCTGACTTCTTCAACGCCCAGGTGAAGATGGGCGGACAGTTGCTGGTGGGCAATGTGGAGATACACACGGTCAGCACGGAATGGTTTCGCCACGGCCATGACCACGACCCGCGCTATGACAACGTGATTCTCCATGTGGTGGAGCGGGACGATGGTCCGGTGACCACGCAGTCGGGGCGCGAGGTGCCCCAGGTGGTGATAGGTGTGCCGGCGGAGGTGGAAGAAAACTATAATGCCCTGATGCGCGAGCAGGCGTTTCCGCCGTGCCACCGCCATGTGGAGCAGCTCGACGCGCTGACCGTGCGCGGCTGGCTCGACGCGCTGGTGGCGGAGCGGTTGGAGGAGAAGACGGAGCGCATAGCCCTCTTGGCCGACCGGCTGGGAGGCGACTGGGAGGCGGCGTTTTTCGCCACGCTGGCCCGCGCCTTCGGCTTCGGGCTCAACGGCGATGCCTTCGAGCGCTGGGCCGAGCGCATACCGCTGATGGCCGTGGGCAAGCACCGCGACAACGCCCTGCAGGTGGAGGCGTTCTTCTTGGGGCAGGCGGGCATGCTCTGTGGCGAGGCTTGGCCGGAACGCCTGCGGGAGCAGGTGGAAAAGGATGCCTACTTCCAACAACTGGCGGGGGAATACCGTTTCCTGGCCCACAAGTTTTCGCTCGAGCCCATGGACGTCAGGCTGTGGCGCTACCTGCGGTTGCGGCCGCAGAACTTCCCCCACATCCGGCTGTCGCAGTTGGGCCGGCTCTACGTGTCGCGTCAGGTCAGCCTGTCGGCGGTGACGGAAGCCTCCTCCGCCGAACAACTGCGCCAACTGCTGAAGACCCGGCCGGCCGACTACTGGCAGACACACTATCAGTTCGGCATGGAAAGCGCTCCGAGCGACAAACGGCTGGGACGCGATGCGGCCGACGCGCTGATCATTAATGCCGTGGTGCCCACGCTCTTTGCCTATGGCCGCCACCGTCGGAAAGACGCCTTGTGCGAACGCGCCCTGACGCTGCTGGCCGAACTGAAACCGGAGGAGAACCGCATCACCCGCCGCTGGCAGGGCTCGGGACTCGACGTGAGTAGCGCCGCCGACAGCCAGGCGCTCATCCAGCTCAGGCTGCACTACTGCGACCGCAAGGATTGTCTGCGCTGCCGCTTCGGCTGGGCCTACATGAAGGCGACCGGCATTTACCATACACTGCAAGAACCGGAAAACAATGAATAAGAAAACCTACATTTTTGAACTGCCCATGGGCGTCCGCGACTATGAGTGCGACGTGGAAGGCATCGTGAACAACGCCAACTACCTGCACTACATGGAACACACGCGCCACCAGTTTCTGCTCACCGAGGGCGTGAGTTTCATCGACCTGCACCACCGCGGCATCGACTGCGTGGTGGCCCGCATCACCGTGAACTACAAAACGCCGCTGAGGAGCGACGACCAGTTCCTGAGTTGCCTCAATATAAAAAAGGAAGGCGTGAAATACGTCTTCCTACAGGACATCTACCGCATGCCCGACCGGCAGCTGTGCATGCGGGCCACGGTGGAAACGGTGTGCATCGTGAACGGCAAACTGAGCGACTGTCAGGAACTCAACGCCGCTTTCGGAAAATATTTCTAAGGAAAAAGGCCCATGAACCAAGAGACCGTCAACAGCATGGCGCTGACCTTCGTGAAAGGCATCAGCCGGCGTGTGGCACAGGAATTGTACCGCCACGTGGGCTGCGCCACCGACATCATGGACCATGCTGCCGAAGTGGGGAACAGTAAATTGGCAACGGCGCTGGCCGAGAACCGCGATGTTGCCCTGAAACGCGCCGAAGAAGAGGCCCGCTTTTGTGAAGACCACCGCATTCGCTGTCTCACACCGGCCGACCCCGACTATCCCGACCGGCTGCGCAACAGTCACGATGCGCCGTTGGTCATATACTACCGTGGTACGGCCTCGCTTCAATCTCTCCATATGGTCAGCATCGTGGGAACCCGCCGCTGCACCGAATACGGCAAGGACCTGTGCCACCGCATTACGGCCGACCTTGGACGGCTGTGTCCCGACACCGTGGTGGTGAGCGGTCTGGCCTACGGCATCGACATCCACGCCCACCGCGGTGCGCTCGAAGCCGGCCTGTCCACTATAGCGGTCTTGGCTCACGGCATGGACCAGATATATCCCAATTCCCACCGCAACGATGCCCAGCGTATGCTTGCTCAAGGCGGACTGCTCTCCGAGTATCCCAGCGGCACCAAGCCTCTGGCGCCTCTCTTCTTGGAGCGCAACCGCATCATAGCTGCGCTGAGCGACGCCACCATCGTGGTGGAGAGTGCACGCAAAGGCGGGGCCGTCGTGACGGCCGGGCTGGCCTTCGACTGCGACCGGCAGGTCTATGCCTGTCCCGGCCGTTTGGGCGACGAGCACTCCGAGGGGTGCAACCGGCTTATCCGTCAGCAGAAGGCCGTGCTCTTCAGCAGTGCCGAAGACATGCTCGATGATCTGAAATGGCTCTCCGAAACCCGACGCAAAACGCTGAACCGCCAAGGGGTGCAGACCGAACTCTTTCCCAACCTCACCGACGAGGAACGTGCCGTGGTCGATATTCTCGGCGAGAGCGAAGGCATGCAGGTCAACGAATTGGCCATGCGGCTGGGACAGCCCGTGCAACAACTGTCGGCCCTGCTCTTTGAAATGGAAATGAAAGGATATGTGGCACCCGTCGCCGGTGGCGTCTATCGACTTCGCAGGTGATGGCCGTTAAAAACTAGCCTCCCCCAACCCAGCCCTGCATTTCTCAATCAATGCCGCAACACGGATGAAAAAATGCAGATTTATGATGAAATACGGGCTTTTTGCCAACTCTACTGCACAAAAAACGGCTTTTTTGTGCAGGAAAAAGCATTTTCTTAAGGTTTCTTTTGGTCGGTAAATTATTAAGTCTTAATTTTGCAGCCTGAAATAATGAAAACTAAATTTTAAACCATTACAACTATGTCAGAAATTGAAAGCAAAGTAAAAGCAATCATCGTTGACAAACTCGGTGTTGAAGAAAGTGAAGTTAATAACGAGGCCAGCTTCGCCAATGATCTGGGCGCAGATTCTCTGGATACTGTAGAACTCATCATGGAGTTTGAGAAAGCTTTTGGCATCTCCATTCCCGACGATCAGGCTGAGAAGATCTCTACCGTAGGTCAGGCCATCGAATACATCGAAGCCAACGTAAAATAATCTCATCTGAGAGAAAGTCTTGGAATTTGACTTTGGCGTTAACCTTGAGCGGACATCTAACCATTGAACCGTCAAAGTTGAGGTCAAAGTCAAATTTTTTATCAAAACATTCCAATAAAACAATATAATGGAACTTAAAAGAGTAGTAGTGACAGGTATTGGAGCTCTCTCGCCCCTTGGCAACACCGCTGTAGAAACGTGGGAAAACGTGAAAGCTGGCAAGAGCGGCGCCGCTCCCATCACCCATTTCGACGCCACCAATTTCAAAACCCATTTTGCCTGTGAGGTGAAAAATTTCAACGGCCGCGACTATATCGACCGCAAGGCTGTCAACAAGATGGACCTCTACACGCAATACGCCGTGGTCGCCTCGCAGGAAGCCGTCAAAGACTGTGGCATTGACCTCGAGACCGCCGACAAAAACCGTATCGGCGTCATCTTCGGCGTAGGCATCGGCGGCATCCACACCTTCGAAGACGAAGTGAGCTACTGCGCCCTGCACGGCGAAAACGGCCCCACCTACAGTCCCTTCTTCATCCCGAAGATGATCAGCGACATCGCTGCCGGACACATCTCGATGATGTACGGTTTCCACGGCCCGAACTTCGCCACCACCTCAGCCTGTGCCTCCTCGACACACGCCCTGGCCACGGCCCTCGACATCATCCGTCTGGGCAAGGCCGACATGATTCTGGCCGGCGGAGCAGAAGCAGCCATCTGGGGCACCGGTGTGGGCGGATTCAACGCCATGCACGCCATCTCCACCCGTAACGACAGTCCCGAAACGGCCAGCCGCCCCTTCAGCGCCAGCCGCGACGGTTTCGTCATGGGCGAAGGTGCAGCCTGCCTCATCTTTGAAGAGCTGGAGCACGCCAAGGCCCGCGGTGCCAAGATTTACGGTGAAGTGGCCGGCAGCGGC
>JAGAYH010000054.1 GCA_017940565.1 Bacteroidaceae bacterium | reverse complement strand
GAATATTCTTCAACTTTGTCACAGATTTCGCATGTGTTGCTCAGCGCTTCGGGAACATCGGAGAAAAGTTCATTCATCTCTTCTCGCGTTTTAAACCACTCCTGCTTGGTATAGAGCATTCGCTTAGGGTCGTCCAAATCCTTACCCGTTGACAGACATATCAGTCGGTCATGGGCTTCGGCATTTTCAGCATCCACAAAATGGCAGTCGTTGGTGCACACCAACTTCACCTGATACGATTCAGCCAATTCCAGCAACACTTTGTTCACTCTCACTTGCAGGGGATAAGTTTCGCGGTTGGCCCGCTGCGAAGGGTCTTTCACTTCATGACGTTGCAACTCCAGATAGAAGTCATCGCCAAAGACACGTTTGAACCATTCCACACTGCGCCGGGCTGCCTCAAGGTCATCAGCAATGATGTGTTTTGGTATCTCGCCTCCGAGGCATGCCGAACTGACTATGAGACCCTCATGATATTTCTCCAACTGCGTGTGGTCGGTACGGGGCCTCATGTAGAATCCGTCGGTCCACGCGTCACTGACCAATTTAATCAGATTGTGGTAACCTTTCTCATTCTTGGCCAATACCACCAGATGCCAACCCGATTGGTCTTCACGGCGTTCCCGATGCGACATACCGCGCCGGGCTACATACATTTCACAACCGAAAATAGGTTTGAAACGCAGTGTGCGGCGAGCCAATTCCATTTTTTCATCACATGCCGCGAGCAACTCCTCTTGACTTTTTCCCACGTCAGGCACTTCCTCTTTTTTCTTCGGGTCTGGCTTATAACTTCCGTCTGCAATGGCTGCACGGTGTGCCTCCAGTTGTTTCAGGTCGTCTTTGGCCGCGCCCTTGATGTGATTCACATAATTGAAGTACTCCTTTATACCCATCATATTGCCATGATCGGTAATGGCCATGCCGCGCATGCCGTCCTTGACAGCCTTGTCCACCAAGCGCTTCACGCTGCATTGTCCGTCGAGTATAGAATACTGTGTATGAACGTGTAGATGTACGAAATCTTGCATATTATTTCCAATGTGTACAGGTGTACAAAGTTAACAAAAAGCAAGCGCAACAGCAAGAGAAAATCCACGAAGTTTCAAGAAAAATACAATTCATTTCCTCCAACGGCTTCCTTGGCTGACATATGCATTTTTCCCGGAAAACGAATAGGACCGACAGGCGCTCCGACCTGTTCAAAAGAAATACGAAAACGGAGTTAGACATTTCTAAATCGGATTTAGTCATGACAAAAACGGAGATAGTTTGTACAAAAGCTACGATGTAAAAATACAAAACATCTTTTTCGTCCCCAACAGAGCTCCAATAAAACAAAAAGTCAGTTTTTTATTTTGCGTTTCCAACGTTTTGGCCTATCTTTGCAGATTAAATAGTAAAAACGTGGCAAAAGATGAATGCCATTAACAAAATAAAGAACATAAAAAAACTGAAGAAGATCCGTATCCACCACGAGGGAACGCCGACGCTTGTCGTCAGCGCCATCGTGCTAGCCGGCCTCTGTGCCATAGCCTACTTCGTGTTCAGACTGACAGTGCCGTTCTATATTTTGCTGGCTCTCGCCATTGTCACATATGCTATCCTCGTCAACTTCTTCCGTTGCCCCATCCGCATTTTCGGCCATGACACGGAAGGCATTGTTGTAGCGCCTGCCGACGGTAAGGTGGTCGTAGTTGAAGAAGTAGAAGAGAACGAATACTTCCATGACCGGCGCCTCATGATTTCCATTTTCATGTCACCGCTCAATGTACACGCCAACTGGTTCCCCGTCGACGGCTACGTAACCCTCGTTAAACATGAACGTGGAAACTACCACAAGGCATTCCTGCCTAAGGCAAGCGTAGAAAACGAGCGTTCCACCATCGTCATAAACACTCCCGAAGGCCAGGAAGTATTGGTACGCCAAATAGCCGGTGCCATGGCCCGCCGCATCGTGACTTATGCCCGGGCCGACGAGGAGTGCTATATTGATGAGCACCTGGGATTCATCAAATTCGGCTCACGTGTCGATGTCTATCTGCCTCTAAGTTCTGAATTCTGTATCAGCCGCGGACAGACCACTGTAGGCAACAACACAATTATTGCCAAACTTAAATACTAAAAATGGCGTCTTTGATCGTACGCTCTATTCCCAACACCCTCACTTGTTGCAACCTATTGTCAGGTTGCTTCGCCACACTGACGGCCATCAACAGCGGTGACTTCAAGTTGGCCTTGCTATATATTATAATAGGTGCAGTATTTGATTTCTTTGACGGCTTCGCTGCACGCATGCTCCACGTGTCATCGCCCATAGGCAAGGAACTCGATTCGCTTGCCGATGTCATAACGTTCGGCATGGCTCCTGCCGCCATCGTATGGGCCTATCTCAACACATGCCATTTTACCCTAAGCATATTCCCGTTCCTGATGGTGGCCTTTTCAGCCCTACGATTGGCCAAGTTCAATCTTGACGAACGCCAGACAAGCTCATTCATCGGCCTGCCTACTCCCGCCAACGCCCTGTTCTGGGCTTCACTCATCGTTGGGCTCGACGAGATGGAAGACCTGTCTGCCAGCATATGCTGGGCCGTGCTCGCCGGCATTCTCATCAGTTGCTGGCTGTTGGTAGCAGAGATCCCGATGTTTGCCCTTAAATTCAAAAACTTCAACTTCCGCGACAACGTCGTGCGCTATCTGTTCCTATTCACGTCGCTTGTCCTTATCCTGCTGCTCGGAGTACCAGGCATCGCTGCCGTCATCGTGTGGTACGTCATCCTCTCGCTCCTCACGCAGCACACTCAACAAACTAAACATAACGAGTCATGAGTTTCTTTAGTTTTTTGTGTCTAATGCTTCTGTTATGGCTTCTTTGGAAACCATTCAAGACCATATCCGATGCCTTGCGCAACGACCGTACCAGGCACACTCAAACGAGCAGCCGCCAACAAACGTCTCAGGCTCCCAAACAACCGGATGAAAAAGACGAAATCGTACCCGACGGCGCAGGGGAATACATCGACTACGAAGAAGTGAAAGACGATTCCTCGTTATCAGGCTAACACCTATATTTATATTTATTATTAAAGAATGCGGGCAGTATCTCCTATGGAGGTGTTGCCCGCATTCTTATACTTCGATACGTTCGTCTACTTCATGGCCTTGATTACAGCCACAATGTCGGCTGAATCAATGGCACCGTCACCGTTTACATCTGCCTTCTTGTCACCGTCGGGCATTTCCTTAATTACAGCCACAATGTCAGCTGAATCAATGGCACCGTCACCGTTTACATCTGCCTTCATCAAATTTCCTGTTATAAATTTGAAGCGGAGAGTCTGACCGTCAGTGGGGTAATGGGCACGTTCACCTTTCTCTCCAGGATTGGTGTTGAACATTAGTTCCAGCACATATGCCGTGTTGCTTTCCAATCCTTCCAACGCGTTGATGTTCTTGTCGCCAGTTACCCACACTCCATTACCCTGATCAGTGGCGTATATTTGCTTCCATTGGTGCTGACCGGCGGATTGTCCTTGTAACGAAATGTCATAGTCCATGAACACTTCTGTCACGTTTCCCTGCGTCTTAACCGTAAAGTTCTTCAGTACAAACGTGGTCACGTCTTCAACTTCCATTTTCGTCCCACCCTCGTCTTCCAACTCTATCGTGAATTGTTCAGAATTTAACGTGAAAGCCAACGTCACCGCCTTGATGACAGGTTTGTCGGACACATCGCCGCCCACATAAACCTCATCATTCAGATAGACGGTGAAAGTGGCAGAGTTCTCATTTTTATAGTTCCACCATGTCTCGGCAATGTCTTGCACAATGGTATAAACATTAAGACCTCCGGCATCGGCAGGCACGACGTCTTGGCCTAACTGTAACTTGCCCTTCATCTGGCATACTATCTTTTTAATGCTATAATGCTCCGACTCGCCCATGGCAAAGCAGCCATCAGGAATGGCATAATTGCCCGAAGCCGTAATGGTCACTTCATTCATACCACCACAATATCCGGCAAACTGACTGGGCATTAAAGCCACATCATTCACGAACAAGCGTTTGATATTGTCCTTTGCAGACATTTCCACACCCGCTAATTCCTTGGTGTACTTGCGGAACAAGGGTTCCCAATAATTCTCATCAGCCAAGTCGTCTGCTGTGAAGGCCGCTGCCTTCGATGCATCGATGCGATCAAGAGTCAGTTGGAATTTGATACCGTCCGTACCGTAGGTATCGAGCGTAAACTTCCAATTGTTCTCAACATTCTCCCCTGAGAATTTCAAATATTTGGGCTGGTCACCCTCCATTTCAATCACAGGATCGGACAATGTAATTTTTGCCATGCCGCTCAGGCACAGCATCAGTCCTACCAAAGAAAACATTACTTTCAACTTTCTCATTGTTTCACCTTTTATAATTAAATTAGCATATTACCTAACTATAAGCATTCTTTAAAACTCTGCAAAGTTAATAATTGGTCCAAATCCGGACAAAGATATCAGACTTTTTATTTGGTCACACCAAATAAAAATGTCACATTTGCACTATGGAAATGACTTGGGAATTTATTTTACGTATTTTCGTTGCCGCCATGCTTGGCGGTCTCATCGGTTTGGAGCGCGAATACCGCGCCAAGGTAGCCGGACTGCGCACACACTTCCTCGTAGCTCTCGGTTCGGCGCTGTTCATGATAGTTTCCGCCTACGGTTTCAGTGAACTCAGCCTCTCGGAAGCCCAGCGCTGGGATGTCTCGCGCATTGCAGCCCAAGTGGTGTCGGGCATTGGCTTTATCGGTGCCGGTACCATCATCTTCCAACGGAGAGAAAACGTGGTACGAGGTCTCACCACGGCCTCCGGCGTATGGGTGACAGCCGCCATAGGTCTGGCATGCGGAGGCGGCATGTATTTGCTCGCTGCTGTCGCCACAACGCTTGTCCTCATTGGCATGGAGGCTTTCAACTTCATCCTGCGCTGGCTCGAACGGAAACGTAAGGTCAAACAGTCAGACGACTGATATTTCAATGGGAGACACCATCCTCAAGCAACTACGCTCCCTGCGCGATGCTTCATACGGCAACTTTCAGGCCAAGCTAATCCCAACGGTTGCGCCCGACCGCATCATCGGAGTACGCACACCGGCTTTGCGCCAACTGGCCAAGCGACTCCGCGGCACTGCCGAAGCAGAACAGTTTATTTCCCAATTGCCGCATACCTGGTTTGACGAAAACCAGCTTCACGCATTCATCATCGCCGGACTTAAGCCATTTGAAACCTGTATAGATGCTGTAGAGCGCTTTCTTCCCCATATTGACAACTGGGCGACGTGTGACCAACTGTCACCTGCTATCTTCAAAAAACATCACAAAGATCTGTTACCTTACATTGACCGATGGCTCAACAGCCACCACGAATATACGGTCCGTTTCGCCATCGGCACGCTACTGGCTCATTTTCTGGATAATGATTTCAACACCTGCTATCCGGCCCGCGTGACTGCTATCCACAGTGACTCATATTATATAAGGATGATGCAAGCCTGGTACTTCGCCACGGCCCTGGCAAAGCAATGGGAAGCCGCCCTTCCCTACCTCACCGAAGGACGCCTCGACCCGTGGGTACACCGCAAAACCATACAGAAAGCCATCGAAAGCTACCGCATCACTGACGAAAGAAAAGATCTCCTTAAGTCGCTCCGCCGAAAAGATTGAAACCATCGCAACCGGTGAAGAGACACACGACGGTTGGGCATGACCAAATCCGTTTTCGTCCGTTCTAAATCCGTTTTCGTGCAAACCATATCCGCTCTCGGTTCGCTTTTCTATCCCGTCCGAAGAAAAAGAGACAAAAAAGTCACACGCGAAGTTTGGAAATTTCAAAAAAGATTTGTAATTTTGCACCGCTTTTCGCGTAATCGCTGGCAGGATGCAGAGTTCCCTGTTATGTTGCGCGGAATTAAGTACAATAAATAAAAGCTCCAAGAAAATGGAAGATTTAATCAAAGTGGCCGAACAGGCATTCAACAAGACACCGGAGTTTCCCGACTTCCGTCCGGGCGACACCATCAGTGTAGCTTACAAAATTATTGAAGGTAACAAGGAACGTATTCAGGTGTTCCGCGGTGTAGTTATCCGCATCTCCGGACATGGGGACCAACGTCGCTTCACCGTCCGCAAAATGTCAGGCACGGTAGGTGTAGAACGCATTTTCCCGCTTAATTCACCGAACATCGACAGCATCAAGATTGACAAATACGGCAAGGTGCGCCGCGCTAAGTTGTACTATCTGCGCGACCTCACGGGTAAGAAAGCCCGCATCAAGGAACGCCGCATCAACTTGAACAAAGAAGCCTAATATATAGCAAAAATGATACTAACGGGGGGGCAAATGCCAAGCATTTGCCCCCCGTTTTTGTTTGTTTAACTGAAAAAAACAGGAAAAACATTGGATATGCTGAGATTTTGCGTTAACTTTGGCAACGCAAAACAAAAATGTAAATCCTTATCGAAAACATTGACCGCATATTATTAGATGCCATGAGCGAAATGCCACCCATCACGCTGGACGAGATGGGCAAGATACGCTTAATGAACCGTACAGACACCAAGTTCCTGACCAACAAGATGGGACTGCTGAAGGTACTGGAGCAGGCAAAAAATGATTATTACGTACAGGAAATCGACGGGAAACGCATTGCACACTACCGCACTACCTACTGGGATTTCGACGAGCATGGCTTCTATGTGATGCACCAGAACGGACACAAACCACGCATGAAAGTGCGTGTAAGAACATACGAAGACTCCAATGGACTAACCTTCTTGGAAATCAAGCGCAAGGATAACCACGGGAAAACGAAGAAAAAACGCACTGAAGTAAAGTCTCAGACAGAAATTACAGAAAGCGGCGGTGATGAATACCTGATGAAGCATACAGGCATTGACTTGAACGACCTGCATCCATGCCTGCAAAATTACTTTAAGCGCATCACCTTAGTAAACAAAGGTATGACAGAGCGCCTGACCATCGACTTCGACATCGAATACACCAACTTCGAAACTCAAGTCAAAACCGACTCCGACAATCTCGTTATCATTGAGTTGAAACGTGACGGCATGGTCTATTCACCCATCAAACAAATCCTGACCGAGCTGCACATTCATCCGAGCGGATACAGTAAATACATTATCGGCTCATGCACAACCAACCCATCCCTCAAACGCAATCTACTGAAAAAGCGACTTGTGTATATCAATAAAATAAATCGCCAAAAAGAACTAATAACAGGAAATTAAATAATTTATTATGATACTACTGAACTCAATTCTCGAAAATGTTTGCTCTATCTTGGCCGGTGTTGAATGGATTGACACTGAAGGCTTGGTTACTATGTTGATGCGCTTTGGACTCAACATGATTGTCGTATGGCTTATCGTCCATTTTTTCTATTATAGAAAGAGTAAACGCCGTGACTATTATTTCACATTCATCCTCTTATCAGTAGCCATCTTTATGCTTATCTACCTAATGGACGGCTCTAAGATGAAGATTGGCGCCGCCCTTGGACTCTTTGCTGTATTCGGAATACTACGCTATCGCACGGAAGCCGTACCAATTCGCGAAATGACATACCTGTTCTTCCTAGTGGCCCTTAGTGTAGTAAACGGAATGACAGCCAAAGTCAGCCTGGTAGAATTGTTGGTTTCAAACGCTGTATTTCTACTTGCAGTAGCCCTCTGTGAAAGCAACCTGCTAGTTAACCAACTCTCATGCAAATTCGTGAAATACGACAATATTGCGCTGATAGTTCCCGAACGCCGTGAAGAAATGATTGCCGACTTGGAAAAACGCTTGGGCGTTAAAGTAGTCAACGTGGAAATAGGCTCCGTAGATTTCCTCCGCGACACGGCCCTCATTAAAGTCTTTTACAAGGGAACAGGCAGTAATGGAGCTGATGACCTCGTAAAAATGCCAAAAGAATATGATTAAATTTCGCTATCTTTTCAGTGCGCTGCTATTAGTATGCGCCCTTTTGCCCGCACAAGCCGACGATTTCGGATTGTGGACTGAGGCCGCTGCGTCCCAAAAGTTAGGAACCACCGGATTGAAACTGGATGGTAACATAGGCTTTCGGGCTAACAACCATTGGAAGAGCGTTGACCGCTGGAATGTCGGTCTGGGTCTTAGTTATGACTTGACAACATTTCTTGAAGTGGCAGGAGCCTATAACTTTATCTACAGTTATTCTCATGCTACATGCGAAGACAAATTCCAAAAAGACGACGATGGAAATATAACTGACAAATGGATTGGTTACAACGTGGACAACGGGTACTGGCGCACTAAAAACCGTTTCTCGTTCAGCTTGAAAGGAAAATGGGATATCGGCCGTTTCTCTTTCTCCCTGCGTGAACGCTACCAAGCCACCATCTTCAACCATACCTATCTTCGCCAGGACAAATATCGCTTCAACCGTGAACCAAAGTACATTCTTGACGACGAAGGTGAAATCATGTTTGATGATGAAGGAAACGCCATGTATGAGACCGATGCTGATGGAAATCCCGTTTACGACTACACGCTGCAAGAGGGCTATCCGGAAATCGAAATGGACCGCAAGCGCCATAAGACGACCCACTTCTTACGCAGCCGGCTACAAGTGGAGTACAATATCCGCAAGTGCCCCGTCAATCCCTATGCTGCTTTTGAGATAAGTAACAATCTCAGCAATGGTTTCTCCACTGACAAACGACGCTGGAGTGCTGGAGTAGATTGGAAAATTAAAAAAGGACAACATCTAAGTGTCGGTTACGTCTATAGCAACGGCAACGATGACGACGATGATGGCAGAGAGCATATCATTGAACTGTCATACAAAATAAAAGGCCTTTTCACAAAATAAAAAAGCCTTGCCACCATTGAAAACAGCTCTGCTCCGTGGCAGAGCTGTTTTTTTAAGTTATCCAGCCCATTATTATCCTCATGAAAAAACTCATTGCTGCTTTGGCAATACTCACAGCCACCGTATCACAGGCTCAGAGCGTCATTTCATTTGGCCTTCCCTCCGGCCGTGTTGATAAATGGATTGAAGCTCATTTTGCCAAAGGCCAAACGCCACCCTTTTCGTTTACATACGGCAAGCAGTCATCGACACAATGGCTAAAGAAATGTCAGTACAAGTCAGAAAAACTTGCCGCAACCGACCCTAATACTCTTCATTACCGGTTCACCTATTCCAATACACAGGATGGTTTACAGGTGACGTGCGATGTAAACGGCTACACCGACTTCGGTGCAGTGGACTGGGTGCTCCGTTTCACCAACATCAGCAACAAGAATACTGAAAAAATCGCCGACGTTCGTACCTGCGACATTGCTTTCAAGTCTGCAAGAGACAAAGATTTCAATATTTACTATGCCAACGGCAGTGAAGCCACACGCACCGATTTTGCCCCACATACCAAGACGTTACATCCTGGCGACACCCTCTGCATGCGTCCTTCGGGCGGCCGGAGCAGTGATGCCGCATTTCCATTCTTTAATATGGAATCGCCTTCCTCACAACAGGGCGCTGTAGTAGCTGTCGGGTGGACGGGAACATGGTTCTCCAACATCACGAACAATGCAGGACTGCTACATCTTACCACTGGCATCTGGCGGCTGCGAACCTACCTGCTGCCAGGCGAGAGCATGCGTTCCTCATCGCTGTGCCTGCTCTTCTGGCAAAGCGACAACCGTATGACTGGGCATAACCTGTTCCGACGTTTCTTACTACAGCACCATTCACGTCACATCGATGGAAAACCCGTCTTCTATCCATACTTCAACAACTTCAATTGGGGCGACCCATCGCCGTGCCAAGAGTACACCTGCCTCACCACAGACTTTGCGAAAGCCATCATCCAGCGCAACAAATTGTTCGGGCTCATCCAAGATGCGTTCTGGCTTGATGCAGGATGGTACACGCAAGCCGACAACTGGCGTGAAGGCAAAGGTTGGTACAACACCGTGGGTAACTGGTCGGCCGATGAAAGCCGCTTCCCCGGTGGGCTGAAAGACATAGCCACGGCCGTCCATCGAACAGGAGCCAAATTTATGGTATGGTTTGAACCGGAGCGCGTTTACAAAGGTTCAGCATGGGACAATTCCTATCCTCAATGGATGCTCGGCGATGCCAGCAGCAATAAACTCTACAATTTGGCCGACTCGGCCGCCTTGGACTACCTCTGCAAATACATTGGCGACTTTTTGGAACACAACGACATTGATTACTACCGCCAAGATTTCAACATGTATGCCGAAAACATTTGGAAGACCCACGACAAAGAGGGGCGCGAGGGCATTACTGAAAACCACTACATTGAAGGACTGTACAAATACTGGGATTACCTGCTCAACCGCTTCCCCACCCTGCTCATTGACAACTGTGCCAGCGGCGGAAGGCGCATTGACTACGAAACCGTGCTGCGAAGCGCCCCCCTGTGGCGCACCGACTACCATTACGGCGAGCCCGTGGGTTACCAGTGCCATACTTACGGGTTAGAATACTTTTTGCCGCAGCACGGCACAGGCATCTACTCCACCGACCGCTTCGATTCCCGCTCAGGCATGGGCAGCAGTGCTGTTTTCAACTGGAAACTCACCGAAAAAAAGCTCTCATACACTGAAATGCAGAAGGTGCAGAAAGAGTGCGCAGACATTCGCCCCTATTATTATGAGGACTACTACCCCTTAAGCGGTGAAGACAGCCTCACATCCGACAGCATCTGGCTGGCCTACCAACTCCACCGCCCCAGCGACCACACTGGCTACGTGGTAGCCTTCCGACGGTCAGCCTGTCCCGATTCCACTTATAGTGTGCACCTCTCAGCCATCGATGCGACGCGCGATTACCTCGTCATAGACCTTGACAGCAAAAAAGACACCATAGTCAGTGGCAGCACACTCCATGACAATCTTTTGATCAAGCTCTCCAAACCGCGCAGTAGCCTACTCTTGTTTTACGAAAGAACCACAGATAACCAGAAAGCAAAGGCAAAGAAATAGAAACGGCGTCACCCTTCACAGAAATACGACTTTATCCTGACTAAATGCGTTTTCGTTTTCTCTAAATGCGTTTTCGGAAAAACGAAAATGCATTTATTTTTTCCAATACAACATTTTTCGCTCCAATATCGGGAAGAATCTGTTCGCATAGTTTTTTTTAACACCATTGTAACAAAAGAAATGAGAGAAAATTAGAAGGAAAAAGATAGGAATGTTTAACTTTGCATCGCGAAAGTCTCGAAGAAAGCGTCAATCATCCTGTATGGCACCCTCTCTGAGATATACGTTCAACAAAAAAGAAACCTATAAACCAATGAAACAAGTTTTACGCCTATTCACAACTGTCGGATTTGCACTTATCGCCGCCACAGCATCGGCTGACGATTACAAATACCTCACGTTTACCAGTACGTCTGGCTCTCAGAGCAGTCTCGCCATCAGCGGGCTCAAGTTGACATTTAATGGCGGCGTGCTGACTGCCTCACAAGCCGGCACAACAGTCACCACTTTCAATGTCAGTGAACTGGCAAAGATGATGTTTACTACTGGACCGGCAGAAAACCGCGCTGACGTGAACCGCGACGGCACGGTGGACAGTGCCGACATCGTTGCCGTAATTAAAGAGATGCCCGACGGCGACACCAAAGCTGACGTAAACAATGACGGTGCCATCGACTCTGCCGACATCGTTGCCGTAATCAAAGCAATGAAGTAACAGCAGCAACCCGGAAAAAGACTTTTATCATGAAAAGAATAGCAACCATACTTCTCGCGCTCTTGGCTTTCGTCAGCGTGTCAGCCCAGAGTTTGTATATATATAAAGGTAGCGTAATCACTGTCGTCAACAGTTCCACCGCAGGTGAGATGACCTACACGCCAACAACTCTCACAGCTAACGGCGTTACATTCAACTTGGACGAAATCGACAGCATCGTCGTACGCGACGGCGAAATACGCACCGACAGTGTCATCATTACCTACAGCGGCACAACGGCCCAAGTGCTTATGCCCGTACAAGTAGCCAAGCACGCCACAGCAACCATCAAAGGTGCCCACGTGGCCATCGAGTCCACCCAGACAGACAGCACTGAAACCATCTACGCCCTCAGCGGCAACAGTTCCAACGGCTCGTTTTATCAGAAAGGTGTATATAAATGCACATTGCGTCTCAACGGTTTGACATTGAACAATCCTGACAGCGCAGCCATCAATTTCCAAAACGGCAAGCGTATTGATATCTGTGTAACCGACGGCACAATCAATACCCTTAGTGACAATGGTGAGGGAGGCGACCAAAAAGCTTGCCTGCGCATTAAAGGCCACGCCGAGTTCAAGGATGCAGGAACACTCAACATTGCTGCCCATGCGGCACACGCCTTTAAGAGCGGTGAATACACCAGAATCAGAAAATCGTTTGGTACCCTCAACATTACTTCTGCCGTAAAAGACGGCATGCACGTGGGACAATACTTCCTGATGAACGGCGGCAAGATTAACATCAGCGGAGCAAGTGGCGACGGCATCCAAGTGGAAGCCACCACCAACCAGCTCGACTCCCTCAACGGCCAGATGCACATCAAAGGCGGTGATATCGACATCACACTCGATGGTGATGATATGGACGGTCTGAAAACCGATGCCCTTCTCAGTGTTTTAGGTGGCACAATTAATGTAACCATGAATGGAAACGGAGCTAAAGCCATCAACGCCTACTGCGCTGATGTGACCGACTCCATCAGTTCTCCTGTATTTAACCTGACCGTCAATGGAAATATGCTTACCGTCGTTGAGAACGGCATAAGCAACAATAAGCGTCCCATCTGCTTCAAAACAGAGGAAGACATGTATTTCCACTTCGGAACAATCAATGCCTTTACCCGCAACACGACCGATGCCAAGGGTATGAAGATTGGCAATAATTACTATTACACACGCAAGGCCGTCTATAAACTCAATGGTAAAACAGCAACGCCCGATGTGACAGGAGCCATGTACTTGCGATCCAAATAAGTGGAACATTTAAACGTGCTACCGCCCTGACGGCAGCACGTTTTTTATAGCAACTATTTCCCATGAACATTGCCGCCATAGACATAGGTTCCAACGCCAGCCGTCTGCTTATCAAGAGCACTGAAGGAGGTCTGAAAGAGTCTTACGATGCCACAGTACGCCCGGGTTTTGACTACCTGACACGCGTTCCCATGCAACTGGGCATGGATGTATATGCTAACGGAAACATCAGCAAGGAACGTACCGAAGACCTGGCCCAAGCTATGAAGCAATTCCGTCTAATCATGGCCGCCTGTAAGGTAAAGCAATGGCGTGCCTGTGCCACAGCCTCGCTACGTGATGCCGGCAACAGGCAGGAAGTAATCGACAGAGTGGAGGCCGTTTCTGGCATCCACGTGGAAATCATCAGTGGTGAGGAAGAAGCACGCCTGGTACGCGACAGTTATTTTGCCCAAATCCAGTCAAGGCCTCATCAAGTTCTTTTTACGGATGTGGGAGGCGGCAGCACCGACGTTTGTCTCACAGTTGATGGAAAAGTAATTTTTACACGTTCCTTCCCTGTCGGTTCCATGCGCATCGTTTGCGGCTCACTTGAGAGCGATGCTCTGCCTATGCTGTCGCAGCAACTCCGCAGACTCAGCGATGCCCATGGTCAGCTTCACGTAGTCGGTTCTGGCGGTAGCATCCGCAAAATTTGCGAACTCTGCCCCAACACTGAGCACCCCCGACACGTCACATACGAGACCCTTGACCGCTTATACCATGAATTGGAACCACTTACCGTTGACGAAAAGATGGCCCGCTACCACCTGAGTCGTGACAGGGCCGAGATTATCACCGAAGCTGCCCAAATATACCACACCATAGCCTCCGCCACAGGCGCCCCGTTTATTGAAGCAGCCCCCATAGGCGTGCGCGATGGCATTATTGTAAATCTTTTAAAAAACCTCTGATTAAGCACTCACGCTTTAGGGATATAAAAATGGCGCTTCAAACTTTTGAAACGCCATTTACTATTTTGCAACACCGCAAAGGTGTCATTGCTTCAGTTTTTAACCAATGTGCCTATCGGTTCGCCCGCCATGACACGGCGCAGGTTTCCCTCCACATCCATGTTAAAGACGTAGATAGGTAATCCGTTTTCTTTGCAAAGCGTTGTCGCCGTAAGATCCATCACTTTCAGTCCGCGGTTGTAGATTTCGTCATACGAAATCTCGCTGAACTTCGTTGCTGAAGTATCTTTTTCAGGATCGGCAGTATATACACCGTCCACACGGGTGCCTTTCAACATCACGTCTGCCTCTATTTCTATGCCGCGCAACGCTGATGCCGTGTCCGTAGTAAAGTACGGGTTACCCGTTCCGCCGCTCATTATCACTACTTCACCTTGTTGCAGGGCGCTGATGGCTTTCCACTTCGTATAAAATTCCCCAACGGGTTCCATACGTATGGCCGTGAGCACGCGATTCTTTACCCCGACAGCTTCAAGTGCACTCGACAATGCCAGAGAATTGATCACCGTGGCGCACATACCCATTTGGTCGCCCTTAACGCGGTCAAAGCCGCGACCGGCTCCGCTCAAACCGCGGAATATGTTGCCGCCGCCTATCACAATGCCCACTTCCACACCCATCTCGCAAACCTCCTTGATTTGACGGGCGTATGCGTTCAGACGATCCACGTCAATGCCATGACCTTGTGCCCCGGCCAGGCTCTCACCGCTCAGTTTGAGCAACACACGTTTGAATTTTGTCATTACAATATAGTTCCAAATTGTTATTCAATGGCAAAAGTACAGAAAAAACGCCACTCCGCCCACCCCGCAAACCATTTTTTTCTGTACAGACACATATCCGGACGATGAAAAACGTTTTTAGCGTGGACCATGTCCGATTTTGGGAAAACTATATCCGATATAGGAAAACCTAAATCCGATTTCGTTGCGTCAACACGGCTCTCCACAAAAAAGACGGGCCTTGAAGCCTTGTATATGCCTATTGTTGTTTATATTTGCATTGAATTACAAACCAAGAAACCGATGAAACGCTATTGCTTCCCCATCCTGCTGCTGACGTTGGGCCTCTCGCTCAGTGTAAAGACACACACGCTCCCCTCCAATGCGGCTCCACTGCCCGTCATTTTTGACACAGACATGGGTAACGACGTGGACGACGTGCTGGCCCTTGACCTGCTCTACAAATACATGGACACAGGCCACATCAACCTGCTTGCCATCATGAGCAACCAGCCTTCAGAAGCATCACCACGCTTTCTGGACCTCATGAACCGCTGGTACGGCTATGCAAAAATCCCCATCGGCACGAGCAAAGGCGGCGGGTTTGCCGATCCTAACACGATGTACGCCCAGAAAACCGTTGCCCTCACCGGGGAACGGGGCAAACCTCTCTTCAAGTGCCGCATAAAAGACACTAACCGCTTACCCGATGCCACCATGCTCTACAGGCGCGTGCTCAGCAGGCAGAAAGACCACAGCGTGGTCATCATCTCCACCGGCTTCTCCACCAATCTGGCGCGCTTGCTCGAGAGCGGGCCAGACAAGTGGTCGTCACTGTCGGGCAAAGAGCTCGTGGCACAGAAAGTGAAGTATCTGTCGCTCATGGCAGGCCGCTTTGACAATCCGAAATATGCGGAATACAATGTGGTGAAGGACGTGGCAGCTGCCAAGACCTTGTTTGCGGTCTGTCCCGTGCCTATCGTCACCTCGCCGTGGGAGTTGGGCAACGCCGTACGCTATCCGGGCCAAAGCATCGCCGACGATTTCGGCTGGACATCGGCTCATCCTCTGGTGGAAGCCTACAAGGCCTATGCCAAGATGCCCTACGACCGCCCCACATGGGACCTCACGGCCGTGGTGCAGGTCTTGCATCCAGACATGTACATGACGACTTCGCCCAAAGGCACCATCCGTGTGGACAACGCGGGTCACACCCTTTTCACGCCCCATGCCGGCGGCAACCACTGCTACCTGACCGTCAGCAAAGCGCAGGCCGAGCGGCTGAAGGACTATTTCGTCAGCGTTATCACAAGGAAGCCGAAAAACAAACGGTAAGAGCGGGTACCGTCAACCCTCCCGGCAACGCTCTTCCCTGAGTATCTGCGGACAATAAAGTGTCTGCACCAAACCACGTACGAACAAGTAGCTGACAAAAGCCAGCCAGAGCCCATCGTTGCCCATCACGGGCATCGCGATAAAGTAAACGGCAAAGAACACGACCGTAGCCGATGCCATTGAACGCAACAAACGCCGCGTAGTCGTGAGCCCCATGAAGACTCCGTCCCACAAGAAAGCGGCAAAACCGGCAAACGGCACGGCCACAATCCACCAACGGTAGCGCGAAGCCATTGCCAATACGTCGGCATCGTCAGAAAGCAACGACAGGAAGGGCATGGCAAAACAGGCATAGGCCAGAGTGAATAGCACAGCCAACAATATACCCAATGAAAACAACGACAGCAATACCTGTTTCAATCCTTCTGTGCTGCAGGCACCATGACTCTCTCCCGACAGGGCTTCACCGGCATTGGCAAAGCCATCCATGAAGTAAGAGAACAGATAAAACAGTTGCAAAAGCAAAGCATTGGCCGCCAACACGAGGTCTCCTTGACGCGCTCCCGCAATGGTGAAAAACGAAGTCACCGCTATCAGACACAGGGTACGCAGAAAGATGTCGCGATTGACCGTAAAGAACTGCCGTTGAAAAACCTGGCGGAAACGGAGCCCAGGCAGGCGGAAACGATGTCGCGCCCTGCTTTTACAATATCCGATATAGAACGATTTATAACCGATATAGTTTTTTCTAAATCCCACAGAATCCATGGTATATTGGGGATAGTGCCTCCGCCAGACCCACATGGCGAGCGCCAAGCCGGCATATTGCGCCACCACAGTGCCTAAAGCCACGCCAGCCACCTTCATGCCACAGACAAAGACGAAGAAAAGACTCAGCACAATGTTCAGAATGTTCTGCACAAGCGCCACAGCCATGGTTACCCGCGTGTTTTGCAAACCAATATACCACCCGTTGAATCCGTAAAGCATCAGCACTGCCGGCGCACCCCATATACATATATTATAATAGGTACGCGCCTCAGTTTCCACAGTTTCAGTAGCGTTTACGAGGCATAAAGCCAAGTCCCCAAGCGGTCTTTGCAGCACCAGGAGCACAGCCGCCGTGAGACAGGCAAACACCAGCGCCCGCACCAGCGAGTGGGTGACACCCTCCGGCGAACCTGCACCATACGCCTGCGAAGCAAAACCGCTGGTACTCCCTCGCAAGAAACCAAACAACCAATACACCATACTGAATATCATGCCTCCCACAGCAATAGCCCCGATATACACGGCGCTACCAAGATGTCCCACTATCGCTGTATCGGCCAAGCCAAGCAGGGGTACCGTCACGTTTGACACAATGGCGGGCCAAGCTATCCGGAGTATGCGTTTTCTGACGGTAAGTCGGACTTGCGGTTCCAAAACTCAATCTCCTATTAAAAAACGCACTTCCTTAAATGCATAACGCCTCACATCGCCTTCCCCCACTCTCAGCAACAGATGCCCGTCAGGCTCTATGGAGTCAATGGAAGCCATGAAGCGGCCGCCAGAGTCGCTGAAGGGATGTACACCCTTGCGCCAATAGAGCCTGTCCCAATACTCCCCGGCAATAAGTTCGTTTTCCCCTGACTTCAAACGCTCATAAAGCGTTTCAAACTGTTCAAGAAGTGCCATAAACAGCCTGTCGCGCGCCACATCATGCCCCAAAATCTGACGGAGCGAAACCGGATTGGGCGCATCGCTGACAAAGCGCTCTTGATTCACGTTGATGCCCGTGCCCAGCACGCACTGCTGAATCAGCTGGCCTCTCAACTCATTTTCTATAAGCGTTCCACTAATTTTCATATCACAATAGTAGATGTCGTTAGGCCATTTTATGGTAATCCCGTCAGTATATTGGTCCAGCGTTTGAGCCACAGCGAGTGACATTACCTGGAGCAAGGCAAACTGATGGCGGGCCTGAATAAACACAGGACGCACTCCGACACTCAGTGTCAGGTTCTTGCCGCGTTCACTCTCCCACCGGTTGCTCCCTTGTCCGCGCCCAGCCGTCTGGTAGTCGGCCACAACGATTACCTTCTCCGCCTCCGATATGCGCATGAGGCGTTTCACCTCGTCGTTGGTCGAAGCCGTTTCGTTCAGTTGCAACACCTCAATATTCGTCTGCCTCATGGTCTGTAACAATATGCATCTGATGACCCACACCGCCGTCGTAGCGCCGCTCAAGGGCGAGCGTGGCACTGCTGAAGGCATCCTTCGTATGGCGTATCACAAAGTTCTCCGGACCGCTGCCCACCACCGACACCACATCGAAGCGTATGGGCTTGTCCAAACGCTGCCGGCGCAGATAGGCATGGCCCGAAGCCAGCAGGCGAGCCATCTTTTGCCGATCCACAGCCTCCTCAGGCGTCTGGAAGGTGGACGAAACGCGCGTCTTTACCTCCACGAAAACGATGAAGCCCAACTTCTCGACCACAATGTCAATGTCGCAGTGACCGTAGTGCCAGTCCGTTTCGAGGATGTGGTAACCGTGGAGCACCAGATAGCGTGCCGCAGCCGCTTCGCCCAAGTGTCCCAATTCGTTGTGAGCTGCCATAAGCGTGATATTCTATTATCCTGCAAAGGTAACGCTTTCCCACAAAATGAGGGGGCGTTTTCAGATAAACTGTGTCCGATTTGGAAAAAACTAAATCGGATATAGAAGAAACTGAATCGGTTTTCGTAACTTTGTATTCAGAAATGGACGACAACTATTACATGAAACTGGCGTTGCAGGAGGCCATGCGCGCTTATGAAGCTGACGAGGTGCCCGTGGGGGCCGTGGTAGTGGCAGCGGGTCGCGTGGTGGCCCGCGGACACAACCTGACGGAGCGTCTGGGCGACGTGACGGCTCACGCCGAAATGCAGGTGATAACGGCTGCGGCCAATGCCGTCGGGGGCAAATACTTGAATGATTGCACCCTGTACGTCACCGTGGAGCCTTGCACCATGTGTGCCGGCGCTATAGGCTGGGCACAGTTGGGGCGGCTGGTATATGGGGCCGACGACGAGAAGCGTGGCTACACGCAATATGCACCAGAGACACTTCATCCAAGAACTGAAGTGACACGGGGCGTAATGGCCGACGAGTCACGCGAACTCATGAAGCGCTTCTTCCAGGAAAAACGTCACCACAATGAAAGGGGGACTGGTGTATGAAAGAATTCGTACGCTCTGAAGCCAAGGCTGAAACTGCTGTGCTCGTGGCCCTCATCACACCGCAGCAGAATGAACGCCGCACACAGGAATATCTTGACGAACTGGAGTTTCTTGCCGAAACGGCGGGGGCACATGCCGTCCACCGCTTCACACAACGCTGTGACGGACCCAGTAGTACGACCTACATTGGCAGCGGCAAACTCCAGGAGATCAAACGCTATCTGACTGACGAGGCCGATGCCGAGCGCGAAGTGGGCATGGTCATATTCGACGATGAACTCTCGGCAAAACAGCTGCGCAATATTGAGAAAGAACTGCAGGTGAAAATACTCGACCGCACCAGTCTGATTCTCGATATCTTTGCCATGCGCGCCCAAACAGCCAGTGCCAAGACGCAGGTGGAACTGGCGCAATACCGATACCTGCTCCCCCGCCTGCAACGCCTGTGGACTCACCTGGAACGCCAAGGCGGCGGCTCCGGCAGTGGCGGCGGCAAGGGCAGCGTGGGACTGCGCGGACCGGGTGAAACGCAGTTGGAAATGGACCGCCGCATCATTCTTAACCGCATGGCGCTGCTCAAACGGCGACTGGCCGATATTGACAAGCAGAAGACGACACAAAGACAAAACCGCGGCCGCCTGATTCGCGTGGCACTCGTGGGTTACACCAATGTGGGCAAATCTACGCTGATGAATCTGCTGGCCAAGAGCGAAGTGTTTGCAGAAAACAAACTCTTTGCCACGCTCGACACAACGGTACGCAAGATGGTGCTGCAAAACTTGCCCTTCCTTTTGGGAGACACCGTGGGATTCATCCGCAAATTGCCCACCGACCTCGTGGAGTCGTTCAAGAGCACACTGGACGAAGTGCGCGAGGCCGATTTGCTGCTCCACGTTGTCGATATCAGTCATCCAGACTTTGAAGAACAAATGCAAGTAACCTGGCGCACGCTCTCTGACATCGGCGCAGGAGACAAGCCCGAAATCGTCGTGTTCAACAAGATAGACGCCTATACCTTCGTGGAAAAAGAGGCCGACGACCTGACGCCTCGCACCAAGGCCAACTGGACCTTGCAGGAACTGCAGCAAAGTTGGATGGGCAGGCTCGGTAATGACTGTATCTTTCTTTCAGCCCGCGAGCGAACCAATCTGGAGGCTTTCCGTCAACTCCTGTATAAGAAAGTACGCGAACTTCACGTACAGAAATATCCCTACAACGACTTCCTCTACGATACCTACGAAGACCAGGAAGTATGAACGAAGCTACCCGCCGATTCATCGAAATCCACGCCAACGACGACGTGCACCTGCTGGCTCTGAAGGGGAGCAAAGACCCTGACGTTGACGTACCCTTAGCCCTAACCCAGATAGACGGTTTCCAACGGGCCAGAACCAAACTGCCCACATGGGCCCGGACACCCGGCATCGTATGGCCGCCGCATCTGGCCTTAGAGCAATGTTCGAGTGAACAAACAGCACAATACAAGGCGCGGCTCGCCGGTGTAGGGCACCGCTTTGTGGACC
Source organism: Bacteroidaceae bacterium (assembly GCA_017940565.1). Lineage (GTDB taxonomy): Bacteria > Bacteroidota > Bacteroidia > Bacteroidales > Bacteroidaceae > UBA6382. The sequence continues at coordinate 100,138 of JAGAYH010000054.1, read as the reverse complement.
TTACCGGTGGATTCGGAGTTGACTTCGCCGCCATAGCACCAGGGTTCATCGACTCCGTCTATGTAGAACAGCAAGAAGACCTTTGCAACATTGCCTCGAAAAACTTCAAGACTCTCCGGCTGCAGCGCATAAAAACCATATGTGCCGACAGTACCCGCTATCTGCAAACCATGCCGCCGGCAGACCTCATCCTAATAGACCCGGCAAGGCGCGACATTCATGGAGCACGTACTTACAGCATCGCCGACTGCACGCCCAACCTGTTGGCACTGAAAGAAACGCTTCTCGAAAAAGCGCCGCGCGTCATGCTGAAACTCTCTCCCATGCTTGACTGGCGCAAGGCCGTCAAAGACATCGGGCCGCACCAGGTCAGCCAGGTACACATCGTTTCGGTAAACAACGAGTGTAAAGAGCTGTTGCTGCTGCTGGAGACCGATGCCAGTCCTCTGCAACTGGTCTGCGCCAACGATGGCACCACCGAGAGTTTCACTCAAGAAGACCTTCAACACAGGACATCCGGCTACGCCCCTGCCGCCGCCGGCCAATACCTCTATGAGCCCAACGCCAGTCTGATGAAAGCCGGATGCTTCGCTCCCCTGGCCCGGCGCTACGGCGCACAACCCATCGCCCCCGACAGTCACCTCTTTGTCTCCGCTCGGGCCGTCAACTTCCCCGGCCGCCGTTTCCTGATTGAAAACATATCCGACCTCAACCGTCGGCAGCTCGGTAAAGCGCTGCATGGACTTTGCCGTGCCAACATCAGCGTGCGCCATTTCCCCCTCGGCGCCGACGCCCTGCGGCAGAGGCTCCGGCTAAGCGAAGGTGGCGACACCTATATTTTCGCCACAACCCGGGCCGACGGCAAGCACATCATAATATTCTGCAAAAAAGAAAAATAAAGTCATACTTTTTCGTAACTTTGCCCGCATATGGAAGTTATCGAACTACTCAGAAAACTCATTGCCACCCCCTCCTTCAGTCGTGAGGAACGGGCCGCAGCCGACATCGTCTGGCAATTCATGCAGGCGCAGGGGCTTGCCCCCCGTCGTTTAGGCAACAACGTGTGGTGCATCGCTCCCCATTATCGTGAAGACCGCCCCACCGTGCTGCTCAACGCCCATCTCGACACCGTGCGGCCCGCCACGGGCTGGCAGCACGACCCTTTCCAACCCACTCTCGAGGGTGACAGTCTCTACGGTCTGGGTGCCAACGACTGCGGCGGAGGATTGGTAAGCCTACTCGAAGCCTTCAGAAGACTTGCCCCGCGACCCCGGCCCTACAACCTCGTCTATGCCGCCACCGCCGAAGAGGAGGTCTCGGGCCCGGGCGGCATTGAAAGCCTGCTGCCGCATCTGCCCCCCGTCAGCGTGGCCATCGTGGGCGAACCAACCGGTTTGCAGCCCGCCATAGCGGAGCGCGGACTTATGGTGCTCGACTGCACCGCCACGGGGCGTTCAGGCCATGCCGCACGCGACGAAGGCGACAATGCCATATACCGCGCCCTGCCCGTAATAGATTGGTTCCGCACCTTTCGGTTTCCCAAGGTGTCACCCCTTCTGGGTCCCGTTAAGATGAGCGTCACCGTCATCCAGGCCGGTACTACCCACAACCAAGTGCCCGACCGATGCACATTCACCGTCGACGTCCGGGTAAACGAACTCTATACCAACGAGGAGGTATTGGACATTATAAAAACGCATGTCACAGGCGATGTCAAGGCCCGCTCCACACGGCTGCGCTCCAGCCGCATCGACCCCGGCCATCCCCTTGTCAGGCGGTTGCTCGCCATGGGCAAACAGCCCTACGGCTCACCCACGCTCAGCGACCAGGCGCTCATGCCCTTCCCGTCGCTCAAACTGGGGCCCGGCGACTCCGCACGCTCCCATGCCGCCGACGAATATATCCGGCTCAGCGAAATCAGCGAAGCCGTAAATCTCTACGTCAAGTTGCTCGACACCGACCTCTCCCTCTGACACCGACAACCCCAAAAGCGTGACCGGAACTTTCCAAATCCGTTTTCATCGCAACTAAATCCGTTTTCATTTCTCCTGACGCCATTTTTTATCGGTAAAGACAGTGAAAGCAAAAATGGGGATTCTCAAAGGGGTGTTTGAAAGGTCTTTTTGCTAATTTTGTACCATAAAACAAGTGCACACACAATGAAGAAGGTTTGGCTTCGTCTGTGGTCGTTGGCGCTCCGCCCATTGTTGGAGAACGCCCGCTTCTTCGTGTTCATGGGTTTGACGATGGCAACATGCATCGTACTGGAGCCCTGGGACAGCATCCGTCCGCTGGCGCTGGTGGAGTTGTTGGCCGACCTCTACATCGTATGTGCCCTGCTGTGTCTGCTGCCACGCAAGGTGCGTTCCTTCATGAGGGGTGCCCTGACAGTGGGGACGTATGCGGTGTGTCTGGTGGACAGTTTCCTATACGAACGCACAGGAGCACCGATGCAGCCGGCCGTGCTCCGGGCCATCGTGGCCACTACACCCGACGAGGCCGCAGAGGCCGTGCATGCCTATGTGGTGCCGTCGGTCCTATGGTCGCCGGTGGGCATCATCATAGCACTGGGCTGCGCCCACGCCATGCTGACTCTCTGGCCACGGCTGCGGTGGGCATGGGCAGAGCGGTGGTATCGGCGGTGGGGGGCCCCGGCTGTGCTCGCGTGTGTGCCCGTGTGCTTTGCCGCCAGCTGCACCAACCGCCACTATATGCTGCACCGCCTGCTGTTGGCTCAGAGCGACACGGAGTTGCCGGGGCACATCATGGATGTGACTATAAAGACGGGCTACTACTCGCCGCTGCACCGCCTGTGGCACAGCCTGCTGGAGGTGAAGCGCGACGGACGGGCCCTCGACGCCCTGCCGGCTTGGGCCGGACGGGCCAGTGTGGACAGTTGCAGTTACCGGTCGCCCAATATTGTGCTCATCATCGGGGAGAGCCAGAACCGCAGACATTCATCGCTCTACGGCTACGGGAAGCCCACATGCCCACGCGCCGAGAAACGCCGTCGCGAGGGGAATCTGACGGTGCTGAACGATGTGGTGACGCCATGGAACTTCACGACAGAGGCCTTGGAGCTCCTGTTCTCGCTCTACTGTGTGGGCGACAGCGGCAGTTGGGCCACGTCGCCGCTGGTGACAGCCGTGATGCGGCTGGCCGGCTACCACGTGACGTTCATATCCAACCAATATGTACTCCATCCGCCCAAGAATACGGCTTCGCTGCTTGACACGGGATTGCTGGTGGACTCTGCGCTGAGCCGCACACAGTTTGACCGCCGCAATGCCGCCACACATCCTTATGACGAAGGCCTTTTGAACGACTACGACTCGCTCCGCCAATGGATGACGAAGCGCAATCTGACCATTTTCCACCTGATTGGCCAACACATCGAGTTTGCCGACCGTGTCCCCGAGGGGTGGCACCGCTTCAAAGGCGACGACTACCGCCGCCCCGACCTTACGCCCCGGCAGCGCGACATTCTGGCCGACTATGACAATGCCATACGCTACGGCGACTATGTGACCGACGCCATTTTGAAGCGTTTTGAACAGGAAGAGGCCATTGTGCTGTTCCTGCCCGACCATGGCGAGCGCGCTTTCGACCGTTGCCAAACGTATGGGCGCAGCAACAGCATGAGCCCCGCCGATGTGGCCGGGCAGTACGTCATCCCCATGTGGATTTGGATGTCGGATGCTTATAAGGAAAAACATCCCGATGTGGTGCGCGCCGTCAGCGAAGCCAGAGACCGGCCGTTCATGACCGACCGGCTGCCACACCTGCTGCTGGGCCTGGCCGGAATAAAAACATCCGTTTACCGTCCGCAGCTCGACCTGCTGCATCCGGACTACGATGGGCAACGGCCACGGTTACTGCGCGGAAAATATGAATATAGATGTGCGTATGATTGACGAAAAGTAGTTTTTTTTACTGTTATGCGCATGTTTATTTGTAATTTTGCAGGAAATAAGACTTAAACCGATGAAGATTGAAATTATCAACCGTAGCCACCACGCCCTTCCGGCGTATGCGACAGGGGGCAGTGCGGGTATGGACTTGCGCGCCAACCTGGACGGGCCCGTCGTGCTGCACCCGATGGAACGGCGGCTTATCCCCACCGGCCTCTACATGGCCTTGCCCGAAGGCTGTGAGGCTCAAGTGCGCCCCCGCTCGGGGCTGGCCCTGAAGAAGGGTATTGGTTTGCTTAACTCACCGGGAACGATTGATGCCGATTACAGGGGAGAAATCGGTGTGATTCTGGTGAATCTGTCCACTGAAGATTTTGTTGTCAACGACGGCGAGCGCATAGCCCAAATGGTGATAGCCCGCTACGAACAGGCTGAATGGCAGGCTGTGGACGAGCTGAGTGAAACGCAGCGCGGCGCGGCGGGCTTCGGACATACCGGCGTCTGAACGGTTGTATGGGAGCGGGTAAGTACAGACAGCTCAAGCCAACTGTCGGGCCCTTTTTCACAGGGGCTATAGTGGCCCTGTTGCTGACGGTGCCAACGGGGGGTTTTTCCCGTGAAAGGAAAAACACAAACAGGCCGGAGGCTCTCTATAACTCGCTTTACCTGGAATCGGTATGCCAACGTGAAGCCGGGCATCGGGGCGCACAATACGAACTGCTTGAACAGGCTCTGCAACTGAAGCCAGATGCGGCAGAGGCCGTCTTTGACATGGCTGTATGTACCTCACAAGGCGATGTGACGGATGAGGAGACGGTGAAGTCGCTGTTTGAAAAGGCTGTGAAACTGACAAAGGGCGGCAATACGTATTACTTGGAAACGTACGCCGAGTTCCTGACCTACCGCCAGAAGTTTGAATCAGCCATACCGATTTGGAAAAAACTGACAACCAACGAAAATAAACGGGAGAACGCATACCGTATGTTGGTAACCTGTTTCGACCGTTTAGGACAGAACGAGGACATGCTACAAGTACTCGAAGCCTGGTCGAAAGTTGAAGGCGGGAGCGAATACGTGGAGGTCATGCGTATGAAAACACTCAACCGGTTGAGACGATACGATGAAGCCATTGCCATTGCTGACAATTTGGCAAAAGCGAACCCAGGTAATGAGTACTATGCTGCAGCACGGGCAGAATCGCTGTTGGAACGGGGTGACACGGCTCAGGCAGGACAAGAAGCACGGCTGCTGCATGAAAAGTTTCCTCAGAGCCCATCTGTACAAGTACTTCTCATCCACTATTACAACGAAACTAAACAGCGCGAACGGATGCTGGATGCCGTAGCCAGTGTCATATTGAATGACGAGCAGGAAATGGGGCTACGCACATCCATGATGCAAAGTCTGGTGAACGACATTCGTTCTGCGACAGAAGAACAACGCGTAGTGAATGTATTCGACAGTTTAATGACACAACCGCTTGAAGACGCCTCAATGCCTGAGCTCTATGTTCACTATCTTGTATCAAAGCATGCCCCCGACTCGGCCTATATGCCAGCCATGCGACGAATGATAGACATTGACCCGTCGGACAACAGCGCACGTCTCATGATGGTACAAGATGCACTGAACCGGAAAGATTACGGAGAAACCATAACCCAGTGTCGGGAAGGCATTCGTTATAATCCCAAAAATCTGATTTATTATCACATCGGCGGCGGTGCTCTTTTCCAAGAGAAACGTTTTGAAGAAGCATTGACTTTGTTTAAACAGGGGCTCCCGTATGTTAAGGACACCAAGGAACTGGAAACTGTATCAAATTTCTACTCTTCCTTCGCAGATGCACTACATGAAGTAGGAAAAAAAGAAGAAGCCTATGTCCTCTATGACTCGGCCCTGGTGTATAATCCAATCAATGCCGTCGCACTGAATAATTATGCCTATTTTCTTTCACTCGACGGCCTTCGTTTGGATGAAGCCCAAAAGATGAGCCATCAAGTTCTGGAAATGGAACCAGAAAATCCCACGTATATTGATACCTATGCATGGATACTTTTTTTGAACAAAGACTATGAAGGAGCCCGTACATACATTGATAAGGCTCTTAACAAGGTAGAGGATGAACCTGGTGACGGCAGTCTTTACGAACACGCAGGGGACATCTATTTCCATTTGGACAAACGCAACGAAGCCTTACGCTACTGGCGAAAAGCCGAAAATCTGGGTGGAGGAACAGAATTATTGACAAAAAAAATAAAGGACCAACGTTATTACGATAAATAATAAGGAGGACATAACCCATGAAAAGGCATATACAGCACATATTATTCCTACTGGCAGGTACATTGCTGCTTGCTTCATGTCATTCAGCAAAACAAGCAGGAAGCGGACAAACCTCTACTGCTAACGAGTCGGCCTACAAGCAGCGGGTCATTTCGAACAGCCAAACTGCAGGTGCTATAACAGCAAAAATCAAAGCCCATGCCAGCATGGGTACACAAGGAGTCACTCTCGGCGGTAGTCTCCGCATGAAACGGAACGATGTCATCCAACTGTCGCTTACCTTTATGGGCCTCATGGAAGTAGGACGTCTCGAGTTTACCCGTGACAATGTCCTCTTCATTGACCGCATTCACCAACGCTATGCCCGTGTAAGCTATTCTCAAATTGATTTCCTCAGCGCTGCCGACTTAGATTTCTATGCTCTCCAGGCCATCTTTTGGAACGAAATCTTTGTTCCCGGCTCACCGGATATAGCACAGGTTCTTTCCCGATTCACTCTGGCATCCAGTGGAGACCACACGCTGCTCAGTCTGACATCAGCACCGAAACTGGACTATGCCTTCCTCACTCAAACCAAAACAGCACAGCTGACCAGAACATCGGTGCATTCTAAGAATGTGTCCAACGCCGATAACCTGGAATGCATCTATGGTAATTTCGTAAAACTAGGAGGCAAATCCTTTCCCACGACGCTCAATGTCAAGTTCAACAGCCGCAAACCTCTATCACTTGATTTGACTCTTTCATCACTTAATAATGCCAGTGACTGGACCACACGGACCTCTGTTTCTTCCAAATACAAGGAAATGGATGCCAACAAACTCCTTGAAAATATCATGAATCAATAACCTTGCAACGATGTTCAGACGATTTGTTTTCATAGTGCTTGCCTTCGCATTGGCCTGTCCGCTTCCGGCACAGACCAAGCGCAAGACAACTACCCCCACACGTAAGACACAAAGCTCAAATAGGGCCAAGACTACAACTAAGACCACTAGGGCTAAAACGAAAACTCCTGCTGTGCCTGAAACCAAGGAACTGCGAAATCTCCGAAACAAGCAGGCTGCCCTGAAAAAGAAAATCAGTCAGTCAGAAACCCAACTTCGCAACACTATGCAGAACGTGCGTAAAGGGCTTAGCGAACTGACACTGCTCAATGGACAAATTGAAACACACGAGAGAAACATCAAAGATATCCAAATTCAGATTGATTCCCTCACCAACAATGTCAACCAGCTATCGGCTCGACTTGACACACTCTCGGCCCAACTAAAGGACAAGAAACAAAAATACCGCCGGTCGTTGCTTTACCTCTTCAACAACCGCAAGTCACAAAACAAATTGCTTTTCATCCTCTCCGCCGACAACTTCACCCAAGCTCTGCGCCGCTACCGCTATGTGCGCGAATATGCCAAGTATCAACACGTGCAAGGCATGCTCATACAGAAAAAGGAAGAGCAAGTAAAGGCTGTTAAAGAACAGCTGATGAAGCAACGTGCAGAGAAGAACACCATGCTTGTGCGTCAGCGTACCGAGAATGAACAGCTTGTGGTCCGCAAAGGCGAACAGCAAAAAGCCGTCACAGCTTTACAGAACAAGCAAAAACAGATACAGATTCTCATTGACCAGGACAAAAAGGAAATGGCAAAACTCAATCAGACCATTGACCACTACGTGCAACTGGCCATTGAGCAAGAGCGCCGCCGGCGCGAAGAAGAAGAGCGCAAGCGCCGCGAAGCCGAAGCTAAAGCCCTAGCTGCAGCCGCTGCAAAAGCTAATGAAACAGGCAAAAGTTCAATTTCTAAATCTGCCTCAAAAGGCAAGACCAAGAGTGTATCCGCTTCCAGCCCCAAAGCCGAGCCCATGCCCGTCTATCGTTCAAACGACAAGAATTATCAGCTCAGCCAAAACTTTGCCTCAAACAAGGGACGACTGCCTGTGCCTGTCACCGGGCCTTACGTCATCTCGGCACGTTTTGGCAGCTATGACCTCAAGGGCGTCAAAGGCGTACGGCTTGACAACAAGGGAATCAACCTTACAACCCAAGGCGCTGCATCGGCCCGCGCCATTTTCGATGGCGAAGTTACCTACGTATTCTCATACGGCGGACTCAAGAATGTGCTCGTGCGCCACGGAAGTTACATATCCGTATATTGTAACCTGTCAAGCGTGACCGTCACACAAGGTCAGAAAGTCAGCACCCGTCAGACCTTGGGCACCATTGCCCGTGATGCCAGTGGGAAACATACCCTTCACTTCCAGTTGCGAAAGGAAACCAGCCTGCTCAACCCGGAGCATTGGCTGGCACGCTAAGCCACAGCGCAAGCTTTTGAAAAACCAAAACGCAGTTGGTTCAAACGAAAACGGAGATAGTCGCGACGATATCGGATTTGTTCTCTAAAAAAGAAAGAGAAGAAACCTAAACCAAAACTATTATACGAAAAATGAAAAAAGTCATTTTACTGCTTATGGCAACAATAGGAATCAGTACCACGGCAGTGGCGCAGTCGAAGGTCTATATGACCACAGAAATCAGCCCCGAAGCCCTCGTGAAAATCTACAAGGCTCTCGGACGTGAGGCTACCGGACGCGTAGCCGTGAAAATCAGCACTGGAGAAGGCGGCAATACCCATTACCTGAAGCCTGAACTTATCGGCAAACTGGTGGACGAAGTCAATGGCACCATCGTTGAGTGCTGCACAGCCTATGGCGGAACGCGCCAAGACCCAAAGAAACATTGGGAAACCATACGTGATCACGGCTTCAGTAGCCGTTTTGCCGTTGACCTTATGGACGAATACGGACAGATGCGCATTCCTGTACAGGACCGCAAGCACCTGAACTTCGACATTGTTGGTGAACACCTCGGACACTACGATTTCATGATTAACCTGGCTCACTTCAAAGGACACGCCATGGGTGGATTCGGCGGTGTACTGAAAAATGCCAGCATCGGCGTGGCTTCTACCGCCGGCAAGGCATACATCCACTCCGTAGGCATCACTGACGACCCTGAACTCTGCTGGCAACACACCGAAAATCAGGACGGCTTCCTCGAATCAATGGCAGCTGCAGCACAAGCTGTACACAACTGGTTTGGACGAGGCAAAAACATTTTGTATATCAACGTAATGAACAATATGTCGGTCGATTGTGACTGCGACGGCAATCCCGCCGAGCCCAAACTCAAAGACATGGGTATCCTGGCCTCGCTAGACCCCGTGGCTCTCGACAAAGCGTGCCTGGATCTCGTGTTCAATCACAAGGCAGCCCCTGGCGATGATGAACAACCGCTCATTGAGCGCATTAACCGCCAGCACGGCACCTATATTGTGGACTATGCCGAAAAGATTGGACTAGGCTCAAAGACGTATAAACTGATTACCCTGAAATAAAAACCGTCCATGAAAACCGCTTCTCTGCTTTTGTTGGCACTGACAGGTCTATGGCAACCTTTGCAAGCTCAAGACAATGAACCGGATAAGACCGTGGGCGAGGCAGTGGTGACCGGCACACGCGAAAAGACGGACGTGCGCCAGCTACCTATGACAGTGACCGTTGTAAATCGCGACAAACTCACCGAAGGCCACCGGCCCTCAGTGCTGCCCACACTGTCGGAACAAGTACCCGGACTCTTCCTCACCAGCCGCGGCATGTTGGGCTTCGGAGTGAGTGGAGGAGCAGCAGGAGGCATTAACATGCGCGGCATCAGCGGCGGTGCCGGCCAACTGATGGTGCTCATTGACGGACATCCACAATACAACGGTGTATATGGACACCCCATCAGTGACAGCTACCAGACTATGCTGGCCGAACGTGTTGAAGTGGTGCACGGGCCAGCCTCAGTGCTCTATGGCAGCAACGCCATGGGCGGCGTCATCAATATCGTTACCCGTGCAGCCACCGACAACAACGAGACAAACATCAATCTCGGCATGGGGTCCTACGGAACCCTCCAGACCGAAGCAAGTAACCGGCTGCGAGCAGGCAAGTTCTCATCAAACATAATCGCCCAATATAACCGCTCAGACAACCATCGGCCGCACATGGGCTTCGAGCAATATGGCGGACACGTGAAACTCGGCTACGACATCAATGAGAATTGGAATACCTACGTTGACGCCAATCTCACACACTTCAATGCCTCGCAACCAGGCACCGTGGAACGTCCTCTCTACGATGCCGACCAATGGATAACCCGCGGAGCAGCATCTGCTGCCATCGAAAACCATTATGGGCGCACCAACGGCGGACTGAGCGTTTACACCAACTTCGGACGACACAAGATAGATGACGGCACAGCAGACCCCAATTCACCTACGGCCCGCTACTTCCGTTCCAAAGATGCCCTGACAGGACTCTCGCTCTACCAAAGCGTGCGCCTCTGGCCCGGTAACCGCATCACAGCCGGAGCGGACTATCAGCATATCTACGGCCGCGCTTACTACACCTCGAAAGCCGACGGCACTATCCTTGATACTCCCAACAAACAGAGCGGCCGCTCTTACCGTAATGAAGTGGCCGGATACATTGACGTACGTCAGGACATCGCTTCTTGGCTCACCGCCGACGCCGGCCTTCGTCTGGACCATCATTCCATAACCGGCAACGAATGGGTGCCCCAATTCGGTATCGTGGTGCGTCCAACTACCACCAGTGACCTCAAGCTGATGGCAAGCAAGGGCTTTCGCAACCCGACAATGCGCGAAATGTTCCTCTATCCACCCTCCAACACCGACCTGAAGCCTGAACGTCTATGGAACTATGAACTGTCTTGGCGGCATCGTCCCGGAGCGTTCACTTATGGGGCAAATATCTTCTACATCAAGGGCGACAACATGATACAGACGCTACCTGTTGACGGGCGGCCCCGCAACGTGAACACAGGAAAGATAGAAAATATGGGCGTGGAGGCGTTGGCTGAATTCAAGCTGACCACTCATTGGCGTCTCCAAACCAATCACAGTTGGCTACACATGGTTAACAAAGTGGTTGGTGCGCCCATTTACAAAGGATACCTCGGCATCGGCTATAGCAGGAACCGCATTACGGCTAACCTCGGGGCACAGCAACTGGCCAACCTCTACACCGCTGTGGGCAGCGAACAGGACAAGCAGAGCGTGTTGATCATCAACGCATCCCTCGACTATCGCCTGTTCTACAACCTGAGCCTGTGGGCACGGGGCGAAAACCTTCTGGCACAGCATTACGAAATCAATGCCGGCTTCCCCATGCCCCGCGCCACATTCATGGCCGGAATCAACATAAACTTCTAAACTCATGGTTCAAAAGATGAATTGGCAACAGTTGGTGTCCACTAAAAGACTCGGACAGCCCCTCACGGTCCACGAGATGGCCGAACGTCGCACTGAATTTCAGCGCGACTACGACCGCCTCATCTTCTCTTCCCCCTTTCGTCGGATGCAGAACAAGACCCAGGTATTCCCCCTGCCCGGCAGCGTCTTTGTCCACAACCGTCTCACCCACTCTCTCGAAGTAGCCAGCGTAGGCCGTTCCCTAGGCACCGATGCCGCCTGCGAACTGCTGCGCCGCGACCCCACACTCGACCCCGAAACGATGCACGCTCTGGGTCCTATCGTCAGTTGCGCCTGCCTCGCCCACGATCTGGGCAACCCACCCTTCGGGCACTCCGGCGAACGCGCCATAGCCAGTTTCTTCAACGAAGGCAAGGGCAAAGCCATACGTCCCCTCATCCTCCGTGAATGTGGCGAGCAGCAAGGCGAACTGATCTGGAACGACATCATCCACTTCGACGGCAACGCCAACGCCTTCCGCCTCCTCACCCACCAGTATGAAGGCCGCCGAGCCGGAGGCTACACCATGACCTACAGTGTTCTGGCCAGCATAGTCAAGTACCCCTGGTCATCCACCCTGTCAGCAGGTAAATCCAAGTTCGGATTCTTCGCCAGCGAAACCGATTACTTCCGGCAGATAGCCGACCATCTGGGCATTCCTAAGCTCAAAGACGAAGGCACCGCCCTCCAATACGCGCGCTATCCCCTTACCTACTTTGTCGAAGCCGCTGACGACATCTGTTACGAAATTATGGACATCGAAGACGCCCACAAGCTCCACATCCTCTCCTACGAACAAACGTCGCAACTCCTCCTCGCCTTCTTCGATGAAGCCACGCGCCAACGTCTTCAGAGCGCCCACCCCAATGTCACCGACCATAACGAACGCATCATCTACCTGCGCTCCTGTGTCATCAACCGGATAGAGCAAGAATGTGTCCGCGCCTTTGTCGACCACATTGACGAAATACTCGAAGGACACCTCCGGGGCAGCCTCATGGACTACGTCAGCCCACGCTGCAAAGCGGCCTACCGGGCCTGCGCCCAACTCGCCAAAGAGCGCATATACAAGGCACGCGAGGTGCTCGATGTAGAACTTGCCGGCTATCGCATCATCTACACCCTGCTCGACCTCATGACCGATGCCGCCCTGCATCCCGACAAAGCCTACAGCCGGCAGCTCATTGACCGCGTGCCAAACCAGTACCAGCTCCGCCATCCCGCCCTGCACGGACGTCTCATGGGCGCCCTCGACTACATCACCGGCATGACCGACGTCTATGCCCTCGACCTCTACCGGAAAATCAACGGACTCAGCCTTCCTATCGTATAGCGTGAACCACACAGAGCACCACAGCGTCACTAAATCCATTTTCAAACGGACTAAATCCGCTTTCGTCCGGCCCAAATGCGTTTTGGTGTGATAAAGCGCCCCCCGGAAGTGACAAGTTTCACTTTCGGGGGGCGTTCTGCAGGGTGTGCCGGCAGGTATGGACTTACTTCTTCTGCGGAGGCACGAGGTCGTCAATGGGCCAGTCGTCGGTGCGGAACGACGGCAGGGGCAGGCCCGTCTGTGTGATGACATTGGCTTCGCCGTCCCAGTTGCGGTAGGCGTAGCGCACGGCCACGGGATGGGGCACGGAGTCGCTCCACACCTCTATAGTGTTCTGCGACCAAGGCATATTGGCCTTGGCGGGATAGAACTTGCGGTCGGCACCGGCCACCTCGAAGCCTTTAGGCGATTTCCAAAGGAAGCAGTCTTGCTGGGTGGGGTCGCTGACGGTGTAGTTGTGGGCATGGGTGAGGTTGTGGAAATGGAGGGTAAGTTTGCCGTCTTTTTCCTCAAAGGACTTGAAGCGCGGGCTACGGCAGGGCAGACCTTCGAAGCCGTAGTTGTCGGCCAGGGCCATCCAGGCCAAACGTCGGGCTATAGGCTGCTTCTTTGCGGGATGGATAATGCCGTATTCGCCGATGTCGGTGGTGCTGGCGATGCCGCAATGTGGGGTCTCGTCGGCGGCCTTGTACTGTTGGTCGATGAAGAGGGCGTTGAGCCGCCACTGGGGACCTTCGTAGCAGTAGGGGGCAATCTGGGTGATGTAGAAGGGCATGGCAAGGTTGCCCCAGTCGGTCCGCCAGTTGCGGATGAGCGATTTCTGCAACTCGGCATAGTCCATCCAGGCACCGCGGTTAGCTTCGCCCTGATACCAGATAAAGCCTTTGGCCGTAAATCCCTTGATGGGGCAAATCATGCCGTTGTAAAGGACGGAGGAGGCGTTGGGACCGCGGCGGCCGGTTTCGTATTGGGGCCGTTGGCGCGGTGTGGCATCGATGGCGGCGCGGCTCATCCAGGCCTCTATGACCGTGCCACCCCAATTGCTGGTAATCAAGCCTACGGGAACACCCAGCATGCGGCTGAGTTCGCGGCCGAAGAAGTAGGCCATGGCGGAGAATGTGCGCACGGTCAGCGGTGTGGACAGGCGCCAGGTGGTGTCGCAGTCGAAGACAGGGGTATCGGAGGTGCAGCGCGGCACAGTGAACATGCGGATATCGGGATACTTGTACGCCTCAAGCGATGCCTCTATGCCTCCCTCAACAGGCTGTGACATGAAGCCGCCGACAGGCATTTCCATGTTGGACTGGCCGCCGCATATCCACACTTCGCCCAAGAGGACATCTGTAAGGACGGTTTTCTGTTTCGTGCCGTCACTGAAGGTAATGGTGTAGGGGCCGCCGGCTTTGGTGGTGGGGACAACAGTCTTCCATTGGCCGTCGCTGCCGGCACGGGTTGTGAACTTTTGTTTTGTCCATGAAGGGGCAATCACAACCTTGGCATTAGCCTTAGCCTCACCCCAAAGATTTACATCGGTCTGCTGTTGCAGCACCATGCCACTGCCGATGACAGCGGGCAACTTTACTTCGGCCGTCGCCATCATGGAACAGAAGGCGAGAGCCATTGTACTCAAAACGATTTTTTTCATCTGCATATTGTTTTAATTGTATCTTATCCATTTAATCATTTCCTTGAACGAGGGCTTCTTGCCATACATGAGGATGCCCACCCTGTAGATTTTGGCGGAGAGCCACACGATGAGCAGTGATGTACCATAGAGCAGCAGAAGCGAAAGCGCTATTTGCCACAGGGGGACATCGAAGGGCAGACGCACCATCATGACCACCGGTGAGGTGAGCGGTATAAGCGAACACCAGAAGGCCAGAGGGCCGTCGGGGTTTTCGATAGAGAACATGCCTGCATAGAGGGCAAAGACAAAGAGCAGGATAATGGGCATCATGAACTGCTGTGAGTCGGCCTGCTCGTTGATGCTGGCACCAATGGCGGCGAAGAGGGAGGCGTAGAGCAGATAACCGCCGATGAAGTAGAAAATAAAGAGCACGACCATTTGCACTAAGTTCATGCCCTGAAGTATCTTCATCACGTCGGCCATAGGAGCATTGGACGCAGCCTCGGCCGGCAGGTTCATGCCTGCAGCCATGGCCGAAGTATCGGGCATGGCGCCGCTGATGCCAAACAATGTGCCGGCTACCGTGAAGAGCACGCTGACCAAAACGATCCAGATAAAACACTGGAACAGGCCTACCAGGGCGACACCGATAATTTTGCCCATCATCAGTTGGAACGGCTTGACGCTGGACACCATGATTTCCATGATGCGGTTGGTTTTTTCCTCGGAAACGCCTTGCATCACCATACCGCCATAACTGAGGATGAACATATAAATAAGGAGTGAGAGCATCAGGCCTACAAAACTGGCTATATCGGAGGACGACTCCGTCTCGCCACCACCCTTGTCCAAACGCACGGTGCGCACACTATACTCTTCATTGACTATACTCGTGATGCGCTCCACATCATCCGCGTTAAATTCTGCTAAGCGGGCCTTTCGCAATGCCTGAGTGAGATGTTTGGTTGCATAACGCTCCACAGCCTTGGGAACTTCGCCATCGGAGTAGAGCGTAACACTGCCGTCGGCAATGCTGCCTTGACAGTACATGACCACGTCATCATCTTTGTCAAGCAATTGCCTTACCTGCAACTGTATGTCAGGTTCAGCGGCAACGAAGGAAGTGAACACGATGTCGTCCTCATTCTCAGTAAACAGGGATTGATAACTTCCATCGGTATCAATGACGGCCACACGGGTCACATCACCGCTCTTGAGAGTGCTCAGCCACACCGGCAAGGCTACAATGCCCACTATCAGGAAAGGCATCAGGATAGTAAGCAAAATGAATGACTTTTTCTTGACGCGCACCAAAAATTCGCGCTGTATGATAATCCATATTTTATTCATAATGTCCTCCTTTTACCTATCTTAATTCGTCCTCTTTTACCACACGGATGAACACATCGTTCATTGAGGGCAACTGTTCTGAAAACTCCAGGATATCCGTTTCCTTGGCCAGACGTATGATAAAAGCGGAAGGGCTTTCATCTTGCGGTTTGCGCACCAGCAGCACCTTGTGTCCTGTCTGTTCTTCGCACGACAGCACTTCCACACTTTCAGGCAACGTCTTGTCAGCTGGTATCACGATACGGTAGGTGTTTTCCTTGTATCGCTGCCGCACATCGTTCACTTCGCCCTGCAACACTACCTTCGAGTGGTTTATCAGGGCAATGTTGTCGCATATTTCTTCCACCGAAGCCATATTGTGCGTCGAGAACAAGATGGTGTGCCCTTTGTCTCGCAAACCAAGTATCTCCTGCTTCAACAAATCAGCGTTCACGGGGTCGAAACCACTGAACGGCTCGTCAAAGATGAGCAACTGCGGCTCATGCAGCACCGTGATGACAAACTGCACCTTCTGTTGCATGCCCTTTGAGAGCTCTTCCAGCTTGCGGTTCCACCATGGCATGATGTTGAACTTTTCGAACCACCACTGCAGGCGCCTTTTGGCATCCATTTCCGACAATCCCTTCAGCCGCGCCAAGTACACGGCCTGTTCACCCACCTTCATTTTCTTGTACAAGCCGCGTTCTTCCGGCAGGTAGCCGATGTTCAACACATCCGCGGCTCGCAAAGGGTGGCCGTCAAAGGTCACGCTACCCTCGTCGGGCATTGTGATGTGATTGATAATGCGTATCAACGTGGTCTTGCCCGCTCCGTTGGGACCTAACAACCCGAACACCTTTCCACGGGGCACATTCACGCTCACGCCATCCAGAGCCGTATGACCCGAAAAGCGTTTCACAATGTCTTTTGCTTCAATAAAATTACTCATAACGGTTTATAAAACATCAGGCAACTCGAACAGCCTTGTTCCGTTGCTTCCTTTAATCAATATTAGTTTTCCCTCCACTGGCGTTTCAGCGAGAGCCTGCTTCACTGCCTCCACATCCTTGAAGCAACGGCAGTTCGGCGACAGGCGGCAAAAGTTCTCGCCTACCAGCCACACCGTTTCCAGTCCGCAGTCTTCAATCTGGCTCAACACAGAGCGGTGCTCTTCCTCCGACACCTCGCCCAATTCGCGCATTTCTCCCAAGATAGCCATCTTGGGCCCGCCCGCCATCGCCTTGAAGTTCTCCAGCGCCGCGCGCATACTCGTCGGGTTAGCGTTGTAGGCATCCACAATGAGCCGGTTGTGCGGGGTCACGCGCAACTCCGAGCGGTTATTGGTCGGTTCATAGCCTTCCAGTGCGGCCACGATATCCTCGTCGCTCACGCCGAAGTGTACACCGGCCGTCACAGCCGCCAACACATTGTCTATATTGTATGCCCCGATTAGACGGGTCTGCACCCCGTGCCAAGCGTCCGAACCCGTGCGCCGCCAACGCAAGGAAAGATAAGGCGAGCAACCGGTCACCTCACCCACTACGGTCATGCTACCGTCGCCGCGCGGTCTGCCGTATGTCAAAGCCTTCAAGCCGGTGGCCATCGCCGTCAGGTCCGCGTTGTCAGCACAGAGGAAGATGAAACCGTCCTTCCTGCACCGCAACCAGTCGTAGAGTTCGCCCTTCGTGCGCTTTACGCCCTCAAACGAGCCGAACCCCTCCAGGTGGGCTCGCCCCACATTGGTTATCAAGCCGCAGTCCGGTTCCACTATTTCCGTCAGCGTCTTTATTTCACCCGGGTGGTTGGCACCCGTCTCAACCACTGCAAGCGTGTGCTCCGGCCGCAGGCTGAGCAGCGTGCGCGGCACACCGATGTGGTTGTTCAGATTGCCCTGCGTGGAGAGCACGTTATAATGCTTGGCCAGCACCGCCGCAGTCAGTTCCTTCGTAGTCGTCTTGCCGTTGGTGCCCGTTATCTGGATAACGGGCCCGCGGAAACGGCGGCGGTGCTCGCGCGCCAGCAACTGGTACGCCCGCAGCGCGTCGTCCACCACCACGTAGCGCCCGTCGCCTTCGGGCACCACCCCCGCGTCGTCCACCACGGCCAGGGCGCAACCGTCACGCAGCGCCTGCGCCGCAAAGCGGTTGCCGTCAAACTGGCCGCCCCTCAGGGCGAAGAAGAGCGACCCCGCCGGGCAGTGGCGGCTGTCGGTGGTCACCACGGGATGCCTCTGAAAACGTCTGTAGAGTTCCTCTATCGTCATAACATTATTTTTTCCCTACAAAAATACGACAAAAACCCCGGTTTCAGCACGCCGAACCACGAAAAACTCGCATTCACCTCCTCCGGCCGACTCCGACACTGTCTTTTGACCATCCAAATCCGTTTTCGTGCGGACGAAGTCCGATATGGGAACCTCTATATCCGATTAAGAAAAGGCAAGGGGCTTGAATGGGTCTCTGAACGGAGCGTCTGACGGCAGAAAAGGGGTATTTTGAGGCGGCAGACGGAGCGGTTTTGCAAAAAATGTGTATATTTGCACCTGTATTATCCCGTTTTGTGCGCCGATGAAAGTGGTTTTTGTGAGACATACGTCGGTCGAGGTGCCGGGGGGCACGGCCTACGGGCGCAGCGATGTGCCCCTGCGGGCGTCGTTTCCCCTGGAGGCGTCGGTGACACGGGCGTGTCTGGCGGCCTATGGCCTGTTTGACGCGGCCTACACGAGCCCTTCGACGCGCTGCACGCGGCTGGCGGACTACTGTGGCTACAGGGGGGCGACGCGGGACGAGCGCCTGATGGAGATAGACCTGGGCGACTGGGAGATGCAGCGGTTTGACGAAATAGCGGACCCGCGGATGGAGCTGTGGCGGGCGGATGCCTTTACGACGGCGGCCACCCGCGGCGAATCGCTGGCTGACCAATACGGCCGCGTACGCAACTTTCTCGAAGAAATGCTCAAGACGGACCATGAGCAGGTGGTCGTGTTCACCCATGGCGGCGTGATAGCCTGCGCCCGCATTTTCTCGGGCGAGATAAGTGTGGAGGAGGCGCTCGACAGGGAGATTGCCTATGGCGGCGTGTTTGAAATGGATCTGGACTGACGCTGTCCGGAACTGACAAAAATAACCATTGGAAAACCTATGAAACAGACTCTCAAACTTCTGGCCGCAGCTGCTCTCATCGCGCTGCCGGCCCTCACGGCCGAAGCGCAAGACTTCGGCAACCTGCGTTTTTTTGCAAAGGACAACAAGGTGCTCTCCACCCCGCCGGCCAAGGGTGAGAAGCGCGTGGTATTTTTCGGGAACTCCATCACCGAATGCTGGTGGCTGCGCTACAATGACTTTTTCCAGAGGCCGGGATATATAGCTCGCGGCATAGGCGGACAGACTACCTATCACTTTCTTTACCGCTTCCGCAGCGATGTCATTGACATCCATGCCTCGCTGGTGGTCATCTGTGCCGGTGGTAACGACATCGCCGAGAACTCCTGCCCTTACAACGAGGACGTCACCTTCGGCAATATAGAGTCTATGGTCGAAATAGCCCGGGCCAACAACGTCAAGGTCATCCTTACCTCGCTCCTGCCCACAGCCAGCTACGGCTGGAGCAAGGCTCAGAACGTGCCCGACAAGATCAGGTCGCTCAACCGTCGTCTTGAGGCCTACGCCAAGGAGAAGAAGATACCTTACGTGAACTATTATGATGCCTTGGTCGATGCTGACGGAATATCGCTCAAGCCCATATACACGGATGACGGTGTCCACCCCGTTAAGGCGGGCTATGAAGTGATGGAGAAACTTGTTGTGCCCGTCATTGAGAAAACACTGAAGAAATAGCCCCGTGAAATCCTAAATCCCCGCAAACCTGACCGGCCTGCGGGGATTTATTGTGTGCGTATATTCAGGCCTGCTTGGGAAACTTCAGGGCGTTACGCAGGTTTTCCATCGTTTCGGGATGATCGTGTACGAAACTGTCCATGTGGCGCACGCGCTTCTCAGCCAGAATCTCGTCAACGGCGATAATGATGCCGGTTTCCTCCACGTGTCCGAAGTCTTCATTGACCGCCGTGCCGAAGAAACGCATCGTGGGGCTCAGCCCCATGTAGGCATTGACCAGCGGCGGGATGTTGACACCCAATTTGCGCACCTCGCTGTTGAGGATGCGGTAGTCGTTGCGGAAGTCGTCTTCGCAGAAAAGGTCGTGAAGATACGCCTCGTCGGTCTCCAGTTGCACGGGGACGATGGGCGTCACCAGCTGGTCCTTGTCGCCGAAATGCTTGCGCAGGAAATATAGTATCATGTCGCGCCCTTTCCGGTTGAAGGAGGGGTACATGGTCATTTTGCCGAAGAAATATTTCATATTGGGCTTTACCACCATGAGAGCACCTAATCCGTCCCAAAGGTTGTCGAGGGCAAAGAGACTTTTCGAGATGGAGCGCCGCGTGTTCTGATACTCAAGAGTCACAAAGGAGCGCCCCAGCTCTATGGTCTGCGACATGTAGTTTTCCATGAAGTGACGGCTGAAATGGAACATGTGGCTTGTCGCCAGCACAGGCTGTCCGTCGGCGCCCACCTCCACTTCGTCACCGGGCAGATAGCGGTAACCGCCCAGTATTTCCTCTTCATCGGGGTTCCATACGATAAGTTGCCGGTAGGGATGCCGGCTTATATCGAACTCATCCAGGTCGAGCGACTTGCCCGTACCGCCTCCTGCCGCACGGAAGGCTATTTCGCGCAGACGGCCTATTTCGCGCAGCACGTTGGGGGCAGTCTGCCAGGTCACAATATAGATTTCGTTGTGACTTTTGTTCGTGTGGCGCAAACGGCGTTCAGGAGTCAGCTCTGCTTTCAGCAGTTCTTTGTCAACGGGTCGGATGATCTCTTCCATACGCTCTACAGGGGGTTATCGGGGTTCAGTGAATACCTTATATTATTAGAGCTACAATTTATAGACAATGTCCTCCACATACTGCGCCCAGTCATACGCGCTGCGCGAGCGGTCGAACGTTTGCCAGGGAATGGGTTTGCCTATGCGTATCTCGTAGTCTTTGCCTACGTTCTTGTACATTTCGTCCACCAGAAACAGCATGGCCACGTTAAACTTCAGCCCCAACTTTTCCTGCAGGTTGGCCAAACGGTAGAAACGGTTGGAATTTTCGCCGCTGAAGTGTATTGGCACCACGTCGCGCCGGGTTTGCACGCTCTTGGTGATAAATGTCTTTGTCCAAGGCACATCGTGGATGACGCCTTGATGCTTGCGCGAGCACAAGCCGGCAGGAAACATGAGCACTTGCTGGGGCGACTCGAACGTTTCGCGCACCAACTGGGGGAAATTGCGGCTTTGGCTGCCCGTCTTGTTGATGCCCGTGCCCACAGGACGCAGTCCGGGCAGGTACATCAGGAAGTCGTTCAGCAGATAGCGTATCTCTCCGTCGAAATGCTCTCCTATCAGCGCCCCCAAGGCCACACCGTCCTGACCGCCCAGGGGATGGTTGCTTACGAAAGTGTAGCGCTTGCCGTCGTTGGCCGGCAAATTTTCGCGACCCACCACCGTGATATTCATTTCAAGGTACTCTACGCACGATTTGAGCCACGCCACGCCCTTTTCGTCCTTGTGCTCGCTCAGAAAGCGGTTCACACGGTCTTGGTGAAGCAGGCGTTTCAGCCAGTTCACAGCGAAGCGCGGCACGTAGCGCGACTTGCTCCCGGCCTTGTCGCGTATGATTTTATCAATATCGACAATCAGATCTTGTTCTTCTGCCATAACTATCGTCAGAGAGGCATTCCTGCACACCGAAGCGCAAGGCCCTACGCCTCATAGAGCACAAAATTACATAAATTATCGGTATCGAAAACACATTCATCGAAAAAATATACAAAAAACGTCATTTCAAAGCAACAGGACGCCATTTCCCCGTTCCCCTGACACCTCTCCGCAGCTCTGGCACCCAACCTTGACAGTCCGAACCTGATATAAGACGGAACGAAATCGGATTTCGGCTTTCCCAAGTCCGGTTTAGGCGGGAGCAAGGCGCACAGGGTCGCTTTTTGACGGGTTATGCGGGTTTTTGCCGCCCGATTTGACGGCCGCGGGTCAAAAAATGACTGTGGCAGCGGGTGGTTTCGCCAGAAAACACTACCTTTGCAACGGCGAAATTCAGTTTAATTAAAATAGTAATAATATGTTTGAAGGACAACCAAAAGGTCTTTATGCCCTTGCGCTGGCCAACACGGGCGAGCGCTTCGGCTATTACACGATGCTGGCCGTCTTCGCGCTGTTCCTGCGCGAGAACTTCGGGCTGGCTGCGGGTGCGGCAGGTGCCATCTACAGCACATTCCTCGCCCTGGTTTATTTTTTGCCCCTCTTCGGCGGTGCCATGGCCGACAAGTTCGGTTACGGCAAGATGGTGACCATCGGCATTCTCATTATGTTTGCCGGCTATCTGGTGCTCTCCGTTCCCCTGGGAGGTAACATGGTGGCCATGGTCAGCATGATTGCCGCCCTGCTGCTTATCAGTTTCGGCACGGGCCTGTTCAAGGGTAACCTGCAGGTGATGGTGGGCAATCTCTACGATGCGCCGGAGTTGCAGGACAAGCGCGACTCTGCATTTTCCATTTTCTACATGGCCATCAACATCGGCGCCCTCTTTGCTCCGACGGCAGCCGTAAAAATCATGGAATGGGCGCAGACAAGTCTCGGCATCAGCCACGCCGACTCTTATCACTTTGCCTTTGCTGTGGCATGTGCCTCGCTCATCCTGAGCATCGCCATCTACTACGGCTTCCGATCTACCTTCCGCCACGTGGAAGGCGACAAGAAGAAGGCGGCAGCCGCCGATCTCAAGGAAGAGGAGCAGCTCACGCCGCAAGAGACCAAGGCGCGCGTGGTGGCACTCATTCTTGTGTTCGCCGTAGTCATTTTCTTCTGGATGGCATTCCATCAGAACGGTCTCACACTGACGTACTTTGCCAACGAATTTGTACAACCCGCGGCCGAAGGTGCCCAGAGCATGCCTTTCAATGTATGGAATCTCGTACTGGTCATTGTTATCGTCTATGCGCTCTTCTCCTTGTTCCAAAGCAAGAAGGGTCAGGCCAAAGTTATCTCAGCTGCCGTCATTGCAGCAGCGCTGGGTGTGCTGTGTTATCAGTATAATCAGGCACAGGGAACTGAGATGACCATTGCCGCTCCCATCTTCCAGCACTTCAACCCGAGTTTTGTGGTTATGCTGACCCCCGTGAGCATCGCACTGTTCGGCTGGCTGGCCAAGAAGGGTAAGGAGCCCAGTGCCCCGCGTAAGATAGCCTACGGCATGCTGGTGGCCGCAGCCGCCTACGTGCTCATGGCCGTCGGCTCGGCCGGTTTGCTCACGCCCGACGCCCAGGCTGCCGCCGGTGACGGCAAGACGTTCGCCTCGCCCAACCTGCTCATCGGCACATACCTCATCCTGACGTTCGGCGAGTTGCTGCTCAGCCCGATGGGTATCTCGTTCGTCAGCAAAGTGGCTCCTCCGAAACTGAAGGGCACCATGATGGGCGGCTGGTTTGTCAGCACGGCCATCGGCAACTTCCTTGTCAGTGTGGGCGGCTACCTTTGGGGCGGCATTCCCCTTTGGATTGTATGGACTGTCTTCATCGTACTCTGCGTGCTCTCGGCGCTGTTCATGTTCATCATGATGAAGCGACTCGAAAAAGTCTGCAAGTAATTTGCAATCGCTAATACAATAAAGAATGTCCCGGCCTTGAGACCGGGACATTCTTATTGTTATTCTGATGTCTTACTTCTTATTGGGTTCTTCCAACCCGTAATGTTTCTTGGCATCAATAGCCTTGAGCACGAAGCCCAGGATGAGAGCGGCAACACCCAGGCAGGCCAGCATCACAAGCGGTGCGGTGTAATTGTAGGACGTGGCAGCCTCGGCTGAAGTCATCGTACCGTTCTCAACAGCGGCGATAATGTCGGGGTTGGTCTTGTCGAGCACCTTACCTATGAGCAACGGGAAGAGCCACAGGCCGATGTTCTGTATCCAGAAAATCAAAGCGTAGGCCGAGCCGATGATTTTAGCGTCAACGAGCTTGGGCACACTGGGCCAAAGCGAGGCAGGAACCAGCGAGAACGAGGCGCCCAACACGAGAATGGTAAGATAAGCCAACACGAAGCCTCCGACGACACTGCCCTTGAACATCGGCAGGATGAAGGCAAACGTGAGGTGGCAGGCAATGAGCAGCACGCTTCCGCAGATGAGCATCGTGGCGGCTTTGCCTTTGTTATCAACAACCTTGCCGAGTTTCGGCGTAATGGCCACGGCCAACAGCGGGAATACGGCAAACACGGCCTCGGCACTCTGGCGCATATAACCCATGTAGCAGTAAACAACGAGGAAGAGCACCGCCACCAGGCTGAACACAATTTCGTTGGAACGTTTCTTCATGAAGTTGCTGGCAAACGACGTGGCGGCCACAACGAGCATGATGATATACTGCACTACGGTCACCGTGCCGCCGGCCCAGAACGACGACGGGTCAACTTCCGTGAACGTCAGGTTACACTCCAGCATGTTCACGGCATATTTCTGGAAGGGGAAGATGGCGCTATAGTAGAGCACACACAGCAGGGCGACCAACCAGAAGCCGCTGCTCGTAAGTATCTTGCCAATATCGCTCACCTTGAACGGGTCGTCCTTTTCCTCAGCCTCACCTGTCTGCGCATCAAGTTTCTTGTCCATAAAGAAATAAACGATGAACATGATGAGGGCTATCAACAGCAGTACCACGCCGAAGGCCACCGAGCGGCTCACATCAATCACACCGCCCCACTTGGCAAACACCGGCGAGAAAATCATGCACGTGGCCACGCCCAGACGGGCCAAGGCCATTTCCGAGCCCATGGCCAGAGCCATCTCGCGGCCCTTGAACCATTTCACGATACCACGGCTCACCGTGATACCGGCCATCTCCACACCGCAGCCGAAAATCATGAAACCCACGGCAGAGAACTTGGCACTGGCGGGCATCCCCTCATAGAAAGGCGAAATGCCCAACTCGTCGAAGCCCGGGATGTAGTTCAGATGGTTCGTAAACCACGTCTCCAGCGCGCTGCCCTGGAACGCCTCGGTCACGGCATACCAGTTGATGGTAGCACCGACGAGCATCACAATGCCCGACAACACCGCCGTGAAGCGCACGCCCATCTTGTCCAATATGATACCCGCGAAGATGAGGAAGAACACGAATACATTGAGGAATGTTTCAGAACCCTGCATGGTGCCGAAGGCCGTAGAATCCCACCCCCGCGTTGACTCCATCAACGACTTGATGGGCGAGAGAATGTCCATAAAGATGTACGAACAGAACATGGCCAGGGCCAGCAGCAGCAGCGCCGTCCACCGCATGCCGGCGGAGTCGCTCAGTTTTTTAGTCACAACTTGATTTGTCATTTCGTTTGCATTTTGAGATAATTTGTTGCAAATTTAGCAAAACCCCGCGGAACAGCCCCGCCCCGCGACCCACTTTTTCGTCAAATCGCACACCGGTTGCCGCCCTGCTCACCACATCGGCCGCCGGATACACCGCCAAGAACATCAAAAGGGCACGCTCGGGAAAACCAAATCCGTTTTCGTGCCGGCTAAATCCGTTTTCGTCGTTCCCGACGCCGTCTTCGGCGGTCTTTTTCCAAACCTTCCGGAACATTAAGTTTATCCGGACAGTCACAGCAACCCCTCTTATTGAGAAAAAGGAAGTTTTCAAAAAATATTAAGGGGGGGAGTAACATATCCCTGAATTTTTATATACATTTGCAGGACAAAAACGGAATATTCACCAAAACCAAGTTTTTAGAATGAAACGATTCATCCTTTTTTCGGCGCTCTGCACCCTGCTGAGCCTCACGCAGGCCGTGGCTCAGGAGGCCTATGCCGTATTCTACGACATCAACATCGGCCCGACGCTGACGTTCTACTATGACGACCTGAAGGCGAGCCGCACGGGAACGAAGTACGACGTACAGGACACGGGGAACGAGGTTCCCGGCTGGTATGCCGATGGTAATTACTCGAAAGTAACTTCCGTCGTGTTTTCCCCCCAATTCGCTGGTGTCAAACCCACAAGCACCTATGCATGGTTTACGATGAGCCGCCTGAAGTCTATCACAGGCCTTGAGTATCTTAATACCAGCCAGGTAACTAACATGGGGCGTATGTTTGAGCAATGTTGGCTCTTAACTGAAATCGACCTGAGCCATTTCAACACGGCCAACGTAAAATCCATGGCCAGCATGTTCAGCGGGTGCCATTCGTTGAAAACAATTGACTTAAGCACGTTCAACACAGCCAAAGTGGAGAACATGGCCGGTATGTTCATGGAATGCACGGGCCTGACCTACCTCGACCTGAGCAGTTTCACCACAGCGAACGTCACCGACACGAGAAAAATGTTTATGGCATGCGACAATCTGGTCACCATTTGTGCCAACGATTGGACTTTGAGCGGAGTAAGTCTGGATGTCAATGACGTTTATATGTTTTCAGGTTGTCGCAAACTCCGTGGCGAACGAAACACATCGTACTCTGAGACACGAGTGAACAAGTATTATGCCCGCATCGACGGCGGAGCGTATAGTGCCGGCTATTTCTCAAGAAAATCTTCTATGAAAACCTACAATCTTTGGGTCGGCGGCGTGCAGGTAACCGACATGAACAGGAACGATGTTCTTCAGGACGGCAAGGTGAGCTACGATGCCGCCACCAGCACGCTCACACTCAAAAACGGCACGAAGATTGTGGGCCAAGGTTCTCAGAGCGAAAAGACAACCGGTTATGCCAATGGTATCTATAGTGAAGTGGATGGGCTGACTATCGATGTGGAGCTCGGCACGGCAACGGTGGAAACGCAGACAACCAATTCGTTATACTGCGGCCTCTACCTGAACGGCAACACCACCATTACGGGCGACGGACTGCTACTGGTCAGAGGCGCCCAAGGCGTACTACTCTATAGCAATAATGCCACCTTGCTGACGCTTAAAAACAATGCTCGGCTATCGGTCAATGCCACCAACATGGGACTGAGGGGTTACGCTAGGTTGCGCATTCCGGACATGGCAATATCCACTCTGTCGATTAAGGACAATGCCGAGATTTATGTGTGGAGCGACGGAGAATGCATAGGAAATTGGAAAAACATTGAAATGCCCAACGGCGCCTATCTCATGTGGAGCGGCTCGAATAATAATCCCCAGATACATCACTACGACACCGAAAAACTTTCACTCAACGACAGTGCGGGCCATATGGTCAAGGGCACCGGTGTGAACATAAAATACAAAGCTTATGACGCAGCCGACGTTAACCACGACCGCATTGTCGATTCGGCCGACATTGTGGGTGTGATAAAGGCGATGAAATAACGGATGGGGAATATAGTAAGCGGCGGCGTCTCAGAAAGACTGAAGCGCCGCCGCCACTGTTTTACCGGTTGCTACGCGTTCGCAATCCGTAGGCCACTATCACAAGGAAGCAGCACAGGGGAACAATGAACGACACGTTGACGGCCGGCCAGCCAAAGACGGTGTCCATATCGATGATGCGTGCTTGAAGCAAGGGCAGTATGCTACCCCCAAGGATGGCCATGATGAGGCCGGCAGAGCCGAGCTTGGCATCCTCGCCCAGACCCGTGAGTGCAATGCCGTAAATGGTTGGGAACATGAGCGACATGCACACGGAAACGGCGACCAGACAATAGAGTCCGCGAACGTCCTGAAACACCACTACCAGGGCACACAGGACGATGGCCACAGAAGCCAGCACGGCGAGTAATTTGCCCGGATGAATATACTTGAGCAGGAAGGTGCAGACGAAACGGCTGATGCAGAAGCAGACCATGGCCACAATGTTATAGCGCTGCGACAAGACAGCGGCTGAAGCTTCACTCATGCCTTGAGCTACGAAAATGCGCGTACCATACTGGATGATGAATGTCCAGCACATGATTTGCACACCGACGTAGAAGAACTGGGCGATGACACCTTCGCGGTAACGTGGCAAACGGAAGAGCCGGCTGAAAGTCTTGCGTACCGTTTGCCCGGCCGACACGTTTGGCTGCACCCGGGGCACACGGCAAAACAAAATCAGCAGGAATATACACAAGATGACTAGCCCGATAAACAGGTATGGGGCAATAAGAATACCCAAATCGCTTTGCTTGACAGCCTCAAATTGCTCGTCAGACAACTGGGCACGGTCGGCGGCCGTCATAGGATTGATGCGGGCCTGGATGAAGTTCATGGCAACGAACATGCCGCACAATGACCCCATGGGATTGAAGGCCTGCGCCAAATTCAGCCGCCGGGTAGCGGTGGATTCGTCGCCCATGGAAAGAATATAAGGGTTGCAACTCGTCTCCAAGAATGAAAGGCCGCACGTCAGGATGAAGTAAGCTATAAGAAAAGGATAATAATTCCCCGTCAGCCGCGCTGGGAAGAAAAGGAAACACCCCACGGCATATAGACCCAAACCCATCAACACACCGGCCTTGAACGAATAGCGGCGGATGAAGAGCGCGGCAGGCAATGCCATGGCGAAATATCCGCCATAGAAGGCCACCTGGACGAGCGTACCATCGGTGACACTCATACGAAAGATTCTGGAAAATGCCGCCACCATAGGATTGGTGATATCGTTGGCAAATCCCCATAGAGCAAAACAACTTGTGACCAAGACAAAGGGCAGAACGAAACTGGCACCGTCCTTTGTTAGTATTTTAGGAGCTTTCAACGGTCTTGAGAAATGAAACTTTTTTACTTGAAAACTATCACATTCTCGTCGGCAGCTTCTTCCTGCTTCGGATTTTCTGCCTCCTTGGTTTGAATCATGCTCAGACTGATTGCCTTGATTTGTTTCAGCGTTGTGGAATCGCGTTTATAGGTCGGCGTGGACTCTACCATTGAAATCACCTCGTCGTTATCAAGGTCATTCGACTTGAAATGGAAACAGTTGTAATGACGTTTGCTGGCACCCTCTTCATCGCTGTAGAACTGTTTACGGCGCTCACGCATACGTTCTTCGGTTTCTTCATCCAACTGTCCTTCGCGGGGACCGGAACCAGAGCCGACATCACTCAACACATCGCTCAGACCAAAGCCTGTGGCCAAAATAGTAATCTTTACTTTTTTACCAAGTTCTTCGTCTGTTCCCAAGCCAAACTTGGTTTCCACATAAGGGTCGAACTTGCTCATAAACTCGTGAACTTCGTTCATTTCGTCCATCATCAGGCTTTCACCTTCTTTGGCTGCACAGAAAGCGATGTTCACCAGTATTTTCTTTGACTTGAACACATCGCTGTGGTTAAGCAAAGGCGAGTTTAGGGCTTCGTCGATGGCTTTGCTAATACGGCCTTCACCTTCACCGTAAGCCGTACTCATAATGGCTACGCCACCGTCCTTGAGAACCGTCTTCACATCCTGGAAGTCGAGGTTCATCGTGCCACGGAGGGTAATGATTTCGGCGATACTCTTCGCAGCAACGCTCAATGTGTCATCGGCCTTGGCAAAGGCATCGAGCAGGGTCAGATTCGGATAGATTTCACGCAGCCGCTCATTGTTGATAACCAAGAGGGCATCGACATGTTTCTTCATTTCTTCCAAACCGTCTAGGGCCTGGTCTATTTTACGATTGCCTTCAAAGCGGAAAGGTATGGTCACGATGCCCACCGTCAGGATGTCGAGTGCCTTAGCTTCACGGGCTATCACTGGAGCTGCGCCTGTACCCGTACCACCACCCATACCGGCTGTGATAAACACCATCTTAGTGCCGTCGTTGAGCATATTACGTATGCCTTCGATGCTTTCCTCGGCCGCTGCACGGGCACGGGCCGGACGATTACCGGCACCGAGACCCTCCTGCCCCAATTGCAGGTGGGCTGGTACAGGAGAACTATCGAGAGCTTGGTTGTCTGTATTGCACACAACAAACGACACATCGTGAATGCCCTCGTTGTACATGTGGTTAACAGCATTGCCGCCACCACCGCCCACACCAATCACTTTGATGATGGTTGACTTCTTCTGAGGCAGGTCGAAACCCAAGACACTGCCTGTGTTCTGCATGTTTTCTTCCATGTCGTATTCTAGTTTTTCTTTTGTTTCTTACTTATTCGTTTTACTCGATTGGGCGGC
The DNA here is from genome assembly GCA_017940565.1 of Bacteroidaceae bacterium. GTDB lineage: Bacteria > Bacteroidota > Bacteroidia > Bacteroidales > Bacteroidaceae > UBA6382. Next base: position 70,171 of record JAGAYH010000054.1, on the reverse strand, counting down.
CTTACGTTCAAGCCCTTTTATTTCGTTCAACACACCGGCGTTGCGCCTGTAGGTCGGCACCGAAGTGACTTTTGCTATCACGTCGTTGTTATCCAGACTCTCTGGGGTGAACGTGTAAATGTAGTATTGCTTGTCAGCAGGTATAGGAGGATAATACTTGTTGTATAGTTGCTGAAGTTGGTCCATAGGCCGGTGCTCTTCGGCTTCGCCACCCGCTTCGTCTTCTTCATTGAAGCCTGAAACCAGAATGGTAACTTTCACCTTTTGGTCGAGAGAATCGTCCATGGCCAAGCCGTATTTTACCCAGTTCGACGTTTGCTCAAAACCTTTCAGGAAGTCCATCACTTCGTTCATTTCATCCGTCATGAGCGGAGCCTTTTTCTGACTGAATGTAAGGCTTATCAGAATCTTATGGGCCGCATACATTTCGTCATAGTTAAGCAGGGGTGAATTGAGCGCTTGGCTGATGGCCTTCGTCACACGGGCAGGTCCTTCTGCAAAAGCCGTACTGATATATGCTTTCTGTCCTTTTCGCAACACTTCCTCCACATCGTGGAAATCCACTGCATGATAGTACCCTTTGCTCATGATAATGTCGACGATGCTTCCGGCTGCATTGTAGAGCATATCGTCTGCATAGCCGTAGGCCGTCACACAGGGCGTATCTTTATAGAAATCGAACAGCTTCTGGTTGTTTATCACAATCATGGCGTCCACATAACTTTCCATCTGTTCCAAGCCGCGCAAAGCATTACGCATCTTCGCCCTGCTTTCGCTGCGCATGGGAAGGGTTACGATACCTATTGTCAGGATTCCGAGAGCCTGGGCTTCGCGGGCAATCACGGGAGCGGCACCTGTGCCCGTACCACCACCCAAACAGGCCGCTATGAACACCATGCGAGTGCCATCACTGAGCATAGAGCGGATGGCATCCAGGCTTTGCTCTGCTGCCTGACGGCCCTTGTCGGGGATGTTGCCGGCACCCAATCCGTCTTTGCCCAGCAACAGGTGCATTGGCACAGGCGAACGGTCGAGTGAACCTTCGTCGGTGTTACAATTGACAAAAGCAACGCCACGGATACCCTTGCGGAACATGTGGTCAACCGCATTGCTGCCGCCTCCGCCCACACCTACTACCTTGATAATCGGCAGCAGTTTGTTGCGTTCGGGCAGCTTGAAGTTGATGGACTCCGCCTGCTGTCGTTCAGCCACAGCCTCATTGTCCACAGGCGCTTGAGTCTGCGCTGCAGGCACTTTTTCCACAGAGATGAAGTCCAACACTTGGTCGTCGCTCATGATTTCTTCTTTATTTCAAATGATAACTTCGTTTATCTATATCCGTTTTCAAGCAGACTAAATCCGATATAGACCAAACTAAATCGGAATTGGTCCGGACGTTTCCCATTGGGCTATGACAGGAGTCTTTTCACAACTTCTGAAATGGCCTTACCTTCGGCACGGCCGGCCAACTGCTTCGATGCCAAACTCATCACGCGCCCCATATCCTTCATTGAGGCAGCACCGGTGTCAGCTATCAGCACACGGATTTCGCTTTCCAGCTCCTCCGGCGACAGTTGCTTGGGCAAATAGCTTTCTATCACTTCGGCTTGAGCCGCTTCCTCGGCAGCGAGATCGGCGCGGCCCTTCTCTGTGTAGAGCGCGGCAGCGTCACGGCCCTGTTTTGACAACTTCACCAATATCTTCAGGGCTGCATCGTCGGTCAGTTCGTCGTTAGCTCCAGGAGCGGTTTTGGCTTCCAGGAAATATTTCTTTATGTTGCGCAAGGCCTGCAGACGCACCTTGTCCTGTGCCTTCATGGCTGCAAATATATCTTTACTTATTTGGTCAAATAGTGCCATAATCAATATTTTTATTCGTCTTCACCAACAATTCTTTCAATAGCATCTTTTGCCCTATCCCACCAACGTTTTTTATCCTTCTTTGGCTTCTTAGGCTTTGCCTCTACAGGTTCTGTTTCGGCCGGGCTAGTCACGGGATCGCTTGTAATGGAAGGCTTGGATTCTATCTCTTCCTTAAACAAGTTTTCGGGCTTCTTCTCTTCAGTCTGCATGCCAGTGCACTGCTGCTTGCCTTTGGCCAAAATACTGATGGCTGCGATGAACGCACCATTTTCAAGAGATGTTCTCATAGGACCTTTCACAGCTTGGGTACGCACATTAGTTTGGGTCGATTTCACCACGCTTACTTTATTGAATCCGGGTACAAATTTCTTGAATGCCTGAACGATGTTCTTCAGATTAGCACCGCCGCCAATAATCACGGCACCTCCCATAAGCAGGTTTGCCGGATAGTTTGAAGCAGTAATCTGGTCCTTCACATTGACAAGTATTTCCTCTAAACGGGCATCGATGACATCAGCCAGTTTACGTTTGGTAATGATTTCACCGTCCGACAGAGTGTAGGCGGTCAATTCGCCCTCCACATCGGCCAGTTCACCGGTGTATCCGTAGGACACCTTCAGCTGTTCGGCATCACTTTCGGTCATTTGCAGAGAGGCAATATCCTTGGTGATGCTTCCACTGCCCAGCGGGATGACACTCAAGAAGCGCAGCAAACCGCCTTTATAAATGGAAACGGTCGTCGTATCGGCACCAAAGTCAACGAGCACACAGCCGGAACGCTTGTCATCGTTAGAAAGCACTTCGTCTGCCACAGTTAGCGGTGTACACTTGTATTCTACTATTCCCTTTCCAACCTGTTTCATACAGTCATTAATGCTGCTGCGCAAAGAGGGACGGGCCACGATGTTGACAAAATGGCCCTCGATGTGGTCACTCAACACACCAACCGGATCAATCTGCTTCTGTGTGCTCACACTGTACTCCTGTGCAACGGCTTCAAGAATCTCAAGATTGTCAAGATCCATATTGCTGTTCTCATTCATCAGTTCGCTCACATCCTCGGGCGAAATGGGTTTAACAGCGTCAAAACGACGGGAAACGGTCTTGGTAATGGAATGGAGCCCTTGGCCGCCATTGCCGATATACACTTGTGTCACCGTACGCTCCAACTGGCTTTCCAAGTCCGAAATAATCTTTTTCACGCTATTCACGGCCTTATCCAAATTAAAGATGGCACCGTTACGCATGAACGCCGATGAATTTTCCACGGCCAAGCCTTTGATTTCAAAACTGCCGTCGGCCAAACGTTTGCCGCCTATGCCCGTCATTTTCGACGAACCAAGCTCAATTGCAATGATATACAATTCTTCCGTAACCATATATTATATTTCTTATTATTATTCGTTCTTTGTACAGACTATTTGATTGGCATATTCCAGGTTGATGCGGGTGTACTTATTCCACCCTACCTTATTGAGCACTTTCTTGTAAAACACGGCCAGCCGTGACAATTTCTTTTCAAAGTCGGCGGCACTTCCCAAATACACCACATGGTTTCCTACCCGGGGCACCAACTCTACGGTCGAATCGCTCAAAACATGGATTTGTTCTATCTGGCTGTTCCAAAAGTCGTTTCGCTGTAAGAAACGGCCCATTTGAGCCAAATGATGTTCAGCGTATTGTGGCGTGATGTGTCCGGTAGCCACTACCACATCAGCAGGATAATCCACTTGTTTCAATGGTTTTCCTTGGCCATCGATAAAATAGTCTTTCATCGGGCTCTTGGCGTCCAGACTCATAATACGCATCACTGGCAATCGCTGACTCACGTTCACATGCACAGCACCGGAGGGTGTCTTGTAACACTGCGCTTCAAGAATAAACGGATGGTTCAGCAAAGTCCGCTCTATTTCGTTTAAATCAATCTTATTCATCGGCAATCCCTCAGGATACAGGTGTTTGCGCTCAAGCAGAGTCTGCACGTCGCCCGGAGCTATAAACGCGGCTTTTGCGCTATCAACAACGGCTATCACCACACGGGAACACGTGGCTGTATCTTCTTTGCTACTCCACTTCACAGCAGCAAAAACAATATAGCTTATCAGTAGTATCCCGACGATGAATTTAAGAATCTTTTTCATTCTGCAGTTTCACTCTTCCTTTCAAAGGTTGTACTTCGCTTTCAATACTTCCGTCATTCGTGGCACCATATCATCCAGATCGCCCGCACCGAGCACCACCAACACGTCAGTATCGTGTGTTTCCACGTATTCAACAGCATCTTGTTTACTAATCAATCGTTTCTCAACACCTGGTGCCACCTGGTCATATATCAGTCGGCTCGTCACGCCCTCAATCGGTTGTTCTCGGGCGGGATAGATTTCCGTCAGCACCACTTCGTCCAACAGCGACAGGCTTTCGGCAAACTCACGGTAGAAGTCACGGGTTCTGGTATAGAGATGGGGCTGGAACATACCGGTGATACGACGGCCGGCAAAGACTTCACGCAGCGACAACACACTGTTGCGTATCTCCTCGGGATGATGAGCATAGTCACTCAAAAGCACCACACGATCGGTCTTTATCTTAAAGTCAAAGCGGCGCACCACTCCCGCAAACGAAGCCATGGCTTTACGAATTTCATTCTCCTCGGCGCCGGCTAATTGGGCCAGGGCCATTGCTGCCACACCATTCTCGATGTTTACACTCACAGGAACGCCCAAACGCACACCGCTTATGTTGCCCAACGGCGACACATAGTCAAACACGATTTCGCCCCCGCCTATCTTGACATTCTCAGCATGGAAGTCACCTTCGTTGCGACTATAGGTATAGATGGTCACACCTGGTGCCACATCGGGATTCATGGCCAGTCCGGTATGTATCACCAGAGCACCGCCCGGCTGTATCAGGGTTGTATATTTACGAAAGCTCTCCAGATAAGCATCCACCGTGCCATATATGTCCAAATGGTCAGGGTCGGTTGCTGTTATCACTGTAGCCCACGGGCGAAGCCAGTGGAAAGAACGGTCAAACTCATCGGCTTCAATCACTACATAGTCACTGCCGCCATTGTACAGATAATTTGTATTGTAATTTTTGGAAATTCCTCCCAAGAAGGCGTTACAGCCCACATGGCTCTGATGCAGCAGGTGAGCTACCATGGTGCTCGTAGTGGTCTTGCCATGCGTACCGGCCACACAAAGTCCACGGAGCGACCGTGTCAGTGTGCCCAGCACTTGGGCTCGTTTCTGCAATTCAAAACCACCCTCACGGAAACAGGTCAATTCCTTATGGTCTGCGGGGATGGCCGGCGTATAGACTACCAGCGTATGGTCGCGGTCACGAAAGACACGATCAATCTTTTCGGGATTGTCTTCATAGTGGATCTGTGCTCCTTCGCATATCAGTTCTGCCGTCAGCGGGGTCGGTGTTCGGTCATAGCCGCCCACGGGCAAACCCTTTGCCAGGAAATAGCGCACCAGGGCGCTCATGCCAATGCCCCCCGCACCGACGAAATAAACCGATTTGATATCGCTGAATTCCATGAAACGTCCTTTCGAATTTTATTTTTGGGCCTTTTGCCTTTTAGTTTCTCGAACTTTAGTTCCCAATTTCCACACAATGTCGGCTATCTTCGCAGCAGCATCAGGCAGTGCCAGTTCACCGATATGCCGGCTCAGTTCCACCAGCCGCTCGGGCTCGTTCACAGTGTTCACCGCTTTGGGTAAAAGCAGCATGGGGGCTTCTGAATCTTTTACACAAATCGCCGCGTCTTTCTCTACAAGAGCCATGGCATTCTTCGTCTGATGGTCTTCGGCTACATTGGGTGACGGCACCAGTATACATGGCTTCGAAAGCAGACACAGTTCGGAAATACTGCTGGCTCCGGCACGCGAGATCACCAGATCGGCAGCCTTGTAAGCCTTGGCCATGTCGCTAATGAAGTCACTTACATATAAATTCTTCGGTTTGCCTCGTTTCTCCAGCTCTTCTTGGATTTGTGCACTATAGTATTTTCCCGTCTGCCAGATGAACTGTACGCCGCTCTGTGATATCAGGTCCAGATGCTTCAATACACTTTCATTCAACGTGCGCGCACCCAGACTGCCGCCCACAATGAGAATCGTCTTTTTCGACGGGTCAAGCCCGAAACTCCGGATAGCCACCTCGCGCGACACTTTGGCTGCCAACAGTTCCTGACGGACAGGATTGCCGGTCATGACAATGCGCTCTTCGGGGAAGAAGCGTCCCATGCCTTCGTAGGCAACACAGATGAAACTGGCTTTCTTGGCCAGCAACTTGTTCGTCACGCCAGCATAGCTGTTCTGCTCCTGCAGCACATATGGCACGCCCATACTGCTGCAGGCGCTCAGCATAGGCCCACTGGCATAGCCGCCCACGCCCACTGCCACATCCGGCTGGAACTCCTTGGCAATCTTCTTGGCCATCTGACGGCTCTGTATAGCCTTCAAAGCCACTTTCACGTTTTTCAGCAAATGTTTGCGGTCAAAGCCCGACACGGGCAGACCCTTTATCTCATAGCCGGCAGCCGGCACACGCGTCATCTCCATGCGCCCCTCGGCACCCACAAAGAGTAGTTGCACGCCCGGGTGAGCCGCTTTCAGGGCATTGGCAATCGATATGGCCGGGAAGATATGTCCGCCCGTTCCACCACCGCTAATTATCACTCTGAGGTCTTCTTCCATAAGTTCAAAAACAGATAGGTATAGTCGTACGCAAAAATACATAAAAATTCCCGTTCCTGCGCCCTCTGTTCCGCCTCTTTTTCAAAAAAAATTCACGCCGGCGGCAGCGGGCGCGTCAAACACCGTGAAACGGCAGCCTACCGCCCTCGCCGGGAAGACTGTTTTTCATACCCGTAACACCCGGACGAAGCGACATCAGACAGTCTATATTACCTGAAAATAAAGAATGGAAAAGGGCAACGAAAACGGAGTTGGGAAAAACGAAAACGGAGATAGTTACGACTAACTCCGTTTTCGTTTCGCGTCACCCGCCCTCGGCTGCGACGGCAGAGGGAGAATGAGCCAAAGCCAACCTGGTTATGGCTGGCAAGGATTATTATGAATAAAGGATAAAAGTTTTTACCCGTTTTGGACCGGTGTCATTCAACTTCGACAACCTCGACGGGTCCCAGCAGTCCGGAGGGGCGCAGGGGCTGGTGGGCCTGGGGGCCGTTGACCACCCACGTGCGGCGCTGCTGAGGGGGCAGTCCGGCATCGTAGACGAGGCGGTTGTACCAGGTGCCGGTGACCTGCACGCTGATGACGTTGCGCCCGCGACGGAGGCGGGGTGTGATGTCGGTTTGGTAGGGCTTGGCCCACAGGGTGTCGCACACCTGTCCCCCCACGCTGACGACGGCTATCGTTTCCACCCGGCCGAGCCGGAGCAGATAGCGGCGGCCTTTCGGCTTGCGCTTCAGGCGGAGGGTGGTTTCATAGGTGGCTGTGCCGGAGAAGGCTTTTCCCTCGTCGCTGAGGGGCAGGTCTTTCCATGCCTTCAGTTGGTCAAGCACCAGTGGCTTCTCGATGCCCCAGCCCGGGGGGAACGTCAGGGTCCAGGCGGTAAGGGGGGTGGATGTTGCTTTCTCCTTTTTCAAAGAGTGGGGAGGCAGGACCTCCGGGGCTTTTCCGTCGTGACGGAATACGACGAACACGGTCTGGCCTTGCTCCAATGACAGACTGACATCGGTATATTCTCCACCGGACCGGGACGACGCCGGCTGCACACTGCCGTCCATAGGGTTCCATATCTCTGCCCGTCCCGTTTGTCGGAAACTGACCTCTCCCTTGAAGTCTTGCTGCTGCAGGGGACAAACCATATACCAGTCGGCACCGTCGGCCTGTCGGTGTAACCAGCGCACGTTGGCCGGTTTCACGTCGGCTTTCAGACCCATGTGCTCCAATCGGTTTCCCAGGTCTTCCACAGAAGCCGTCTCAATCACATTCCCTCCGGCAGCCACAAGCGCCTGAAGGCGCGCTTTGGTTTCAGGCAGCAATCTTCTGGTTTCCGGCAGCCACAGAACATCGTAGGCGATGCCTTCCGGTGTGACCCACTGGCCGTTTTTCACGCTAATGCGATGCAGGAAGGCGTCTGTGTTGCAATAGTCGTAAAGGAAGCCTTTGGGGAAGTCGATGTATTGGTCGGGCTTCTGTTGTATCTCGTCGCCAAGATGCCACAGCACACTGCTCACGGGCCGCCCGCGCTCCAACATAAAAGCGCAGCGGGCCAGATAGGTATTGAAGCTGCGCATGAAGGGCCACCAGGTCTGTTTGCGGAGAAACGGCGTGCCGATGTTGCCGCCGAACGATGTGCCGGGAAAGTGGTGATCGGCATCGGGGTTGTGTGTGTACGTATGGAACACGGTGTGCGTAACACCCTCGACCATGTTCTGGTTGGCCACCTCGCGGAGCATGCTCGGGTGTTCATCCCAAGTGAGGTCGAACGATGTGAACGATTCGGCTGACACACGGGGCTTGCCATACATGCGCGCTGCCGATGCCGTGGCGCGTATAGGTTTATAGTTATGGTTAGCGAGCCAGTGGCTGAAAGGTTGCCAATATTCCGTCATAGGCACGTCGGCATACTTGTAGAACTCCATCGGGTCGGCAGGGAAGACGTCGCCGGCGGCCGTCTCATAGCTCACTGTCAGTCCCTTCTCATGGGCCAGACGTGTCATGTGCCCGTAGAAATTCTCACAAAACAGGTCGTTCTGCGTGCGGCGCCAATCAGAGAGGAATTGGCCAGTCTCTTCGCGACTGTCTATCACCCATCCGAACAATGCCGGCATCCATGTTGTCAGGTCGTAGTGACGGCGTTGCCGGAACTCCTGCGGCATGAAACGAGTCCACGTCTGTGAAGAGCACTCCCAGCTGTCCATGAGCATGTTGTTGACTTGTCCCTTCAATGGCCCGTCAACCAGGCGGCCGATATAATTGTGGAACTGATAGCTGACGTATGCTGTGTCCAACTTGTTCACCTCCCAGCCCGTTGCCTCCGCCGGAGCCGGTCCATTGCACAGGCCGGTATTTACGTGTCCGATGCGCAAAATGGTCCATTGTCCTTCGGGAACCTGCCAATGAAGACGTCCGCTGGCGTCCATCCGATTAGAGATGTCTATGATGTTTCCTCTCTTGACGAAGCAGTCAGCCTCTTCGTTGAATACCGTCGGCGGCAGCAACGACCGCGACGTCCAACCTGCCTCCATTTCCCAGTTGTGCCCACGTGCAGCAGTAGTTAATTGGAGGCGCATCAACCGCATCGGGTGCCGGTTCGTAATTTCTATGGTGTATTCTTTGCTGTCAGTTTCTGTCGCAAGAGCAAATGTCATGGTATGTTGCGAATCCTGCCAGTTGGCGCGTGGGAAATCACTGTCGAGAACCACGATACCGGGACGTGGACTTCCGGGTGCGGCATGCTGGATGACACGCAGATGGATGTCGGGTTGCACACCGAACTCATGATTGAAGTTGTCGATAGGATTGAAAATGATAGAGCGGGCCTTTACCGGTGACTTCAGCCGGACCGTCATACGGTGTGGCCGCTCCGGCGTGGCGGGCTGCAAGGTAAAGCGCTTCCCGTTCTGCATCAACTCCAGCCATTCTTTCTGGTGCTCGTCGGCCTCCACCGAAACAACTTCGCAGTAGCTGTTATCATCATCCTTAGGTGTGGGGAACGCCAATACGGCTATGTCGCGCCAGTCACGCCACGACTCCCTGTATGGCTGTGTCAACAAGGTATCGGCCAAGGCTCCTCCGGGAAGGTCTGTCCTGCTGTAACCCAGATGTCGCATGGCCTGCTCGGGCTTGATCCACGGCCCCCCGCTTGTCGCCCAACCCGGACAGGTCTGCAGGCTGAACCGCAAGCCCAGACGGTGTGCCTCTTCGGCCGTGTGGCGCACCAGTTCCTCCCACTTGGCACTCAGACACTCGATGTGCTCCTCCGTGCCCGGCCAGTCCTTGGGGTCGCCCACCTGCCCGTGAAAGAGCTGCACGCCCTGTATGCCCGAGGCCGCGATGGCTACAAGGTCTTGCGTAATACCCTCACGCCGGATACTCCCGTTGAGAAAGTGAAACCACGTCTCCGGATAGTAGATGCGGTCGGGATGCAGGAACGTCTGCTCATCGGCCGGACCGAACGGCCGCGTCAGCTGCTCTTGGCTGGGTACTGCAGGATAACAGGTTGTCTGTGCCGGGACGTAATCCGCCCAAACCAGGCTTAATGTAAACAGGCCGATAATATGTCTTCTCATACGATATCTATTTTAGTTGAAAAAAGTTCACAATACAATTATATTCATCAAAGGGAGCGCTTCCGTTGAACTTTGCGGCAGACAAAAATACACAAAAGTTACCGTTCAGCAGCCTCGTTTCCCCTACCTTTTTTAAAAAGGCACACCACCATGCCTCCGACAACACGATAACGCATTTAGAAATGACGAAAACGGATATAGACACGACTGGCTCCGTTTTCGTTTCGTGGGACGAGCCTCGCTGAAACGGCAGGGGGGACGACCGTAGCGGGCCGTCCCCCCCTGGTTATGAGGAACGCATTGCGGAGCGAAGCATCAATTGGTCACGGCCACTTTTTGCCCGTTGACAATGTAGATGCCCTTGGGCAAGACGACAAGGCGCGAGCCGCTGACCGGTCCGGCCCAGAGACAGAGGCCTTGGGCGGTGTAAACGGAGACACGCTGCAGGGCGGGCGTCGTGATGCGCAGACCGCCGACAACGGGTTGCACGCTGAACGCGGCGGAAGTCCGCGGCGAGGAAATGGCCGAGACGACTTCAACGGGGATACGCTGGAGCTTGAACGAAGTGATGCGCAGTTCGGAGGCCGACGATTGGTTGATGTTCAAGCCGAGGGATATGTTCATGGGACGCGGCACGTAAAAGTCTATGGCGTTGGCATTGGCCAGGGAGGCATAGGCCAACGTGTTTTCAATGTCAATGACAGAAATGAGCTCATCGCCTTCGGTGGCCGTAAGATAGCACGTGCCGGGGTTGAGCGAACTCTGCACGGTGGTCTGGAAGCGGTAAACGCCTTCGGGCAGTTCCACAGTCTGATAGACGAGGTGGTTGCTCAGCCGCTCGGCGAAACTATACCAGCCGGTGGAGGAATGCATGGCATAGTTGTAGTTGGCGTCGGTGCTGACACCGGTAATAATAGTGTCGGTGACCACATGGTTGGCCACCTTCCAGCCGGAACGCTCGGTGTCGGTTTCCAACTGGACGAAGCGCGTGTTTTTGGAATTGATGCGTTTGCTGGTGTGGTAGAACGGCGCGCGGTAGTTGGTCATGTAGTCGGCCGTGACATCCTCGGGAGTGACGGGGGCGTCGAAATTGAGCGAGAACACGCCAAGGGAACTGGCCCAGGCATCGCCGTCGGGACCAAAGCCGGTGCGCACACCGTCGCGGCCGCCGGAGCAGAGGTCGATGGCGTTGCCGGTGATATGATTGAAGTTATAGTAAAGCACCAGTTTGTCAGCCGTTTCGACGGAATCGACATTGGCAATGGGGCTGTTGCAATAGTGCTTCACACTGCTGGCGGGGAGTGAACGGGCATAGATGCGGAATTCGTCTATCATGGTGTTCATGCCACCGGTTGCGCTTCCCACGACGAAAGGACCGTCGAATGTAAAAGATTTGCTGTTGGTGGAGCCCACGGCAGCGCCCACGGCCACACCGTCGCGGTAGAAGGTGACCTTGCCGAGCGTATAAACAACGGAATAGTGGTGCCATTCTTTAGCAATTACATAGTCAGCCTCACTCTTCATCGTCCTGGCGCCCAAGACAAATGTCACGATACCGTCGGCATCGGTGGTGATATTCAACTGGCCGTCATTGCTGGCCAGTGAGAAGGCGCCTTCGGTCTTGCGCGGCATCATCCACCAGTCAATGGTGAAACCACGGGTCGTTCCCAGCGGATTGTCGAACGAGAGGAGCTGTCCGTTGCCACCGAAATTGAGACCGTTGCCCGAATCTTCGTTGGTAACGATGAGGGCACTGCTTTGGACGGCGGTGCTCTTGCCTGCGGCGTTCTTGACAGTGAGCGTCACATCGTACACACCGGGCACGGTGGGCACAAATTCCTGACTGCCGCCACCAGACATGGAGTAGTAGTGATCTCCGGTCTTGACCAGCCACATCCATTCGTCAGGGGCATATTTACTCTGGTCCACCAGATAGGCCTTGCCGCCACGCACCAATGCAGGCACAGGCACGTCGAAGGCGGCTTCGGGCTTAGAGGCAATCACCGTCACTTGCTTTGTCACAGAGGCAACAGCATCACCAGTGGCAGAAAGCATTGTCAGAGTGACGTCGTAAGTGCCAGGTACTTCGTAAATGGCCGTGGCATGGGTGGACTGCATGGCTTCTTCCCTTGCTCCGGGCAATGTCCAACGGAAGGTATAGCCGTCCCCCTGGCTTTGGTTCACAAAACTGAACTGATGGCCTGCCGACAAATGTCCTTCGGTAACTTCAAAGTCAGCCACGGGCTGTGGAGCGGCCATAATGGTAAGAGTGCGGAGTGTGTCTTCTACATTGCCGTCGGCATCGGTCTGTGTCAGTTTCACAGCATATTCGCCTGCCTGAGGGAAAAATATGTCAACATCGGGAGCTTGAGGTAATGATGCTCCGTCTAAGCCATCAACCTGCCACTGCCATCCGACAACACTGAGATTATGTTTTGAACTGAAGTGAATCGGCACGCCAGCATAATGAACCCCGGCTTCGATATCGAAGAATGGCGCCAACTTTTGTGAGCCTTTCAGAATCGAGTTGTCCACCCTACTCTGCCAGGCGTTGTCGACCTTGAAGAGAGCATGGTGGCCATGGGCACAATCGCGCAGTTTTACGACGCCATCCTCTTCAAACGTGTCCATCTTGAAATAAGCCATCAGGTCTTTCTGGGCAGAGGGATTGGCGATTTCCATGTCTTTATTGCGGAACAAGTCACCGGCAGAGCGGCAGGTGCTCCACACGCGCACTTCGTCAATATCGGCATTCATGTAGTAGTAGTTGTCTCCGAAATCCAAATCGCCGAAGGCAGACAGGCCAGAATAGTCTTTGCAGGTTACCGATGCCTTCTTCATTCCATTAACGTAAAGCGTCATAACATGTTGGTCAACCGTGATAGCCATGTGTGTCCACTTGCCGGTTGACAGGAACGAGGTGCTTCCGTCGTAGCGTTGGCCAGAGGGAGAATTCCATCCGAAACTGACACCGCCATTGCTTTTGACATGGAAGAGGAAACGCCCCCACCCTGGACCTACCTGCTGGTTCCAGTTTATCAAAGTAATTGGCTTCATCCACCACTCGATGGTGGCTTGGCTATAGGCCCGCAGGAACAGGCGCGGAATTACAAAACCGCCTTTGTTCAGACGCACCACATCGTTGTTTTCCTTACTTTCGGCCACATAGGGTCGCACGGCGGTGGTCTTCTCGCTGGCACAGCGCTCGCCGGCCCGGTTCAGATAAACGGCAGCCACACTGTAGTCGAGTCCGTCGGTGGTCACCAGATTATAAGTGCTGACATTGGCTGCCGTGCTGTCAATCAATTCATTGTTCGCATAGATGTAATAGCCGTTGAGCGTAAGGCTCGAAGGCTGGGGCTGCTGCCAGGACAATGTCTTGTCTGCTATGGCTGCATTGAGAGGCTTGTAGAGTTGTTCTCCCTTCACAATGACGGAAATCATCGTGGTTTTGCCTCCGTTGAGCACTTGCACCGTATCTATGTGGAAGGGTATCTCGACGCCCTCACGTTGTGTTTCGTAGTCAATAAGCGAAACATTGTATATGTTTCCCTCGCCATTGGCCGTCTTCTTCGAATCAATGAAGAAGAAGTACTTCAGTGGACGTGTACGGTCATAATCTACAGTGAGGTCGGTGATATCATAACCGAATTCCATCGGTTCGTAGTGCATGCCGTCGGCCCACCGGCCCAACATCGGCACATCGGGGTCGGTACCATCATTGGCGCCGTTGCCGGCATACTTGAAGTGATCCATCAGGAGAGTCTCTTCGGGCTCGGTGGCCGTAGTGTCACGGCTCACGCCGGCACCCAGACATATTTCACTGCGTTTGCTGTAATTCATGCGTATTTTGAACGTGCGCAACGGACGGTAGTGGCGGCGCACTTTATAGAAACCGGGCTTAAACCATCGGTCAGGCTCCCACGGTTGCAGCGGACCGCCATACTTGTACGGACAATAGATGAAGCCGCCCGTGGCCCAGCCCTGGCCCCAGGAATTGACCATCAGCCAGGCGCCCACCTCGTCTTTGTCTTTTTCGCCAAACACGCCGTTGGAGTCCAGGTCAAACTCAATGCGGTCGTCATAACCCACGATGGTCATGGCATGATTGTACTGATGATTCCAGGCCTTCACACATGAGAATCCCACGAGGCCCAAAGCCTCATTAACGGCCGTTTTCTCAATCTTACCGATGAAGGGACCTGCCGCCAAGCCCACGTTACAGATGCCACCGGCATGAAATCCGTCGGTATCGCCGTTGTGATTGTAAAGCCAACGCTTCACAGCCTGTCGGCCCGCCTCGTCGCTGACGTCAACAGGAAATTCATTTTTACTTTCTGCGCGCCACTGCATGGCCTCCCACCACTTGTCGTAACCCTGCATCCAGCCGAAGTCGGGGTCTTCCACGTCCTGCAGGCCGAAATAGCGCGAATAGGTCTGCCCGCCATAGGTTTTCACACTGGGAGCCCCGTTGTTGTGAAGCATGGTGGCTTCGTCGCTGTTGCATTGCGACATGAGCCACGTGAAGTGACTCGGGAAGCGGTTAGCCTCGTCCTCGGCCTGCCAGCCGCGCATGGCGTTGATTTCGTAACCCCACATGTAGCTCACGCCCGAAGCCGCGCCACACGAGCCGCCGCTCTGATTGAACACAGGACAGAAGAAACCCGTCTCAATGTTGTTCACATGGTCTGGCAATTCGTCCGGGGCCGCTTTTAACCCGAAGGCCTTGGAACGCACGGACTTTTGGGGATACATCACCGACCAGTCCGTCTGGCCTTGAGACAACACGGGAAGCCCCGGTGTGGAGGTCGGTTGAACTTGGTTTTGAGCATGGGCTGAAACGACAAGGAATGTCGCAGCGACCATAAGGAAACGGTCTAAATATTTCATATTTCAAACAATATTGGCTATTAGTAAGCAAAAATAGCAATTCCCTCAGAATTTTGCACATACCTTAGAGTGAAAATTTACTAAATGGCCTTCTAAATATGCCACCGGGCGGTTGTGCTGTTACCAACGTTGCCACAGTCCGTTGTTTTCGGCCCTTTGAAAAAGCAAAACGGAGTTCGTGCTGACTATATCCGATTTAGTCATGACGAAAACGCAGTTAGGCCCATTCTGCCGAAAAACGGGAAAAAAGGCTCCGCACTTTCGGACGGAGCCCTGTAACGAGTTTTCAAAACACTTGAGCTTATTTCTTCATCAGCCAGCGCAACACCACGTAGCCTCCCAGCACTTGCACGGCCAGGCCGGGGAGTCCGAGCCGGAAGTCCTGTAAAGCGGCGGCAAGGCTGCCCGTCACGGCCCATTCAACCAGTCCACCCACGAACTGGTAGGACAGCACCACAAGCAGCAGCAGGGGTATGGTCACCTTGCCACTGCGGCTTGCCACTACGGCAGCAGCCACGGCGAGCAACGATGACTTGATGAGCAATATGGACAACACGCCGGCTGCGGGCATACAAAAGAGCAAATGGTTGACCACTGGCGAGAACACGGCCGTGAGCAGGCCCAGACGGAGACCGTACTTGTAGGCGCCCACCAGGGTGAAGAAATAGATAGGCAAGAGGATAAGGCCGCCTTGGGGAATGAGGTGGCACAACTGGGGCAGCACGACATTGCCGACCACAAAGACGAGGGCGAGCAAATAGGTGCGGGTCTGTGTGAGACCGAGGGAATAAAGTTTTACGTTTGTTTCCATTGTCTTGTTATTCTTTTTTAATTAATGTTCCGTTTACAGTTCGCGCGACTGTTTCAGACGTTCCACATACATGTCAATCTGATGCAGTTCACGGGGTATGTCGATATTTTGGGGACAGTGAGGCTTACACTGGCCACAGGCTATGCAATGGTTGGCCTGACGTATGCGCGGCACACTGCGGTCGAGCCCTATGAGGTACTCCCGCCGGTAGCGGGCATAATCTTCCTGTTCAGGGTCAACAGGGAGGGAACCGGCGTTCTTGCACTTGTTGTAGTGGACAAAGATGCCAGGGATGTCAACACCATAGGGGCAAGGCATACAATACTTGCAGTCGTTGCAAGGAATGGTTTCCATGTTGACCAGTTCCTTAGCCACCTGCTCCAGGAATGACTTGTCATCTTCGGATACAGGACGAAGGGGACTGTATGACAGCAGATTGTCCTTGAGGTGTTCCATATAGGTCATCCCGCTCAACACGGTGAGCACACCTTCGGGCGAACCGGCATAGCGGAAAGCCCACGAGGCCACACTGTGCTCAGGGTCACGCCCCTTCATGCGGGCAGCTATATATTGGGGCACGTTCGACAAGCGGCCACCCAGGAGCGGCTCCATGATGACCGACGGTATACCTCGTTTTTGCAGTTCTCCATACAGATATTCAGCGTCCACATTGCGCGGATTGATTTCATCGGCATAATGCCAGTCGAGATAGTTCAACTCTATCTGCACAAAGTCCCAGTGATATTCATCATGCATGGAAAGAAGATAGTCGAACACCTCGATATCACCATGATAGGAAAAGCCGAGATTGCGGATACGCCCGGCCTTGCGCTGCTCAACCAGCCAATCGAGAATACCATTGTTCTCGTAACGGGTTTCGAAGAACTCCATTCCGCCCATGCCGATGTTATGCAGCAGGTAATAGTCTATATAGTCCACCTGAAGTTCTTTCAATGAATTATTGAACATCTCTATGGATGCCTGCTTGCTCCAGGTGTCCTCACTGAAGTTTGACAGCTTGGTGGCAATATAATAACTGTTACGGGGATGGCGGCTCAGGGCAATGCCGGTAGCATGTTCAGACATTCCCTTGCAGTAAGCGGGTGAAGTATCAAAATAGTTTACACCATGCTCTATGGCATAGTCCACCAATCGGTTCACCTGCTCTTGGTCTATGGGCGCGTCACTCTCGCGCGCTGCAGCACCATCGGTGGTCGGCAGACGCATCATGCCGTAGCCCAGAAGCGAAACGTCTTCGTTTGTCTTGGGGTTGCGGCGATAGGTCATCTTGCCTTTGGGCGGCTCCACCTGGTGCTTGTATTCTTCCTCCGGAGCCTCCATGGCTTTGGGTTTGCATCCCGAAAAGGTAGCGGCAGTCACCACGGAACCTGCTCCAAGCAGTTTCAGGAAACGCCGACGGTTGATATTATTGTTTTTACCCATTTTCAATCATTATTAATTAAGGTTAGCGCATAACTTAAATGGTCCGGTGCACCTCATGACCTTCCACGATAATAGCCGAAAGCGGACTGGCGGGACATACATGTTCGCAAGCGCCACAGCCTATGCAGCGCGCTTCGTTGACGGCGGGCACGTGGAGGGAGTTCTCGTCGTTCTCATCAATCGGCACCATGGTGATAGCTCCCACAGGGCAGTGGCGTGCACAGTTGCCACATTCGCGTTCATCAGTCAGCGGCACACAGTTTTTCTTAATCCAAACGGCGTGACCGGCCTGGATGGATGTTTTTTCTGCTCTTGTGATGGGGCGGATGGCTCCCGTAGGACACACTTCCGAGCACTTCACACACTCTGGACGGCAAAAGCCGTGTTCAAACGACGACGTGGGTTGCATGAAGGTGGATAAATCGGACGAGGGGCGCAGGACATCGTTGGGACAGGTCGATACACAAAGTTGGCAAGCGGTACAATGCTTGGCCATATTGCTTGCGCTCAGCGAGCCCGGCGGCGTCACAGGAGTTTGGCGCACCGGAGCCACCTTCTGCTCCACAACGGCCAGCCCGCCGTCCACTTTCTTGCCTTCCTGCGCCAGCGCGGCTGTTGCCGACAAGGCCGACACGGCCAAAAAAGCCCGGCGCGACGCGTCTGGACTCTGCGCTTCCGTTTCAGACGGGCAGGACACCTTATGGCGCATGGCCGGAGTATACCGGATGGCCTGTTTGTTGCATTTTTCAATACAGTCACCACAAGCCACGCACCGACTGTAATCTACCCGATGGTTTTTGAAATCAATGCACGAAGCCTTGCAGTTTTTTGCGCACAAGCCACACGTCACACAGCGGTCGTTGTCGATCCGAACCTTAAACCAGGAAAAACGAGCCAGCAGGCTCAGTAGCGTCCCGACAGGGCACACGGTGTTGCAATATGTACGGCCGTTCCGCCACGCCAGCCACGCCAGAACGACAAGTGTTGCCGCTGCCACCACCAGTGTGGGAAGGCTCTTGAGCCATACGTCCACCTCATAGAAGGCATAGCTGTCCACGCGTTCGGCCAGCAGGGCCAGCCCATTGTTGACCCGGGCATACATGGGGCGAACTAGGCTACCCACGATGCGCCCGTAGGCACTGTAGGGCGCCAGCAGGGCCACGACGATGTTCACTCCGGTCGCCAGGGCCACTATCATGCCCCCAAGCAGGCCGTAGCGTAACCAGCGTTTCTCCGGTGACCAGCTGTAGCGGTTCTTCTTCCGCCGGCGCCCCAGCCAAGCAAAGCCATCCTGCATCACACCCAGGGGACAGATGACACTGCAATAGATGCGGCCGAAAACAAGCGTCAACACACACAAGGCCAGTACCACCCCCACATTCATCGCCAGCAGGGCCGGCAGTAACTGCACCTTGGCCAGCCAACCCAGCCAGTGATGGAGCACCCCGCTCACGTCGAGCAGCAGCAGGGTAAGCAACGTAAAACAAAAGAGGGCCAAGACCCGTCTGATTCTCTTTAACATCGGCTTTTTATTTCCTATTGAACAATTCCGGCGAAGACCTCAACGGCCTTTACCTTGCAAATTTAAGAAGATTCTTCCATTTATCAAACCACAAATTGCCGTTTCACTTTCATTTTTTGCGGTTTTTAAGTTTCAGTCCGTCCTACAGCCCACCTCACGACAGTTCATGCATAGGAAACAATACCTTTTGCAGATGAGGGGCAGGAAGTGAAAGAACCTATCTGATTTATTTCGGACTAAGTCCGTTTTTTTGCGAACGAAAACGGACTTAGTTATACAACTCTTCCAACAGCCACTGGCAGCTAGGGGCAAGGAGCAAGCCAACGACAAACGAAGAAAACGGGGGAGCAGACTGCAATGCCTGCTCCCCCGTCAGAAGTTATGAGTAACGTTTTTAACGGGTTACCACTACCTTGGTGCCGTTGACGATGTATGCACCGGGGCGCAAGGGTATAAATTTGTTGCCGCTGACAAATTCGTTGAAGACGCAGCGGCCTTCAAGGTCGTGGATCTTGACGGCGGTGACGTCGTCGTAGTAGACACGCACGCCGCCCGACATGCCGCGCACACGATCAATGAGGCCCTGGTCAATGAGCGATCCGATGCCTTCGGCCTGGTTGACGTCCTTGACTACCACATCGAGTTTCTCTATCTTGAATGATGCAATGGAGTAGCTCACCTTTCCGCTCATGTTGTAGATGACACCCAACGACACCTTGCCGGCCTGGTCCATGGGGAAGGTGATGGAGAGCGACTTGGCTATCATTTCGGCAGCCAGGGTCTGCTCAATGCCCTTCATGTCGCAGAGCGAATCGCCGAGGGTGGCCACCAGGTAGCTCACCTGCGGGTCTTTGGAGTCGGTACGGTCGTGGGTAATGGAGAAGCGGTAGTAGCCTTCGGGCAGCTCGACGGTCTGGTAGAGCAAGTGGTTATAGAGCGGCGAGGCAAAACTGCTCCACTCTGTTTCCACTGTCAGTTCATTGGTCTTCTGCACGTCAATGTGGACACTGGTGGTAACGGTGTCAGTGACGATGTAGTTTTTCATCACCCACGGCGACCGGGCGGTGCCAGTCTCAAGTTCCTTAAAGCGGTTGGGACCATTGAAGTTGACGGACTTGCCCGTTGTAATGAACGGTTTCTTGTAGTTGTACATAAGACCTTCGGTAATGTCGGTGGCCACAAGTTCGTCACCGAAATTGAGCGAGAACACGCCGAGTGAACTTACCCAGGCATCACCATCGGGACCAAAGCCGGAGCGCACACCGTTGCGCTTGTTGGACGAGAGGTCGACTGCATCACCTCCGGAATGGTTGAAGTTCAGATAAACCTGG
This sequence comes from Bacteroidaceae bacterium, assembly GCA_017940565.1. Lineage (GTDB taxonomy): Bacteria > Bacteroidota > Bacteroidia > Bacteroidales > Bacteroidaceae > UBA6382. The sequence goes on along the minus strand of JAGAYH010000054.1, from coordinate 50,037 downwards.
AGTTTAAGGTTTGTCTCTGCAGCATCAATATCTTCGATAGGGCTGTTGCATACTTCGCGAATCTGTTCCAAGGACATCATCTTGTTCCATACACGGAATTCGTCGATGATGCAGTGGCTGCCTTCGGTGCTATTGCCGATGACGAAGTCACCCTTCAGGTTGACGCCAGTGATACCAAGGCTGGTCGTATTGTTGTTCACAAGATTGCCGTCACGATAGTATGAAACCTTACCAATAGCGTAAACAATGGCATAGTGATGCCACTCACCCTTGATAATAAAACCGTCATCACTCGTTGAAGTCTTATTTCCGTGTTTCACGGTCAGTGCACCCGTAGCCGTGCTCTGGAAAGTGAAGTCGCCTTCCTTGTTCGTCATGGTGATGGCATTGGCCAATTCGGCAGGACGCATCCACCACTCGATAGTGAATACACGGGTAGTGGCTGGCAGGGCATCCTTGATGGTCAGCAATTCACCGGGGTTTTGGAATTGCAAGCCGTTAAAGGAATTGGCATTGGTAACAACGAAGACCGAAGGCTCCGTGAGGGACGATCTGCCCACCTCATTGGAGGCATTGAGGGTCACATTATAATAACCGGGGGCCAAATCCTGATAGGACGTTTTCGAGTGTCCGTCAACTCCCTTGTTGTCGATGAGGACAACATGCGTTTTGCTGTTAGTGATTTCCCAGGTCCAACTGGTGGGTTTGTAGCGGCTCTCATCTTCAAAGAATACGGGCTCGCCCTTCACCACGCTATAGGGCTGTACCTTGAAGGCTATGGCAGGTGCAATATTGCGTGTAGTCACTTTCTTGGTAACTTGCTTGGTGCCGGCCTTACTAGTAACCTTCAATGTCACATCATACTCACCAATCTCTTCATAGACTGCACCTGCATTGACCGTTGTCACTTTCTCTACTTCGGCTCCAGGCATGCTCCATTCATAGGTGAGACCCTTGCCCTTGGAACGGTTAATGAAACTGAAGTGGTCGCCCACAGGCAGGTCGGCTTTCACTATATCAAAGTCAGCGATAACATCTTCGTGACTGAGAGGCAGAATTTCTACCGTTCGGGTTGAGTCGGTCACATTACCATACAGATCTTTCACGGTCAGTGTCACATCGTACGTTCCTTCTTTCGGGAATACAATGGTCGGTCTATTCAGCTTGAGGTCTTCTACATCGGCACCAGGCACATTCCATATCCACTCTGCCGTGGTGTTCATGTCGCCGGAGGGAATGAATTCAATGGCATCGCCAGCATAGTATTGACGGTTTTCATATCGGAATCCGGCCTTGCGGAATTCGTCGGTAGTCTTCAGGAAAGAGTTATCGACTTTTGTTGACATATTATCCACGTTGGTAAGATAAGCATGGTGACCTTTGGCGCAGTCACGGAGCATCTTTTGCCCGTTATGGTCGATGAGGTCCATCTTATAATATGCCAGCAAGTCGGCTTGGGCAGCAGGATTTACCACTTCCAACATATAATTGCGCAGCAATTCGGCATTGGAACGGGCTTTACTCCAAATACGAACTTCGTCTATCTCGCCATTTAGTCCATACTCGCGGCCGAAGATGAAATTGGATATTTCAGCAAGTCCGGCATAGTTTTTGGACGTGAATGTGCTTTTACGGACACCATTAATGTATAGCGACATGACTGGGCCATCGATAGTCACAGCCACGTGTTGCCAGGTATTGAGAGTAAGTATCGAGCTCGTTGTGGCACGGTCTGTACTGTTGCTTTCCCAACCATAGTATATGCCGCGGCCCGAAGTGGAATGCATATAGAACGTGCCCCAACCGGGACCAATATCCTGATTATAATTAAAGGTGGATGTCGGCTTAAGCCAGAACTCTATGGTGGCTTCGTTCAAGCGACGGGAGATTACATTGGGACAACTGAAACCGCCGCCATTGAATGAGGCCACCTGATTGTCGCCTGACGGTATCACCGGTGTATAATTGCGTACGGAATTGGTGGGCTCGGACAGACGTACGACATCTCCCGACACACACTTGGCCACTACCGTATAGTTGGCAGCACTGCCGTCTGTCACACTGTAGGTGTTCACGTCTTTGGCAACGCTGTCAATGACTACACCATCTGCTTGGATGTAGTATTTTTCCACAATGAACGAACCGTCCTGGGCCGGTTGCCATGTCAGCGTATTGCCGTCAATTTGCAGATTTGTCGGCTTGCCTATGTTCTCGCCGTTGACAATCACAGACAACATTGTCACTTGTCCTCCGCCAGGCACATCAACCGTTTCGGTGATGAAGGGAAGCTCAATGCCGTACTTGTCGAATTCGTAGTCCATCAGCGAGCAGGAGTACACGTGGCCGCTGTCGGCTTCGGTCGTACGGTTCTGACTGATAAAACGTGTATTGATGATAAAAAAGTACTTCAAAGGTTTCGAACGGTCATAACTGGCACTTAGGTCGGTCAGGTCATATCCGAACTCCATCGGTTCGTGGTGATAGCCGTCAAGCCAGCGGCCGAGCATCGGTGTCTGAGGAGTTGTGCTGGCATAGCTGGCACCAACATTTTTGAAATGTTCAAAACTAATGGTCATTGAAGGCGCAGTGGCACTGGTGTCGGCACTGATGCCGGCAGCCAGGTTCATGCCGCGACGGTCGCTGTAGTCCATCTTGATCTTAATGGTTCGCAACGGTTTATAGTTCTTGCGGGCATACTGCACTTCTGGCTTCCACGGCCACTTTTGATGGTCGCACTGGGCACCATACTTATATGGAACGTATATCCATCCCTGGTTCTCCCAGCCGTCGCCCCAGCTGTTCATCACCACCCAGGCGCCCACTTCGTCCTTGTCTTTTTCGCCATAGACTCCATTGGAGTCCAGATCAAACTCAATGCGGTCATCATAGCCCACAATGGTCAGGGCATGGTTCATCGACGGGCCCCAGCAACTCACGTAGCGCTTGCCTACGACACCGGCAGCCTCGTTGGCAGGAGTTTTCTTGATGTTACCGTTTATCATTGAGGCACCCACGGTGACGTAGCACACGCCACCGCCGTGGAAGTCGGTGTCGCCATTGTGATTCCACACCCATTGTTTCACAGCCTCACGGCCTTCTTCCGTAATCACATCCATGGGGAAGGTCGCATTCTCTGTAATACGGTTGTGCATGGCATGATACCACTTGTCGTAACCCTGCATCCATCCGAAGTCAAGTTCATCCCATTCCTGATAGCCGAACTTTGTGGAATAGGTGCGTCCGCCATAGACCACGCTGTTGGGGTCGCCCACGGCGCGCAACATGGTACCCTTGCTCGAACCGCCGCGGGTCAGGAGCCAGTTGAAGAATATGGCATACTGGTTCTCGGGCAGATAGCCGTCGGCATTGCGCAGCGAATTCGTTTCATTGGTAAAGATGTAGCCCACATATGAGGAGCCCATACACGAAGGACCGGCCTGGTTGAAAATGGGCGGGAAGAACTTGAGCGTCGCGTTGTTCCAGTGGTCGGGACGTTGGGGGACGCCATTTATGCCCTTGGAACGCGCTTCCGTGCGGTGCACCATCAACGATGGGTCGGGGTTTTGGCCATATACGAAGTCGGGGACTTCGTTGACCTTGTCCTGCCGGGTCTGCGCCTGAGAGGTTAAGCCGAGCAACAGAGCGGCAGAAACGAGTAACAATCTAAATGTCTTCATTTTTGTATGATATTAATTATATAGTTTTCCAACTTACAAAGTTATGAAAAAATCCTGACTCCGAACAACCTTCGGAGGACTTTTTTATCTAACACTCGAGATAGTTACTGCGGACGGTGGCGGCATTTCATAACACCAGAGGGCAAATCACTCCGTAGGCATACGCTTCAGCATAGCCTAAATCCGTTTTCGTTCTGTCTATATCCGTTTTCGTCGCGACAAACTCCGGTTTCGATTCTCTAAAGTAAACTTTCGGCCGGTGACGCTGCGAAGTGTCATACGTAGGCTTGCCTCTGTTGCTGCTAAATATAAAAATTCCCCGAAATCATCTGACGATGCTTCCGGGGAATCTGCATATTTGTCTAAAGATTGGGCTATTTACTCAAGTGTTTCTTACCCTTGTTGACGATAATACCTTTATAATCCGTAAGAACCTGACGCCCGCTCACGTCGTAGCCAGGGCCTTCTCTGGTTGTGCCGGTCGTCACGCCGTGCAGGCCAAGCGGATAACCCACATTGAGAGTCGTCCGGTTGTCTTCAAACTTCACTACAAGTGAATTGGTGCGCGCACCGAATACATTTTCTGTCACCAAATCGTATTGGCCCTTGGCCATTGTGGCGGCACTCTTTAATTTCAGTTTCACAAACGTGCCGGAGACTCCGCTGATGGACGCGCCATTCAGCGTATTCACCACAACTCGGAAGGTGCCGTCGGCGAGTTTATGAACGGTCACTTCGTGATTATTGGAAAGACGCGAGCCTTTTTCAACGTCTATCAAAGTGACGCCTTCAGGCAATGTTATGTCAAACTGGAAGCAATTGAAGGTTGAAATGCTCTTGTAACCGACATCAACCGTTGTTTCTTCACCGGCAGGAACGGTGTTAGCCGACATAGACAGGGTCATGGACGAGACGAGGGAACCAGTGCCGTCGCCATTGGGCTGTTGCTGCGGCAATACGTGATCTATCAGCAGTGCCGTCACATCGTTGGCCGTTATCACACCGTCTCCGTCGAGATCGGCCGCACGGCGTATGAACTCGTCATTGGCTTTATCGGTGATGAAGGAAACGCTGGCCGACAAGTCGCCCACATTGATGGCACCGTCGTTGTTGACATCACCCAGCACGTATTCTTTCTTTTCGTCCAGTCCCACGTTTTCGTCCAACCAATCAATGCGGTCGGCTATGGTTTGCTTCAGGAAATCCACTTCGGCTTGATAAGTATAACGGATGCCGGTATTGAGCACGAGCAGTTTGTCAAGCACGGGATAACGCATAAAGTTCAACTGCTGCGATTCCTCCATATAGTCGGCCAAACTGTCAACCATGGCCGACAGGTTTTCCGAGGTCAACCCATAGTAGTTGCGCGACTCACTCCAATAGTGGCGCAGGTCGTCACGGTAGTTTTCAATCACCTTGGAGATGATGTCATGCATGCCCGAAACAATGGAAACCTTGTTGCTCAGACAAAGGAATCCGCTGATGCTGTTGGCGGGGTAACAGCGGCTATCGTTGTCGAAAGCGTGGTCGAAGTCCCATCCGGGAGCGAAATAGAAGCGGTTGTCACCGCGCTCTTTATACATATATATACTCCAGTAGGCATCAATGTTGGCAGAAAGTTCACTCTGCAGGAAACGCTTCAGGAACGATGGTACATCGATACGGCTTGGAATGCCAAGTTTGGGGTCTTTCGGAGATTCATAGAAGACGTTTGCCTCCATGATGTTGTAAATATTGGTGAGGTATTCCTTTTGGTAAGACGTTATCTCGTCTTCTTTGGGATAGTGTACCGTCACCGGCGTGTTGTACTTATTGGAATAGAATCTCACGGGTTCACCGCCGGCATAGGCATCCACTTCGATGAGATAGCCACCCGATACATTGGGTTCGATATTATCATTGGGAGTCATTTCGGTCACAGGCACTCGGTCTTTCTTCACTTCTACCTGGTCAGTCAATTGGAAGTTACCCTTGTATTCCCCGTTTACAATCACGTCAACCGGCGTGGCTGAGGGGGTATACGGCATGTTCAGACGACGGCTAACTTCAAACGCAACTAAGTTACGCATCAGCGATTTGTCCTGGTGGTTTGAAACAAGCGCCCACTTCTTTGCCTTGGCTGGCAGGAAGGGCAAGCGGTGCTTGCTGCGGAACTTCATCTTCATGGGTTTCTTCTCCAAGGTCCAGCTACCGTTGCCCCGGCCACGGACATCAAGGCTGTCGGTCATGATAGCCCGACCATTATCGGAGATGACTGATGCAATGCCTGGGGTGTACTCTGTCTTCGAGGTAATTTCCTTTGCTTTGGCTGTATGTATCACAACGGTGGGAACGTTTGTCAACTGATAAAGCTGACTGTCGTCACCCAAACCACGTTCACCGTAGAACTTGACGGGCACTATTTCCGCACGGTAGCCGGCAGGACCTACGTAACGGACATAACGGAAGCCACGCGTACAGGTGATATCGACTTCCTGCTGTTTACCGGCTGCAGGCTTGTCCTTCACGATGTATATGGGCAAGGCATCGGCGAAGTCAGGCAGGTTGGCGCCTTCGAAGATACCCAAAGTCATGGGTATTTTTTCGCGCGGGATGAATTTTACCTTCTTAATGACAAAGGTGTCGCCCAAATCCCAGCTTTTTACTGTACCGAAGGTAAACTCTTCACCTTGTAAGGCTTCGGCATCTTGCCAATCGCCGGCACCGCCGTCGTCTTCTTCACTGTAGTCATCGTCATCACTCGGGGTGTTCTCCACGAGATATACATTCCACGGCAAATTGTTTATGCCTGTATTGTAATAGGCATATCCATAACCGCGGAAGGGACCTGCCTTCATTTTCGTCTCGCCGTCCATATGGTACATTACCACCGATTTCTCATTTGTTACCCACCAGTCAAACACGGTGTAGTTCTCTTCTGCCGATTCAAACTCAAATGTCAGGGCATCGCCTTCCACACCGGTTGTCACCAGACCGTCGGCGGCGGTAGCCGTCAGGTACTCGCCCGTCGACACACTGCGGACGGTCCATTGGGTGTCGTTCAGTTTCTTCAGTCGCCACACTTTCGTTGAATCATATCCGTCGGTAACGCCCAAAGGGTAACCTTGATTGTAGTTAGGTTCCTTGACCGTACATTGAATAGGACTGAGATATTGCGTAGGACCTTCTTCCAGATAATTTGTGGCGTTATTGAAAAGCACCTCCTGGCCGTCCTCCAGTTCGTCCAGGCCGATTTGACGACCTTTAGTCATGGCGCGGTAGAAGTTCCAGCAGATAATGTCGGTTGCAGAGCCATAATAGGTGTAGCCATAGTCATGGAACGGTCCGAAATATAGGCGTGTGGCCCCATCGTAATGCACCAGCAGGCCGGCACCCTCCTTGGCATTGACAAACGTATTGCTCACCGTTTCGGGACTGGCCGGTTCGAAACTGGTAGCCTCACTGATGTTTGCCGTCATTTCGCTCATCTGAAGGGTATTGGGCGAACTGCACTTCACATACTTGTTCATCACCACACTGCGCAGGTAGAACGACTTGACACCCTCATGCTGAGCCGGCGCCTCCACCAGTTCAAACACATTATACTTGTCCACCCCCGTCACCATGCCCAGCGAATATACCTGGGTGAAACGGTTGGGCACCTTCGACGTGCGGCAGGTCAGAAAGCCCGCCGACGCCGCTGTCTTCACGGCGTTGTTCAGCATGACGCGATCGCCCGCTTTAAGTTCATTCCACGCAATGAGTTCGCCCGGCCAATAGTTAGCTCCAAAAACCGAATGCACGCAGAGGAGCATTAGCAAGGCCATGACAATATTAAGCATACGTTTCATTTCTGTCTTTGATTTGTTCAAATTGCAAAAATACAAAATTAAAGACAAAAACAATGGTTTGAATGTTTTTTTTCTCGAAATGGATACCATTTCATTGTCAACTACAAGACGCCAGTGCTTCTGAAAATAACTATATCGGATACGGAATAAACTAAATCGGATTTAGAAAAAACCAACTCCGTTTCCAACGTGAGAAGAAAAGCCCGCAGCACTTTCAGTTTTCAATTAAAGTGTGTACCTTTGCAGAAAAGACAGAACAAAAGGAGTTATGGCAAAAGACAAGACCATGTACGTCTGCGACCAATGCGGCCAGGAGTCGTCGGGGTGGATAGGCAAGTGCCCTGCCTGCGGCGCGTGGAATTCGTTCAAACAAATCAGGGTGTCGGCCCAGCCCGAAAAGGCGTCGGTGCTTCATCCCGAATCAGCCACAGCGGCCAATGTGAAGCGCTTGAGAAATATTGAGAGCCGACGTGAGCCGCGCATAACGACGGGTGACGACGAACTGAACCGTGTGCTGGGCGGCGGCCTGGTGCCCGGCTCACTGGTGCTGCTGGGCGGTGAGCCCGGCATAGGCAAATCGACCCTGCTGCTACAGACGGTAATGAAAATGAAGGGACGCACACTCTATGTGAGCGGCGAAGAGAGCGAGCACCAGCTGAAAATGCGGGCTGACCGGTTGGCCAAAGGCTTCGGTGCCGAGCCACCGGAAGAGCTGCTGATTCTTTGTGAAACTTCGCTCGAGAAAATATACGAGCAGGTAAAACAGACGGCCCCCGACCTGCTGGTCATAGACTCCATTCAAACGATTGAAACAGAAAGCGGCGATGCCGTGCCGGGCAGTTTGTCGCAAGTGAAAGCCTGCGCCGTGTCGTTGCTGCGTTTTGCCAAAGGCACGGGCATACCGGTGATACTCATAGGCCACATTACGAAAGACGGCACACTGGCCGGACCGAAGGTACTGGAGCACATCGTGGATGCCGTACTGCAGTTTGAGGGCGACCGGCAACATCTGTATCGCGTGCTGCGCGGACTGAAAAACCGCTTCGGCAGCACGTCTGAACTGGGCATTTACGAGATGCTCGGCGGTGGGCTGCGCGCCGTGGCTAACCCTTCGGAACTGCTGCTCTCGCAGGAGAACGAGGGCATGAGTGGCGTTGCCGTGGCTGCGGCCATCGAAGGCGTGCGGCCATTCCTCATAGAAACGCAGGCGCTCGTGAGCACGGCAGCTTACGGCACTCCGCAACGCTCTGCCACTGGCTTCGACTCACGTCGGCTCAACATGCTGCTGGCCGTGCTGGAGCGACGCGTGGGATTCAAGCTGGCTCAAAAGGACGTATTTCTCAACATTGCCGGCGGCCTGCGTGTGACCGACCCTGCCATTGATTTGAGCGTCATCGTGGCGGTGCTTTCGAGCAACGTGGATACGGGTATAGAAAGAGGCGTGTGCATGGCCGGCGAAGTGGGGCTAAGCGGTGAAATTCGTCCCGTCATGCGTATGGAACAGCGCGTGGCCGAAGCGCAACGCCTGGGATTCCGACGTATCATCTTGCCTGAAGCAAGCATAAAACAACTCGACCCGAAACGCCTCCACATCGAACTGGTACCCGTACGTAAAGTAGAGGATGCCCTGAGACAACTGTTCGGATAAACTATACCTTTATTATATTTATACATGATTAAGGAACTCACCCTGCGTGTGACACCACAGACAGCCGCCACACCGGCTTTGCTACGTCAAACGGTGGCAAACGAAACAGGCATAGCCCCTAAAAATTTCAAGTCACTGCGCATCATACGCCGGAGCATCGATGCCCGGCAACATGATATCTATGTCAACCTGACCGTACGCATTTATATTGACGAAGAGCCACCAGCACTGGAATACCAAACTACAGACTATCCCGATGTCAGCCGAAAGCCACAAGTGGTTGTGGTCGGTGCCGGTCCCGGAGGATTGTTCGCAGCATTAAGACTCATCGAATTGGGACTGCGCCCCGTGGTGCTGGAACGTGGTAAGGACGTCCATGAGCGCCGCAAAGACATTGCCATTATTTCGAGACAGCATCGGGTGGATAGTGAAAGCAACTACGCTTTTGGAGAAGGCGGTGCCGGGGCCTACTCCGACGGCAAACTCTACACGCGGAGCACCAAACGGGGCAATGTTGACAAAATTCTCAACGTATTTTGCCAACACGGCGCAGACACCTCAATACTGGTCGATGCTCACCCGCACATCGGCACCGACAGACTACCTGGCGTGATTGCTTCCATTCGCGAGACAATCTGTCAGAGTGGCGGCGAAGTGCATTTCCAAAAACGGGTGAACCACCTACTCATAAACAGCAAGGGCGATGTGTGTGGCGTGACTTGTCATGACGATACGGAGTACCAAGGTCCGGTCATTCTGGCCACAGGACATTCGGCACGCGACGTTTATCGTTTCCTACACCAACAGGCTGTTACCATGGAGATAAAGGGACTGGCTATGGGCGTAAGGATAGAACATCCATCCAAACTGATAGACCAAATCATGTATCACCGCCGCGAAGGCCGGGGCCAATACCTGCCAGCCGCCGAATACCGTATGTCGGCACAAGTTCAGAATCGCGGTGTCTACAGCTTTTGCATGTGTCCCGGTGGCTTCATTATTCCCGCTGCATCGGGCGAGCAACAACTGGTAGTCAACGGTATGAGTCCATCCGGAAGAAACTCGCAATGGAGCAATTCAGGTATGGTGGTGGAGACCCGGCCTGAGGATCTCGACGACGCATCGCTGACAGCCGTACTTCAAGAGGCCATGGGCGATGAGACTTTTGCTGCAAATCATCAAGACATTGACTTACCCGAAAATCCGTTGCGAATGATGTATCTGCAAGAAGCTCTGGAGCGCCAGTGTTGGTTGCAAGGCAATTTCAAGCAGACGTCACCGGCACAACGCATGACTGATTTTGTTAACAAAAAACTAAGCTACGACTTACCTCAAAGTTCCTATGCTCCTGGCACCGTGTCTTCCCCACTCCATTTCTGGGTGCCAGCGTTTCTGACAGAGCGATTGGCCGAAGGCCTACGTCTTTTTGGCCGCCGATACAGAGGATTTCTGACATCAGACGCCTCACTGCTTGCCATCGAGACACGCACTTCTTCTCCCGTACGCATCAGCCGTGACCGCGACACGTTACAGCATGTCACTGCTTCCGGTCTCTATCCTTGCGGCGAAGGAGCCGGATACGCCGGAGGTATCGTTTCAGCGGCTATTGACGGCGAGCGCTGTGCAGAGGCTGTGGCCGCCAACATGTAAAGTAGTCACAATCACTATTCGGGGTTAATGTAGTAGGTTCTATATAAAGAAGCTACAGTAACAAAATAAGGTCTTCCTCATGAGGAAGACCTTACCATATAATCAGATCGATTCAGTTTTTACCACTTGTCCTCCGGATTAGCATCGTTAGCATAAACCATCTTGGGAACCAATTCGAAGTAGTCAATGAAGAGCTGCTTCTCCGTGTTATCAAGACAAGATTTCATGCGCAGATAGTAGTCCTTGCCTGGCTCCATGTATCCGGTGTAAACTATACAACGGTAAACGCGCTGGTTGTTGCGATAATTCTCTCTGGCACCAGAAGCCGTACTGCCGACAGGAGCACAGAAATAGAGCGGAGCTTTCATATAACCGCTACGGAACATGGCGTGGTCATTCTCGTCGTTCTCATCGGCATCTTTGCCATCGGCGAACCAGTGGAGATAGTCCACCTCACCACCATAAATACGCATATCAAGCGGAAGTCCGCATGCATTCAAGTGATTCCTGTTCGAACCGAAATAGAACTGACACATCGAACGGCGGTCTTTCACGTTCTGCGTGCCGTAACGGAACTGCCAAGTACCGGCAAATGGAACGGGAGGCAGCTTGACCGTCACGTCATACGCACCCTGGATGTTGTATTCATCACCTTGGAAGTCGCCGCCATAACCTTTGTCATAGCCATTGAGGTATGCCACGTTGGACTCTTCCGTGAACCACATGTTTTCAAAATAGCCCGGAGGAATGTTTTTATAGTTCACCGTCCAGTCGCTGCCTTTAAACATACGGAAATTGTTAGTCATCATTTCCGGCAGCAAGGCACAGACATCAAAGCGTAAACGCTCGTTGAGTACCTTGTTGGGCACATCGTCATCGTAAACCAGCACATCGTCTATAACATAGTAGTAACCATTAAGTGCGTTATACTCACGGCCGCCATTGCTTTCACAAATTAAGATACCCGGACGGGGACAACTGATTTCCTCGTAATTGGCCAGATTACGCTCCGATACATAGCGGTTAATGCGCAAGCCGTTGGTCTTCTTGCCTTCCATAATCTTCAGCAAGCGTTTGTGCTTACCCATCGTCACGTAGTATTCCCACACGTCAATACCCAACTGGGAGGTAATCTTGTAAGCATAACCGAACTCATTGAAGTGGTTTACCAGTCTGTCGTATGACAAACCGATAGGTATCAAGTGATAAGAAACAAACTGGTTCAGAGCATTGTCTTCGCTTTTCGGGTCATCACTGGTGGCATTGGGATAATACTCTTTACATTTTTCCTTTATGATTTCCAGAATCTGGTCCCAATTGACAATACCTCCGCTTTCTGAGAATTGTAGTTCGGGAAGGTTCCATTTTTCCACCAACAGGCTGTCGGTTTCCACCAAAGCGGTATAGCCTTTGTCGCGGTGTTCAGGGCAAAGCACGCGGGCAGGTGATTCGGTCGGACAGTTCGGGCCATCGTACGGGTGATTCTCTTCATAATATTCATCACGCCATTCGGTCATCTGCTGGTCCCAGCCTGTCACTTCAAGCAGACGGGCAAAAATCTGCAGATTGTCCGTGTTGCCTATCATAGTCGGCACCGAAGAGTTCGATGGCGTGATGACACGGTTCACCAGATGCACTACGCCATTTGCCAATTCGTTGTCCACTTGTATAATGCGTGAATAAGTATTGATCATGATTGCCAGGCGGCCGGCTGCCACGGTATCAAAGCGTACGGTCAGATAACGCGAGGCAAAGTTGGGCAGGCCTAATGTACCGATATTGAACAGTGTCGAGAGATAAGGCTCCATGTCACCATGGTCAATCAGGGCGTTGTTCACGATGTAAGCTGCAGTGCTGTCGGGCGTGTCGGCAACGTTGTAATTCTTGGTTGCGTACATGGAATCCAAGAATTGCTGGATGGCCTCGTTCGTCGGGGCAAAACACGTGTAGTTACCGCGTGCAGAAAGCAATTCTGCTATAGTTGACTCACTCTTCTTGCTCAAACGCACGCGCTTGGTCAACTCGGCAAAATAAGAGGTCTGCTCTGTGCTGTTCAAAAAGTCTATGATTTGCTGACCCTCGAACACGTACATGTCAGAGGTGTCCACTTTGTCCTCACAAGCAGAGAAGGTCATAATGAGACCTAACAACATGACACCTGCCACATGTTTCAATAAACGGATTTTTTTGTTTCCCATATTTATGTCATACTTTTAGTTTCGCATCTATTCATTCCTATATGCCCAATAGCCTCTGCACCGGATAATACGTGCGCGGTGACATGCCTCATAGGCTTTCGACAAAATAGTTTTGGCTACAAATTTAAGAATATCTCATATACCGTCAAAAATTTTTCTTTATTTTTTTCCAAGATTTCAGTCAAAAACGAGTAAATCATGACAAACTATTTTGGACTCCCTGTCATTCTGTATTTCGCTGCCTTTTTTTATTGTGAAGTGGAATTAATTAAAACTATATCGGATTTAGAAAAAACGAAAACGCATTTGGAACGGACTAAATACGGTTTCATAAAGCATAAGGGCCTATCGCTCCGGCCTGGCCACGGGTAGGGAAAAAACAGGGCGGTGTCCTGCCATACAAGACACCGCCTATCAATCATTAATCTAAAAACTCTGTCAAGCCATACCGTCAGTTCGGGTAAATTCATCCTCATTGACAGCCGTTGCCACCTCTTGCCGCTGGTTTGTGCTGGCCACACGGCGTTTAGCGAAGCGACTTACACTCAATATCATACCTATATACAGACAATTGATCAATGTGGACGAGCCTCCCTTGCTCACCAAGGGCAACGGCTGGCCCGTTACCGGGAACAGGCCCACGGCCACCATCATGTTGACAAAGGCTTGCGTGACAAGCAGCAACGAAAGGCCCAGCACCAGAAATGCCGGAAAGTTGCGCTCGCACTTGTTGGCTATCTTGCCCGCCCTGAACAGCAGCACTACGTAGAGCAGAACCACGAAAGCACAGCCTATCAGGCCCATTTCCTCAATGATGATGGCAAAGATAAAGTCGGAAAACGCATGGCTTAGAAAATCGCGCTCCACGGAGTTTCCCGGAAATTTTCCCACCACGTTGCTCGTGGCGATGGCGATGTTGGCATGTGCCACCTGTGCCTCTTTGTCAATATCAAAGTCTTCCGGCGCCACTTCCTTAGTGTTACCCGGCATGAAATGCTGCACACGGTGCTTCCATGTAGCAAAACGGTGACCTTTTGGTATTTGGTTAAGCGTCGAATCTGGCGTTACAATCAGGAAAAAGGCAAACGCACCAATGGCAACAGCCAATATTCCCAGTAATTTACCTATTTGTGAAAAAGGCACGCGGCCTACAAACATCATCATCAGAACGACTAGGCCCAAAATGAACGCCGTTGAGAAATTCTCAAAGAATATCAGGACTATAAAGGGTACCGAGACCCACAGAATGTACTTGAACGCATGGCGGTCGGCCCCTTTCTCCGTCTGCAAGAACGACAAGATAAACGCCACGCCGATGACAACCACGCCTTTGGCCAACTCGGAGGGCTGGAAAGTGACCCCTACCCCGGGAATCTCAAGCCAGCGCGCCGCACCGTTGGTCATGGCCTTGCTGAACGACAATATCAGCAGACAAATGACAGCGACCGGACCTATCAGAAAGGGATAGAACTTAAACCAACGGCATGGCACATTATGCGTAAGCACCACAACAAGCCATCCGATGAACAAATAGGTTGCATGGTTGCGGATAGGCGAAAGGATGGAGCCCGACTTATACGTCAGAAAGCTGGAAGCACTGAACACTTCAAGCAACGAAATGGCGCAAAGGAAGAAAAAAATCACCCAAATGACGCCGTCGCCTTTGAAAAGGCCGAAACGCGAGCCGGGGCGGTTGTTAAGAACATCTATAGTCATAATATGCGAAGAGAAAGAGTTTCATTTACTACAGTTTACAAACTAATTCTTTAAACTGATTGCCCCGGTCTGCCATATTCTTGAACAGGTCAAAACTGGCACAGCATGGACTGAGCAGAACTGTGTCACCGGGCTGCGCAAATTCGTAGCAGGCTTTCACACAATCGGCCATGGAATGCGTATCAGCAATGGGTATGCCTACAGGACCGAAAAAGTCGTGCAGTTTTTTGTTGTCGGCACCCAGAAAAACCAATGCGCGGCACTTTTCCTTTACTAAGGGGAGTATTTCGTTGTAGTCGTTGCCCTTATCCGTACCGCCCAGAATAAGAACCGTGGGAGTCTTCATGCTTTCCAGGGCAAAGAAGCAGGCATTGACATTTGTGGCTTTCGAATCGTTGACATATTGCACGCCACGAACCTTGGCCACCTTTTCCAAGCGGTGAGGTACACCTTGGAAGTTTTTCAGAGACTCCACTATCACCTTTCCGTTCACACCCATGACGTTGGCAGAAATGCCGGCAGCCAACTGGTTGTAGATATTGTGACGTCCGGTAAGGGCCAGTTCCTCTTCTTCCATGTTGATAGGCGTCGGATATTCTATTTCATAGTGTCCGTCACTGATGTAGGCGATTGCGCCGTGTTCTTTAATGGCCGAGAAGGGGCAGAGGTGACTCTTAATGTCGTATTTCTTGAGTTCACGGGCTATGATAGGGTCGTCCTCCCAATATATAAAGGAGTCATCGGTCGTCTGGTTGCGTATGATGCGCATTTTTGCATCCACATAGTTCTGCATATTGTAGTCGTAGCGGTCCAGGTGGTCGGGTGTGATATTGAGAAGCACGGCCACGTTGGCGCGGAAGTCATACATGCCTTCCAACTGGAAGGAACTAAGTTCTATGACATAATAGTCGAAGTTTTCCTCGGCCACCTGCAAGGCCAGGCTGCGTCCGATGTTGCCGGCAAGGCCTACATTGTAGCCGGCAGTGCGGAATATATGGTAGATGAGCGAGGTTGTGGTCGTTTTTCCGTTACTACCTGTGACGCATATCATCTTTGCATTCGTGTAACGTCCGGCAAACTCGATTTCACTGATGACGGGGATGCCCTGGCGGTGTATCTGCTGCATCATAGGTGCTGTGTCGGGTATGCCCGGGCTTTTTATGATTTCATCGGCGTTGAGTATGAGCTCCGGCGTATGCTTGCCGTCTTCCCAACTCAGGCCGTAGCGGTCGAGCATGTCGCGGTATTTGTCTTTGATAACGCCAGCATCGGAGAGGAATACGTCGTATCCTTTCTTTTGGGCCAACACGGCGGCACCGACACCGCTCTCACCACCTCCTAAAACTACTATTCTTGCCATTTTTACTCGTTTCGTCCTTTCTATATCTTTTTTGAGTCAATCTAAATCCGATTTGTTTCGCTCTAAATCCGTTTTCGTTTCTACTAAATCCGTTTTCTTCAGCGGCATGTCCGTTCTGATTCTGAAAAAATGCGTTTTTGGTTATCTTATCTTCAACGTTATGATGGTGGCAGCGGCCAAAATGATGGTGACAATCCAGAAGCGCGTGGTCACCTTCGACTCGTGCCAGCATCCACGCGGCCAGTTGCGGAACACGTACTTGCATTCGGGGTCGAGTTGCGAGGGAAGCACACGGAAATTGTCATGAATGGGCGTGCGCTTGAACACACGCTGCTTCACACCACGTTTTTTACCGATCTTAAAGTATTCCACCTGCAGGATGACGCTAAGGCTCTCCACGAAGAAGATGCCGCAGAGTAGCGGAAGAAGCAGTTCCTTGTGTATGATCACCGCCAGCACGCCGATGATGCCTCCGATGGTGAGACTGCCTGTGTCACCCATGAATATCTGCGCAGGATAGGCGTTGTACCACAGGAAACCTATAAGTGCACCAACGAAAGCGCTGCAGAAGACCACAAGTTCCTGCGTTCCGGGGATGTACATAATGTTCAAATAGCCTGCAAACTCGATATGGCTCGACACATAGCACAGGACAAGCAGTGCCAAGCCTATGATAGCCGAATTGCCCGCCGCCATACCGTCCATGCCGTCGTTAAGATTGGCACCATTGGAGACCGACATTACCACAAGCACTGTGATAAGTACGAAAAGAATCCATCCGGCAGCATTTTTGTACTTGCCGCAAAAAGCCATAATCTCGGCATAATCCAGGTTGTTGGCCTTGAAGAAGGGAATGGTGGTCTTGGTAGACTTTACCGGATCGGATTTGTGGACCACCTGAGTTACTTGGTTGTTGTGCTGTATCTCTACATTCTCCCTGATGACGGCATCGGGGCTCAGAAAGAGCGTCAGCCCCACGATAAGTCCCAAACCCAGCTGCCCGACAAGCTTTACCTTGGCATTGAGCCCGTCCTTGCGTTTCTTGAAATTTTTGATATAGTCGTCGGCAAAGCCCAAAATGCCCAGCCAGACGGTTGTGACAATCATCAGGATGAGATAGATGTTGCGCAAGCGGCCAAACAGTAATATGGGCACAAGCATGGAAACGATGATGATGATGCCACCCATGGAAGGCACGCCGAGTTTGTTCACGCCGTAAGGATCAATCTTCGGATCACGCTGCGTCTCGGTGATGTTGCGGCGCTTCATGAACCTGATGAAGTGACCGCCGAACCATGCCGATATGGCAAGGGCGAAAATCAAGGCCAGCAGGGAGCGGAACGAGATGTAGTTCCACATGCCCGAGCCGGGAATGCCGAATTGGTCAAGAAAACGGAAGAAATAGTACAGCATATCGAGAAAGAATTAGTCGTTATTCGCTTTGGCTTTTGAAAATGTCGGCCAGCACTTCTTTATCGTCGAAATGGTGTTTCACACCTTTCACGTCCTGATAGTTTTCGTGTCCTTTGCCAGCCACAAGAATGACATCACCCTTCTTGGCCAGCATGCAAGCCGTGCGAATGGCCTCCTTGCGGTCAACAACAGCAAGCACACGTTCTTTCTGGTCGTCCTTCACACCGGCAAGCATGTCGTTGACGATGTCTTGGGGCTCTTCAAAACGCGGATTGTCACTTGTGATAACTACTTTGTCGCTCAAACGGGCGGCTTCATAGGCCATTTGCGGGCGTTTTCCCTTATCACGATTGCCGCCGGCACCGCAAACCGTGATGATTTCGCCCTTGCGACAGAGCACCTCGTGAATGGCATTGAGCACATTGACCAATGCATCGGGCGTGTGAGCGTAATCGACAATGGCAGTGTATCCTTTGGGCGAATGGAGTGTCTCAAAGCGTCCGGACACCGATTTCAGGTTGCTCATGACGGTAAGCACGTCCAATGGTTCGCGACCCAGCATGACGGCGGCGCCATATATTGCCAACAGATTGGATACATTGAATTTTCCCACCTGGCGCACGTGCACTTCAGTGCCGTTTACGTCGAGCAACATACCTTCAAACGACATTTCAAGTATTTTGGCGTGGAAATCGGCCACACGCATTTGCGAGTAGGTCTTCACCTGGGCTTTCGTATTCTGCACCATTACCATGCCATTCTTGTCGTCGAGGTTTGTAATGGCGAAAGCATCGGCTCCGAGTGTGTCAAAAAAGGCCTTTTTAGCGTCACGGTAGTTTTCAAACGTCTTGTGGTAGTCCATGTGGTCGCGGGTAAGGTTTGTAAATATGCCTCCCGCAAAGCGCAGTCCACCGATGCGCTTCTGATGTATGGCATGCGAGCTGCACTCCATGAAAGCGTACTGGCAACCTTCGTCTGCCATCTGTCCCAAAAGGCGGTTGAGGGTTATGGGGTCGGGTGTGGTGTGCTCGGTGGGGTAAGCCGTTTCACCGATATAGTTGCACACGGTGGAACAAAGGCCACACTTGAAGCCCATGGCCGTGAACATTTCGTAGAGAAGGGTGGCAATGGTCGTTTTGCCGTTTGTTCCCGTCACGCCCACCAATTTCAGCCGCTCCGTGGGGTTACCATAGAAGGCGGTGGCTATTTTGCCGACAGCGTCCTCGGTGTTGCCCACCTGAACGAACGTGACATTGTCGGGCAAGACGTCCGGCAGCGTTTCACAGACTATGACTTTGGCTCCGGACTCCATAGCATTCGGTATGAACTGGTGTCCGTCGGCTTGCGTGCCACGCACGGCCACAAACAGGTCGCCTGACTTGACCAGACGAGAGTCGATGTTGATACCGGTGACGTTGATATCGGCGGCACCAAGCGTTTTCTTCACTTCAATGTTTCTTAACAGCGTTTGCAGATCCATGCCTGTCATTTCTTTTATACCTTAATTATATATATATGCTTTGTTTCGCTGGAACTATATCCGATATAGACCAGACTATATCCGTTTTCGTTTTTAGTAACTCCATTTTAGTTTGCCGCCGGTTTCTTTTCCTGCTCCACGGATTTGGCGGCGACCCCTGCAACAGCCGGTGCATTAGCTTTGGCTGAGGTGCTGTCCGGTTTTACTGCCGTGGAATCTGGCGTTTCATCCGTCTCTTCCACGAAATCTTCCATCCGCGCTCCCTGCATGCGCAGTTGCAGCACGATTGGACTACCTCTCTTAATCTGGTGGCCGGCGGCGACACTCTGGGACACCACCTTGCCGAAGCCTTGCAGCTTGACGTGCATGCCAAGTTTCTCCAGCAAGTAAATAGCGTCGCGGGCGCCCATGCCTTTCACGTCAGGCACTTTGTCAGTAGGCAGCGGTGTGCGGAACAGCTTTACACGTCTGTTTGAACTCTCGGCCCGTCCCCACACAGAGTGAGCTGCGTCCTGAGGTGTCCAGTCAGTGTCTGAAGTGACGTTGATATCGTTGAGCACACGATTGGCATACACCAAATTGCCATAGTCCACGAGCGGCACGAGCGAATGGACGGTATCCTTAGCTGCTTCCAGCGACGGCTCAGCAGTGGTGGACATGACCATTTCAGCCACCTGGCGGAACACAGGACCGCAGTGGAGGCCGCCGGATGCTGGCAGACCATGTTTTTCTATGCAGACGATGCAACTGTATTTAGGCGCTTCGGAAGGAAAGTAGCCAGCGAACGAGATAAGATAGCTGGATGTAAAACCACCTTTGCCCCATACCTGGGCTGTTCCGGTTTTACCAGACACACTGAAGTTTGGCGAACCGGCACGATTGCCCAAGCCGCGGCTGACCACGCGCCGCAGACACGTCTGTATGTTCTTCAGCGCATAATCGGAACACATCTTTTCGCGCACAACCTTCGGCGGGAACGTTTCGATGACCTCACCGTCGCGCAAGGCCTCGGTAACAAAACGCGGACGCATCATCTTGCCATTGTTAGCCACACCGTTATAGAAATTGAGCACACTCATGGGCGACATCTGGGTTTCGTAACCGATGCTCATCCATGCCAAGGCCGTTTTCGACCAGTTGCTACCGTCGGCTTTTGGCCTGCGTATGTTCGGACGGGAATAGCCCGGTATGTCAAGTTTCAAATCTTCGGCTACACCTATTTTATATAGTCCGTTGACAAACTGTTCGGGATGTTCGTGGTAGTTTTTATCAATGAGCACGCTCACACCAACGTTTGAGGACTTCTCCAGACATTCCGAAACAGTGATGACACCGTAACCATTGCCTCTGCGCCAGTTATGGTCTTTCATTTTGCGACCGTACATCTGTCTGACACCGTTGCCAACGTCGATGGTCTGGTCTATTGAAATTTTACGGTCCTCGAATGCCACCATGAACGACATGGGCTTGAACACCGAACCGGGCTCCATGAGGTTGGTAAGGGCATTGTTCTTTACCTCGTAATATTCGCCGTCAGGCAGACGTGTCATGTTTACTATGGCTTTCACGTCACCCGTTTTCACTTCCATCAGAATAACCACCCCCACACTGCCGCCTATTTCTTTCAATTTGTCAACAATGGCCTTTTCGCAAAAATCCTGCCATTTCACGTCAATGGTTGTCTTTATATCGGCACCATTCACTGGCGGAACGTCAACAATGGGCAGATAGCGGTTGTGGACACGCTGACGGTGGACAATACCTGGCGTTCCACGCAACAGACTGTCATATGCATACTGCAGGCCGTAGCGGGCTGTGTCGGACTGCCCGTCAATTTCGCCTATGGTGCGCGCAGCCAACGAACCAAAAGGCTTTTTCACTTCATGGAACTCTTCACATTGGAATCCGCTCTTGTTAGGACCAAGATTGAAGAACGGTAATTTCTTTATCTCCTTGTAGTCTATAAATGAGATTCGCTTGGGATAGATTTTCCAGTAATGGGTCTTGCGCTTCGCCCCTTCACGAATCCGTTCCTTATACCAACTAACCGACTTGTCGGGCAAGATGCGGTGTAAGCCTTCACAAATACTGTCAAGTTTCACTTCACGCAGCGAATCACGCTCATGTTGCCACTTTTCTCTTCGTACTGAGTCCTTTTCCGATACAATATAGTCTAGATAAATGATGTATTCAGGCAATGACGTGGCGAGCAACTGTCCATCGGCCGAATAGATATTGCCGCGCATGGGCTTTACCGTCACGGAATCCTTAACAAACCGATTGGCCATCTCCCCCCAGTATGCCCGCTTGAAGAACATGGTGTAAGCCGTCTTGCCCACAATGGCCAAACCAAGCAATGCAAACACGAACGCGATGACGTGATAATGGCTGATGATTTGTTTGTTAGCGAAGTATTTCATTATTCGTCTTCTGGAAGGTCGTTTACGATTGTGTAAGGAGGCTGCGAGGCTACATTCAAGGCACTGTCAGGTGTATGCTTAAGAAATTCCGCCACCTTGCTCTCACGACTAAGTTGGAGCAGTTGCGAAGAGCGGCTGGTCGCGCGATTGCGGGCGTCGGACAATTCTTTTTTGAGATTATCAATCCGGATCATTTCCTTTTGCGCCGAGTAACGGTTGGTTATGTATAGCACAAGCATAATCATGATAAGAATGAAAAACGGCAAATTGCGCCGAAGCCACGATACACTGAAAATATCACCTCCGAGTACGGCTTTCAGCGTGACGCCACTGCCTTCTTCGTCATCATCACGCAACGCCTCGATAGCTTTCTGCGCATTGGTGCGATTATTGTCTGCGTCAGCCTCGTCGGCATGTTCTTCCACAGGTTCGCTTTCCACCACAACGTCATCAGCAGGTTCGGCGGCGGCTACTTCAACCAACGCTTCCAAATCTTCGTATTTCTTTTCCGATTTTGACATATCGTTCCTCTGTCACTATCCATTCTTTGCCCCGCTGTCTGACACACGTTCTGCTACACGGAGTTTGGCACTGCGGCTACGGGGATTGTCGCCTTGTTCCTGGGCTGAGGGTTGCAGCGGCTTGCCCAAAGCCTTCAGGGGACTAAGACGGTTTCCGTAGAAATCTGTTTTCACATGTCCCTCGGTATTGCCGGCGCGCATCACATTTTTCACTAACCGGTCTTCCAACGAATGATATGTCAGAACAACCAGTCTGCCTCCGGGACACAACACTTGCGGTACACTCTCAAGCATGTCGCGAAGGGCTGTCATCTCCTGGTTCACTTCGATGCGCAGGGCCTGAAACACTTTTGCCAGGTCTTTCTTTTCGCGCTGATGTCCCAATACAGGCGATACTGTTTCCATCAGTTCACCCACGGTGGTCAGCGGTTGCTGTTCCCTCCGTTTCGCCACAACTGCCGCCAAGCTGCGGGCCTGGCGTAGCTCACCGTAGTAATAGAACACGTTGGCCAGTTGTTCGGCCTCATATTGATTGACCACGTCTGCAGCTGTCAGGCGTGCTTTGCGGTTCATTCGCATATCCAACGGACCGTCTTCACGAAATGAGAAGCCCCGTTCTGCCTCATCAAAATGATGACTCGAGACACCCAGGTCGGCCAGTACGCCATCAACGCGGTCCACATCATAGTAGCGGAGCCATTGTTTCAGATAGCGGAAATTACTCATCACGAAAGTTATGCGCGGCTCGTCCTGCGGCACGTTGGCTGCAGCATCGGCGTCTTGGTCGAAAGCGAAAAGTCGTCCTTGCGGTCCAAGGCATTCCAGAATGGCCCGGCTGTGTCCTCCGCCACCGAAGGTCACGTCCACATATATCCCATCGGGCTTGACATTGAGAGCCTCCAGGGTTTGCCGGAGCATCACCGGCACGTGATAGCAACCGGCCTCCGTCTTCATTCCATCAGGTTTTGCAGGGCTTCGCCCAGTTCTGGTGTAGCGTTGTCAGACTCGTTGGCGCCTTTGGCCCAAATCTCTATGGTGCTGTCCATACCGATGAAGGTAACGTCCTGCTCTATACCCGCCATGCGCAAGTATCGCTTGGGAAGCAGTATGCGCCCGTTGCTATCAAGAACAAGCCACTCCACATCGGCCACAAATTGGCGGAACATGCGTTGTTGATCGCGATTCCACACGCTCAGGCGCGCGTGCAACTCGTTAAGACGTTCGTTCCACACACTTTCAGGGTATATCACGAGGCAATTCTCGAAGATATCCTTACGCATGATGAGACGCTCCGCTCCGTCACCCCTGAGGGAACGGCGGAACAGGGCCGGCACGAACACCCGCCCTTTTTGATCTACTTTGGCGTCAACGGTTCCTATGAATCGCATAAACTCAACTCGCTTTGTTTCGGATTTCAAAGTTACACAATTCCCCACAATTCTCCACACAAATATCAAAAAAATTTTCAACTAAATTACATTTTTATTATAAATACCTGATTTACTGATATAAAAAATTTCAATTTTTAGTGGGGAGGTTTTTAGAAAATCAGAGATTTGCCCTCCAGGTTACTACAATTTTCTCACAGTCATACTGGACTCGATTAGGGTTTGCGGCAAAAGCCCTCTCAAAAACTATATCCGATTTGGAAATGACTATATCCGTTTTCGTCCTCACGAAGTCGGAGTTAGACATGACATCGCCCCACACATGAAATATACAGCCTCAGCTAGGGTTAATTACAAATTATTTCTTACCTTTGCAGCCACGTACTTCATTAATATATATTAGGTATGTGCATCATAAAACGACTTGTCATATTGCTATGCATCCTTTGCGCCGTTGCCACAGGGCTTATGGCCGCGTCAGCACCGCGCACGGAAGTAACCTTGCACACAACGCACGGAGACATCACTGTGGCGCTTTATAACGAAACGCCCATGCACCGCGACAACTTCGTGCGCCTGTGCCGAGAGCACTTCTTCGACAGCCTGCTCTTCCACCGTGTCATCCGCGATTTCATGATACAGGGCGGCGACCCCGATTCGAAGGGAGCAGACCTGAGCGACCATCTGGGTGAAGGCGGACCGGGATATGACTTACCGGCAGAGATACGCTTTCCGCAGTTATTCCATAAACGCGGAGTGCTGGCAGCCGCACGCGAAGGCGACGACGTGAACCCCAAACGCATGAGCAGCGGCTCACAGTTCTATATAGTCTGGGGCAAGCGATTCAGCAAAAGCGAGATAAAAGAAATGGCCGCACGCGTAAAAGAGCGTACTGGCATTTCCATGCCTGAGGATATTCAGAAGGTTTATATGAAGCAAGGCGGCACGCCCCACCTGGACGGCCAGTACACGGTGTTCGGCGAAGTGACCGATGGGCTCGATGTGGTGGACAAGATACAGCGCGTGGCCACTACCGACGAAGACCGTCCGCGCAACGATGTCATCATACTCTCAACCGAAGTCAAGGGCTACATTGCACCCGAAGGGAAAGAAATCTATATTCCCCGCGACTTACGGAAGATGGACCTGCAGAGCGACACTTCACAATGGTCGTTCCGACGCATGAAGACATCGGAAAACTTTGCCGTGTTTTGGGAACGCGGTTTCGGCCCGGACCTGAGCCAAGCCCCCGACCTCAACGGCAAACCCATGAAAGTGGATCTGGACAACCTTATCAACCGTCTGGAACACTACTATGCCTTCTACCGCGACACACTGCAGTTCATCCGGCCCGGTTCGAAAGCAGAGCACTACCGCATGATGGTCATGATACGTTATTCCCTGGAAGGCACAGCCTATGGAGGCGACTACGACGGACAGATAGGCGCCCTGTGGGTTGCCCCCAACCGTCTGCAAGACCGCAAACTCAATTGCATAGCCCATGAGCTTGGTCACTCTTTTCAGAGCCAAGTGCGCTGTGACGGACTGGGAGGACGCGGCCATCTGGGAGGGTTTCACGAAATGACATCACAGTGGATGCTATGGCAAGTGAACCCACAGTGGATGACCGACGAAAATTACCATTGGAAAGACTTCATGAACCGGACCCACCTGCGCCTGTTCGACCGCGACAATATCTATCATTCGCCATACGTTTTGGAATACTGGGGTTGGAAACACAGCCGAACCGTGCTGGCTGAACTTTACCGCCAAGTGCGTCGCGGTGAAGACCCTGCACAGGTATATATGCGGGTGACCGGACAAACTCAAGAACAATTCAACGAAGAAATACTTGACTGTTACCGCCGCCTGGTCACCTATGACATGCCCCGTGTGCGGCAGGATGCCGCCCCATACGCCAACCGCTGGCACGTGAAAAGCCGTGAGTTGGGAAACTACGGGTTCAATGTAGAAACAGTGACGCTACCGCAGCCGGGACAAACCGTAACAGTCAGTTTCAAAGGCGAGGTGAATGAGAAAAACCGCGACGTTGCCAACTGGAAGTATGGTTTTGTTGCTGTGACAGCCGACGGCACTCCCATCTATGGAGCAACAGGCGAAGGCATCAACGGCACTGTCGCCTATACTGCACCGAAAGACATGGAAATAAAACATCTGTGGCTCGTGGTGACGGCGGCTCCAAAAGTTTACAGGAAAGGAGACGAAATCTATCCATACAATCTATCAATAGAGTAATAAAAAATCCACCAATGAAAACTCTCCGTATTTTTGTACTCATACTCTTGCTCGCAATCGTTGGCAACCAGTGGAGCCAAGCGTGCACATCGTTTATCATTTCAGGAAAGGCCACCAGCGACGGACGCCCGATTTTATTTAAGAACCGCGATACGGGCACTCTGAGCAACATCACCGTGCTAAAACAGGGAGAAAAATACCGCTATGCAGGTATCGCCAATGCCAAGGATACTACGGCCAAAGAAATATGGGCCGGACACAACGAAACAGGGTTTGCCATCATGAATACCGCGGCCTATAATCTGAACGAGAAAGACGAAAAACTGGAACTGGAAGGTGTACTCATGCGAAGAGCCCTCGAAGTTTGTGCCACGCTTGAAGATTTTGAGCACTTGCTTGACACCCTGCCCCGCCCTCTCTGCGTGGATGCCAATTTCGGGGTCATAGATGCTCACGGCGGCTGTGCCTATTATGAAACCGGCAACCAGGGTTACGTCAAATTCGACGCCAACGACCCCGCAGTGGCCCCAGAAGGTTATCTGTTGCGCACCAATCACGGCCTTTCAGGTGACCGCAAGCGCGACCAAGGCGTGGAGCGTTTCTATGCTATCACCTACTTCATGAAACACACTAACCGGCCCTTCAAAGCCGAAAAATTGATAACGTCCGCACCACGCCACCTGCGCCACGGACTTACCGGAGTGGACTTGTGGAGCAATTTGCCTTTATCAAAAGAAGACACCACATGGGTTAATTTCCGCGACTTCATCCCACGCTACATCACATCTTCGTGCTTGCTTGTCCAAGGTGTGAAGCCCGGTGAGCCAGGCAGCCACACCATAGGCTGGACCATCATAGGTTACCCTCTGACTTGCGTGGCCATTCCCGTTGTCATTACGGCTTCAGGCCAATTGCCAAGAACAATCGAAGCCGATGAAAAAGGTGTTTCGTGGCTCACTACTCAGAGTTTCCGTCTCAAAGCCAAGTTATTCTCCTTACCAAAAGGCAGCAACCACGACTACATCAACCTGGCACAACTTATCAACCAGGAAGGCACTGGCATCATGCAACAACTGCGGCCCATTGAGGAACTCATCATAGCCAAAGGACAAAAGGCCATTGAGCGTATGCGAAAGGACGGCTCAACCCGGGAGTTTGACAACTATTACACATGGGTAGATGAGTATCTGCACAATAAATTCCCTCAAAAAGACACCACCGATATCACGGGCCAATAACGTTAAGCCAACTAACATTAAACCGACAACAATATGAAAAAAGTCCTGTTTCTTATGAGCCTGGTGCTCATAGTACAAATCCGTCTGCAGGCCGACGTGAAAGTAGCCTCACCCGACGGGAGAATCGTCACGACAATCAAAACTGGCGGAGAGCAACTGTCCTATGATGTCAGCTGTGACGGTCAAATACTCATGCAAAACAACACGTTGGGCCTCAAGTTGGCCGATGGCACCGCCATAGGTAAAAATCCAAAGTTGAAAGGCACAAAGCAGTCACGTGTTGAAGAAACCATCCGCCCACTCTTCCCTTTGAAGAAGCAAATGGTAGAGAACAAATGTAATGTAGCCACGCTCTCTTTCAAGGGTGGTTACAGCGTGCAGTTCCGTGTTTACAATGACGCCGTGGCTTATCGTTTCATCACGGCACAGGGCAAAGAAATGACGGTGGAGGACGAGACCCTGACTTTGGGACTTGATACGGCCTACATGACCCACATGCAGATGAACCGAAGCTATCATACCTCAAGCGAACAGGTTTATTCGCACAGAAAGGTGGCAGAGGTAAAGGAAGACCACGGTGTTGCCAATCTGCCAGTGCTCTTCGACACATACAAGGGTTATAAAATTCTTATGAGCGAAGGCGACCAATGGGATTATCCCGGCATGTTCCTCAAAGGAAACGGCACCAGCGAACTGACCGGAGCTTTTCCTCCCGTTCCCTCCACCACCAAAGACGGAAAGAAACCATACATTGCCAAGACTGCCGGCACGCGCAGCCTGCCCTGGCGCTATTTCGTCATTACCCGCAACGACGGCGAACTGCTGGAGTGCACCATTGCCACCCGCTTGGCCGACAAATGCCAGATAGCCGACCCCTCGTGGATTAAGCCCGGACAGGTCAGCTGGGACTGGTGGAACGGTTGGGACGTCTATGGACCTGACGTGGACTTCAAAAGCGGAATCAACACCGAGACTTACAAGTATTTCATCGACTTCGCCTCCAAATACGGTATCCCCTACATCATCATCGACGATGGCTGGCTGGCAAAGCGCAACACCGCCTACGAAATACGTGAAGGCCTCGACATCCCCGAACTCATCCGTTATGGCAAGGAGAAACACGTCGGTGTGATGCTCTGGTTCTCATGGACCTCCATCACCAACTACCCCGGGTGTATGGAACACTACGCCAAAATGGGTATCGTAGGCATGAAGATTGACTTCATGGACCGTCACGATCAGGAAATCGTCAACTTCTATGAGCGCACCGCCCAGAAGGCTGCCGACCTGCATCTGCTTGTCGACTTCCACGGAGCCTACAAGCCTGCCGGACTGGAGTACGTGTATCCCAACATCCTTTCCCACGAAGGCGTTCGCGGCATGGAGCAGGAAGGCGGCTGTACACCCGACAACACCCTTTACGAACCTTTCATACGCAACGTTGCAGGCCCCATGGACTACACCCCCGGTGCCATGATCAGCACCCAGCCGAACTATTTCCACGGTTCCCGCCCCAATAACTCCAGCATTGGCACCCGTGCCTATCAGATGGCCCTCTACGTATTGCTTGAATCAAACATCCAGATGCTCAGCGACACGCCTTCGCGCTACCTTCGCGAGCCCGACTGCACAGAGTTCATTGCCAGCGTACCCGTCAACTGGGATGACACCCGCGCCCTCGCCGCCGAAGCCGGACAATATGAGGTTGTAGCCAAGCAGAAAGGCAACCGATGGTTCCTTGGCGCCATCACCAACAGCACCGGCCGCAACCTGGAAGTAACGCTCGACTTCCTGCCCGAGGGCCGCACCTTCACCATGACAGCCTTCGAAGACGGGAAAAATGCCGGTTACCAAGCCCTGCACTACATGAAGCGCACCTACACCGTGAAGCACGGCGACCGCATTAAAATCACGATGGCACGTAACGGCGGATTTGCCGCTGTCATCCAGTAACAGTCTGCGAATCAACACTACTGTTCACATTCATACAGCGGTGTATCTCCCCAAGAAAGGGAAATACACCGCTTTTTTGGACCTGTTGATACCCGGACGGGCGCTGGCAGCATAAAATGTTTGTCATTACGGAACGAAAACGGATTAAGCGGCGACTAAATCCGATTTAGTGAGAACGAATACGGAGATAGTCTCTCAAACGCCAGCCGCCCGGACCGGCAAGTGCCCTTTCACCGCCTTTTCAGTACAAAAACAAAGTGAAAGAAATCAAAAAGGAGTTTTTACGTCACCTGACGGCAAAAACAAATAAAATTTTATGGGTTATTAACCCTTGCAATGCAAAAGTTTCAGTATCTTTGTTGCCCTCAACAACGAATCTATACATCTAAAAAATAAAAAATCAAAAACATGAGGTACATCAAGAGTGTCATCCTGAGCGCGATGTCGCTGGCCATAGCTTGCAGTCTGCCTGCACAGGTGAACAAAGTGAACGAAGTTCCCGACTTCAAGTATGGTGAAAACCCCGACTGGAGTCTAATGAAAAACGCGTACCCGACCAAATCGAACGGCTACGCCAAACCAGCACCACAGCAACGTCCAGACCACTGGAACAATGCGACGCTGAAATTTTTCCCGCCCATCTTCAACCAGAGCGGCCCGTCTTGCATGGGTTCAGCCTACGTGGGCTATAACTTTACAAACGAAACCAACTCATTCCGCGATGCAGACGGCTCGCTGCCCGAAAACCAGTATGCCGTGTTCTTCAACTGGTTGCTGACACAATTCAGTTCCAATAAGGAAACCATGCTGCGCACCATTGGCGACCCCAACATGGTCGTTTATGGCGGACGCACCTACTCCAACAAGTTCGGCTATTGCGACTGGGCCGCCAGCTACTTCGGCTGGATGCAAGGTTACGACAACTGGTTCCACACCTTCCACAACCGCATCTCCGGCCACGCCTCGTTCCCCATCGACGTGTCCCGCGAAGAAGGCCGTGAGGCAGTGAAGCAGTGGGTATGGAACCACAACGGCGACACCGACTTCCACGGTGGCGGCGTATGCTACATCACAGTAGGCTCCGGCCTGACAGCAGGCAAGATAGCCTCCACGCCAGCTAACGACGAAACGGGTGCCGTAGGTAAAAACTACGTCATTACATGGGCAGAGAAAATGGACCACGCCCTCACCATCGTAGGCTATGACGACCGCCTTGAGTTCGACCTCGACGGCAACGGCATCTATGGCGAAAAAGACAAAGACGAGGTAGGCGCATGGATTATCGTCAACAGCTGGGGCCAAGGTTGGTCAAACGGCGGCTGGATTTACTGTCCCTACGCCATCGGCGGCGTCATCAACAAAGGTGAGCAGCCCTGGAAGCCCGAAATCATGTATGTCCGCAAGAACTACCGCCCGCTGCGCACGTTCAAAATCAAGATGGACTTCAACGACCGTCACAACATGAGCCTGGCCGCCGGTATCGCCACCGACACCAGCGCCACCAAACCCGAAGCAACCATTGCCTTTGAACACTTCAAATATGTGGGCCACACAGCCGACAGTATCCCGGCATACCCCATGCTCGGACAGTGGGCCGACGGCATTCACTACGAGCCCATGGAGTTCGGTTACGACCTGACCGACTTCTCTGCCACCTTCGACCGCACAAAACCATTGAAGTACTTCTTCATCGTCAACACCAAGAAGGGTAACGACGGCGGCGGCCATATCTACAACTGCTCGTTCATGGACTACGAGTTCGACCGCAACGGCATTGAATTCCCCTTCCAGATTGACACGGTCGATGTTCCTTGCAACGGCAAGACAACCATGATCTCCGTCATCGTGCAGGGCGAACAACTCAGCAAACCCATTAACCTGGCCATCAACGGCAATACTCTTACGTGGCAGGCACCCCAAGCCACATCGCTCAAGTTAATTAAGTACTACATCTGCGCCAACGACCGTGTCATCGACAGCACGGATGTCAACACCCTCAGCTACACCGCGGGCAACGTCAATGGCATTGACTTCACCGTCAAGGCCGTTTACCAGGGTTCGGGCGGCTATTGCTACTCCGACGCCTCCAACGTGGCACGCGTTTCCACACCCGAGCAGACACAAAAAGACAACGATGTTATCGTGCTGAAGAATGCCGGGTTCAAGATTCCCAACCTCTTTAAAGAAGGTATGCAACAAGCTACCATCGAATGGTGGTTCAAGCCCTACAACTCCGTCAGCTACAACCAGCAGATTGGTCCGGGCTGGGGACAGTTCCTCTTCCACGCCAAAAGCGGCGGCGGCATCAGTTTCGGCTGGAATACGACCACAGGCGACCGCTACGACGGCAGTACCTCACTGCTGACGGTCAACAGTTGGAAGCACTACGCCATCACCGTCAACGGCAGTGTCATGACATTGTTCATCAATGGCAGCAAGAAAGCCACCGTCAATGCCAAGGGCTACCACGGACTTTCAGCCATGGGCGATTTCGTATTCGGTAGCAACGGTCAACCCATCAACGGTGAAATCGACGAACTGCGCATTTGGAACACCAGCCGCACCTCGGTTGACTTCATCTACGGCAAAGACATAGAGATTGCCAACCCCACCGCTCAAGACGGGCTGATGGCATACTACAAGATGGACCTGATTGAAGAAGACGGCGTAACCAAGATTCGTGACCACGCCCACAACCTGCACGCCATCATTCTCGACGAAGCAAACACGCAGGTCAAGACCGACAACTCCTTCATGAAGCCTCTGGGCCGCACACAGAAGTCCTATTTCACATTCCTCGGTGACGAATTCTATGCCGGCACTGGCGTGGACGTTAGAGTGAGCACTCCGCTCAACACGGTCAAGTGGACTTGGAACGCTCCCGATGCAGGAATCAAAGACCTCAACACGCAGAAGCCTCAGTTCGTATTCCCGAAACCAGGCACCTTCGACGTGACCATGACCGTCACCGATGACGCCGGTGTTTCCATTGACACCACACGTCAGATTACCATCATCGACGCCCCGGAACCTGTCATCGACTTTGACATTCCCAACGATGTCCAGTACGTAGGTGACCACTTCAGCTTCCTCAACCAGTCGCAGGCTGTCAACGGCCAGTACACTTGGAGCATGCCGGGAGCCGACATTCCCACCGTCAACGCCAAGAACGCCGGTGCCATATACAACAAGGCCGGCGACTACAAGGTGACGCTCACCGCCACCGGTGCGTTCGGCAAGAAGTCTGTCACCAAGGACGTTCACGTCATCGCCGCAGCTCCGAGTCCAAGGTTTGTGATAAGCCCCAACTTTGTCATCAAGGGTGAAAAGGTTTACTTTAAGAACCTCACGCGCTACGAGCCCACCACCGTTACGCTGAACCTTACCAACGGCGTGGAGAACACCATCATCAGCGGCGGCAGCTCATCTTACACCACCGTTTCACCGGGTTACTACGACGTCACCATGTTTGCCAGCAACGATGTCGGTTCAAACCAGGTAACAGAAAAGAACGCCTTTGTCGTGGCCAACGCCGACTCCAAAAACGGTCTCTTCTTCACTGGCGAACAGCAGGCCGTCACCTTCGACTCCCCCATCGATAATATCGGCAATGGTATCACCATCGAATGGTGGATGCAGCCGGCCAAGCTCGTCAACGCATTCCTCTTTGAAGCCGGCACGTTCTCCATAGGCTCCGACAGCTACGGACGATTCAATCTCAAGAACGGCACCAGCACCGCCAACACGGTCAACAATTCCGTCATCACGAGCGAATGGCACCACTACGCCTTCACTCTGAGCAACAGTACCCTGACCTTCTACCGCGACGGAGAGCAGATAAGCCGTGGCAACCTCTCTTCCAACCTCGACCTCACCAACGCCAAGTGTGCCATCAACAGCATCAAGGGCTTCGGCATGAACACGGCAGTCGATGAGTTCCGCGTATGGAACAAGGCCATGACCTTGGCAGAAATCAAGAGCTACTGCAACCAGCCCATCGAAGACATCGAAGCCGCTGAAAAAGACGGACTCGTGCTCTACTACAACTTCAACCAGGGCAGCGGCAACGTCACCGACCTCACCTCCGGCAAGCACGACGGCATACGCACCGGATTCGGTCCCGACGGCGACGCTTGGGGCCTCTCCACCGGAGTATTCACCCTCAACTTTGAAACGCCGGCCAAGAACACCGACGTATCCAGAACCTATCTTACGAACTATCGCAAGCCGTTCATCTTCGACAAAGAGGCAGTGAACAACACCAATACCACCCGCTTCCTCAAGCTCCGCACCGGCACCGAGAACTCTACATGGCAAATTGAAAACGCCGTGCAGACCACCGACAATATCATCACCGGCGCATACGTTGACGCACAGCGCAGCTACGACCTTCTGGTAACCACCGGCAACAACAGCTTCTCCGAGTCGCTGTCCAACCACAAGCTCTATCAGACCGTCACACTGCCCGCAGGCACCTATTGCTTCTCGGCCACCAGCACACGCACGGGCGCTACACCCAACTGCTATCTGGCCGTCAACCTCGGCAAAGGCCTGCCCGACCAAGACAACATCGAGAACTGCCTTGCCAGCACGCCCATCTACGATGCCAACAGCAGTTCCTACACCGCCACAGTTGAATTCCTGCTCAACGAAGAAACTGAAGTTTCCCTCGGCGTGCTCTACAGCCTCAGCAATGCCGTGCTCGACATCAGCGCCTTCAAGCTTGAGAAGAAACCCGTCAACATCATCGACGCCGACGGCATTGCCGGCATAGGCGACGCTGTCAAGCGCGGGGTACAGGCTCCCATCTCGGCCGAGCGCGGTGGCATCCGTGTCGTCAGCGACGACATCATCACACTGAAGATCTACGACCTCCAGGGACGCTGCGTGCTCAACGAATACGTCAGCGGCAACCGTCTCATCCCCATGCCCGTGGGCATCTACATTGCCAACGGTGTCAAGGTGGCCGTGACCAAATAAATGCAGGCACCTGCCTGACCTACCCCCGGGGGAGACGTCGTGCACGACGTCTCCCCCGTTTGTTCTGACTTGGGGGAAAGCGGACGCCCTTCCAGAAAACGAAAACGGATTTAAGAAAAAACAACTCCGCTTTCGGCACGCCCAAATCCGTTTTCAATCATCAAAAAACAG
Organism: Bacteroidaceae bacterium; assembly: GCA_017940565.1. Lineage (GTDB taxonomy): Bacteria > Bacteroidota > Bacteroidia > Bacteroidales > Bacteroidaceae > UBA6382. Next base: position 16,138 of record JAGAYH010000054.1, on the reverse strand, counting down.
AACGGCTTCACCTTGAAGACCCCGACATGACAAAAACGCCCCAAAAACGCCCTAAAAAAAATCAATTTATACCTTATATATATTAGTTCGTACGCAAAAAGAGCTTTTTCGTCGATTTTTCTTATAAAAAAATCAACAAGAAAGTTGTTCTGACGAAAAAAATAATTATCTTTGCCCCGTGTAACATTTTAAAAATTTATCAGACATGAAGAAATCTCTACTTTTTCTGTTGATGTGCGTCGGCCTCATCCTTTCGGCCAACGCCGGTATCAACGTAAAGAAGACCGTCAACGTGTTGGATCCGGTTCTGACTCTTGAAGAAGAGGATGCTTTCATCCAGTCAGAAGATCAGATCACGTACAACGCCATCTACGTTGGCGACGGAAGTGGTGTCTCAGCCCTCATCGACTTTGACACAAGTACATGGTTTCATTCACCCTACGGTGAAAGTGAAGGCGGTTTGTATCCCAACGCCAAGCACTGGTTGCAATTTGACCTGAAATCAAACAACAACGAAGTGGTATTCCACTTCTCCGGTCGTCAGAACAACTCAACGACCTACAACGACTGCCCGAACGACTTCGTTCTGCTGGGCACCAACACACCCGAAGACGAAAGTTCATGGGTAGAGGTACAGGCCTACAAGGACTTGTTCCCCAACATGGCCAACTCCACCGTATGCTTCTACACGGGCATCGTTGACCTGAAGGGTTACCAGCACATCCGCATGGTTGTCAACAACACCACCAGCGGACGTACCGAAAGTACCTATGGACAGCACTTCTTCACGCTGTCACAGCTCAACTTCTATCCGATTAAGTACCAGAGCGACAAGTACACGCTGCTTACCATCCTCGTAGACAGCATCACTACGGTTGACCCGGTGTTCATCGCCGGTACCGAAATCGGTCAGGTTCCCGCTGAACTCGTCAACGCTTGGCAAGACGCCTATCTGGCTGCCCTCGAAGCACCCGACGGCCTCAGCGATGCTGAATACGACGAGCTCGCCACCAACATGCTCAACGCCCTCCAGGCTTGCAAGGACGGTGTCATCCGTCTGCCCGGCGGCCTCTACTTTGTAGTCAACGGCAATCCCGACTTCGAAACCACCCAGGGTGTGAAGAAGGCATGGTATGCCACCGCCGACAAACTGCGCTGGAAGACCTACGACCAGACTGAACTCTCCGAAATCTTCAAATTCACGCTTCTGGAAAGCGGAAACTACTCCATCCAGACCGTTGTTGAAGACTTTGCAGCCACATCCTATGTAGGCTATCAGGAAGACAGCAGTAAAGACATTCCCATGGTAGGCAGCACCGACGGCGAAATGTGTATTGAAGCTCTTGACGAAGGCAAATTCTTTATCCACAGCAACAAGTACGCCAGCGGTTACCACCCCGAAAGCCACGGCGGCGGTGCCGGTGTCAGCGGTGACATCGTAGCATGGGGCGGCAACAGCGAGCCCAACGACTGGTGGTATCTCGAGCCTTGCTCAGAGGAACAGCTGGAAGCTGCTATCCAGAAACACAACCAGTCGAAGTACGACGCCGAACTGAAGACCTTGGTTGACTCCGCACAGTTCGTTTACAACAAGTGCTTCACCTATGGTTACAATAAGGAAGACTCCCTTATCTTCACCAAGGACCAGCTGATGAGTAACGCCATCCAGGGTGACAACAACGGCCCCGTAATGAGCGACACCCAGGGTCTCAGCGCCCTCCTCGACGGCCCGAAGACTTGGTTCCACTCGGCATACTCCTCCGCTTACCACCCGGGCGTTTACCACAACCTGCAGGTGAAGTTCCTCACCCCGCAGCAGAAGGTTGTAATGTTCATGCGTGCCCGCGACACCAACTCCAACCACGACACGCCTAACGACGTAATCATCTACGCCACCAACGACGATGCAGCAGGCACCGACGCCTACTCATCCAATGACGCTTGGACGAAGGTGACCGAATTGGTAATGGACGTTGAAAACGAGTCCGGTGTTGAATATGTATCCTCCGGTATCGACCTCGGTGCTGAATACAAGTACTTCCGTATGGTTGTTATCCACACCACCGACGAAGCTGCCGGCCGTGTCAACAGCGACGGTATTCCTTACTACAACCTCAGCCAGTTCCAGCTCTATCCCTTCGACATCAGCAAGGACGCTTCACAGTACTACTATGTTGAAGGCATGAAGGAAGCTGCCGACAATGTATTGGCCATGGCCGAAGCCAAGGCTCAGATTGTTGCCAACAAGGCTACCACCCAGAAGGACATCGACGAGATGCGCGCCGCCATTAAGGCCGTTACCGACCTCGTAGGCGACCCGAAGCCCTTCACCAACCTGCTGGCCAAAGCCAACGCACTGGCCGAAACCGCAGTTGTTGACGAAGACGCCGTAGGTGCCATCGTTTCCGAGGAAGCCCTGAACGAATACAAGACCGCCATTGAGGCTGCCGTTGCCAAGGCTCAGCTCGACAAACCCGCAAAGGTTAACATCGAAGCCGCCATCACAGACCTGCAGAACGCCATCGACGGCAAGTTCTATGCCAACATGAACAAGTTCGAGACCAACAAGTGGTACTACCTCAAGTCCGCTGCTACGGTTTGGGCCGACGGTGCTGCTCACATCTTCATCAACTACCCGGCCGGCACCAGCATGCGCTACGGTGGTGACCAGGGAGGCGCATTCGCCGAGGTAGGCAACACCGCCTTCATGTGGCGCCTGGAAGACAACGGTGACGGCACTTACACGCTGCGTAACCGCGCAACAGGTACCGTACCGTTCGTACCTGAAGATCCTTCCAAGTACTACTATGCAAATGCCAGCAGAGACTCTCTCCAGAACTGGAGCATTGTTTACGGCGGATACGGTGCTTACTACATCGAAGCCCACTATGCCGATAATGCTATCGTCCGCAACATCGGTCTTTACAACGACCGCGGTGCCAAGGAAACTGAGAGTGAATGGGGCGACCTCGCCATGCCGAGCACCTACTTCGCAGACAACCGCAGCCTGTTCATCTTCGAACCTGTAACAGAAGATGCCGCAACGTTCGAAGCTACTGACAACTACATGCGCGTATGGACTCTGCCGTACGAACTGCCCGGTGGCGAAATCGCTATCAGTGCTATCAACGAAGGTGTGAAGACCTATGCTATCCACAGCATCGGCGAAGTGACCGACGGTGAAAACGATACAGAGACCATCACGAAGGTTAACCTCGTTGAAAAGGACGGCTTCGAAGCCGGTGAACCGTTCATCATCATGACCGGTAATCCCGACGCTTATGACTCTGAGAATGTAACATACCGCAAGATCATGACGGCTATGCCCGAAACGTTTGCTGAAATCGTCAACGGTGTTCCGCAGGCCAAGACAGTAAATGGTCTGGTAGGTACATTCCCCTCATTACCTATTGAGAAGGCCGGTTATGGCTACATCAGCGGTGGCAAGGGCAAGGTGACCACAAGTGCCAAGATTACGCTCGGCCGTCAGAACGGTTACATCGACCCGACTCAGGTAACTCCTGTAGAAGGTGACATCGACGCCGTCATCGAATTCGCCGGCACTATCGACGGTGTGAAGTCCGTCAAGGTAACCATCAACGCCAAGGACGGCAGCAAGAAGGTTTACACCCTCGACGGCAAGTACATTGGTGAGGATCTGAAGAACCTCAGCAAGGGTATCTACATCGTAGGTAAGAAGAAGGTTGCCGTGAAGTAAACTCCAAGGAAATTTCTCCTTTTCTCTATTGCGGGGCCCGCAGGTGCAATGCCTGCGGGCCTCCATATTTTTTCATGAAAACAGACGACCGGGCAGGAATGTACATCCGGGGACATCATCCCCGATGTATTTCTGTCACCGGCAGGCAATCACAGAAAATACAAAAATATTTTACATTCCGGTGGGAAAGGTCCGATTTCGGACCACAAAAGCGGCGTTTCGGAAATTAGAAACGGCGCCTCAAAAGTTTGAAACGCCGTTTCTGTTTTGCAATGTTTAAGTCCAGATGGAAATCAATCGGTTACAAAACCGTTGAGAATATGGTAAAAATTTTTGACATTATTGCCCATTTCAGTCGAACACCTCCTTGAGCACGGCCAGTGACTTCAATACGGGAAAACCGGGCACATGCAGGCGATAGTAGAGGTTGGCCACATCGAGCACACGCTGACGCTCACCCCGGCCGAAGCGGAAGAGATGCATCGTTTCGTAGTTCATACGCAGCAGCCGGGGCAGCGCTGCCGCCTCATCGCCGGTGAGCACATGGCCATGTTCGGGAACAACGGCGGTAAAACAGCTGTTCATCATGTCGAAACAATCGCTACCGCCGGGCGCACGATCTACATTGGGCCACAGACCCAGAAAACGCGACAGATGCATGACAAACACCAGATGAAAATTGGCATAGGCCTCGCTCCGCAGGTCAAACCACTGGAGAGAACGGCTGATATAGTCGAACAGCGGCTCGCCGTTGCGTTCCTGACGCAGGGCATAATAGAGAAATTCACTGAGAAACAAAGCCACCGTCGCCTTAGCCGGTTCATAGGGCAGAGAGCTGTAAGGCACAGGGCAACGGCAGTTGCGTATCCGCTGCATGGAACGCTTGGACTGGTGGTCCCACTCAATATCGAGCAAGGTCAGAGGCTGAAACAACTTGTTCTTCACCCCGGCCCGCTGGGTTATGGGAATACGCACCATGAAAGACACCGTCCCCTCAGCTTCCGTGAAGAGCACGGCCACGACAGAGGTGTCATTGTACCTGATGGTGCGCAGCACCACAGCCTGCGATTTGGTCAGCATCGTTACTATATTATATTAGGTACAAAGATACGATTAAGTTAAGAAGTTGAGAATTGAGAGCCGGTAATTTTCAAGTCGAAAATGGGAACCAGAGGAAGAAATACGGGAAATAATCAAAAAATGTCCGCGAAAAACTTGCATCATTCAAATTAAAGGGCTAACTTTGCACCGCAAAAACAGAGCCAAGCTCTGTGAGGGGCTCCAAGAACCCCATGCGGCTGGCCCGTTCGTCTATCGGCTAGGACGAGAGATTTTCATTCTCTAAAGAGGAGTTCGACTCTCCTACGGGCTACAATTTTAATAATTAAAGAAAAGAAATGGCACATCACAAATCGTGTTTAAAAAGAATCCGTCAGACCAAGACGCGCACGCTCCACAACCGGTATTATGCCAAAACCATGCGTAACGCCGTACGTAAACTGCGTGCCACCGAAGACAAGGCTGCCGCAATGGAACTGCTGCCCAAAGTGCAGAAGATGTTGGACAAATTGGCAAAGACCAATATCATCCACAAGAACAAGGCTGCCAATTTGACATCGGGCTTGATGCAACACATCAACAAGTTGGCGTAACTAAAGACGGATTGTATCCAAAGAAACAAGAAGCACAAGGTCGGACTGTATAGGTTCGGCCTTCATCGTATTAACGAAGAAACCCTCTTACACAACGCAATGCTATGAAAGAAGACGTAACGGTAAAGCACATCGACGACGTCGTCGTGCTATTTTCCGGTGACTCAGGCGACGGCATGCAGCTGGCAGGAAACATCTTCTCAACTGTCAGCGCCACCCTGGGCAACAGCATCAGTACCTTCCCCAACTATCCCGCCGACATCCGCGCCCCGCAAGGCTCACTGACCGGTGTGTCGGGCTTCAAGGTACACGTAAGCGCCGACCAGAGCTATACGCCCGGCGACCAATGTGACGTGCTCGTGGCCATGAATGCCGCAGCCCTCAAGACACAGTACAAACAGGCAAAACCCAATGCCACCATCATCATCGATGCCGACGCATTCCAAGCCAAAGACTTGGAAAAGGCCGAATTTAAAACCAATGACCCTCTCGGTGAAATGGGCATTGACCACGACCGCGTCATCATCTGCCACATGACCCAAATGGTAAAGGACTGTCTGTCCGACACCGGCATGGATGTGAAGTCAATGCTCAAGTGCCGCAACATGTTCGCCCTCGGACTCGTGTGCTGGCTCTACAGCCGCGACATCGAGATAGCCTTTAACTTCCTGCGCGAGAAATTTGCCAAGAAGCCCGAAATAGCCGAAGCTAACATCCGCGTCATCCAGGCCGGTTATGACTTTGGGCACAACACCCACAGCAGCGCAGCCAACGTCTACTATATCGATGCTCACAACAAGCAGAGCGGACGCTACATGGACATCACGGGAAACAAGGCCACCGCCTACGGTTTCATCGCCGCCGCCGAAAAGGCCGGTCTGAAACTCTATCTCGGCTCCTATCCCATTACTCCGGCCACTGACGTGCTCCACGAACTGGCCAAGCACAAGTCGCTCGGCGTAACCACGGTGCAGTGTGAAGACGAAATCGCCGGCTGCGCCTCGTCAGTAGGTGCCGCCTTTGCCGGCGCATTGGCTGTGACCTCCACCTCCGGTCCCGGCATCTGCCTCAAGAGCGAAGCCATGAACCTGGCCGTCATCATGGAGTTGCCCCTCGTGGTGCTCGATGTGCAACGCGGCGGTCCTGCCACCGGCCTGCCCACCAAGAGCGAGCAGACTGATTTGCTTCAGGTACTTTTCGGCCGCAATGGCGAGAGCCCTATGCCCGTGCTGGCCGCCACGTCGCCCACGGATTGTTTCGATGCTGCCTATGAGGCCTCGAAGATGGCTTTGGAACACATGACTCCGGTTGTGCTGCTTACCGATGCGTTCGTAGCCAACGGCAGCGGTGCTTTCCGTCTACCCGACCTCAATGAGTATCCGGCCATTAATCCTCCATACGTGCCTGAGGAATTGCGTGGCACATGGACACCTTACCAGCGTAATGCCGAAGGCTCACGCTACTGGGCCGTGCCCGGCCGCGAAGGCTTCACCCACATTCTCGGAGGTCTTGAAAAAGATAACCGGACCGGTGTCATCTCCACTGATCCGGAGAACCACGACCTGATGACCCGTCTGCGCCAAAAGAAGGTGGACATGATTCCTGTGCCCGACCTCCACGTGGCTGGCGACGTCGATGATGCCGAACTTCTCATCGTGGGCTTTGGCGGTACCTTCGGTCATCTGCGCGAGACGATGCAGACTCTGCGCCAACAAGGTCATAAGGTAGCCCACGCCCACTTCAAGTATATCAATCCCCTGCCCAAGAACACGGCCGAGATATTGAAGAAATATCCGAAAGTAGTCGTAGCTGAACAGAACATGGGCCAACTGGCTGCCTTCCTGCGTATGAAGGTGGACGGCTTCGTGCCCCAACAGTTCAACCAAGTCAAAGGTCAGCCGTTCGTAGTAAACGAGCTGGTAACCGCATTCCAAAACCTCTTAAACGCATAGACCATGGCACAATATACAGCACAAGACTTTAAGAAAGGCCAGCCCCGCTGGTGCCCGGGCTGCGGCGACCATTTCTTCCTCGGTGCCTTCCATAAGGCACTCGCTGAAATAGGAGTGGAACCACACAACACTGCAGTCATCAGTGGTATCGGTTGTTCCTCACGCCTGCCCCACTACATGGCCACATACGGCATGAACACCATCCACGGCCGCGCTACCGCCATTGCCACCGGTTGCAAAGTGGCCAACCCGCATCTCAGTGTATGGCAAATCAGCGGTGACGGCGATGGTCTGGCCATCGGCGGCAACCACTTCATCCATGCCAACCGCCGAAACATCGATATCAATATCGTATTGCTCAACAACCGTATCTACGGACTCACCAAGGGCCAATATTCCCCCACTTCTCCGCGCGGCTTCGTGAGCAAATCGAGCCCTTACGGTACCGTGGAAGATCCCTTCCGCCCCGCTGAACTGTGCTTCGGCGCCCGTGGACGCTTCTTTGCCCGTGCCGTGGCCACAGATGCCCAAGGATGCATCGACATTCTCAAGGCAGCCCACGCCCACAAGGGTACATCCGTTTGTGAAATACTGCAGAACTGCGTTATCTTCAACAACGGCACCCACGACAGTGTGTACAGCAAACCTGAGCGCGCCAAGCACGCCATCTATGTCGAACACGGCAAACCGCTCATATTCGGTGAAAACCGCGAGTTCGGACTCGTTCAGGAAGGCTTTGGCCTTAAGGTCGTGAAGATTGGTGAAAACGGTATCACAGAGAACGATATTCTCGTTCACGATGCCCACTGCCAGGACAACACCCTGCAGTTGAAACTTGCCCTCATGGAAGGCCCTGACTTCCCCATAGCTCTCGGCGTAATCCGTGATGTAGAAGCCCCCACCTACGATGAAGCTGTGGCTGAGCAAATCGACCAGATTTCGCACAAGAAGCCATACCACAACTTTGCCCAACTGCTCGAAACGAACGACACGTGGGAAATCAAATAAACACGACGGGCAATAATAGCAAAGCGGCGGCTCAAGTTTGAGCCGCCGCTTTGTTGTATCCAAAACAAGAGCAAAGAAAATCTTACGACTAAGAAAAGAAAACGGAGTTAGTCCATACTAAAACGGATATAGGCACGACGGGAACGGAGTTAGAACACTCAAAGCGCTTCCTCATGATGCGGAAGCGCTTTGGGCATAATTGCGACCGGAATCTGCGCGTGTAGCTTACTTCTTGGCGGTCATCGGGTTGCGCAAGCCCTTGTATCCGGATATATATGCCTTAGCCGTGCCAAAGTCAAGATTCAAGTCCAGGCGGACGGGGACGTGGTTCATGTCATCAGTGACATAGAAGGTGACCACTTCTCTCTCCTTCTTGCCCTCATACTCTACAAAGGATAGCACAAGGCAGTGATAGGAAGCCGCACTATTCTTCATCTTCAGCGTTTTACGCCCGCGGAAAATCAGTGTTTGCAAGCTTTTGCCGTCGCCATCGGTCATCATAAACTGTATCTTCTGGCCGGGTTTGAAGGTGGAAGCATCGAACGAACGGGCCCGGAGCATAATGCTCAGCATGTCAAAAATGACCTCCTTGTCGGATTCAGTCTTCCACTTTATCATGCCATGCGGATTGATATAGCGCTGACGGGCGGTGGTTTTGCCGTCCTGATAGGTAAACCACACGTTGCGCTGGCGATACTTTTCGCCCTCCATATCGGTTTTAGAATAGTAACGTGGCAACATGTCGCTTTGCGTCACGATGCTGGTAAGCGTGTCGCGCAACACGAAGAAACGGTCGGCTTTCTCTGAACCGCGCGTAAGCAGACGTGTACGGTAGGCAGCTTGGCCATGCCACTGTGTGGCAGAGATGCTCATGGAAGCACTGCCGGCCTTGACCCACACAAATTTCCAATTATAATACAGGTCGTACTGCAATGTTTCGCCGCTTTTGAACGCCGTGTTGGTGAATGTCTGGGCTGCCGTTCCAAGTGTGATGGCACAGAAAAGGATTATCAACCAGTTTCTCATTGTCTTCTCATTTTGATTAAACCTCTAACGTTTGTTTCTCTCTCGTTCCGCATTGCGGTTCTTTATGGTACGGCCTTTATCAGGTTTTTGCTTGGTAATCTCAAGGGGTTTCTGACGGTAAATGGGCACGGCTTTCACGTCCCAATCCTGCTCTACATCCCACATGGCGCGCAAATCGATTTTGGTGGGATAATAATAGGTTTCTTCAGCCTGGCGCCCGGTGGCATATTCGCCCGGATCCCATTGGCCATTTCCATTGTGGTCAAGGAACAGGCGTACATAGTAGCTGCCAGGTTTCAGGAAAAAGAACTCGGCCCTGCTGTTGCTGCTACGCACCGTCCGTACCGGTTTGTCTCCGGCAAGCAACTGCACAACAGCCAACGAGTCGCCCACGCCTTTGAGGTTGAGAAAGAGCGAGGCATAACGGTCAAGAGTAGGCACATTGAACCTCAGTTTCGTTGCATTCGAGGCTTGGCCGTATATGCTTACGAAAGCGGCTGAATCGACCACCAGCTCATAAATCTGGTTGGGCCGCCACTCGGCATAAAGCGTATAATTGAGCAGGGAGATTCCTGTAGGCAACAGTTCATAGGCGGCAGGAACGTAAATACTGTCCTGACGCAACATCAGGTGTATCTTTGAGGTGTCAATCACTGCCAACGGCTGGGGAACGTCTATCCCGATGTTCTCGTTAGGAGCCAATATGCCCGTGGCCTTGAAACGTACTTCAAGCGGAGGTTCAGGATACTCCGTTTGGTAAGGTTGCCCCCGCTTGTGCAGTTTATCCTGAGTTTTTCGCCACTTTTCAATCTCTTCTGCACGCCATTTCACTTGTTTTTCGTGTGTTACGCGTGGCACCAGATGCAACGTGTCGGCCTTCTCACACAACACGCCGGTAGTGTCAGTCTCCGTGTAACGGTAAACCATGTGCAGAGTGTCCTGATAAGCCAACGTAGTGTCACAAATCCAGTATTGCAACGTGTCATTACCCTCCGTGCGGTTGACCAGGAAAGCATTTTCTGCATCAAAATTGAGCCCTTCTATTCGAGGTACCACAGAGTCGGGAGCTGTAAAATAGATTTCGAAGTGTTCCGGCACCTCGCGGACCGTCTTCAGCAGATGCCGCTCCTGACCTGCCTCAAGAAAAGCCAGAAGCACCACATCGTCTGGTGTATAGTGTGTAAAATGCAAAGCCCGGATGCTGTCGATACGTGTGTGGGCATAGTCATGCCATACGGTATCGGGACGGACGTCCATAAAATTGCCGGTAGTAAAACTGTCCGGGCGGAAAGCCAACATCTCGCTCTTCTGACTGAAAGTAAATGTACCATCTGCTTCCTGCAAGGCATATATACGGTATGTGCCTGGGTAAACACCCTTTATCACAAAGCGTCCACTGCCATTGGTACGGGCCACGCGTTCAAGAGGCAGCGACGTGAACGCTGAATCGTCAAGATTTTGGTGCAAACCGACCAAGATGCCCTTGATGGGCTCCAGATTCTGCGCATTAAGCACATAGCCAGACACCTCCATCGAATCAATGGTTTCACCCGTTGAGAACACAAAGGTGTAATTGCCCATCGGATTGCCTTCGTTGTTGTCTATGATAGCATCGCTGAAGTCTATCGTGTACGTTGTGTTTTTCTTCAACGTGTCGAGCAACTGGACTTTAATTCGTTTCCCCTGCGTAGATATCTCGGGTTGGTTGATTTGTGGCGGACTGATGACCACTTTCTCATTCGGATTATCCAACTGTATAAATTCGTTGAAGTAGATTTCCACCTTATCCTGCTTGGTTCCCAAAGCGCCCATAGCCGGTGACGAGCCAACCACACGCGGCGGTTCCTCATCATACGGACCGCCGTCGGGTGTTCCGGGACTGGCACACGACCAAAGCCATGCACCAACCAACAGATAAAAGAGAAATCTCAACGTCTTCACAGGAGTCACGGGTTATTCGTTTTCTGCCATGATGGCAAGAACTTCATCCATTATTTTTCGGTCGTTACACAGGCGAGGCACCTTGTGCTGACCGCCCAACTTACCCTTGCGTTTCAGCCATTCGTCGAACAGTCCCTGTGGTGCCTTGATGAGCTCCAGGCGTTGCAGAGTAATGTCATTGGAGCGTTTGGCTTCATAGTCCGAATTGATACGTTGCAGGGCCAAATCCAGTATTTCGGCAAATCGTTCCATGTCTTCGGGAACCTTTCGGAACTCCACTACCCATTGGTGACGGCACTTGCCTTCGGCATCCATGAAGATGGGGGCGGCGGTGTACTCTGCCACCACGGCACCGGTCTCGGCGCAGGCTTCGGCAAGGCCTTGTTCGGCATTGTCCACCATCAGTTCCTCGCCAAAGGCGTTGATGAAACTCTTGGTACGTCCGCTAATGTGGAAGAAATAAGGGTTCACGCTGTCAAACTTCACCGTGTCGCCGATGAGGTAACGCCACAGTCCGCTGCTCGTTGATATCACCATAGCATAGTTGCGCCCCGTTTCCACGTCCCACAAGGGCACGACTTCGGCATCGGGACGGCCGAGTTGTTCCAGTGGCACGAATTCGTAGAAGACGCCATAGTTTGTCATCAGTTGCATAGCCGTAGTCGTTGGGTCGGTCTGCAGGCCGAAGAAGCCCTCACTGGCGTTGTAGGTCTCCATGTAGTTCATTCGTTCCGAGGGTATCAGCTCCTTGTAAGTCTTGCGATAAGGAGTGAAGGCCACGCCGCCGTGGAAGAACACTTCCAGGTTCGGCCAAACGTCGCTGATGGTCTTCTTTCCCGAAATCTCCAGAATGAGGCTCAGCACACTCAGCATCCATGATGGCACACCGCTGATGTTCGTCACATTCTGCTTCATTGCCCGTCGGGCTATCAGTTCGCGTTTCTCCTCAAAATTGGGAATCAGTGCCACCCGCTTGCTCGGCGTGCGTACTAGATTGGCCAGCGAATTGATGTTTTCTATGAGAATAGCACTGAGGTCGCCCACCAGACTTTCTTTCACATCATAATTCTGTTCGTGGCTACCGCCCAGAATGAGCGCCCGGCCGCCGAAGATGTGGCTCTCGGGATGATGGTGAAGAAAGTAGGCCACGCTGTCGCGACCGCCGTTATAATGCGTGTCTTCCAGCCCTTCGCGGCTCACGGGCAGATACTTCGACTTGTCGTTAGTCGTTCCACTTGACTTGGCGTAAAATTTCACGCGCCCCGGCCAGAGCACGTCGTTCTCACCGTGGCGCATACGGTCTATGCATCCCTTCAGGTCCTCATAGCTGCTCAGAGGTACACGCTGTGCAAAGTCCTCATAACCGCCCATGTCACCATAGCCGTACTTATGCCCCCACTCCGTGTCGGTGGCCAGCTCCAGCAGGCGTTTCAGCAAAGCACGCTGTTTTTCGGCGGCCCGCTCGAGGGCTTTCGCCGTCCGCTCGTAGCGGTACCTGAAGTAAGGCGTTATTATCTTTGTGTTTACACTAAACATTGTTCCACAATTTATTTCGGGCAGAAGCCCCTTGTCAATGAGCACAACCACCCGAAAAGCTATACTTGTCCAATTTATGACACAAAATTAGCAGAAACTTTCCACACCGCCAACCTTTCTCACCCTTTTTCTTCGTTTGCACTCCTCGCTTTGCCGGAACGAGAACGGAGTCCATCAACACGAAAACGGAGTTAGAACGAACGAAAACGGAGTTAGAACGAACGAAAACGGAGTTAGTTCTTCACGACACGGTGTCTATAATGCCTGCGTTAGGGGGCAACAAAGCAACAAGGCTTCCTGCCGGAGCGGGAAGCCTTGATGCTGCAAATAACGTGTTTCTTATTACTTGACCAGACGTTTCCGTCCGTCAATGATATAAATACCGTCGGCCAATTCCTGGGTGTTAACGTCGCTGCCAACGATCTGGCCGGTCAAGTCATATACGTTGCCACAACGGGCCTTGGCTTTTTCAGCCGACTTGATACCCTCAGGCGGGAAACCGACCTTCAGTTCACCCACAATGGGCAGGTGGTCAGACGTCATCTTGTCCTGGATGACCTCATACGAGAGGGTTTCCACACCACCGATGCCGTCGTAGCTGATAATATGGTCGATTACATAAATGCCTTCACCCCATGTGGGCGTTTTCATATCGGAATGGAAAGTGAAGTTCTTCTGCAACGTCTTCGTCAGCACGCCGCGCTCCCCTTGCATCTCGCCGTCGGTGCCGTCGTCGTTGAAGTCACCGGCAATGATGATAGGCTTGCCATAGGCTTCGGCGCATTCCTTGGCTGCCTTCAGTATGATGGGGGCAGAGCCACGGCGGGCCGAGGGACTCAGACCCACATGGATGCTCGCAAAGACATAGTCCTTGAGTTCCACCATCAGCATCGTGCGTTTTTCACCATCGGGTGCCAGGTTGACGCGACGGACGCTCCGGGGCAATTCATCTGTCAGCACACCGTTGCCATAGCCGCCGCCGGCAAAGTCTATCGACTTGCAGAACACACCGTACATGCCCGTCAGCTCTGCCAGTTTCTTCACCTGGTCCACGCCCTGCGAGCGAGAGGTCACACTATCCATTTCCTGCAGGGCAACCACCGTCGGGTTAAGGGCGTTAATGGCCTTGGCCGTGCGTTCGGGATTCAGTTTGTCGTCCTGACCGGCGCAGTGCTGCACATTGTAGCTGACCACGCGAATGGTGTCGAAGTGATGCTTGTCGTATGGCTGGTCAGGAGTGAACTCGCCCTTGAGGGCGGCCTGGAGTTCATTGGCCAACTTGACGTAGAAGATGTTCTCCAACGTCTGTCCCAACCCGGCCTCGGCAGCGGCATAAGCGGCCTTGAGATTAGCGGCCTGCTCTTCGTTCAGTTCGTCATAGGCAAAATGTTCAGGATTACGTGTGCCGGTCAGCAACTGGGCCAGAGCCAGTTTTTCGGAAGGAATGCCGGTCACCTGGGTTGCAGGCACCATTTGCAGTTTCCATTGGGCCTGTCCATAACTGCCGCCTTCGTTCCAACCTTCGCCACCGCCCACCAGGCCTTTCGTGGCTGCGCCATCCTGATGGCCATCGGCAAACATGCGGTTTTCACCCAACGAACTGTTATAAATAATATAGGTATCTTCTGTGTCTTCCACAGCTTCCAGCGTTTGCGTGACAGCCGGAGAGTCCGTCATCACGATGACACCGTCGGCAAGCCCGCCGACATACTGGCCGCTCACATAGTTCTGAATGGTATAACCCTCCTCTACAGGCGTCACTTTGAAAATGTGCCGCGGGTCGTTCTGATTCAGTTCCGTCCAAGCCAGTTCGGCACCGGTGGTGCTGGCGCAACGGGCATCAGTCTGGTTCTGCTGCCAGGCTTCAGGCTGGCTGAATTTGTCGAAAGCACTAACTACGTAATAGTAACCTTCTTTCAGCGACAAATCTTCGGTATAGTTCACTTCATAGAAATGCCAGCGGCCGGCGTAACCGTATTCGCCACCATTTCCGGGATAGTTGTCTTCGCCCACTTCCTGCTTAGCCACACTGTTGTCGGGGCGTCCGCCGCGCAGATAGCCTTGTACGTGCAGCGAATAGGGCGACTCGTTGTTGATAATGGTGAAGCGCCCGGCACCCTCCTCCAAATCGCTCAGTGTATAGCCCACGGGGGTGGTGGAGAATATGATATCGGTCTCGTCTGTATTCATCGTGCCGATATACTGGTAGTTGTCCATGTTCTTGAACGCCCATTGGTTGTCCATTTTCACCGCTTGCCACACAAAGCCTACGGAAGCCGTGTCCAAATCGCCCCAATAGACGAACTTTTTACCCCACTTCACGGCGTAGCTGTCCTGTTCTGTTGACATAGCCTTGGGCTTGGTCGTATTGTTGGAGGCATACTTTGTGCGGTCGCTCACGATGTAATAGTAGGCGCCGTCCTTCATGTCCGAGAGATACTTGACGCGTGTCAAGTCCTCAAGTCCGGTTCTTTCGCCGTCGCCATGGTCGCCACCCGTCTTAAGGGCAGCTATCATTTCCTCAGTCAGTTCATAGACGAGCCAGCGGCCGGGATAGCCGTTTATGGCTGCGTTTTCATCGTAGCTGTCTTGACCTTCACGCTGCTTGGCTACAGAGTTGTCGGCACGGTCGCTGCGGCCGAAGCCCTGCACCGTGATGGAATAGCCTTCGTCCATACTGTTGGTCATAAGGAATTTGCCTATCAGGCTCTCGCTGTCGGTACCTTCATCTTGAGGAGTGTCGTCGAGCACGTAACCTACAGGCGTGTCGGAGAACAGCACATCGGTTTCATCCACGTTGCTGTTGCCGATATACTTTTTATTCAGCACGTTCTTGAAAGCCCATCCGTCGGCGGTTTCCTCGGCTATCCATGCAAAGGCGGCCAGGGTCACGTCCAGGTCTGCCCAGTACACATATTCCTCGCCCCACGTTATAGGAAAGTAGTCCTGCTGGGCAGCCATAGCCTTGGGTAAAGACGACGTGTTACCCGCAAATTTATGGCGGTCGCTCACCAGGAAGTAGCAGCCTCCATCTTTCAAGTCAATCACTTCCACCACCTGTTTCAGACCTTCCAACGGATTGGCCCCGTCAGCATAGGCAGCGGTACCTCCAAAGATACTCCCCATAAGGAGTGTCATCAGAATCATCAGAACTTTTTTCATACCCCTTAATTCCGCAACACTATAGTTTAACATTATTTATAAGTGCCTGAGCAACAAAAAGTTGCCCAGGATTTTGCCATGTCAGAATTTTCACTTACCTTAGTGTTGCGAAAAGAAGACAAGCAAAACTCTAATATGACATG
>JAGAYH010000053.1 GCA_017940565.1 Bacteroidaceae bacterium | reverse complement strand
TGTGTTTTTACACAAAAATTCGGATTGACCAAATTTTTGCGCATTTCTTTAGCTCGTTTTTGACACATTGCACACATTTCTAGGATATATCGTTGCAAAGATACGAGTTTATAGTAAACAAAAAAAATAACAAGGAAAAATTTTCGCGCCGGGCATGCTTGGAGCAGAAAAAAAAATAAACCTCTGGCAATGAGAGACGGGCAACTTTTTAGTTCCGGTTGGAGAGAAAAAAGCTTGCAAAGGGGTGGGCAGATGCACTAACTTTGCATCCGCTTAAGGGCTTCGCTGTGGCTTTGGAGCACGGCCTCGACGGGGAGGCCGGAGTCGTCGGTCTCGGCACAGCGGCGGTCGGGCGGACAAAGGCGCAGGCTGTCGGCATTGAAGCGCGGGCCGAAACTGAGATAGAGCCCGGCACGCAAGAGTTGCTGAGCCAGCTGTGGTTTGCCGCGGAAGGCATGGACGATGCACGTCACACCGGCCGGGGAGCGGCGGAGGGTCTGGAGCAGTTCGTCCCAGGCCCGGACGCAATGAATGATGAGCGGCTTCTGCAACTGGCAGGCCAAGGCGATGTGACGGGAAAAACAGTCTTGCTGCGTTTCCAAAGCAACGGGACTGAGTTTGTCGAGCCCGCACTCGCCGACGGCCACGATTTCAGGCCGATGCGCCAGCGTCTCAACCGCATGGAAGGCTTGCTCCCAGTCGCCCGGATACATAGGATGAATGCCCACGGAATAGAGAGCCCCTGCGCGAAAAGAAAAAGGTACTCCCGACAGCACGGTATCGGGCAGGTTGATGACGGCTTGCCCTGCGGGTGCTTCAAGACGGTGGGTATGGATGTCGGCTATGTGCTGCAACATAAGCGTGTCCTGGCATTAAGGCACGGGATCGTAACCGCTGCCGCCCCAGGGATGGCAACGGAGGATGCGGCGCAGGGCGAGCCAGAGGCCGCGAAACGGTCCGTGCTTGCGGATGGCTTCGACGGCATATTGTGAACACGTGGGAGTGAAACGGCACGACGGCGGCGTCAAGGGAGAAATGAACTTCTGGTAGAAGCGGATGGGCAGAATGAGAATGGAGGAGAGAAAGCGTTTCATAGGCTTCGGGCGATACGCTTGAGAATACGCTTGACGGCGAAGTGAACCTGATCGGAAGGCTGCGGTCCGTTGGCAAGCCAAATGAGGGCCACATGAAAGTGGCGGCCGCTTTCCAAAAGCGGTCCACGCAGAATCTGCTTCTTCAGCCGGTATGCTTCGCGCATCTGCCGCTTGGCCCGGTTGCGGTCAACGGCGTTGCGAAGGTGACGTTTGGAAACGCTGATGAGCACCATGAGAGGTTCTTCACCATGGTCTGTTTCACGATAGACAGCACGCAGGGGCCAACCGCCAAGAAACTGGGATTCGGGGCTGGAAAAGAGCAGCTCAATGTCTTTGGTAGAGACCATGCGCTCCGATTTAGGAAAAGTGTGGAGTGGCATGGATAGGAATGGATTATCCTTTCAGGTTTTGTTCCAGATATTTTTCAAGCGAAGCCGGCATGGACGGGGCCTCGGGTGACGGGGCTTTGAGGTCAAGCCGGAATCCCTTTTCTTCAATGGTCATGGCAGCGGCTTCACCAAA
Source organism: Bacteroidaceae bacterium (assembly GCA_017940565.1). Classification (GTDB taxonomy): domain Bacteria; phylum Bacteroidota; class Bacteroidia; order Bacteroidales; family Bacteroidaceae; genus UBA6382. The sequence continues at coordinate 33,342 of JAGAYH010000053.1, read as the reverse complement.
GCAGGCAAAAACTGTGTTGCCTTGCTTATACTTGGGGAAGTTGTCGATGAGCGACTGCACACCGCTGGGGGTGAAAAAGACAATCATGTCGTAGTCGAATGGCTCTTTCTTATCGAGCATGGTGCTGACTGTACGGAACATGGTGCACTCTGTGTGGATGAGACGCTTGGCATCGAGCAGAGGCTTGATGTCCATGTGGTGCACAGCATTCTGGGGTACGAGATAACGTTCTTTCTTGTGCTTGGCCATCACATCAATAAGATCATTCCAGGTACCGGACTTGCCGAAGAAAATTTTGCGTTTGCGGTACTGCACGTATTTCTGCACATAGAGGGCCACTCGCTCGGAGTTGAAGAAGTACTTCATGTCTTCGGGTATGGTCAGACGCAAATCCTTGCACATGGAAAAGAAATGGTCGATGGCGTGTTGTGAATTGAATACGATGGCCGTATAATCAAGAATGTTGATTTTTTCGGCACGGAATTCTTTGGTTGAAAGGCGTTCCACGTGAATGAGTGGACGAAAGTCTATTTTTACTTTGAATTTCTTTTCAATGTCAAAGTAAGGGCTCTTCTCAGTCGTGGGAGCCGGTTGCGACACCAGAATCTTTTTAATCATTACGGTCACTCTCGATGTTAAACAAATTCAATTAAATAGCGGTTTGCATAGGCCATTGTTCCTACCAAAAAAAGGAGGGGTGCCATTTCGAGCGTGCAAAAGTACAAAAAAAGATGGAGCAGACCAAATTTATAGGCAAAAAAGATTTGTTTTGCTTTGAAAATCACCATAATTTCCGAGACTGCCAAAATGAGTAAAAACGCGTAAACCGCCGTCAGAACGGGCAAGTCGAAGTAAACGACCACCAATACCAGAGGAAAAAAACACATGGCTTTGCACAAAACGATGAGGTTATAGGCGTTCATCCACTGCGAGCGTTTTTGAGAAGAGAAGAAAGTCCAGTTACACACACTATAGGCCAAATACTTCAGGAAATAATAGCTTAGCAGAATAAGCATGTCAAGTCCCAACAGTTTATATGGCGATATCTGGGCAAAACTTTCTGGCAATGCCGTCTCAGTGTACTTGAAGGCAAGAATGGACAACAAGAACGACGCGAGCAGCACGATGAAAGCCTGATTCTTCATCTCGCTGTCGCTCTTCAGAGTAAAGATTTCCTTACGGTCACGGTTGTAGAAGAAATTCTTGAGTTGTGTGCCCACCACATGAATTGAGCGGGAGAAGATAAACATCACCACAAAAAAGCTCAACATCAGTATAGAAGTGACAAACACGTCGGTACGCAACTGGTAAGGCACAGGGTCACCGGCCATACCATAAAGTGCGGCATCGCGACCGGTTTTCAAATAAGCGTTGTCCTTGAAAAACCCGTCTTTGTATGATATCATCGTTTCATAGGCCGTGCTCTTTGCCTCCAGTCCTGGCAGCGAGAGCGTGTCTGGCCGACCAGAAGGAGCCACGATGACTGGCTTGAAATACTTCTGTACGATGGCGTCTTTCTCTTCCTCTGTGGCATTAGAAGGCAGCATACGTATGGCTTGCGCCGGCGTTTGGGGGCGCTGGACTTTGGGCCGGGCCACCGTATCGGTTACGACCGGCTCAAAGACGTAGGCTGTCGTGTCCGTTTGAGGAGAATTCATCGACGGGACAATTCTTCATTGGTATCTTTACGTTCTGGCAGAGTCTGAAACAGTCGGAACGCTTCCTCAGGTGTTCCGGCCACGTGCCACAAGTCGGCATGGTCAGAGCGCATGAAGTGTTCTTCCTGGGCCCGTCGCCACCACGCAATGAGCGCATCATAATACCCGCCCGTATTAAGCAGGACAATAGGATGAGGATAGAATCCCATTTGACGCTGAGTTACCGTCTCAAAGAGTTCTTCAAGCGTGCCGCATCCGCCGGCCAGGCAAATGATGCCCTCACTGAGGTCACGCATCCGCTGGCGTCGGGTGGCCATGTCTGGAGTTATCACCAGTTCCGTCAGTCCGTGGTGACACCAGCCGCGGTCCACCATGAATTGGGGAATGACGCCGGTTACCTTTCCGCCTGCATTAAGACAAGCGTTGGAACTAAGCCCCATCAGCCCCAGAGCACCGGCTCCGTTCACCAGTTGAATGTCTTGCTCGGCACACAATTCGCCGGTTCGCACAGCAGCCAGCCGGTACACTTCAGGGACATTTTCACTGGATGCACAGAAGACACAGACGGATTTTCTCATTAGTTCGCTCTATTTTTTAATTATTACAGTCCAAAGGCCTGGCGGATGTCATCCACACGGTCCAGTTTCTCCCAGGTGAACAATTCCACCTCAATATCGAGTTCCTTCGGCCCGTTGGCGGCTCCACCATTATTGTAACGGCTGGTAAAGTGCTTCACCACCTTCTTCGGCTCGCGGCCCATGTGACCGTAAGCAGCCGTTTCCTCATAGATTGGCTTGCGCAATTGCAGGTCATTTATAATGCCGTTAGGTGTCAGGCGGAACAGATGCTTTACCATTTCTGCAATCTCACCGTCACTCATTTTGACATGGCTTTTGCCATAGGTATCTACAAACACGCTCACAGGCTCAGCCTCACCGATGGCATAACTCAGTTGCACCAGCATCTCATCGCTCACACCGGCAGCCACCATATTCTTGGCTATATGCCGGGCGGCGTAAGCAGCCGAACGGTCCACCTTCGAGGGGTCTTTGCCAGAGAAAGCGCCACCGCCATGGGCACCGCGTCCGCCGTAAGTATCTACAATGATTTTACGTCCGGTCAAACCTGTATCGCCGTGAGGGCCGCCAATGACAAACTTGCCCGTGGGGTTCACCAGATAGCGAGGTGCAACCGCAAAGAGACGGCTCACTTCGGGATCGTTCAACTCCTTCAGCACGCGCGGCATAAGAATATTTATCACATCCTCGCGAATCTGCTGCTGCATCCGTCGGTCTGCTTCCTTCTGGTCACCGCCACACTGGTCAGCCGTGATAAACTCATCATGTTGCGTGCTCACTACGATTGTGTCCACTCGTTCCGGACGACCTTCGTCGCTATACTGCACCGTCACCTGGCTCTTCGAGTCGGGTCGCAGATAAGTCATCTCGTGGCCTTCCTTGCGAATGGCGGCCAGCGTCTGCATGATGCGCTGGGCCAAGTCAAGCGGCAACGGCATATAGTTTTTCGTTTCATTGGTAGCATAGCCGAACATCATGCCTTGGTCGCCGGCGCCCTGCGCCTCTTCCGTTTCACGGCTCACACCGCGGTTAATGTCCTGGCTCTGCTCGTGCACGGCATTGAGCACACCGCAACTTTCAGCATCAAAACAATACTCCGATTTCGTGTAACCGATACGACGGATGGTCTGTCGCGCTACCAGAGGAATGTCAATGTAAGCATCGGAGCTCACCTCACCGGCCACTATCACTTGGCCAGTTGTCACCAGCGTTTCGCAAGCCACATGCGACTGCGCGTCGTAAGCCAGCAGTTTGTCAAGCACAGCGTCACTGATTTGGTCAGCCACCTTGTCGGGATGGCCTTCCGATACCGATTCAGAAGTAAATAAATAAGCCATTTTCCTTTTATTATTATAGTTATTATTTCTCAACGTAATAAATGGAAAAGACCCGAAGTGCATGCATCGTGCGTATGCCTCGCGCGGGCAGCGTAGTCGGCCCGTCGTTTTAGCATTTTTTTCCGTGGTTGCAAGCAGCCCAAATCTATCCACTTTTGTAATTCCCCCCTCATCGGAAGTCTTATGGACTGCAAAGTTACAACATTTATCCGCGTCCTCCAAGCACTTTTCCGTTATTTTGTCACTACTATCTCTACCATGCTATCCATCAGAACATCTCTAATACAATCAGGCAAGGCCAACTGGCCCCGCCTGATTTTTTTGTATTGATATCTAACGCCAGTGGCTAACTGTTCTCTATTCATTGCTTTAAAAAGCGATATGAAAGAAGAGTGGTCTTACCTGTACGGCAAAGATTATTTGAAATTCTTACGCTCCGCTGCATAATATCTTTGGTTTCCACCGGCAAACGGGAGGCGTTACCGTAAGTTTTTTGTAACTTCGCGCAATAAAACTGCATTGCAATGAAACATTATACTAAACTTATGGGCGCAGCTCTGCTGGCCCTCGTCGCAACATCGGGTGTCTCGGCCCAAAGCGACACGCCGGAACTGCGGCAACAGATCAGTGAAGTCTTCGACCGCGTGGCCCGGCGGCTTACCAACGTGGGCCGGGTGAAGATAGACTCCATCGTCACAGAGAAGAAGACGGTAACGGTATGGGCCGGTGCCAACGCGCCATACATCCCCTACCGCGAGGACAACGTACGGGAGATCTACGACGGCGTGAAAGCCCTGTTGCCGGCGGAGTGGCAAAAGCTGAAACTGAGTGTCCGCGCCGACGGCGAACCGATAGAGAACTACATTCCCATCGGGCTGCGTTCGGGCAAGACAAAGGAAAAGACCTTCAAGACAAAAGACGTCACTCCCCTGACCACCTGCACCGACGCTCCCACCACCCCGACACACGGGCTGCAAAACCGCCACATCGCCATGTGGCAGAGCCACGGACGCTACTACGAGCAGAAGCTCGACCGCTGGGAATGGCAGCGCGCCCGCATCTTCCAGACAGTGGAGGACCTGTACACGCAGAGCTATGTGCTGCCCTTCCTGGTGCCGATGCTGGAGCGTGCCGGAGCCAATGTATTGCTGCCCCGTGAGCGCGACGCCAACCCCGTGGAGGTAATTGTGGACGGCGAATCACCTAACACCTCGACATTTACCTTCGTCAATGCCGCCACCACGTGGAAGAAGGCTACAGGCACGGGGTTTGCCCACAAGCGCAAAGTCTATGTGGACCACCAGAACCCTTTTACAGAGGGTGAATACTACGAATCGGGCACCGTGCGCCGCGAAGCCGACCAGTGTCTGGCCATCTGGACGCCCGACCTGCCCGAAACGCGCGAATATGCCGTGTATGTCTCCTACAAATCATTCCCCAACAGCACCGACGACGCCCGCTACACCATCCATCATATGGGCCGCACCACCACTGTGAGTGTAAACCAGCGCATGGGCGGCGGCACGTGGATTTATCTGGGCACCTACCGTTTTGAGAAGGGCAACAAGACCAGCAAGGTGGTGCTCACAAACTATTCGTCGGCCAAGAAAGGCCGCATCGTCACAGCCGACGCCGTGAAGTTCGGCGGTGGCATGGGCAATGTGGCCCGCTACCTGTCAGCCGCCGGACAGACCGTCGAGGACGCCCGCACAAGCGGCGACCCGCGCTTCTGCGAGGCAGCCCGCTACTGGATGCAGTGGGCCGGTGTGCCTGACAGCATCTACGACCTGAACCACGGCAAGAACGACTACGTGGACGACTACAAGTGCCGCGGGCTGTGGGTAAACTGGCTGGCCGGCGGGTCAGAAGTCAATCCCACTGAAGGCGGACTCGGCATCCCCATCGACTTCAGCCTGGCGTTCCACAGCGATGCCGGGACCACACTGACCGACCAGACGGTGGGCACATTGGCCATCTACGACGACCAACACTACGACGGCACCTATGCCAACGGCGCGAGCACCAAGATGAACCACCAGTTGGCCGACCTCGTGCAGAGCAGCATCACCGAAGACGTGCGCCGCCTGTACGAACCCGATTGGAACCGCCGGCAGATATGGGACAAGCCCTATTTCGAGGCCTGGATGCCCAAGGCACCGGCCATGTTGCTCGAACTACTCTCGCACCAAAACTTCGCCGACATGCGCTACGGCCTTGACCCGCGTTTCCGTTTCACCGTGAGCCGCGCCATCTACAAGGGCATGCTCCGCTTCATCACCGCACAGCGCGGCGAGCGCTACGTGGTGCAGCCGCTGCCAGTGCAGAAGATGGCCATCAAGGCAACAGGAAGCAACGAAATTGAACTCACATGGGCACCGGTCGACGACCCTCTGGAGCCTACCGCCACACCCGACCGGTACATCGTTTACCAACGTATTGGCAACGGCGATTGGGACAACGGCACACTGGTGAAGCAAACCACTTTCAAGGCCCGGCCCGTGGCTGGCAAGGTATGCAGTTACAAGGTGGTAGCCGCTAACGACGGTGGCCTCAGTTTCGATTCCGAAATACTCTCGGCAGGCTTCAGCGGCGACGGATTCGACTCGCCTGTGATGGTCGTCAACGGTTTCAACCGCATCGGTGCTCCCGCCGACTTTGAGGCACCGGGCGAGGCCGGCAAGCGCTTGGCCGGCTTCTTGCCCGAGGTTGATTTCGGCGTGCCTTACCTGAAGGACATTTCCTACATCGGCGCTCAAAAGGAATACCGCCGCAACATACCCTGGATGGACGATGACGCCGCCGGCTTCGGCGACAGTTACGGCAATTACGAGAAAGAGGTCATTGCCGGCAACACGTTCGATTATCCCTGCGTGCACGGTGAAGCCTTGCTGGCTGCAGGAAAGAGTTTCGTCTCGAGCAGCGACGAAGCCGTGGAGGACGGCACGGCAGACTTGAAGAACTACCCGATGGTGGACCTCATCCTTGGCAAGGAATGTCAGACCAAGATGGGGCACGGCAAACACCAACCTTTGGAATACAAAGTTTACCCGAAGGCCATGCAGGAGCGTCTCACAGCCTATCTGAAGGGCGGCGGCCGGCTGTTGGCCACGGGCAGCTACGTGGCTTCCGACCTTTGGGACAACCCCCTGCGGATTGACGAGAGCCTGCTGAACAAAGAAGAGCTGAAGGCCGACCAACAGTTTGTGACCGACGTACTGAAATACAAATGGCGCGTGGGACAAGCCGCCAAGGGTGGCCGGCTCGGTTGGGTGATATCGGGCATCGGCCGCCAGACGGGAGACTACGGCTATCACAACCAGCTCAACGCCGAGTGCTACGCCGTGGAGAGCCCCGATGCCATAGAACCGGCAGCCGAGAAGGCCTACACCGTGATGCGCTACACGGAGAACAACCTCAGCGCTGCCGTGGCCTACGATGGCGACGACTACAAAACGTTCATCATGGGCGTGCCCTTTGAGACCATCAGGACGGCCGATGAACGCCTGGCACTGATGAAACAAATCGTGGCGTTCCTGACCAAATAGCACCGTTGCCATGACACGCCGCAAACCAATGCTCCGCCTGCTGCTGACCGTCGCCCTCGTCGGTGCCGTGGCCGTGAACGCGCAAATCAAACCGTTCCGCTTTGCCCAGCTCACCGACATCCACCTCAATCCCAACGGCAACGGGCCTACGGAGGCCTTGATGAAAAGCATCGCACAAATCAACCGGACCGACAGCATCGACTTCGTCCTCGTCACCGGCGACCTCACCGAGCAGGGCGACCGCCGCATGATTCAGGAAGTGAAAAACTGCCTGGACCGCCTGACCGTGCCCTATCACGTCTGCATGGGCAACCATGAGACCACATGGAGCGAATCGGGCTGCACCGCCTACGGCACCATTTTCGGCCCGGAATACTACGCCTTTGACTTCAACGGCGTGCACTTCATCCTCTTCAACACAGGCCCGTTGCTCAAGATGGCCTACGGCCACGTTTCGCCCTATGTCATCCGTTGGGCACAGAACGAACTGCAGCAGAACGTGGACAAACCCGCCATCGCCGTGACCCACTATCCCCTGACAGACGGCGATGTGGACAACTGGTACGACGTGACCGACGCCCTGCGCAAACCGGGCAACCTGCGTCTTTTCATCGGTGGCCATTACCACGCCCTGCGCACCCTGCGCTACGACGGCATACCCGGCATACTCATGCGGAGCAACCTGCCCGACCAGGACCATAAACCCGGCTACGGCATCTACGAAGTGGACGCCAAGGAAATCAGAGCCTATGTCCAGCGTGTGGGCGAAGACAAGCAGCTTGCAGCCACCTACACCATGGAGCGCGCCGACTATGACCCTAACGGCAGTGCCGACCACTATCCCGACTACAGCATCAACAAGAAATACCCCCAGGTGAAAGAGGTATGGACCACTCCGGCCGGTGCCGCCGTTTACAGTTCGCCCAGCGTGGAGAAAGGCCGCGTCTTCATCGGCGACGATGAGGGGCACGTGCAGGCCTTCCGCCTCAAAGACGGCCGCAAGCTCTGGGGATTCAAGGCCGGCCACCGCGTCATTGGCGGCCCCACGGCCAGCCATGGCATCGTGGTCTTCGGGTCAGCCGACAAGCACATCTACGGCCTGAGCGCCGCAGAGGGTAAACTGTTATGGTCTATAGCCACCACCCAGCCCGTGCTCGGCAGCGTGACCATCGACAAAGGCGTTGCCTACGTCGGCGGCAGCGACTCCACCTTCCGCGCCATCAATATCCGCACGGGCCGCATCCTCTGGGCCTACCGCGGACTGCGCGGCTACGTCATGACCAGACCATTGGTAACGAAGGACAAGGTGATATTCGGCGCCTGGGACAACACGCTCTACTGCCTCCGCAAATCCGACGGCAGCGAGCTCTGGCGATGGACCGGCGGACTCACCCGCATGCACTTCTCTCCGGCCCAGGTGTGGCCGGTGACGGCTGGCGACCGCGTCTTCATCGTTGATCCGCAGCGGGCCATGACTGCTATCGACATACATACCGGCGAAACCCTGTGGCGCACCTTCCAGTCGAAGGTGCGCGAGAGCCTGGGTCTCTCGCGCGACGGCCGACGGCTCTATGCCAAGACCATGCAAGACAGCATCGTATGCTACGCCGCCTACAGCGCCTCGCCCGAACAGCTCTGGGCCACCCACGCCGACATCGGCTACGAGCACGCCCCCTGCATGTTGCCCGAGCGCGACGGCATCGTTTATGGCAGCACCAACGACGGCGAGACCTTCGCCCTCGAAGGCAAGACCGGCCGGCTGCTGTGGAAACACAAAAACGGCAACTCGCTCATGAACACCGTCGTGCCTCTTGGCAAGAGACGGCTGCTCTTCACCAATACCGAGGGCACGCTGGGCCTCCTGAGTTACGAATAAACGGGAGGGAGACACCTTGCTTTTGTCAAAATTTTTCACCATTTTCCAGACGGTTTTGTAATCTACTGATTTTCACCAAGTCTCAAATATGGCAAAACAGAAACGGCGTTTCGAAATTTCGAAACGCCGTTTGTAATTTTTGAAACGCCGCCTTTGAGCGCCGAAGTCAGGCCTCCTTCTTCTGTCTGTCAAAATTTTTTTTAAATTCGTCAGGCCAATGCCAGCGCGCGGAAGCCAGGCACATTACTGCTGCCAACGCAGGTATCAAGGCCCCATGACCTCCAAAGAGAGAGGGCAACCACCCGCCGGGATGGTTGCCCTCTTTTCTATGGTCAGCCTTTGCCATCAGGCTCAGGCATTGATGAGCGGAGCAATATATTTGAAGATAAAGAACACGGCAAGCACGTACATCATAATAGATACCTGGCGGCCACGGCCGGTGCAGACCTTGATGAATACATAGGAGAGCATTCCCAATACGATGCCTTCGGCGATGCTGGCGGTGAAGGGCATCATGAGCATGGCGATGAAGCAAGGCACGGCCTCGGTGAAGTCGTTCATCTCGATGTTGACGATAGGCTTGATCATCATCACGCCGACCAATACCAGCGCACTCGTAGTGGCTGCCGAGGGGATAATAAGGAAGACCGGCGAGAAGAACAGGGCGATGAGGAACAGTATGGCCACGGAGAAGGCTGTCATGCCCGTGCGTCCGCCTTCGGCGATGCCGGCCGTGCTCTCCACGTAGGTTGTCACGGTAGAGGTACCGCAGAGCGAACCGATGGTGGTGCCCACGGCGTCGGCCATGAGGGCGCGGTTGATGCCGACGATTTCACCCTTTTTAGTCATCATTCCCGCACCGGCAGCAGCGCCGATAAGGGTGCCCAGCGTGTCGAAGAGGTCCATCAGGAGCAGTGTAAAGACGATGACAAGGTAGTTTATGTCGAAGGCTACAAATTTCGTGAAATCAAGTTTCAAGGCAATCGGCTCAATGGACGAAGGCAGGCTGACGAGAGAGAAATTCTCCGGTATCTGCGTCACGCCCATGGGAATGCCGATGACGGTCATGATCAAGATGGTGAAGAACAGGGCACCGCGCACCTTCAACGCCAGCAGAATGGCGCCGACCAGAATGCCTATCATGGCCAGCAGCGATGTGTTGTTCCACGGGCCGAGCGTAGTAACGGTGGCATCGCTTGAGACGATGATACCGCCGTTCTTCAGACCGATGAAGGCAATGAACAGGCCGATACCCACGGAGATGGCATAGCGCAGGTTCATGGGAATGGCCCTGACAATGGCCTCCCGCACCTTAAATACAGTGAGTAAGATGAACACCACGCCTTCAATGAAAACGGCGGTCAGGGCCTGTTGCCACGTGAAGCCCATGACAAGCACCAACGTATAGGCAAAGAAAGCGTTAAGTCCCATGCCCGAAGCCAAGGCGAAGGGCATTTTGGCGTAGAACGCCATGACCAGCGTGGCCATAGCGGCAGCAATGACGGTGGCCGAGAACAGGGCACCTTTATCCATTCCCGTCTCGCCCAGGATGAGCGGATTGACGGCAAGGATGTAACTCATGGTAAGGAATGTGGTCAGTCCGGCCACCATTTCCGTACGCATCGAATGCTTTTTGGGATCAAAGCCCAACAATTTCTGAAAAATGTTCATGTGTCGCTTATTTTTAGTTAACTATTTGGTTTCGTAGTTTTCCAAGCCCTGATGCAGGAAGTCAAGGAAGCGGCTCACACTCTCGTCGTAACCGTAGGAGCGGTTGAGCGGCCGGCCGGCATTATCGACCAGCACATAGAAGGGCTGTGTCTGGGCGCCGAACTTGGTGCGCTGCAGGTAGCTCCACTTGTCGCCCACGGTGCGCAGCGTGCGCTGGCGGCCGTTCTCGGTCACCTCCAGGCGCCGGGGCAACGGTGTCTTGTCGTCCACATAGAGCGAAATGAGCACATACTTGTCCTTGAGCACTGACTGCACGCGGCTGTCGTTCCACACGGCCTGCTCCATCTTGCGGCAGTTCACGCAGCCGAAACCGGTGAAGTCAAGCAGCACGGGCTTCCCTTGGGCCAAAGCGTAGCTCATACCCGCCTCATAGTCGCGGAATTCGGCTTCCACCGACTGGCGGTCGAGACGGAAGTCCTGCGTGTAAAGCGGCGGAGAGAACGCACTGATGGCCTTCAACGGCGCACCCCACAGGCCGGGCACCATATAGACGGCAAAGGCCAGCGAGATGAGGGCCAGGAAGAAGCGCGGCACGCTGGTGTGGTCGGCCGGTTCGTCGCCGGGCAGGCGCAGCCAGCCCAGCAAGTACGCACCCAGCAGGGCAAAGATGACTATCCACAGGGCAAGGAACACCTCGCGGTCGAGCAGATGCCAGCCATAAGCCAAATCGGCCACAGAGAAGAATTTGAGGGCGAAGGCCAGTTCAATGAAGCCCAAGACCACCTTCACGGTGTTCATCCAACCGCCGCTCTTGGGCATTTTCTTCAGCCAGGAGGGGAACAGGGCAAAGAGGACAAACGGCAGGGCCAGGGCCAGGGCAAAGCCCAGCATGCCCACCGTGGCCGAGAGCACCTCGCCCGTGGTGGAGAGGCCTGCCAGCAGGAATCCGATAATGGGGCCGGTGCAGCTGAACGAAACGAGCACCAGCGTGAGGGCCATGAAGAAGATGCTCACCAGGCCCGAACTGGTGTCGGCCTTGGCGTTGGCCTTGTTGTTCCAACTGGAGGGCAGCGTCAGTTCAAAACCGCCGAGGAAACTGGCGGCGAAGACCACGAGCAGCACGCAGAGGAACAGATTGAACACGGCATTCGTACTGAGCGCATTGAGCCCGTTCGAGCCGGTGGGCCAGAGCAGGGTGACGAGCAGGCCCAGCCCCACATATATGACCACAATGGCCAACCCGTAGAGCAGGGCTTCGCGCAGGGCACGGCGGCGGTCGTCGCTGCGGTGCAGGAAGAAGCTCACGGTCATAGGTATGACAGGCCATACGCAGGGCGTTACCAATGCGATGAGCCCGCCCAGCAGACCGAGCAGGAACACCATGAGCAGTCCGCGGCTGGCAGGCGCGGTGTCGCCGTAAGCCTTGAGGACATCGGCCGACGGCTGCCACCAGAGAGAGTCTGACGAGGAGACGAGAGTTACGGGTTGAGAGCCAAGCGTGTCGGCAGCGGCCGTGCTGTCAGGGGCGGCGGGCACGGTGGCGGGCTGGGCGGCGGCTTCCGGCTCAGGCTGTTTGACCTCGCCTGCAGTGGAAAACTCCACCTGCGTGGGGGGCAGACAGCTCTGGTCGTTGCAGGCGCCATACTCCAGATAGCCTTTCACCTTATACTTGGGTGCGGTAATCTTCAGCCGTTGCGTGAAGGTGGCGCTGCGCTCAAAGTAGCGCACGGGCATATTGAAGACGGGGTCGAACTCTTGCTTTTCGCCCGCACCGGCTTTCAGGTTACCGTCGAGAGCCACGCCCTCGTGTTCTTCCAGAGTGAACGTGGCTGGCGTGGGACCGCCGTCCAGGTCGGTGGAATAGACGTGCCAGCCGTCGTCGATGGTGGCACGGAAGGTCACTTCCAACCGGTTATCAGACAGTTGGCGCGTGGCTGTAGTGAAATGGACCGGGTCGGCCAACTGCGCTCCGGCCGACAGGCTGATGCAGACGGCCAGACAAAGGAGAAGGAGGGTTTTAGCGCTTATTCTCATCCGCATATTTTATTTTGCAAATATACGAAGAAAGAAATACACGGCAAAAAATTGGCCGGCGTTTTCTCACCGGCAGCCAGGCAAATGTGTCCTGACAGACCGGACGGGAAGCGCGAAACGGCCGGACCGGCCCCTGACGGTAACGAAAACGGAGTTGGAATTTCCTAAATCGGATTTAGGCGCGCCGAAAACGCTTTTCGTGTCCCGAGACCCTTGCCCCGGATGCGGCACAGGGCAGCGGCAAAAAACAAGTGCGCCCCAACGGTGTGGGGCGCACTATGATTATAGGGTTTTATCCCGTGGCTTATTTCACGGCCACCTTCTTCTTACCTACAATGTAGATACCCTTCTGAAGGTTCTTGGCGGACGTGCCGAGATACTTGCCGTCGATGCTGTAGATGCCGGCGTTTTCAGCCTGCTTCTTGACGGTCACCTTGTTCACACCGTCGAGCATCTCCGTAACCATCAGGGTCAGGTCGGCATTGCCTTCCTTGTTGGTCACCAGTTTCGGGTCGATGTAGCCCTGTTGGCCGGGAATGGCCAGACCGGCTTCTTCTTCACCCACCTGCTTGGAGCAAGCCAGGGCACTCTTTTCGATGTAGCCATAGCCGGAAGCCTTGATGGTGTCGCCGTCGAGCGTGCCGACAAGACCGTTCACCGTCTGGGCGGTGGCATCGGTGGTGAGCGTCGGAACGAACACGATAGTTGCCATTTCCTGAGCTTCGGGATCATCGGTGTACAGGGTGCAGTCGCCCACTTCGAGGAAGAAGGGCGTGCCAGCCTTGTAACCGGCGTCGGTCTGAAGTTCCAGTCCGAGCAGGCTCACACCGCTTTCTTCATTGGCCGAGAGCGAATGGATGCCATAGGTCTTGGCATCGACATACTTGTTGAGGCTCATCACGGACAGACTGCCTTCGGGCAGGTCGAAGGGCAGGCATACCACGCGGATGCTGTTCACCGGCATGTCGATGGCGAAGTCGTTGTCGGGATTGAGCTCGCTGACCTCAATCATGTTCCACGAGGAAGCGTCTTCAGCCGTGTGGGGATAGTGCACGAGCTGCATCTGGCTTTCGGCAGCGTGGACAGGACGCTCGTCAACATTGGTTGTGTCGGCGGAGATGATGGACATACGGCCGGCGGAGTAGTACTCAATCTTGAACGGAGCAGGCTCGTTGGAGGCCAGGAAGGCCACAGCAGCACCGTCGCCGGGATAGTGGCCGATGAAGTGATTGGTGGCCATGTTGCGGATAGCCACATAGTCGGTGCCTTCGATAGGCTCGAAACGCCACATGGCGTAGGGGTTGTACTGGTAGTTGGCCACGTCGTTTTCGGAGTCATAGAGACCGAAGTTGATGTTGGCACCCACACTGGCGTTGTTCAAGTTCATGTACATAGCCTGGTTGACGGCATATTCGCGGTCGCCCACGTTGACAATGTAGTACCAGACGTTGGGCTTGAACGTGATGTACTGGGTCTTGAAGAGGTCCATGGCTGCCTTCAGAGCGGTGACGGCGGCTTCGAGATTCTTCTTGTTCGGACGCTCCACGTCGGCAACGGCCGTCTGGTCTTCGATAGCTTTCTTGAAAGCGTTGATGGGTTCTTCAGAGGCGTAGTAACCGATGCCTTCGCCCACCTGTGCCTCGTCGGCGATGGCCTGGGCCTGGTCGCGCAGGGCGATGAATTCAGACGGGTCGGCCACGAGGGCGCGCAGAGCCTTCACGGCGGCATCGAGTTCTTCAACGTCGGCCGTTGTGGACTTGTTGTTGTTCAGGATGGAGCGCTTGGCAATGATGAGCTCGTTCAGCTTTTCAGCGGCTTCCTTCATGCCCTCGACATAGGAGTACTGCGAATTTTCCTCATCGATGGTATACTTGTACATCTGGAATTCGCCCAAGGCATAGTAGGCGTTACCGGTGTAGTTGTTCGTTCCCGTGCCTTGGAGCGACCCCAGCGTGGCGTTCACAAGGAAGCGGACGTAGCGGTAGGGTGCACCCAGGTCAATGCCTGTGGAGAAGTAATCGGCCGGATTGCTGACCGGATAAGCCTCGTTAAGGTTCATAATCTTCGTCCACTGGTCATTGGGGCTCGTTGCGTCGGCACCGAGCTCGTCGTCGTTGGTGGCATAGACTGTCATGTTGACAGGAACGAATGCAGTGCTGCCGCCGGACGTGCGGGTCTGGAACTCGTAGATAAAGTTGCGCAGCGGCGAGAGCAGGTCAACCTGCAGGTTGTGCACGGCACCATAGTCGGACCAGCTGTAGATGCTGTGGAAGTAGGTGCTGCGGTCCTCGTCAATCAGAGAATACAGGTCGCCTTCGCCTTCAGCCGTCTCGGGCACGTTGCAGGAGAGCTGGTCAACGCTGGTGATGAGCTTGTCGGTCACTTTATAGGAGAAGCACATGTTATAGTTTTCCGTGGCTATGTCGAGGGCTTCTTCCAGGGCGGCGTCGAGCACGAGCTGGCGCTTGGCTGCCTCAAGGTCGGCGATGATGGTTTCGTCGGTTATCTTGCGCAAATACCAGCGTGAGGGTTCGGCCGAAGCACCGCCCCACTGCATCAGCTTACTGCTGGTGCCGGCACCGTTGTCGTGGCCGCCGCAGTGGTAGCTCGAGGCGTTAAGACCGCTGTTGATGGTCAGGAAGCCCGACTCATAATGGATGTACTGCAGCACTTCAAGTTCCTTCGACGTAGGAATGGGCTTCGAGGTCTGGGCGTGGCCCACGATGTACTCTTCGGTTCCATAGTTATAGAAGGCGTATGCCACTTCACCGTCTTTGTCCGTGGTCTTCGTTATCTGGAAGATGAAGTTCGGGTCGCGCTCGCACTCTTCGGTGAAGTCGCCCCACCATACGGTGTGGTCGGTCTTACAGAACACGGCCTTTTCCACTTCCTGCTGGGCAAAGAAGCGTCCGTCGGCGCTGATCCAGTAGTAGTAGCCGTCCTCCACTTGGATTTGCGCGGCTCTCACGGCAGCCAGGGCGGCGCGCAGACCGTCGGCATAGGCCTTGTATTCCTCGTCGGTGTGGTCCTCATACTGGGCCATCATGGCGTCGTTGAAAGCGTCTTCGTAGGCAATCACGGCGGTTTCGTCATACTGGCCGGGATCGGTGCCCGGATCAAACGTCAGGTTCAGTTTCGTGATGCTGTCCACCAGCTGGGTGAGCAGGATGGCCTGGTCCACGATGTACTGTGCCTCGTAGATTTGCAGTTCGGCCATGGTCCAGAAGCAATAGTTGTGGGTGTCGGCATTGCTGCGGCCGGAGTGGGTCTTGTTGACCACAAAGCGCAGCACCTGGTATTCGCCGCCGAGGTCAAACTTGCCAGAGTTCCATTCCCAGACGTTGGCGTCGCGGGCCGGAATAGGGTTCTTCGCGTTCTTGCTGTCCAGACGGGCAATTTCTTTCCATTCCTCGCCCACCTTACCCAACACGGTCATGTCGCTGGGAGAGTCGTGGTAACTGCTGTTGCGGGCCACATACCTGATGAAGATGGACGAGTACGGGGCGCCAAGGTCCACTTCGAACCAGTGGGGTTCGTTCACCAGACCGGTGCCGTCCTCGGCAGTACCTTCACTGTTGCTGCTGTAGGCCGAGTGGAAGTAGGAACTTTCGTCTTCGTCGATGAGGGCGTAAACGCCGCCACCGTCGTTGAGCTGTACGGAGTTCACCGTAATCTGGCTCTCGTCAGTCAACAGGCCTTCATCCTCCATGTAAGTCCACACACCGCCCTCGGCGTCAGCCAGCGTGCGTTTTGCCTTAATGTCCGGATTGAGACCCCATGCCATGCTACAAATGAGCATCAGCGCTGTCATTAAAGTAATTTTTCTCATACCGATAAATTTTTATTGTTAAATTTTTATGAATGTTTTCGTGGCAAAGATACAAAACGATTTGTTTTGCCGCAACCTTTTCCTGTTTTTTTTTACTTTTTGAACAGACAAACATAACACAGTCCGCTGCATTTTTTACACTGAGTAGAAACCACCCCATCTGGTTTACCAACGGGAAGAAGTTCACCCAAACTGTTAACGCGACGCGGATTTTAACATTAGCCTTTAACATTTCGGAGAAAAGAGGCGGCGCTTCGGCGCTCAGAAGTCCCACTTCGGACGTTTGAAACGGCGTTTCAAAATTTCGAAACGCCGTTTCTGTTTTCCCTTTTTCAACCTCATTAAAAACCAACCGTTTATAAAGTGTTAATTTCCGCCATTAAAAAGGCGGGGATAATTGCCAAATTCGCAACTTCGGCAAAGTTCAGGCGGCGGGTATCAGCACTTTTTCAGAACAAAAGGGGACGGCGCGGTTGGGTGTTTCGCCGGGTTTGCGTAATTTTGCGCTGAAATGGCGATACATCCTTATATAAGACACCTGCTCACCGGTTGCCGCCAACTGGCCGTGGCCGTGGGCTGGCTGGTGCAGACCGTGGCGGCGCCCGTGAGGCGAAACCTGCTGTTCTGCCTGACGATGCTCGCCATCCACTTCATCTGTGTGTGGCGGCAGACGCAGTATGAGGGCGAGGTATGGCTCCACACGGAGGAAGTCATTCAGGACCTCTACATCATCTGCCTCGTGCTCACGCTCTTGCCGGCAAAGTGGGGGCGCAGGGTGCGCCGCGTGCTCTACGTGGCGGCTTTCGTGCTGGCAGGTTTCGAGGTGTTCCTGACCGAACGCCTCGGGATGCTCTACACGCCCACCGCCCTGCAACTGCTCTCGGAGACCAACCCCAAGGAAACGTCGGAATTTTTCATGGCCTACTTCCACGGCCCTGCCCTGTGGCGCACACTGGCCCTGTTCGGGGCGCTGGCCCTGCTGGTGCGGGTGCTGGGGCGCAAGGGACTGCGCTGGGCCGTCCGGTTGAAGCTGCACTGGCTGTTGCCGCTGCTCAATGTGGCCGTTGTCGTGCTGCTCGTGGCCGGCACCATCGACACCGCCGAGCAACGCCGCCGGCAGTGGAATTTCTTTACCGAAGGTTCCTCCATGCGCACCGAGAAGGCCAAGTGGGAAACGTTCTATTCGCCGGCATGGCGTTTGGCCTGGTCGTGGCACATGCTGCACGTGGCCGACGACGAACTGGAGGTGTTGCGGCAGAACATGCGCCGCGTGAGCGTGGACAGCTGCTCGGCCCGCTGCCCCAACATCGTGCTCGTCATCGGCGAGAGCTACAACAAATACCATTCACAACTCTACGGCTACCGTCCCAAGACCACGCCCCATCAGCTCAGGATGCAGCGCGAGGGCAGCCTGGTGGCCTATCCCTACGTGGTGTCGTGCTGGAACATGACGAGCAACGTCTTCAAGAACGCCCTCTCCACCCACAGCCTCGACCAGAAGGGCTCGTGGGCCGACGGCGTGCTCTTCCCGGCCCTGTTCCGCAAGGCAGGCTACCGCGTGGCCTTCCTGACCAACCAGTTCAAGGCCGACCGCGGGCAGAAGGGCTTCGACTTCAACGGCTCCTTCTTCCTCAACGACCCCGAGCTCGACACCCTCTGCTTCGACCACCGCAACACGCGGCTCTACCGCTACGACCGCGACTTCATCCGCGAATATGAACGCTACCGGCCCGCCGGACGCAACCTGATTATCTTCCATCTCTACGGGCAGCACGAGAAGTACAGCTATCGCCTGGGCAAGGACGATGTCTATTTCACCGCCGACAGCGTGCGCCGGCGCCGGCTGAAGAAAGCGCAGAAACAGGTGGTGGCCGACTACGACAACGCCACGCGCTACAACGACGACGTGATACGCCGCATCTGCGACTACTTCAAGGACGATGACGCCATACTCCTCTACCTCGCCGACCACGGCGAGGAGGTACTCGACTTCTCCAACATGGAGGGACGCACACCTGCCGAACCGCCCGTGCCCATCGTGGCCTACTACGAGTTTGGCGTGCCTTTCGAGTTCTGGTTCTCCCCGAAGTTCAAGGCCAGCCACCCCGACGTGGTCAACCAGGTGCAACAGGCCAAAACACGCCGCTTCATGACCGACGACCTACCCCACCTGATGATGGGTCTGGCCGGCATACACAGCAAATACTACAACCCGCGGCGCGACCTGCTCCACCAGGACTTCGACACCACCCGACGGCGCCTGCTCAAAGGGCTTTACGACTATGACAAGCTGGTCAAGGGCACGCCCTTCGACGTCAAGGCCCGCTACCGCCGCGAGCCGGAGACCACCGACAAGAATAAACCATCCTACAAGAAAATCAAAGCGAAATGGAACACAAACTGACCCGACAGGACACCAACCTGCTGAAGGGACTGGCCATCGTGGGTATCATTCTCCACAATTTCTGCCACATGCTGCCCCGCATCGTGGCTGAGAACGAATATACCTACCACACGTTCAAGAACGCCCAGCTCCTGGGTAGCCTGGAGCACGGCTACCACGTGGGGCTCTCGCTGCTCTCCTACTTCGGCCACTGCGGCGTGCCCGTCTTCCTGCTGCTGAGCGGCTACGGGCTGGTGATGAAATACGAGCGCGGCACCATTGGCCACATCGGTGTCAAGGACTTCATCCTCTACAACGCCCGCAAGCTGTGGCACCTGCTGTGGATTGGGCTGGCGCTTTGGCTCATCTTCTTTTTCTCCGAACACGGTTTTCACGAGGGTTTCCCCACCCGCGCCTTCGTCACCCTGCTGACCTTCACCACCAATTTCGTCTTCAAGGAGCCCCACCTGCAGATGATCATGGGGCCCTGGTGGTTCTTCGGGCTCATCATGCAGATGTACGTGGTCTATCGCCTGCTGTTCTACCGCCGCGGCGACGTGTGGCTGCTCGGAGCCGCCGCCGTGAGCCTGGCGCTGCTGGCCTATGCCGTGAGCTGCGGCGAGGCCGACCAGACATTGCTCAACTACCTGCGCTACAACTGCGTGGGCGAGATGTTGCCCTTCGCCGTCGGTGTGTGGATGGGGCGCCACGGTGTCATCCGCTCATGGGCGCAGACGGCAGTGTGCGGCGTGCTCTTCCTGCTGTGTTGTTTCAATGCCTACGCCTGGATTCTCACCCCCACCCTGCTGACCCTGGCCCTGTTGCAGGCGGTTGCGCTGCGCGGGACCTTGAGAAACGTGCTGGAAACGCTGGGTGTGCTCTCCGCCTCCATCTTCGTGGTGCACCCGCTGGTGAGGGCCGTCATCCATCCCACCACCATCGCACCCTCGGAGGCCTACTGGCCGCTGTTCCTATATCTTATTATCACGTTGGCCCTGGCCATCGTTTACAAGCAAATTAACGACCGCATCCGATTTTGAACCGTCTGTACCGCTGTCTTCAGTCTCTGGCACGGCCGGTGCGCGAGAACGGCCTCTTCTGCCTCGTCATGCTGGCCATGCACTTGATATGCGTGTGGCAGATGAAGCAGTGGCGGCCCGACTTCTGGCCCCACATGGGCGGCGTGGTGCAGGACCTCTATGTCTTGTGCCTCGTACTCTGGCTGCTGCCTAAGAAATGGGGCCGCGGCGTGAAGGGGCTGCTCTACGTCATCGCTTATCTCACCGCAGCCTTCGAGGTATTCCTCTACCTGCGCTTCCGCATGAACTACACCCCCACGGCACTCCAGCTGTGGGCCGAGACCACGCCGCAGGAGACCGGCGAATTTTTTGCGGCCTACCTCCACGGCCCGGCCCTGCGCACCACACTGCTCTGCTTCGGGGCGCTGCTGGCGGCGCACCTGCTCTGTCTGTTCTTAATGAAAAGGCAAGGGAAAGCCCAAATCCGATTTAGTTCGGACGAAAACGGAGTTAGTCGTAACGAAAACGGAGTTGGTGCAGACAACACCCCTGTCCCCTGCGCCAAAAAGCGCCGGGCACGCGGACAGACAGTCTCCTGCCTGCTGCTCATCCTTGTGCTCGTGGCCGCCACCGCGGCGGCATGGACCAACCGCGGCTGGATGTGGAAGTACTTTACCAACACCACATCGACACGCACCGAGATACGCATCGACCTGTTCTATTCGCCCGTCTGGCGGCTGGCCTACAGCGCCAAAATGCTCCGTCTGGCCAACGGCGAGCTGGGCACGCTGCGCCACAACATGGCGGCGCTCGACGTGGACAGCTGCACGGCGCACTGTCCGAACATCGTGCTCATCGTCGGCGAGAGCTACAACAAACACCACTCGCAGCTCTATGGCTACAGCCGCGCCACCACGCCCTGGCAACAGGAAGAGAAGGAGGCGGGGCGCCTGGTGGCCTTCAGCGACGCCGTGGCCTGCTGGAACCTGACGAGCAACGTTTTCAAATATTCCCTCTCCACGCAGAGCATGGACCAGGAGGGCGCATGGTGCGACGGGGTGCTCTATCCCGCCCTGTTCCGCAAGGCCGGCTACCGCGTGGCCTTCCTGACCAACCAATTTCTGGCCACACGCCGGCAGCACAGCTTCGACTTCAACGGCTCCTTCTTCCTCAATGACCCGCAGCTCGACTCCATGTGCTTCGATTTCCGCAACCGGCGTCTCTACCGTTACGACCGTCAACTGGTCAAGGAATACCGCCGCTACAACCCCGGGCCGAAAAATCTGGTCATATTCCACCTCTTCGGCCAGCACCAGAAGTACAGCTACCGCCTGACCAAGAGCGACCGCCACTTCACAGCCGACAGCATAGACCGGCCCGACCTCAGCCGCGCTGAACGCCAGACGGTGGCCGACTACGACAATGCCACGCGCTGCAACGACGATGTCATCCGACGCATCTGCCAGTTGTTCAAGGACGACGATGCCATCGTGGTGCACTATGCCGACCACGGCGAACACATCTACGATGACACGCTCGTCTGCGGCCGCACGGGAGCTAACCCGCCCTCGCCCGTCGTGGCCCGCCACCAGTTTGAAGTGCCCATGACCATATGGTTCTCTGAGAAATTCAAAATGGCCCACCCTGATGTGGTCGCCCGAGTGCACAGGGCCAAGGACAAGCCTTTCATGACCGACGACATGCCCCACCTCATGCTCGGACTGGCCGGCATAGCCTGTCCCTACTACGACCCCCGACGCGACATCCTCGACGACCGCTTCGACACCGGCAGGCCTCGCCTCATCAAACGGCAGTACGACTACGACAGGCTCACGGGGAGGACCGATTGACCGAACCGGCCGGCGGCATTACCAGAAGGAAGCATACAAAAAAACGGGGCCCGCGCATTGGTGCGGGCCCCGTTCTATATAGAACAAGAGAATTTTCTTATTTCTTTTCCACTTCGGCTACGGGAGCATCGTTCTCCTTGATGCGGCGACCCAGCGTGAGGAAGGCCAGCGGAGCAGCAAGGAACAGGGAAGAACATGTGCCGTAAACCACACCGAGAATCATGGCAAACGCGAAGCTGCGGATGCTGTCGCCACCGAGGAAGAAGATGCAGAGGAGCACAATCAATGTGGTGACGGAGGTGTTGATGGTACGGGCCAAGGTGGTGTTCAACGACTGGTTGAAGAGCAACTGGCGGTCACGCTTCGGATAGAGGCGGAGGAATTCACGGATACGGTCGAATACGACCACCTTGTCATTGATAGAATAACCGATACAGGTCAAGATGGCGCCGATGAACGTCTGGTCAACCTCAAGGGAGAAGGGTACACGGCCCCAGAGGAGGGAGTAAGTACCGATGATGAGAATGGCATCGCACGTCAAACCGACTACGCTACCGATGGAGAAGGCCACGTTGCGGAAACGTATCAAAATGTAGATGAAGATGGCGATGAGGGCCAAAATCACACTGATGATAGCACCGCGGGTTACATCCTTGGCGATGGAGGGACCTACCTTCTGCGAACTGATGATGGAACCGCCGTCGCGGTTTTCACGGTCAACAAACTTGGTGAGGTCAACACCGTCCTTCAGCAGTTGGCCCTTCTTCAAGGCTGTGAAGATAAATTCTTCCACTTCGGGGTCAATGTTGGGATCGTCCTCGTCAATACGGTAGTTGGTACTGATACGGACGGTCTTGCCGTCTGTGCCAAGAGCGATACAGGTAACGGTGGCATCACCCATTTCACCCTGCAACAATTTGGTAACGGTCTCGGGCTGTACCTTGTCTTCAAACTGCACCACGAAGTTACGTCCACCGGAGAAATCGATGCCTTGGGCCAAGCCACGCAAGCCGAAGCTGGCAAAGCTGATGATGAGACCGGCAGCGAAGATAATGAACGACACCTTGTAAGCACTCATGAAGCGGAACTTGGGGTTCTTCATCCAGTTGCGCGAAACGGCGGTAGTGAAGGTCATGTCTGTCCACTTGTCCTTGTTGAGGAAGTGCTCGAAGATGATACGTGTGATGAATACGGCGGTGAACAACGAGGCCAGCAAGCCGATAATCAACGTGGTGGCAAAGCCGCGGATAGGACCTGTTCCGAAATAGAAGAGGATGATACCCGTGATAATAGACGTCACGTTAGAGTCGATAATGGCACTGAAGGCATTGCCGTAACCGTCCTTGAGAGCGCTCTTGAGTTGCTTGCCGGCGGCCAGTTCTTCTTTCGTGCGCTCAAAGATAAGCACGTTGGCATCGACGGCCATACCGAGGGTCAGCACCATACCGGCGATACCTGACATGGTCAGAGCAGCCTGGAACGAGGTGAGCACACCGAGCGTGATGAAGAAGTTAAGCAAAAGGGCGAAGTTGGCCACCATGCCGGGACGGAAGCCATAGACCATGCACATGTAACACATCAACAGAATGAAAGCAATGATGAATGACATGATACCCTGGTTGATGGATTCCTGACCGAGCGACGGACCTACGATTTCTTCCTGCACGATATGGGCAGGTGCCGGCATCTTACCGGAGTTAAGCACATTGGAGAGGTCCTTGGTGTCTTCGGTGGTAAAGTTACCGGTAATCTGCGAACGACCGCCGGTGATTTCGTTCATTACATTAGGAGCACTGTAAACTACATCGTCGAGCACAATGGCGATGGCGTGATTCACGTTCTTCTTAGTCAGTGCGGCCCAGATACGTGCGCCTTCGGGGTTCATGGCCATTTCAACCTGCGGGCGGTTGTACTGGTCGAAAGCCGCGTTGGCAGACGTGATAACGCTACCTTCAAGCGGAGCCTTGCCCTTGTTGCCCGAGGTGCGGATGGCATAAAGTTCGTAACACTCCACCTTGGTGCGGTCGGAGGGTTTCACGCCCCACTTCAAGCTGAGGTTAGCGGGCAGGAGGGTCTTGGCCACGGCCGACTTAACCAACTGCATTACCTCGGCAGTGTCGCGCGTCAGAGCCATGCCGACCATGGAGCCGGACGACTGTGCGGGCACAAATTCAAGGATTGAAGCCAGCGGATGCTGTTTCTTGGTCTCGGCTGAAGCCGAAGCATTGGTCTTGGCCGACTGCTTATCACCGCCCAGACGGGAGGTAAAGCCACTTTCAGCAGCAGCTTTGGCTGTATCGGCAGCAGCGGTTTCGGTTGTAGGAGCCGTTTCAGCGGCGGCCTCAGTCTTTGTGCTGTCCGTTTGGCCTACATTGGCGGCAGCGAGTTTGCTGTCGAGCAGGGTCAGCAACGGAACGATTTCGCTGGCATCGTAGGTTTCCCAGAATTCCAAGTTGGCACTACCTTGCAGCAGTTTGCGCACGCGGTCGGGCTCCTTGATACCAGGCATTTCAACCATGATGCGGCCCATCTGGCCTTCGAGGCTCTGGATGTTGGGCTGGGCTACGCCGAACTTGTTGATACGGGAACTGATGACGTTGTGGGCATTGTCAACGGCCGACTTCACTTCGGTGCGGAGCACTTCCTCCACCTGGCGGTCGGTGCTGTTGGTAGCCACTTTGCCTTTCAGCTGCTGGGTGGCGAAGACGGAGCAGAGCTTGTCTTTGCCGGCCAGTTCCTGATAGCGTTTAACAAACAATGTGATAAAGTCACTTTGGCTCTTCTTGGCCTCAGCTGTTGCTTCGTTTACGGCCTGATTGAACTGGGCATCTTCAGAGTGGTCGGCCAATGTGCGGATGACATCGGGTACCGACACTTCCAAAATCACGTTCATACCGCCTTTAAGGTCAAGGCCCAGGCCTATCTGCTGGGTTTGACACTCTTTGAGGGTCTTGCCCATCCAAACGGTTTCGTTCTTCAGCGAATCCAAATAGAACTCGCCGGCCTTGGCTTCCATCTTAGCTGCTTTTTTCTCATAGTGACGGGTCACGAATGAGAAGGAAAAGTAGTAAAGGCAAATCAGTACCAGAAGTACAGCGATAAGTTTTACAAATCCTTTGTTTTGCATTTTTATTACTATTTATTTTTCTGTTTTTTCTATTGTTAGTCACAATTAGCGTGCAAAGATAGGCATTTTTTCCTACTTAGCCACCGCTTTGGGCTATTTTTTTAATGATACGGAGTCGTATTCCTTATTAATTAGTCCTCATGCGGGTCGTTTTTCAGTTTGTTTTCAGCTGCAGATAAACTGCCACAGGATAGTGGTCGGAGGTGGCGATGCCGGTGTCCACATAGGCGCCGTAGGGTTTCCAGTGCTTGCTGCACAAGATGTTGTCCAGACGGAAGTAGAGGTCTGACTCATGATAGGTCACTCCCGGTCCGGTGGCTGTGGCGGCATAAGCGTCGCGTAGATGACGCGTCAGACGGTAGTGGGCATAAGCCACGGGCGGTTCGTTGAAGTCGCCGCAGAGAACAAGCGGTTTGTCGCAGTGACGGGCCACGTAGGCGGCCACACTGTCCACCTGCACGGCGCGCAGGGCACCCGAGCGGCCCAGCTTGCGGCCGAGATAACGCAGGTTAGACAGCCACGTTCCCTTCCGCGGGCGGGTCACCATTTCCTTATACATCACTTTGTCGTCGCCCGAAATGTGATTGGAAACAAAATGGCTGTTGATGACTGTCACCGTATCTTTGCCCACTTTCAGGCGGTAGGCCACGGCGCCGTGGGTGTGGTAGTATTTCATGATAATCTCGCGGTCCACGATGGGGTAACGCGAGCAGATGCCCATGAAGTTCTCGTTGCCCACATGTACCGAGTCGATGTAGCGCCAGTTGCTGCGCAGGGCTTCCTCCACCTTATGGCCGTCGCGGTTGGCCCAGTACACGTATTCCTGAAAGCAGACCACGTCGGCGTCGCTCTTGGAAAGATAGTCGAGCACTTGTTCAAATTTCTTGTTTTTCTTCTTGAAGTGGTCGTTTTCGGCAAAGCCCCACACATTATAGGTCATCACCTTGATGCAGTCTTTGGGGTGCGGATTAGGCACATTGATGGGGAAATAGGCGCGCACGCTGCCCCACGACAGCACCAGGGCGGCCAGCGAAATCAGCGCATGGCGCCACCTGAAGACAAGCCAGAGGGCCAGGAAAAACATGTTTGCGGCCAAATAGGCGGGAAAGGTCAGGGCAAACGACGACAGCCACGGCCAATGCACTGGACTCACATGCGTGGACCATGCGCAGGCCACCAGCAGCAACGCGGCCACCACATTGGCTCCTATCAGCAGCAGACGCACGCCGCGAGACAGGCCACGCCAAAGCGAAGGCTTATTTTTTCTGGCTGGCATTGAACAGACGTTTTTTCTCCTCCTCGGTTAAACTGTCGTAGCCCGAACGCTTCACTTTTTCCAGAATACGGTCTATCTCCTCCTGCTCCGTATGCCGGCGGCGGTTGAAATCGTAGTCATCGCCGCGGTCGTGGAAGGAGTCTCGGCTCCGGTTGCCCGGCGTCCGGTTGCCGCCGAACTTGTCGCGAAGCCAGGAGCGCAGGCGTTCCCCATACGACTGCGTTGTTTTGGGCGTATATTCCTCCCAAGTGGTGAAACCCGTTGTGGCCTTGCGCTCTTGGCGGCGCCAATGGCGCAGCACAAGCCAACCGAAGAGCATGCCGCCCAGGTGAGCGAAGTGGGCCACACCGTCGCCGCCGGAATAGAATCCCGAAAAGAGCTCAAAGGCAATGAACAGCAATATCATATACTTTGCCTTCATCGGAATGGGCGGGATGAGCAGCATGATATACTCGTTGGAATAGGTCACGCCGAAAGCCAGCAGCAGGCCGTAAATGGCTCCGCTGGCACCCACTGTGGTCCAGGCGTTCAGATACTCCGGCATCGACATCAGCACACCGCCGGCATTCACTTGCTCGTAGTGGTTCAACCCGGCCACCAGGAACGAACCCGTCTGGGCCACCTCCTGCGTCAGGCCGGCGCCCAAACCACAGATGATGTAGAACGCCAGGAAACGGCGCGGGCCCCACGTGCGCTCCATCGTGCGGCCAAACATCCACAGCGTAAACATATTGAACGCCAGGTGCGTGAGGTTGGCATGGGCAAACATGTAGGTAAACAGCTGGTACAAGTGGAAATCGCTGGCCATAAAATAGTGCAGTCCCAGGATGTCGTTCAGATCGACACCCCACCGCACGCCCACTACCGCGCCAAAATAAAATATCGCGTTGATAATGATAAGATTCTTCGTAATAGGAGGCATATTAAACATACGTCTGTCGGTTTTTGGGTTTCAAGGTGCAAAGATACGAATAAACGAGAGCAGAGCAAGAAAAGAAAACAAAGTTTTCAGCTTATTGCTCTGCCGAGCGAGAGTCTTTTATTGAAAAACCAAAGGCGCTTTCGTGCGCACTAAATCGGATTTAGGAAAAACCAAAGGCGTTTTCGTACCGGCCATGCGAGACGTTCTATCCGACAAAGCGGTCCGGCGCTTGAAAAAAGCGGGAAAAAGGGAAACTTTTCTGACGTCATTTGCTTCATTCCCACTCAAAAAAGCACACTTTAGCGGTCAATTTCAAAAAAAGTTTCCTTTTTTGAAATAGAATACGCATTTTTTTTAAAAAAAATTTGGTGGATAAAAACAACATTCAGTATATTTGCACAAGTTACAAAAGGTAAATCCTCTCTCAGTGAACGCCCTACGGCAATGACAGAGATAAAAACCAAAGTTCAATTTTCTATACACACTAAAAACTCTTTATTATGAACAAGACAGAATTGGTAAATGCAGTAGCCGCAAAGGCTGGTTTGACAAAAGTTGATGCCAAGAAGGCATTGGACGCTACAGTTGAAGCTATCGTTGAAGCCGTTAAGAAAGGCGACAAAGTGGCTCTCGTTGGTTTTGGCACATTCGCTAAGACAAAGCGCGCTGCCCGTCAGGGTGTGAACCCCGCCACCGGTGCCAAGATTAAGATTGCCGCTAAGGAAGTGTTCAAATTCAAGGCTTCTTCCTCCATCCTTTAATCTTCATCGATTCACGAAGAAAAAAGGCCGCACCCTGCCGGGTGCGGCTTTTTGTATCTGCAAACTACAAAAAGAGGGGTGCCGGATTCACGACCGGCACCCCTTGTATAAAAGATCAAAAAAACTTCCGGAGTTAATCAATCAGAAGTAGTAGGCCACCTTCAGTTGCCATGTGTTGCCCTTGATGGTGCCGCCGCCTTCGTTGCCGAAGCGCTTGGCCAGCTTGCTCACACCGAAGTTGTAGCCTACGCTGGCTTCAACATGGTTCAGCAGCATGGCGCCCACGCCGATGTTCCACGTCACGTTAGACTTTTTCAGTTGGAACTTCTCTTCGCCACTGCCAAAGAGGTCCTTGGGATCGAAAGCTTTCCAGGTCTTGTTGCCCACATTGAACCCAAACTGCGGACCGGTGGCCAGGAAGACCGAAGCCAGGCTTGACAAGCCTACGCTGTAGCGCAGATTGATGGGTATCTCCACTGAGTTATAGTTCTTCGAAGCACTTTCACCGGCCTCATTTTCCACGTTCATGCGGCGCTGCGAGTAGAGCACGGCAGCATCGGCGCCGAGACCCACCAGAGGTATCTTGACCAACACCTTCGGGCCGACAAACCAGCCGGCACGGTTGTTCGACGACAGCTCGGGCATCTTGTTGAGCGACATCTTACTGAGGTTCACACCACCCGTCAGACCGAACTTCACCTGAGCGTCTGCGGGAACAGCGGCCATCATCATGACAACGGCCAGCGACAAAATTCCTAAAATCTTTTTCATACGCTTATTATTATATGTATTTCCTTCTTTTTATGTTGGGCTTATCTTCTGCGTGCCCTGTTCTTGCGCACGGGAGCTTTCTTGCGGGGCTGGTGCTTACGGGCCTGAGTTGCCTTGGTCTTTGGGCAAGCGGCGGCAGCCTTGCACTTGGGACACTGCTCGCCAGCGGGCTTGTCACACTTATGGCCGGGCTGGCCGCACTTGTGACCGACACCTTCTTTGCAGCAAGGTTTCGGACCTTCGCCTTGCGCACACTTGGCGCATTTATTCGGTTCGGGAGCGTTCATTTCTTCTTCCGTCACCATCACGGGAGCCACGCCATCATATTCAAAGGCTGCGTTACCCATCGAGATGTGGTCGCCGTAGGTGGAGCTGCCGTCGATGAATTTCAGCGTCATGAACTTGGCGCCCTTCGTGTCGATGTCGAGCACGGCAGGCTCGTTGTCCAGCAGGTTGAGCTGGCCTTCCTTCACCTTCTTGCCGTCAAGCAGCACTTCATAGGCGGCATGGCCGTGGGTCACCGTTTCATTGCGGCTCATGATTTCGTCATCTATCGACATCACCGTCTGGAAACGCTTGGCTCCGTTCAGGCGGAATATCATCGTCGAGGGAGCGTGGGTGGCGATGCCCTGCTCATAACGCGTGGCCTTGATCTTGATGGGGTGGTTGTCCACCGACTTGTTCTTATGTATCTCCTTAATGTAATAGAACTTAGCCTTCGACAGGTCCATATCGTTCAGCAGGAGCAGGTTCTTGCCAGTCAGGCGCGGGGCCACTTCGGGACGGCGGCTGCCGTCGGTCTGTATCACCGTGAGCACCTTGGAATAGTTGGTCTTCTTCGAGGTCAGAATCACACTGGCCTGGCGCGGATAGAAGAAGTTGTAGGGCTTTGTCGTGATCTCCAGCGTGCCGTCCTTGCGCTGCGTGCAAGTCATCCAGTCGCTATAGCTGAACAGTTCATACTTCTTGCCCTTGAGCACTTTCACTTCCTTCGTGCCATAGTCACCGTCAAACCTCAGCACATCCGTGCTCAGTTGAATTTCATCGCCGGGAGCGGCAGCGGCATTCGCTTCAACACACACCAGGCAACCCAAGCCCAACAGGGCCCATGCCATTCGCGTCAATACTTTTTTCATACTTTATTTTGCTTTATAGTTTTCAATTTCTGCAAAGGTACAAATAAATGAGTGCAAAGACAAAAAGAAAAAGAATTTTTTCAGTTTTCGACTTTGTCGGACAGACGTATCTGTGTCTTTCTGGCGTTCTTACGCCATTTTTTGCCGTTGCCGCACAGCCTCAAAGAGCAATATGGCCGCACTCACCGACACGTTCAGCGAGTCCAGCCGGCCCAGCATCGGTATGCGGATATGGGCATCGGCCGCCCGGCGCCACACGTCGGTCAGGCCCGTGGCCTCCGTCCCCATCACCAGCGCCGTAGCCCGGCACATGTCCGTGTCGTAATACAGTTCCGAATCCTGCAACTGCGCCGTCAGGATGCGTATGCCGCGTGTTTTCAGGAAAGCGATGCAATCTTCCGAAGAGCACGCCACCGTCGGTACGCTGAACACGGCACCGATGGAACTGCGTATCAGGTTCGGATTATACAAATCGGTCAGCGGGTCGCACACCACCACGGCATCGGCCCGCGCCGCATCGGCACTGCGCAGCACAGCCCCCAGATTGCCCGGCTTCTCAACACTCTCCAGCACCATCAGCAACGGGCGCTCGCCCAACCGAAGGTCATCGAGCCCCATCGGCCGTGACTTCACAAGAGCCACCACGCCCTCCGTGCCGCCACGGTAAGCCAGTTTGTCGTAAACATAGGGTGTCACCTCATACGTCGCCACACCCTGCAGGCTCCCGAGCAACGCATCGGCATCTGTCAGAATGTCGCGGCACACATACACCTCCGTCACCTCATAACCCGCCGCCAGGCAATGCCCCAGTTCCCTGCGGCCTTCCACCACAAACAAACCGCAGCGGCGCCGCTCGGCCGACTTCTGCTGCAACGCCACCACCTGCTTCACCCGCGGATTCTGCACACTCGTCAACACTTGATTCATCATTTACATACTCCTGTTTCTGCTGCAAAGATAACCATTTCTATAAATCCAGCACGCCCGACACCCCCAGAAAAGCCCCCAAAAACAAAAGCGGCGCCTCGAACACACGAGGCGCCGTTTCAAAAATCCTAAGTCCCATTTCGTCACGCCGAAGTGGGACACCGTTATCAATTCACAAACACTTTACGTCCATTGCGGATGTAAATGCCCCGCGTAGGATGCTCCACCACACGGCCCTGCAGGTCGTAGTAACGGTCGTCCTTCACAGTCTCCTCCACGTGCACTTCGTTCACGCCGGAAACCGTCTGGCTGAAGTCCATCGTGAACGTTCCGTCAAACTCATTGGAGCTGGCATTGGCAAAATCTGCCATATCCAAGTAAACCTTGTTGGCAGACAAGTCCGTGCCACTATACTTGTAGAAACCTACCTTGCCGCTATTGTTGACATTAAACACACGCAACCGCGTCGGCTTCGTAATTGCAGCCAGCGTCGCATTGTCGGAACTCTTATACTTGTTCTTCAACAAGACACCGTGCAACTTGTTACCCGAAACATCAACATTTCCGGCACTCGTAGTCGGCTGCAACTTGTTCAAGGCAGGATCGGTGGACGTGCATTCAAGAATCACCGGCGTATAGGCGGGAATGATTTTCCCTTGGCCACCCACCAGTTTCATCGTAGCCACCTGCTTGCCGTCTTTCTGCTCCACACCAGTCACAATGTAAGCATTCACGTCACCCACGATTTCATAGGCAAAGGCAGTGGTAAGAGAAGTGTAATACTTACCGCCTTCCTTCATCTTGTCCGCCGGCTTGGCTGCAAAGTAATTGGTCTCGCTCTCAGCAGTAATGGGTTCAATATACCATTTGGCAGATGTTGATGTATTCGAAGCGTCTACATTTATTTCACTATTTGTATC
This sequence comes from Bacteroidaceae bacterium, assembly GCA_017940565.1. GTDB lineage: Bacteria > Bacteroidota > Bacteroidia > Bacteroidales > Bacteroidaceae > UBA6382. The sequence continues at coordinate 1,722 of JAGAYH010000053.1, read as the reverse complement.
CAACAAATAAAATGTACCTAAGTTAACAGATGAAACTGTAGCATTAACGGAAGCCGTGTACATACCATCTTCTTGCCCAATAATTGCACGAAAACCACTTACGTCTATGTCACCATAGCTTGAATTCCAAACTCCTGTCGTTATCTCGACTAAACCTGTACCTTGTGATCTTAAATCATATTGCGTATTACTATACTTATACATGAATATCACAGTACTTGGATTAGAAATATAGTCAGTAACCAATTTTATATCTTGTTTTAGATACTCTGATACTTTATTTATTGCCTTTTGTCTCGCATTATTTCTATCAAACAGTAAATTTGTCCCTCCACCTCCAGCTCTCACTACTTCATTGTAGCTTAGCACATTATCTACTATACTTATTCTATCCTCATTTGTAGCAGTCGCGCCATTGCGTATACGGTAAAACCCAGAACCATTCAGTTGAGCCCATGTCTCAAAAGAAAAGAGCAAGCCGCAAACAACCAGTAAAATTTGTTTCCTCATTTCACTTATACATTTGAATGTTCCTGCCGCCCGGCCATCGGCCAAGCAGCAGGAACGGGATTTATTTACTTGTTAATCTTTCATCCACGGTGAACGTGCGCCACCGAAGTAACGATCAAACTCTCCAAATTTCTTAGATTGCATATCACCTACAACCTCACCATCATCATCTTTTGCTACAGGCGTACTGCTGGGGAACAGCATGTCGTGAGCAACGGTCAGATTCAGAACTTCGCACTCGGGCGTGATATATGTCTTTTTCATGATTTCTTGTTTATTTATCATTTAACCATAACCTTTTTACCATTCACAATATAGATACCCTTCGTCGGGTTCCATACACGGCGACCTTGCAGGTCATAAACCTTGGCATTCTTTATGCTATTCTCAACAGAGTTGATGCCTGTTGCAGAATCTTTGAAGAACAGGTTCACTGTACCTACAGCATTGGAGTTTGCGCCCTCTACAGCATCCAAATCCAAGAAGGCTTTATTACCTACAAGGTTCGTTCCGCCATATTTATAGAAGCCAACTTTACCTTTGCTATTGATATTGAAAACGCGAAGGTTCTCTATACTGGAAAGCAAAGGTTCTTTTTTGCTTGTCGAAGTAACTGGCTTACCTGAATACATTGACAAGAATGTGTTAATTGTTTCAAATATATCTTCTTCAGGGAGTACAGCCTCGTCCACCGTCGTAGTGAGGAACTGAGCCTTCAGGATGTTTCCTTCGATAGCAGGAACTTCATCCAGAATCGGGAGGAGTTTAATTTCCTCTTGGTTCATAGAGCCACACTCAAGGATAACAGGGGCACCGGCAGGAATCAGCTTACCTTCAACAGGCACGCACTGGGCAAAGTCGTATTTGCCTGTTTCCTGTTTGTCAATGCCCTTAACGTAGTAAGCCGTGGCATCGCCCTTGATTTCATAAGCGAAGTCGGTAGCGAGAGAGATGTAGAACTTGCCGTCTTCAGCCATCTCCTTTGCCGGAGCTACAGCGAAGTAGTTATCCTGGTCGTCCACTTCTTCGAGAATCCACTTGGCCAGGTCTTTCTTTTCGCCCAGTTCAGCGGCCTTCACGTAGCCGAAGGAAGCGTCGGCATCCTCAGTGAGGTAGTAGGTTTCGCCCAAGTCAATCTTGTTGATGTTGGCCGTAATGAGCGTGCGGAGCTTTTCGGGCAGGTTCGTCATCAAGGCGCTGACAGTTTCGCTG
>JAGAYH010000005.1 GCA_017940565.1 Bacteroidaceae bacterium | reverse complement strand
GAGGCTTTGCGCACGAAGTTGAGGATGTAGGGCACGGCGTTCTGCCAGGCGGTGCTCTGCATGTTCACGCAGTTGTCCTTCACCCAGGTGGATTCGGGATATTTCGCTTTCAGAATCTTGTAACGGTCGCGCTTGGCATACTGTGCGGCAGCCACCAGGGAATACTTGTCCTCGTCGGTCTCGGTGTGACGCAGGGCCTCATAGAGATCGGGGTAGAAGTCGGGATAGCCGTGGCTTTCCATGTAGGCGTGGAGCATATAGAAACCGGAGAGACGGGCTCCCAGTTCACCCTCGTTGGCTTGCAGGGCGTGGAGCGGGTCGTCGGCACGCGCGGTAATGACGGAGTCGGCCATGGCCAGATAGGCCTCGTACATGGGCTGGCTGAACTTGTACTGGTTGGCACGCTTGTAGCCGTTGGAACGCATCTTGCTGACTTTTCCGGCTTTCGGGTCGGAATTGAAGAATTGTGTCCGGGCCATGGCCCATTCGTTCTTCACATTGTTGCAGGCGTAGCCCATGTGGAAGGAGTTGTAGCACGAATTCATGTTGTTGGAACATTCGCCCAGTCCCGGCCAGTTGAAGTAAGGCGTCATCTGGTGCAGGTGGCCCCACTCGTGGCTCAGGCCCCAGACCACGTCAAGGTCGTTTTTCATCACGTTGGTCGGGTCGAGGATGCGGCGTTGCTGGTCGTACTTGAACGAAATGCCCAGGCCGCCCATGCCCATGTAGTAGTCGTAGTTTACATAGCCGAGCACACGGTTCTTGGGCACACGGTTGTACTTCTCCATACCGAGCAGCTTGTGCTCCCAGCCTATGATGGTGTCAATGGTGTTGATGTGCTGACGATACTTGCCGGTGGCATACTTCAGCAGGGCCTTCGTTTCCCATACGAGATGGACGCGGTCGCCCACAAGGTCGATGGTGGTGTATTTGGCTTTCTTCACGATTTCTTCCATCTCGGCATTGGTCTTGTCCATCGACAGGTAGCCGTTGACGGTGCCGTTGACGAAGTGTACCTTGATGTCGCCGCAGGCTTCGGGGTTTTTGTTATTGTAGTCCACATAGGCCAGACCGTCCCAGTCGAGTTTGTGGTTGATGATGTTCACGCCATTGTGCAGGCCGTAGCTCACGTAATTGAACGTCTTACCTTCAGACACTGTCCAGCCATAGACTTCAAGTGTCAGCTGGCTTTCGTCAGCCGCGCCTTCCACGATGACCATCGACTTGCCTTTCGAGATGTAGATACCCGTTACGTTTTCGCAAGCGTCATAGATGCCTTGTGCCATGAAGGTGCGGGTTATCAGCGCATGATTGACACGGCAGGGGAACTGGTGCACGCGGTATTCCGTGCTGTAAGTGCCGTCAAAGAGTTGCTGCGCCAGCACCTTGGCATAGGGATTTTCCACGGCGTCGATGTCGGCCTGGGTCACGCCGGGTTTCAGCGTGGTCAGGAGATTGTCTGCAAAGACAGGGAACAGGGCCTTGGTGTCCAGATTGCGTCCGAAGACCATCTCAGCGCACGAGGCGATGCCAATGGTGTCGCTGTACTCGTTGTAACCGGAATAAACTTCCATCTTCACCGATGCCACGCTGTCAAGACCGTTTTCACCGAAATAGATGGTCGAAGCCAGGCGCTGCTTTTCGAGATCGTAGTTACCCACGAGCGTGTATTCCGTGCTGCCCGTCGTGCGGTAGAAGATGGCAAAACGTCCGAAGCAGCCGTTGAGCCATATACCGCGCTGTCGGGGCATGTAGGTCACGTAATCCAGGTGTTCGTTCTTGAAGTTGAACGTCAAGACGGCCGGTTTCTTGTCGGTCACATCGCCACCGGTATGGCTGTGGTAAACCGTCTGGATGTTGTCGTCCTGAGTGGCGCGAACCGTCGTGCCGTTGTTGTTATTGTCGGACGACGACGTGGGATATACGCGGCCGTCGCTCACATAGTCGGCCAGTCGTTCGCGTGTCTGGGTCAAGGTGAACGTACGCACACAGTTGCCATTCACTGACGTCACGGTCACGGTGCCATAGCGCGAGTCGCCCGTCCAGTTGGCCTCGACAGTCAGTGTCAGCCGGTCGCCCTCTTTCCGCAACCGCATCCATTCCACATCGCTGGCGGCGGTGTAGTCGGTGTTGCCGCTTACCTTGAGCAGCACCATTTGCTTCATGTAATCTATGGTTCCCGTCTCTGCCGACAGGGTCAGCACGGGCACTTCGTTTTCCGTTTGCGCCATCACGCCCAGGGCGGCCAGGCACCATATCGTAATGAGTAGAGCTGTCTTTTTCATCATATTCCTCTGTTATTTCACCACTACTTTTTTGCCATTCTGAATGTAAAGTCCCTTCACAGGCTGGTCCACACGCTGGCCCTGCAGATTGTAGAGTGGCGCGTTGCCGGCGTTGCCGGCGGCGATGCGGCGGATGCCTTCTTCCTCGTCGGGCAGAGTGCCGTCCTCATTGAGCACCACGAAGGGGAAGGTCAGGATTTCCATGCCGGGATAACTCGTGCTGGTGATGACGGCGTAAACTCCGCGGTAACCCTTGAAGAAACGGGCGTTGGTGCTGAGCACCATGTAGTCGGCGCCCTCTTCTTCCGTGCCGCGCACCAGGGGCTTGTTCGTTTTTTCGCTGCGGAACTCAAAAGTGCCCACACGGCCGCCGTTGCGGTTTTTCAGCAGATTGAGCAGATTTACGGGGTCCACCTTGGCCCGCACGGTGTCGTAGCCGGGATCGGCGTCTATCTGGCGCCCTATGAGGTAGTTGTCAACGACGGAAGCAGCATACATTTGGCTCAGCGGGAGACGGTTGTCGCGGCAATCGACCAGATACATTTTCTTCGAAGCCGAGAGCGCCCCCATGTTGAGGGTGGACAGGTTGTTGCTGTCGCATCTTACGGAATAGAGTCCTTTGGTCCCGGAGAGATCTATCTCGTTCAGCAGGTTGCGCTCCACCCAAAGGTCGCGCAGGTAGGGGAAAGACTCGCCGTTCACACGACGGAGCTGGTTGTCGTTGGCCGTAACGCTCACCAGGCTGGTGTCATTGGCCAGCGTCAGTGCGGTCAACTGGTTGCGATCGACCCAAAGCGACTGAAGCAGCGTGTTTCCCGTCGTATTGAGCGTTTTTATCTGGTTGTCGTTGGCTATCAAGGCCTGCAGGTCCTTGTTGCTGGTCACATTGACCGATGTCATCACGTTGTTGGAGCAATCAAGGTGACGCAGGGCCTTGCAACTGGTCAGCGAGAGTGACTTGATCTGATTGCCGGAGCAGTCGAGCACCTGCAGTCCGGTGTTGCTTGAAAGCGACAGGCTGGTCAGCGCGTTGTTGGAGCAATTAAGCACTTTCAACTGGGGCGCTCCCTTGGTAGTCACGGCTGTCAGGCCGCACGACGAGCAGTCCAGGGCGGTCCACATCTCGTCACCCGAGACGGTGATGGTCTCGCCTTTCACTTCACCGCTGATTTCCTCGGTCGAATAAGCCATTACGTTACCGTCACCCCAGTCCACACGGACAGGGCTTATGGCTGTCACGTGCAACGTGAGGGTCTCGCCCACCCCGCGCGACGTTGTCAGCACCACCGTCTGGTCGGCGGACCAACCCGCAAGCGCCAATAGCAGCAGCAACGCTGTCATCACATACTGTTTCATTGTCTTTGTATCTGTTTTTTCGTTTTATTCCTATACAAAAAGCAAAAATACAATTTTTTCCACAAAACAGACGCAAAAGTAACATTCTTTATTACAACCGGCCGGCTGAATAACGATGCGGGAGAGACCTGTGCGGCACGACCAACTCCGTTTTCGTCACGACTAACTCCGATTTAGGAAAAACGAAAACGGAGTCAGTGATAACTATGCAACGGCAAGCGCGGCCTCCCCGAGGGGGAAGCCGCGCCAGCTATGATTACTGTTCGTGGGAGTTACTTCAAAGCGACCTTCTTCTTGCCTACGAGGTAGATGCCCTTGGCCGGTTTCTGTACCTGACGGCCTTGGAGGTCATATACCACGCCGGCGGAGGCCTTATTCTCTACCGTCACCTGGCTGATGCCGTCAACGTCGTTGGCATCTTTCAGAACCAGGGCGCGGCTGTTGCCGGTGCGCTTCAGATAGACGGTACCAACGGGCAGCACCTCGTCGGTGTTGAGCGAGAGCTGGTCGGCCGAATTGCCTACCACGTAAACGCTGCTCGAACCCAGGTCAGCCTGGTGGATGGCAGAGCCCTGCAACAGATTGCCGTCAACGGTCTGACCCTCGTCAGCGGTGGCGAGGAACACATACGTGCCCGGTTCGCCCTTGACGATGACGGGAGTACGTGCGGCAAGCACGTTGCCGGTGAATTGGGTGTAACCGGCTTCAGTGCCCGTCTGCTTGGTGATACCATAGAGGCTCACTCCGCTGGGAACAACGGCCGTGAAGGGCAACAGCAGCGAAGCAATGCCGCTGGCGGGAATGGTCAGTTCAAATCCATAGGTGCGTACGGCCCACGTGTTGTTGCACGGCAGGCTGTAGCTGTTGCAACCGACGTGCTGGCTCTCGTTGCTGCCGTAGCCCGTGTTGTCCTGATAGTAGAGACGTCCGGCATAAGAGGGATAGCTCGAAGCGGGACCGATGCGGAATTCACCGAATCCGACGTTGTAGAAATACTGGCCGATGGAGTCGCTTTCCACACAAGTGCCCAGAAGGTTGGACGTGGGCGAGCTGATGTACTTCTTCGTGTCGTAGTTCTGAACATTCCAGCTTGTCTCATCCTTCGGGGTGAACTTCCAGATGAAGGAAGGATTGTCCTCTTCAAGCTCAGCCCAATAGAGCGTTCTGGCGGGGTTTTCCTCGTCCTCAGCGTAGCACATGGCCTTGTAGCGCTCGGTGGAGGTGTAGTTGTAGTACTGGCTGATGATGTAATACAGGCCGCCGTCGCGGAGCGGAATGAGTTCCTGGTCGGCCAGTTCGCGCTGTTCTTGCAGCTGGGCAAGGAATTCGTCGCAGGTCTCTTCGTCGGCCTCGGGGTCTTGGGCGGCACTGATGGCCCAGGTGTAGGCCCCGTTGAAGGCGTCGTAAACATCGGCTGAAACATAGCCCGGGTCTTCACCCATAACGAAGGGATTGTACTCGGTCAGCAGATACTGGTAAAGGTTCAACTTGGCATCGCTAATGAGATAGAGGTTGTCGTCTTCCACCGGAACGAGTTTCCAAAGGGCAGCGTCGGGCACTTCGCCCCAGGCGTTGCTGATGGAGATGTGGCCCACGGTGTTGGCTCCGAAGGCATGGGAGTCGGGGAAGTAGCGGTTGGAACCATAGGAGGAGAGGTAGAGCTGGCAGGTGCCTTCTTCGCCCAGCTCCATCATCTGGATGGCGGCGTCTTCACCCATGCGGACGAAGTGCTGCGTCCACCCCATTTCACCGGCCTGGGTCAGATAGAGGCCGGAAGCCACGTTCTGGATGGTCACCTTACCGGCATCGACACGGTCGATATAGAAGATAAACTTCGGGTCGCCCTCAACCAGCGGCTCGTAAACGAGTTCGGCACCGGTGTTGTCGATGCGATCCTGACACATGGCCACCGTTTCGGCAAAGTCTTCGTAAGCGCTCTCAATGTAGTACCAGCCCGGTTCAAACTCGGTAACGCTGCCGTCAGCGGCATCGAGGGCGGCCTGAAGGTCATCGTAGAGCATTTCGTAGGTGGCATCGCTCTCGATGGTTTCGAGAGATTCGTTGGCAGCGTTCCAAGCGTCTTTGAGGGCTTGGAATTTTTCCAGATCATAGTCGCCGGCACCACTGGTGTTCGGGTCTCTGATTTCGCACACCTTGCGGGCCAGTTTCAATTTGGCTTCGCTGATTTTGGCCAGTTCTTCATCGGTCACCTTCACCAGTTCCCACTTGGCAGCCGCATTTTCATCGAGAGTCCACCAGTTGTTGCAACCGATGTTACCGTTGCGTCCGCCACCGAAGCCATGGCTGTCGCAGTAGAACATGTTGCCGCCGGTTTCATCGTTGTAAACGTAGAATGTGCCGTCGCCGGTCTCCTCGAAGTACTGGGGCACGGTGGGTTCTTGTTCCATAGCAATCATGGTGCTGCCGCTGGCCTTACCGCCAACATACTTGCCACTGGCATAGTTCATGATGGTGTAGCCCAGGCCGTCGCCCATCATCTTAATTTCGAACATGAAGCGCAGGTCGCCCGTGGAGAGCGAAGACCAGTAGAGGTCGGCTCCGGCGTATTTCGTGCTGTTCTGATAAGCCTGAGAATAGTTCCAAGCCTGACGGTCGCCAAACTTTTCGTAGGTGCTTACAATGTAGTAGATGCCTTCCTTGAGCGTTACGTGGGAATCGTCGGCATTGATCTTTGCCTGATTCAGCTCGGTGTACAGACGTTCGTAGGTAGCGTCGGTCTCCATGCCTTTCAGGGCCTCGTCGGCGGCATTCCAAGCGGCTTTCAGGGCATTGTAGGCATCAGCGTCGGCACCGTTGGCACCAAACACGTTGGGGTTGTTGATAGAGCTGACCAGATTGGCCAGGAGCAGTTTCGTCTTGGAGAAGGATGCCAAGTCTTCGTCGCTCAACTTGACGAGCAACCACTTGGCGGCACCGTTGTCTTCGAGGGTCCACCAGCGGTTGCCGCCCAGGTGGCCTTTGTTGCCGGCGCCATACTGGTGGCTGTCGGGGTAGATGCGGTTGTCGGCCGACCGTTCGCCGCGTGTCCACACCAGCGAATCATTCCAGATGTAGTAGGTTTTGCCGTCGTCGGTCGAACCCACTTCCTCGAAGTAGTAGTTAATGCCGGCATCGGGATTGGCAGCTACCAGAGAATCGCTGGATAGTCCGCTTAAAAAGAATTCGGAGGCCATGCTCTTCAGAACGTAGCCATTCTCGGCCGTGCCTTTCTTTACTTCAAAAATGAAGCGGGGGTCGTTGGCCGAAAAATCGTCCCAGCACAGGAAAGCATACTGGTCGGCTTGGCGGGCGTCCACCTGGCCGTAGAACCATGCTTTCATACTTGCAAACTTCTCATACGTGTTGATGATGTAGTAGTAGCCTTCGTCGAGCGTAGCCTTGTCGGCTTTGGCCGGCGTCAGGCCGCAGACGGAAGCAACCAACACAGTCAAAAGAGTAAAAATTTTCCTCATACGTTTATATTTTTTATTAGGTAAATATTATCGGTTGACTCATGGAACTAATAGTCCATATTACGTTGCAAAATTACACATTCCGTCAGAAACGGACTGGTTTTTCCGATAAAAAAGCCTTTTCAGACGCGTTAATTGTTATAATATTGCCATTAGTGCGCCGTTTTCTGACGGAAAAACGTAACTTTGCTCTTGACAATTCAGAAGCTAAATCATGAATACGGAATCCCCGCGCATTATCTACGTGCAGCAACCGGCCCCGCAAGGCAACACGCTGGGCACGGCAGGTCTCATACTGGCCATCATCAGCCTGTTCTTTGGCTGGGTGCCCTTCGTCGGCTGGATTCTGTGGTTCCTGGCCGCCCTGTTCTCTTTTCTCGGCCTGTTCCGCGAGCCGCAGGGCCGCGCCATTGCCGGGCTCATCATTTCATGCCTGACGCTGGTAGAGATTTTCGTGGCCATCAGCCTGTTCAAGGGACTGATGTCTATTCTTTCCTTCTCCTTCCTCATGTAAGAATTGTCAAAATTTTTCATCCTTTTCAGCAGTCTTCCGTAACCCACTGATTACCACCTCTCCCTGAATTTATCCGGAACAAGACGGCGTTTCGGCTTGCAAAGACGGCGTTTCAAAATTTTGAGGCGCCGTCTTTGCAGACCGAAATCTGACCTCGCACCGGGAATGTCAAAATATTTTGAACTTTTCCTCTAAAACGGAGCGGACCTGCCCACAAAAAAAGAGAGTGGCACCGCCACTGCCTTGCAGTCGGGGATGCCACTCTCGATGTTTTATAGTTTTTACTATTAGTTTTCGCGCCAGCTGAAATTAGGCTTACCAACGTTTCCGGATTTCACGTCGTTGGGATCGTCCACGATTTTGCTTGTGTCTTTAGACAGCACAATGTCGAGCAGAGCGCCACGCGTATCCATGGCGATAATTTCGCACATGGGCGATACATACTGTTGCTTTTTCATATATCTATCTTTTGTTTAGCGTCCGTAGCCACAGGCTGCGCCGGAGCGCAGTCTGTGGATTTGGATGTGGTTACTTTCTAACTTTTTTACCGTTAACAATTACGATACCCTTGGTGTTGTCGGAAACTCGACGACCCTGGAGGTCATAAGCCTTACCGCTCTGAGCGTTGGCCTTAACACCCTTGACACCTGTTACGTCGAAGATGAGCTTCTTCGAAGGTGAGTCGCTGCCGAATTCTACGTACGGCAGGTAAGCCTTGCGGGCGGGCAGAGTGATGTCGGCAGTCTTGCGGAGGACGGGTTCGCCATCGCGGTCGGCTACTACCCATACGCTGCCGGCGGTAACTGCGAGACCTTCTTCGCCAGTACCCTTCAACAGGTTAGCGGATACATCGGGAACTTCAACATCTACGGCTGCAATCGGCATGATGTACTTGCCGGCTTCGGCCTGGAGGATAACCGGGGTGTTGGCGGGGATAGCACCCTCGATGAGAGTAGCTGTGCCGCTGCCGGCGTCTTCCTTGGTGATGATGTAAGCCTTCATGCCTTCGGGCACGGTCACTGTCTTGGGCAGGCAGGTTGTTCCGAGACCGAGGTCGGTGATTTCAACTTCGAAGCCTACGAGCTCAACGAACCACATGGAGTTGTAAGCGCTGGCGAAGCCGTCGTCAACCTTCACACCGTTGGCTGCGTTCAGGGTCATGCCACCGTTGGCACCGGCGAACTTGTAGAATACCTTGTTCGGAGTTGCCTTCGGAGCAATGTAGTAGCGGCCACCGATGCCGGTGTACTTGAAGATAACGTCGGTAGGATCGGCTCCGTTCACTGCGAAGCCATCACCGTCAACATTACCTACATACTGCTGGGTAGCACGGTTCTGCACATTGTAGAAGTAGGTGTTGGTACCCTTCGTGGTTTCGGCTGTAGCTACGGGAGCAGCGAACGGCTTCGACCAAGGATCGGCGGTCTGGTCGTCGTCAACGATGACTTCGTCGTCGGCCTTCACATATTCTTCACCGGTCTTTTCGATGTTGAACAGGAAGCTTTCGTCGTTAGCCTTGAACTCATCCCAGTTCATACCGTCTTCCGTATCGGTCCAGGATGCCCACTGGATGCCACCGAAGATAGTGGCGCGGCCATCCGGATGCTTGATGCGGTAAACACCCTTGATGAGCTGAGTGCTTTCAGCCATTGCGGCATAGAAGTCTTTCAGCTTGGCAAATTCTGCTACGTCGGCAGCGGTTACCTTGGCGTTCTTCACGCGCTCGTCGAGAGCTACGACGTCAGCCTTGAACTCACTCCATTCGGCAGGATCAATCTGACCCGGATTGTTACCCTCTTGCTGGAAGAGCGATTCGGTAACGGCCTTAGCCACGTTGAGGCGGCCTTCTTCACTCCAGTATTCAACGAGGTTCTCGGGAACGGGAACGAGGTTCCACTTGGAGTTGTCGCCGGTGCCTTGCAGGGTGTAAGCGCCCTTGCGCTCTACTACGGAGATGTCCTTCACACCGCCCGTGGTGCCATTGAAGCCGAAGCGGGCGGCCCAGCGGTTGGTTGTCGGGTCATAAGCGGGATCGTCGGCAGCAAGCTGCGTGTCACCCTGAGTGATCGTTACGGTAGAACCGCTCTGCTGGTTGATGTTCCAAACCTCGCGGAGGTCGGAGAGGTCGATGAAGGTGTAGAAGTAGTTCTTGCGCTCACCGATAAACTCACCGGTAGCCAGGTTTTCGATGACATAACCGTCGTTAGTAGCGCTAACGGATACACGCCACATGTAGCGCGGGTCGTTGCGTTCGATAACGCCCCAGTTCAGCATCTTGTGATACTGGTTCGGGTAAGCGGTCAGACCGAGCTGGTTGAGAGCATAGCCTTCGAATACGTCGCCACCGGCACGTTCGATATAGTAGATACCACCGTTGATGATTTCATAAACGATGTCCTTAGCGTCGGCTGCGCCGTCAGGATTAGCGAGGTAAGCCTTGCGGGCGGGCAGAGTAACGTTTTCAGCGTTCTTCGTGAACTTGGTTTCAGTGCCAGCCTCATCGAGAACGAGAGCCGTGCCGGCTTCTACCTCTGTACCAGTTTCACCGGTACCGATCAGGAGGTTGCCTTCTACGTCGGCCTGTTCAGCGTCTTCGCCGGCAAGCGGGAAGAAGTAGGTACCCTTGGCACCGCGCAGTATAACGGCGGCGTTGGCGGGCAGAGCACCTTCAAGAGGCGATGCAACAGCCTTGGTGTCGCTTTCTTCCTTAACAATGTATGCGGTTACGCCTTCAGGAACGGTTACAGCCTGCGGCAGGTTGGTCGTGGTCATGCCGAGGTCGCCGATTTCTACTTCGTAACCCAGCAATTCCATCTTCCACATGCCTACGTAAGGCAGCATGGCACCAGGATATTCGTCTTCGTAAGCCAACGTGTTGCTCTTGTCGCGGGCAGCACCCGTCATCAGGTCAACGCCCTGGTTCTTATAGATAGCCTTGGGCCAGCCGTTCTGGCTTGAGAACATGTAGCGGCCACCGAAGCCGGTGTACATGATAATCTGCGGACCGGCCTTTGCTTCGGTACCAACCGTGATCTGGTTGTTGGCGATAGCACCGGCATAGGTGTTGGTCTGCATGTTGCGGATGCTGTAGGAAGGCACGGTTGCCATGATAGGAGCAGGTGCATTGAACTTCTTCGACCAGGGATCACCCTTCTTGGTGCGGTCGATGGGAAGACCCATGCCGTCGTCACCGATGGCCACTTCAACTTCGCCGGTTCTCTTGATGCTGAACTGGAAGTTCTTGTTGCCTTCTGCATAAGTATCCCAACGTACGCCACGTCCCTTGACGTTCCAGGAGGCTTCGTCGATGCCGCCGAGGAACTTCGTGGTGAAGTCGGCGCTGTAGATGCGATATACACCGTCGGGAACGATGTGGGTGTAGCCGGCCAGTTCTTCGTCAACTTCGTCGAGTTGCGGCAGAATCTGGTCAACGTTATCCTGAGACATGCCTTGTGCCAGCAGCTGGTTCAGCAGGTCAAAGTTGGACTTGTTTTCAGCATACAGTTCTGTGGGCAGGTCACCCGGGTTGATGCCTTCTTCCTGAACCATCAGCTTGTTGGCAAACTCAGCGATTGCGCATACACCGTCGGTGGTCTGTTCCAAGATGTCGGCAGTAACCGGAACCATTCTCCAGTAAACGGCCTTGGCAGCAGGCACTACGGGCAGACCGGTCTGGTCGGGCAAACCGAAGCGTTCGGGCCAGCGCGGTTCGGCTACATCGTAGTTGGTGCCGTCGGGAGCGAGGAAGCCGGCATTGGTGCTGATGGAGATGACGAACTTGTCAACCTGTTCGAGAGCGAGCGTGCTGGGCTCGTCGGACAGCATGCCGAAGTTATAGTTATAGGAAGACAGGGTGCCGCTGATGTATTGACCGGTGGCCACGTTCTTCCAGGTCCAACCGTCCTCGTCGTTACCGCCGAGTTCCCACATGTCGCGCGGGTCGTACTCGTTGATCTTGTTCCAGTTGAGTAGGTTGGGGTTATAGTCGCGCGGTTTGGAGGTCAGACCGAGCTCGTTCAACTGATATTCGCCGGTCACGTCACCGTCGTAGCGTACCAGGTAGTAGGTGCCACCGGCAGCCAACGGCGAGAAGTTGTGATAGGCATCGGGCATAGCCTCGTAAGCGGCCTTCAGGGCGTCGTAGGCTGCCGTATATTCTGCATCGGTCGGCTCGGCGGGAGTCTCACCGTTCAGCAGGGCGTTGGCCGTTGACATGGCGTTGTTGAAGGCATCAACAGCAGCAGGCTCGTACTGGCCTTCGTCATCACCCGGGTTGTAGACGGGTTCGCCGATGGATACCACCAGTTCAGCGAGCTGGCCTCTTGCCGTAGTAGGATCTTCGGCCGCGTAGATGTTCAGAGGCACGTTGTCAGAACCACGGTAGAACAGCCAGCCGTAGCTCCATGCCGGACCGATGTACCACTTTTCACCATCAGCATTCAGGGTGTAGATGGTCATACTCTTATCATCGACATTCCACTTGCCACCGCTGGTGTAGTGAGTGCCGTCCCAAGGATTCTTGTAGTTATTCCATTCGCCGAATTCTACAGACAGTTCTTCGAAGGTTACTTGCAAAGCGTCTGCGATGTTTTCGGTCAGGGTCACGGCGCGTGTTTCGGCATTGGCCGTAATATACTTGCCGGTCTTTTCGCTCTTCAGAACGTAAGCACCGCCAGTAGCGCCTTCGGGAGCGGTTTCAATGACGAAGACGGAGCCTTCGTTGATACCGGCCATGAACGACAATGAGCCGAGTTGAGCTGGCTTGTAACCCATGCTGCTGCCAGAGCCCGGAGCGCCAGTACCGTCGTTCAACGTCTTAACTGTAGGACTGGAGTTCAGCCACTGGTAGAATCCGCATTCATTAAAATAGGATGCGCCGTTGTTGATCAGGATGCGCTTGCCGGCGACCAAGAGGTTGGAAGTCAACTTCGCACCGCGGATGATTTGCTTTCCGGCCTGGTCGGCTCTGAAGAATTTCCATCCGCACATGTCGGTGGCACTACCGTAGTAGGTGAAGCCGTGGAAGTGGAACGGACTGAAGCAGCATGCGGTTTCGGTTACATTGCCTTCAGCATCTTCGCTCTTTTCGAAGGTAACCAGACTGGCTGCGTCTTCGTCATAGTTCTGACTGCCGGAGTACTCTCTGGCGCTCATGATTTCGAACGGGGTAGCCTCGTCAATGTTGGCGGTGAGCACCGTGTTCTGCTGGGCGCCGCCTTCAATGTTGAAGCAATAGACATACTTGTTGGTGATGACATTCTTCAGGTAGTAAGAAGGCACGCCTTCGTGCTGCTCGGGAGCGGCCACGAGTTCGTAGGCACTGCCGTCCATGATTTCGGGCAGCATACCGAGGTTCTGGTTGGCTGTCTGCCAAGCGTTACGTATCGTGCTCATGGAGCCGCTCAGCCAGATGCCGTAGTTGTTTACGGCCTGGTAGTTGGCGTTCTTCAGCAGGATGACGTCGCCCACTTTCAGCTGGTCGTACGGAATCTGTTCGCCTTCTTTCCACATGGACATGTTACCGCTGTTCTGAGCCATGGTAACGGCGGCATAGGCACCTTCCAGAGCCTTGATGGCTGCGGCATATTCGTCTTCGGTGGGTTGGTCTTCGCTGACACCCAGGAGTGACTTGGCCGTGGTCTTGGCATCTTCGAATGCGGCTACTGCGCTGGGATCGTACTGACCCTTTTCTTCACCGGCTTCGAATGTTTCGCCACCAATCTTGTTCATGAGGTCGGCCAGTTCGCCGCGAACGCTCTTGGCGTCTTCGGCCAGATAGATGTTCCAGAGACCTACGTCATTCCAGTCGCAAACGATGCGGTTGTAGTTGTGGGCGGAGCCGAACTTGTTGGCGCCGTCGGAGGTAATCATGGAGCAAGTCAGGTCGTTGCGTACGTTGCCGCCGGGACGGTTCCAGTAGTTGTAAGTAATCAGGCTCTGCTCGCCGAAGAGGAAACTGATAGCGTCTTCCTTCGAGTCAACCATGGGCCAGGTGGCGCTACCGTCACAGGAGATATACTTGCCAGTGCTTTCGTTCTTAACGTAGAAAGCGCCGTCAACTTCTTCGTCGGCTTCGAGCACGAACACGTTGCTGGGGCCGTAACCGTTGGACACGTGCAGCTGGCTGGCAGAGGCACTTTCGATGTTGTCCATGTACTGGTTACCGATGGCCAGCGGCGAGTTGTACTGGTAGGGCACCTGCAGCATGATGCGCATGCCGTCCTTCAGTTCGCTGTAAGCCACTTGGATACCGCGGGTCACGGAGGTCTCCTCTTCTACGGCGTAGTAGAGTTCCCATCCGGCCATGTCGCTGCCACCCTGGCCATAGTAGGTATAGCCGTAGGCGTGGAAGGGGCGGAAATACCAGGCGGCGTCGCCCGAGACATGTTTCCATGCGAAGGGGGCCTCATCGTCGAACTGGTAGTTCGTAGCTTCAGCCGTGGTAGCCACCCAGACGGTTGCCTGCGTGTCGTCCTCTACACCTTTCATGTAGCGGCCCGTAGCCACGTCCTGAAGATAGAATGAGGGGGCTTCACCCACTGTAGGACCTTCGACCAAAAGGAGGGCGCTGCGGTCCTTGATAGCAGAGAAAAGTCCCAGTTCACAGGTGGCATTGGTAAAGCCGTTTTGGCGGCCTTTCGAATACTCACCTACATAGCTACCGTACCACGTGCACCAGGTGTCGGAGGTGTTACGGTTTTTCATCAGGATGACATCACCGGCCTTCAGGTCGGCACCTGCCACCACTTCACCTGCCTTCCATGAACGGGCCATGGAAGCATCCCAAGCCAATAGTGCTACTATCAGCAAGAGAACAGATTTCATTAACTTTCTCATTGATACAATTATTGGAATTATTTATGTTTATATATTTACTGTCTTTTCACGGGGCGGCATCTCACGTCAGCAGACAATAAGACACTTTACGCTACTATAGTCCACAAAAGTACGACAATTTTCAGAACCAACAAATTTTTTCGTAAAAAAATCACTTTTATAATAGGAAAAATAATAAAAAATGATGTTTTCACGCCGGAAACAGACCCAAAAGTGTGCTAATGCAGGTGGGAAACAGCCTTCAAACCACAACCGCTCAAGGGGAAAGACTTCCCGGGCGCCACCGATCCCCATCACTGCCGGCCCTCCCGTCCATCCCTTTTCCTTCCGCCCCGATTTCTCATCTTTTCCAAAAAATCTTGACATTTCCACGACAAAGGCCCGATTTCGGCGCTCACAAGTGGGACTTCGTCGCGCAGAAACGGCGTTTCAAAATTCAGAAACGCCGCTTCTGTCTGACCCTGTCTGAGACCTGATGAAAGCCAGCCGTTTACAAAACCATCCATTTTTATTGAAAAATTTTTTACCTTTCGTTCCTCTGTAAGGAACTACTTTTACCCTTTTGGGCTGCTTTGGTCTGTTTTACAACTCTGGAGAGGGGAGGCGCCACATGCCGCTACATCCACGGGGCCACCTCTAAGTCGGGGGGGCGTGCAGCAAAAAAGAAGCGGTGCGCTCCGTTGAGAGCGCACCGCCTGACAGTTATGCCTTGTCTCCCCGGAGGGAGGGGCGTTCAGATTACTTCAACTCGACTTTCTTGCCGTTGACAATGTAGATGCCCTTGCCGGCCTTTTCAACGCGACGGCCCTGGAGGTCGTAGATAGTAGCGTTCTTGAGGTCAACCTTGGCACCAGCGATGCCGGTAGCGGAGAAGTTAAGGATGAACTTGTTGCTGTTGCCTTCACCGTCAACGATGTAAGCCTTGTTGGCAGGAACAGCGTCCTTAGCGTTCTTGTAGAAGCCGATTTCACCCGGAGTGCCGGAGAAGATCATGCCGTTGGCCGGAGTGGCAATCTCGAGGTATGTACCCAGGAGGATGTTGTCTTCGAGAGGTTCGCCGTCCTCGAGGCTCGGAACGAGGAATGCTCCGTTAGCACCACCCTTGAGGATAACCGGTGAGCCGGCGGGAACTACACCGCCATTGACAGCCTTGAGCTGTGCATAGTCGCCGTCAACGTATTCGATGGTGAATACATCAGCGCCTTCTACGGATACAGTGAACGGCAGATACATCGTTGCGTAAGCGTCTTGAGTTCCTTCAACCAGGTTGAGAGGATACTGAACGCTCTCTACAGGATAGAGATACCACTGGGAAGCATCGGCGGCGGATTCCCAACCTACGAGTTCCTTGTTGGCACGCATGTGCATAGCGCAATAGGTCGGATAGTCGTGTTCGCCATCGCCACGGAAGTCGAATGCGGCGGTAGCAGTACCGGCTGCGTGTACGAGTGTACCCGTGATGCCTTCTTCAGCACCCTTGGTCACTGCGCTGGTTTCCATCATCGGGATTTCGAGACCCTGGGCAGCCAGTTTCACGTTTTCACCCTCAACGGTCAGCTTGAAGATGGTGCCGAGGTCATCGGTAGATGCCTTGAAGACACCGTCCTTGTCGATACCGAGCTTTTCGTTGTACTGCTTGTTAACCAAGCGGTAGAAGCCGGTGGTCGGCTGGATTTGGCCTTCGACAGCCTCGTCATAAATTTCAGCGAGTTCAGCCAGTGACAAAGCGTCAGCGCCTTCAACCTTGTTGGAGATTTCGTCCTTAAGGTCAGCGGGCAGGCTGTAAACAATGCCTTCGGGCAGTTCAGTGATAGCCTTGATGGCGTCAACTACGAAGTCGTTGGGCTTCTGTACCTGGAAGGCACCGCCCTTATCCGTATAGTTGTTCTGAGAGTGCCATACCTTCAGGATAGCGCTGTTCTCACCACCATACTGGTTGAGCGTGTTCAGAGGATCGTCACCCTTGATCTGGAGCATGAAGCCGGTACCGGCACCCGTCTCGTCGGGGAATGCGGTGGACTGGCTCGGAACGATGATCCAGTCGGTGTTCTCTTCAGCGGAGAGGGTTACCTCGTCGTTGGCAATGTCAACCGGAGCCTTCATGTAGAGACCGGTCTTCTTGTTGTAGATGCTGAAGCCACCGAAGTTGTTGCCCTTGAAGGCCCAGATGTCGCCGGCCAGAACGTCCTTAGCATTGTAAGAGTTGTTCAGAGCCACGGCCGTGGTGCCGTCTTCGTTACCCTTGACAGCGATGGACTTGTTGCGGAGGTTCAGAGCGTACCAGGCTGCATCGTCGTCGAATGCCTCGGAGAGTTCCATAGGACCAACCCACTTGGCAACTACGTTAACTACGTTCTGAGCCACGTCGGTGCTAACCGTAATGGTGGGCACGGTGCCATATTCGTAGTAAACGTTCTTCAGAGCGGCGGGCAGTTCAGAGATTTCCTCGTCGTAAACATAGTCCTTCGTGTAGCTGTAGAACGTGGTGCTGTCCTCGTTCATGAGGTTGAAGGTTACGTCGTAGCGGGTAGCATTGAGCTGAGCCAGTGCGGCAGCGTCGTCGAAGTCAGCAACCTCGGTAAGTTCTACCTTGTTGCCGTCGTCGGCACTGTACCAGCTGCCAAGACCTACGTCACCGCTGTTGTTGTTGTTGATGGTCCATGTGCCATCTTCAAATACCAGCAGGTTCGGGTTTACAGAGTTACCCCAGCTGTAAGTGATAGGCGTAGCATCGTTCTTAGCCAGGTTGGTAGCACCGGCCTCGTCCTTATAGATGAACTTCTTCTGACCTACGTTGTAGAGGTAGAGGTTGCCTTCGTTGTAAACGAGAGCCCACTGCTGGTTAGCATTGTTGGCAGGATCGATGGCTTCAACTTCGGTACCCTTGTTACTCTTGTGAGTAGCGGCCATCTTACCGTCGATAATGGTCCAGTTACCACGGGCACCACCGATGCCATAAGACTTCTTCGTGTAGTACTGCAGACCCTCCTCAATGGCAGCCTTAGCTTCCGTCGGATCGAATTCGCTGCCCGGAACGGACTTGATTACGATGCGGTTGCCGTCGTCAGGAGTAGAATAGCTGTTGATGGCAGCACGTACGGAGTCGTTAGTATAAGCATTCTGCATATTGATGTATGCACGGTTGAGCTTAACAAACGTAGGATACTCGGCATTGCCGGTTGCCTGCAGCGTCAGCTTAGCAGGAAGGGCATACTTGGGACCATAGGCGTTCGAGCAGCCGACAGCATAGTTGTGAGCAATAGCAGCCTTGGCAGCCGGGTTGTAGAGATAGTAGTTGTCGCCTACCTTAACGAATGCGAACTGCTGTTCGGCATCGGTGGCATCCACGTTGGCACGCGAGCTGATATACTTGTTGGAGTTAGCGGCAGTGCCCTTCAGGATACCGAATGCCATGGCACCGCGCTTGGAGGTCAGCGTGTAGAGCTTGCCTTCGTCGATGTCGTCTGCAGTGAATACGGTGTCAACGGGTTCGTCTTTAGGAATCAGGTCTTCGGGAACCGGACGGAAGTACCAAACGGTACGCCAATCCCAACCGGCGGGACCCGGATTCAGCAGAATCTTCGTCTCGTCAGTAGTTGTGCTACCGCCGTTACCATAGAGACACTTCGTCATATCCCAGTCGGCTTCACGGAAGTCGAAGCGTTTGCGCTTCTTCTGGTTACCACCCTGGATAACGCTGTTGTCTGTCAAAGTGATCAGGTAATCCTTAGGACTGTCAGCCAGTTCGAGTTCCTGCTTGGTTGCTCCGTCAGGAGTTACGTGCTGACCGAGGTACTTACCGGTACCGAGGTTCTGAATGTTCCAAACGGTGTATTCGACTTCTTCTTCTTCATCTTCAGGATTCGTAACGAAGACAGTCTTCTTCGTGAACTTGTACATGAAGTTCGGGTTGGCCTTATCGTCGAAGTTCATACGCCAGAGCGAACCGTCTTCCTTGGCACCCATTACCTTATTATAACCACCAGCCTGGTCGTCGGCCAAGCCATGGAGGATGTAATAAACACCACCGTCAACCAGCGGAATGGCTACCTCGTCGGCACCCATGCCAGGCTTGAATTCCGGCAGCTGTTCGTAAGCAGTCTGGATGGCTTCAACGGCTTCGTTGATGGCCTGCGTCAGAGCCGTAGCGTCAGCGTCGGTCACTTCACCGCCGTCAACAGCAGCCTGAGCATTGGCACGAGCCTCGAGCAAGTTCAGACGGAGCTCGTTGGGCAGATACTGACCCAGTTCGGTACCGTCGCAGGAGTTGGAGCCGTCGGCCAGCGTCTTCTGGTCGTTGTCGTCGTAGTAAGCGAACGGATAGTTGGCAGCGATATCGCTTTCAGCCAGAGCCTTGGTCAGGGCCTCAACGGCGTCGCTCTGCGGGGTGTAGTCCACCTTGCGGAGAACCCAGATGAGCTGCCAGTCTTGACCGGAAGCGGCATTCACATCGTCACCGGTGGGACGTGTGCTCCAGTTGGTAGCTTCGCCGTCTACGAAGAAGCGCAGACGTACGCGCTTGGAGTAACCCCAGTCAGGACGGTGGGTCTTCAGCGTCAGGTTAACGGGTTCGTCGCTCAGTTCGAGGGCGGTGCCGTTGGCCTTGCCGAGATACTGGCCGGCAGCCACGTTCTTGAAGTTCCATGAGCCTTCAGTTGTGCTCTTAGTTACTTCGAAGATCTGGCCGGCATAGTTTTCAGCGTAGTTCTGCTGAACCATCTTCTTGGCCACAGCGTCGTAGCCCATCACCTTGATGACTTCGTTGCACTGGTCAGCCAAACCGGCCATTACAACATAGTAGCCTTCGGTCAACGGGTTAGCCAGCGTTGCGGCATCCTTTTCAGCTTCGTAAGTATCGATAGCAGCGATTACCTTGTTCAGGGAGTCGAGCTTCGTGTTGATTTCGGCAGCGCCTTCTTCGTCTCCGGCTTCAACAGCGGCCTTGGCAGCTTCGATAGCTTCGGTATATTCGGCATAGAGAGCGTTGCTTACAATCTGGCCCACTTCGTCACCGTTCAGAGTACCCTTGCCTTGGGGAAGCGTGGTGGTCTGCTTGGAGTCGAATTCCATCTGGCCCTTGCCAATGACATTCTTCCAGTACCAGCAGTTGTCCTTCAGTTGCTCAGCAGTAGCCAACGTTTCGGCCAGAGCGGCTTGGTTGGGGAAGAGGGCTGCAACTTCCTCATCAGTTGCGGGAACCAGTGTCCAAGTGGACTCTACGTGAGGAGCTGTTGCATTGTTGTAGCCCCATACATAGGACGGGCCTGCACTGGCACCGCCAGGATTGCCTTGCGGGCAGAAGGTCCATTCCTGCGTGCCAGCCATGCTGCGCCACTTATAGGAAGCTTCGCCCAGGGGAACGAATTCCAAAGAAGCGGCGGTTTCAGAGTTAGGCACTTTCTTCGTATAGCCTAAGCATTCGCCAACATAGAGCTTGGTGGCCGGGTTGAAGACATTCCATTTGCCCTCGCCCTCACCGGCAGTCAGCTTAAAGAGGAACTTGGCTTCGGTCTTGCTGAGTTCGCCCCAATAGAGGTAACCCTTCGGACCTTCATCGTCAGCAGCCGTATCCAAATAGGCTGCTTTCTCTGAACTTTGCGTCTGAGCAATCTTGGCATTGTCGGAAACGATAAAGTAGTAGCCTTCGGTAATAGGAATCAACGAAACGTTGTTCGCAGCATTTACCAACTGGGCCATGGTCTTGCCACGGTCGGCATCGGTAGCGTTGGCACCGAGACCCTCGGCTGCAGTCATGGCAGTTTCAAAGGCAGTAACGCCTTCTGCACTGTATTCACCCGGACGAGTGCCGGCGGTGAACGACTTTGTCTTGTAGAAATTCAGCAGGGCGTTGTACACAGCCTGCGACATTTCTGAATTCTCATTTGCTGTAATGGAAGAGAACAAAGGCTTCCATGTGCCCGGCAGATTGGCCACCGTGAGAGGATCGGCCAAAAGGGTCGGGTTTGAGCTGAGGAAGTAAGCCGGAGCACCGGGCAGAGAGGTCGTCGGACCTTCAATGATTACTTCTTCAACAGCAGAAGAGAAGAACACGCCTTGGCCAAGGGTCTTGATACCATTGCCCAAAGTGACTTTCTTAAGGCTTCCACAATAAGCGGCTGCATCCATACCCATGGACGTCACGGTGCTGGGCACCGTGAGTTCGGTAATGGCCGTTCTTGAGAAAGCTCCAGCATCTACAGCAGTCACCGTGTATTCCGTCTCACCTTTCGTAACGGTGGCCGGAATGACGATGGCGCCTTCATACGCACTACCCTCGGCGGCTTTGACGACCGTAGCGGTCTTCGCATCCTCGTCGTAGGAATAGTTCAGGTCAGCCCAAAGGCTGGCCGGCACTGCTGTCAGCAAACATGCCAACAGGAGCGTCAGATTAAACTTCAGTTTACTCATAAAACATGTATTTAAAAACATTAATCAAAAATTTGCTACTTTCCTTTGTTCATCG
Source organism: Bacteroidaceae bacterium (assembly GCA_017940565.1). Classification (GTDB taxonomy): domain Bacteria; phylum Bacteroidota; class Bacteroidia; order Bacteroidales; family Bacteroidaceae; genus UBA6382. The sequence goes on along the minus strand of JAGAYH010000005.1, from coordinate 51,063 downwards.
GCCACAGCCACCTTTCACAAGCCCTCGCCGGAGACCGCTGCGGGCCCGACGAATTGTTAACTACGAGTGACAATAAGCCAATATTCAACTTGCAAATGTATATAGTTTTGCACAAAACTCCAAATAAAATTCGAAAAAAAATTCGTTTTTAACCTTCAAAAAGTCATTTTCCTCCATTTTTCTTGATTTTGGCCGGAAATTTGACCCGAAAACCGGGTTTCAAGGGACATGCAAAACCGATTGCGCACTATATATAATAAGGTATATTTGTTCTCACTCGGCAATAACTCGGCCCAGAGCGCGAAAGTGTCAAAAATTTTTGGAAAAATTTCGGCCGTTTGGCAATCCGCTGATTATCATCGGGTCTCAGATGTAGCCAAACAGAAGCGGCGCCTCGAAATTTTGAAACGCCGTTTCTGCGCGACGAAGTCCCACTTCTGACGGCCGAAAAGGGACCTCTGCCAGGGGAATGTAAAGATTTTTTGGAAAATAAGGAACACAGGAAAAGAAGAATTTAATATATATTATATGTTCGCGCGCGTGGCGGAATGGAGTTTTTTCATATCTTTGCGGCGAAATAAGTGCTTTTCAGAAAAATGGGGAGCACCAGTCCCTACACAGAAGCGACAATTACAAATATAAAATACGAAAAAAATGAAACATTTTTCCCAAATGCAAAGAGCCCTTACGGCTCTCCTGATGGTGGCTGCGCTGAGCCTGTCGGCCCAGGGCGCCGCATGGAAAATGCTGAAAGCACCGCTGATGACGCAGTGGGCCAGCGACGTGAACCCCGAGAACGTGCTGGGTGAGTATCCCCGTCCGCAGCTGGTTCGCAACGAGTGGCGAAACCTGAACGGCATCTGGCAATTCTCGAGCCTGAGCAGCATCGAGGCCAGCCTGCCCGAGTCGATGACCCAGGAAATCCTGGTGCCCTTCTGCGTGGAATCGGCCATTTCAGGTATCAAGAAATATTATGCCAACTTTGGCTACCGCCGCACGTTCACCGTGCCCGAGGGCTGGCTGGCCAAGGGCAAGCGGGTGCTGCTGCACTTCGAGGCCGTGGACTGGCAGTGCGTGGTGACGGTGAACGGCAAGCAGGCCGGCGAGCACAAAGGCGGCTACGACCCCTTCACGTTCGACATTACGACACTGGTGAACGGCACCGGAGAGAACACTCTGGAGGTGAAAGTATATGACCCGACGAACAACGGCTGCTACGCCCGCGGCAAGCAGACGCTCTCGCCGGGCGGCATCATGTACACCAGCGTGAGCGGCATCTGGCAGCCGGTATGGATGGAGTCGGTGAACGACGCCTACATAGACGACCTGACCATCGTGCCCGACGTGGACAAGAGCCAGGTGAAGGTGAGCGTGAAGGCCGGCGGCGACGCCTCGCTGGCCACGGACTTCAGCGTGGAAGTGATGCACGAGAAGAAAGTGGTGGCCACAGGCAAGGCCAAGGTGGGCGAAGACATGACGCTGACCATCACGAACCCCGACCTGTGGAGCCCCGACCACCCGTTCCTCTACGACCTGAACATCACGATGAACGACAGCCGCGGCAAGCAGGACAAGGTGAAGAGCTACTTCGGCATGCGCAAGATCTCGATGAAGAAAGACGACGAGGGATTCATCCGCATGCAGCTGAACAACAAATACCTGTTCCAGATGGGCCCGCTCGACCAGGGTTTCTGGCCCGACGGCATCTACACCGCCCCGACCGACGAGGCACTGGCCAACGACATCGTGATGATGAAGCGCTACGGCTTCAACATGGTGCGCAAGCACATCAAGGTGGAGCCGCGCCGGTGGTACTACTGGTGCGACAAGCTCGGCCTGATGGTATGGCAGGACATGCCCTCGACCAACACCTACGGCGGCAACATCCCCCTGGACTCGGTGCAGTTTAACAACGAACTGAAGGCCATGGTCAACACCCACTACAACGTGCCGAGCATCATCATGTGGGTGCTCTACAACGAAGGCCAGGGCCCGCAGGACGCCGTGGGCACAAAGAACAGCACCTTCATCGTGCGCGGCCTGGACAAGACGCGCCTCATCAACGAGGGCAGCGGCTGGAGCAACTACGGCTACGCCGACATCAAGGACACGCACCCCTACCCCTCGCCCATACCTCCCACCAGCACCACCCAGGCCACAGCCTGCGGTGAATACGGCGGCATCACCTATGCCGTGGACGGCCACAAGTGGAGCAACAGCCAGGTGAACTACACCGCCGCTCCCACGCCCGAGGCTATGGACAGCATCTACGACACCTACAGCAACATCCTGGCCATCGGCCGCGCCGAGCAGGGACTGAGCGCCGCCGTCTATACGCAGATTACCGACGTGGAGGCCGAACTTAACGGTCTGATGACCTACGACCGCATCCCCAAGAGCGACGTGGCCAGCATCTACCGCAGCAACCGCCTGGCCATCGAAGGGACAGGCGTGAAACCCGACTACATACTGCCCACGGCCAACGTGGAGAAGCAAACCTGGAAGTACACCACCGCAGCGCCCGACAGCAAGACCTGGTATCTGTCCGAATTTGACGACAGCAGCTGGTCATCCGGCCTGGCCGGCTTCAAGGGCGACGGCCCCGGCGGAGCCACCCTGGGCACCACATGGAAGACCAGCGACATCTGGATACGCAAGACCGTGACACTCAACCTGACGGAAGAAGAAGCAAGCCAGCTGGCCATGCGCCTCTTCTACGACGAGGACACGGAAGTTTATCTCAACGGCGTGAAGATATACAGCGTGACGGGCTACGTGACCGACTACAAGACCATCGCGTTCTCTGAACAAGCCATCGCCGCCCTCAACCGCAAGGGCGAAAACGTCTTTGCCATCCACACGCACCAGACCACCGGCGGTCAGTACATCGACATGGGCCTGATACTGGCCAAGCCGCTCGAACGCGCCCCCAAGGACCGCGCCATCAATGTGAACCTGAACTACAGCAACAGCCGTGAGGTACAGATTGGCGTGGGCTACAGCACCAACCTCGATGCCACCGAACCCGAGGAGGTCAAGGAGTTCACCACATTCCAGTTCGCCGACGAAGCCCTCAATGGCAGCAACGTGGCCTTCAACAAGGAGACGCTGGTCAATCCCACCGATTTGTCCTATGACATTACGGCACTGACCAAAGACCTCGACCTGTCACAACCGGTGAAGCTCTTCTTCTTCGTCCGCACCACCAGCGGAGCCGAAGGCACAGGCACCATCAACAGTTGCAATTTCACGGACTACACGGTGAACAACACCGTACCGTTCACCTTCGACAAGGTGGAAATACTCAACGACGGGCGCACCACCATGCTCACCGCCATCGTCAGTAATGACAAGATGAACCCGGCACGCAACGTGCACATGGACGGCACCTCACTGAAGTGGGAAGCCCCCGCCGCCTGCTCATCAGAACTCACCGGCTACATAGTCTATAAGGACGGCAAAAAACTCACCACGCTCGGCAACGATGCCGGTGCCTTCGATGTATCGGACGACACAAACGCCGGATATACCGTGGCTGCGCAATACAAGAAAGGCCTGTCCGTACAGAGCGACGTGTTTCATGTGACAACAGTCGCTCCGGGCACCGGCGACAATCTGGTGCGCTACTTCAACCTTTCGGGGTTTCGCATCCCTGACGTCTTCAGCAAGGCCATGGAACAGGCCACCATTGAGTTTTGGATGAAGCCCGACACAGTACATGCCGATTTTCAACAAGTGGGCCCCGGTTGGGGCTCATTCGTCATTACTCCGACCAGTTCCAACCAGATTCGTGCCGGATGGACCAACGCCAGCGCCGGCCGCGTCACCTCTGCCGTACAGGCCGTCAAGCCAAAGCAGTGGAACCATATCGCCGTCACCGTGGACGGCCGGCGGCTGACACTGTACATTAATGGAAAGCAGGCAGGCACACTGAACTCGACCATCAAGTCGGGACTGCCGCAGATGCTCAACTTCGAGTTCGGCGGCGAAGGCCACTTGCTGAAAGGCTACTTCGACGATGTACGCATCTGGAAGACGGCCCGTACCGCCGAGCAGATTGTCACCGACATGGACGTGCCCGTACTCAATCCTGCCTCGGAGCCCGACCTGCTGGCCTACTACATGATGGACGAGATTGAGGTGGACGGGGAGAAGAAGTTGCGCGATGGCGCCGGTCTGCACCATGCGCCCTACCTTGACGAGGGCACCAGCACGGCCGACACCGACAACTCCATTCTCAGCGGGAAAACATTCAGCGCCGATTTCTCACTCTTGGTCCGCAGTTACCGGCAAGGCGCCGAAGTGGTGCCCGAAGTGACTCTCCTGGGCTGTGCCCGCTGGAAGTGGAATGCCCCCGACGCCGGAGTCACTAACCTCACCGCTCTCAAGCCGTCGTTCATTTTCCCGAAAACCGGCAGTTTCGACATTGTGCTCACAGCCTACAATGCCACCGGCGACTCTCTCGTCGTGACACGCCAGGCCTTCATCAATGCTGCAGAAAAGCCCAACGCCGACTTTACCGTTTCGGCCGAGAAACTGCCCGCAGGACAGACTTTCTCTTTTATCAACAAGTCTAAGAACACCGATGCCGTTTACCAATGGACCCTCACCGGTGCCAACGAGCCGGCGGTGACCGGTACCAACGCCACGGCCACCTATGCCCGCACCGGCACTTACGATGTCGTTCTCACGGCCACCAACGCCGCCGGCACCGCCACAGCCAAGCATCAGGTGACCGTAACCTCCAACGGCCCCAACGTGAACTTTGAGGTATATCCCTCCATCGTGCTCGTTGACACCAAGGCCTACCTGCGCGACTCCACCACCGGTTCGCCCGTCACCCAATATTGGGATGTCTATAACGACAGCCACCACACCATCGTCAACGGTTCCTCCTCGTCGTTCACACCGAAGTACACCGGCCTCTATACCGTGGCCCACACCGCCGAGAACGCCGACGGCCGCAACACCGTCACCAAGAAGGACGCCCTCCTCGTCTGCAGCGACTATTCCCTCACCGGATTCCGCTTCCAGGGTCAGGGCGAAACCATCACGTTCGACAATCCCTTCGCCGAGAATTACAAGAAAATGACCATCGACTGGTGGATGAAGACCGACAAGAGCGAAGTTGCCACACTGATGAGTTCCTCCAACGGCCAATTCAGCGCCACCACCAAAGCCGACGGCACGCTCACCGTCAAGATGGGCACCCGCACCGTCAACTCCACCAAGGGCTTCATCATTCCCGGCGAGTGGCACCACTATACCATAGCCTACAACAGCGCCCGCATCTACTTCTACCGCGACGGCGTTGCCAGCGGCAACGGCACGGTGCTCATGACCTCACCCGCCTGGAGTGACTTCATCCTCGGCGGCGAAACACCGCTCCACGCCACCATCGACGAGCTCAGCCTGTGGACCGAGCGACGCACCGGACCGACCATCAAGGCCGAGGTGAACAACCCCATCAACGACATCGACGCCGCCAAGGAAGGCGGACTATTCGCTTACTATAAGTTCAACGACGGCACCAAGACCCTTGCCGACGCCTCCGGCCAGAACCATACCGCCACGGTCAAGGCCACGGCCCTGCCCACCGAGCTCTTCGTGCCCTCCACCGGCGTTTTCGCCCTCGATCTGGGCACCGACGTCCAGACGGCCGAAGACGTGAGCGAGCAGTATCTCACCAACTATAAGATGAAATTCATCCACACCGACAACTTCGTCAGCGACGTGCAGGGCGACCGTTTCTGCCAGCTGGAAAGCGAGACGGAGACCTCCGGTTGGAAGGGTGACATCATGGCCCAGGCCGACGACCTCGGTGTCTTTGTTGACAAGAAATACGGCTACACCTTCAACGCCGCCACCAGCTGGAACGGCTTTCCCGACGAAATGACAGACAAGCAGGTATGGCAAACCGTCACCCTGCCCGCCGGCAGCTACCGCTTCGCCATCAACTGTGACGAGCAGGCCAACACCGGCCGCTGCTACCTCGTGGCCACCGAAGGCAACACCCTCTCCAGCAACGCCAATCTTGACGAGGCACTGGCCAGCGCCACCCTTGAGAAAGGCAGCATCCTCTTCACCCTGCTCGACGAGACCACCCTCTCGCTCGGCGTGCTCTACAACCTGCCGGGATTCAGCCAGTCGGTCATCAAGTCATTCGTCCTCTACAAGGAAAACTTTGAAATCCTCGAGGCCGACGGACTCACCGACGGCATCCGCAAGACCGTGGCCGACAACGGCCGCCAGACCCGCGTGCGCACTGCCAACGGCGGCCTCGTCATTGACGGCAACGGCCCCCTGCGCGTTTACAACGTCAGCGGACAGCTCCTCGTCAGCCGCAGCATCAACGGCGCCACCAAGGTCAACCTGCCCAAGGGCATCTACATCGTCAACGGACAGAAAGTAGCTGTCAAGTAAACCACCATTGACTATCCATAAAAAAGGCGGAAGACTTTTGAAGGTCTTCCGCCTTTTCATTTTCTGTCGGAGAGGAACGAAATGTAAAGATTTTTTGAAAAGATTCCAACCATTTTACAATCCGTTGATTTTCATAGGGCCTCAAACATCATCAAACAGAAACGGCGCTTCAGATTTTTGAAACGCCGTTTCTGCGAGCCGAAGTCCCACTTATGACGGCCGAAATCGGGCCTCTATCCCGGAAATGTCAAAATTTTTTCTTTTTTCTTACGGGTCACACGACAAAACTTCAGGTGACTTTTGGCGCTGCACACGTTTTTTCGTAAATTTGTCTGCATAATCATCAAAACAAGAATACACGTTATGAAACAACTCGTTCTTTCCCTCCTCTGCCTGCTGGCCGCCGTGAGCCTGCGGGCTGCCGACGATGTGAACATCGTGTTCATCGGCAACAGCATCACCTACGGGGCCACCCTGCCCGACCGCGCCACCCAGGCACCGCCCGTACACGTGGGCAAGGCCATTGCACAGCAGACGGGCCGGCACGTGGAGGTGCGCAACTGCGGCGTGAGCGGAGCCACCACCACGGATTTCCTGCCCATCGCCGACCACTACTGGCCCCCGGTAGTGAAAGCCGCCGACGAACTGAGCCAGCTGAAGGGCCAGCTCGTCTTCACCATCATGCTCGGCACCAACGACAGCGCCCAGGACGGCTGCTTCGGGGCGCCTGTGGCCAAGGAGCAATACTACACCAACCTGAAGGTCATCATCGACGAACTGCTGCAGCGCTACCCCAAAGCTAAAGTCGTGGTGCAGTATCCCCTGTGGTACAGCGAGAGCACCTACAACGCCACGCGCTACATGCGTGCCGGCCTGATGCGCCTGAAGTCGTACCATCCCATGATAGACCGCCTGCTCGAAAACTACGCCCAGCAGAAGCCCAGGCGCGTATTTCCCGGACTGAAGGAAACCTTCAGCTACTTCGAAGGCCGCACCGACCTCTTCACCACCGAGCAGGGCAACGCCGGACCCTTTTACCTCCATCCCAACCCCCAGGGAGCCATTGAACTGGCCAATTTCTGGGCGGCAAGTATCGTCAGAATACTGTAATCATGGACTGGATTAAGAAGGACAATTACGGATGGGTGGACGTGCTGCGCATCGTCGCCATCTTCGCCGTGGTATGGTCGCACGTATGTGATGACTTCATTGCGCAATTCAACAACGACCGCACACAGTTTCTCACCGGCGTGTATCTGGAAAGCATCGGGCGGCCCTGCGTGACGCTGCTCGTCATGGTAAGCGGCTGGCTGCTGCTGCCCGTTCGCGGCGAATACAGCGTGGGCGGCTACTACAGGAAACGCATCGGCCGCATCCTCTGGCCGCTGGCCTTCTGGTCAATTGTGCTGCCGCTGGTGAGCTACGCTTACTACGTCTATGGCAATCCCTCCACCGGCAATCCCTTTGTCGATGTGGCCAGTTACACGCCACAATCGCTCGGAACGAAACTCTACACGTGGGTGTTCAACTTCAATGTCGATACCATTCCCCTGTGGTATCTCTACATGCTCATCGGACTCTACCTGGCCCTGCCCATCGTCAACGGCTGGCTGCGCACGGCCACACGCCGAGACGTCGGCACGGTGCTCATCCTCTGGGGCGTGTCGCTGCTGTTCCCCTATCTGCGGCTGCTGGCCACGCTGGCCGGCATGACCAGCCATTCGCCCCTTGGAGCCAACCTCTGGGGCATGTGCGACTGGAACATTTTCCACTCCATTTACTACCTCTCCGGCTTCATGGGTTACATGCTCTTGGCCTACTACCTGAAGACGTGGCCGCCGCGCTGGTCGTGGACGAAGACGCTGCTTGTGGCAGTGCCCATGTACCTGCTGGGCTACTGCGGCACATCCTTCGGCTACATTTGGGTGAACTCCATGTTCCCCGGCCAATACCAGTATCTCGAAATACCGTGGCTCATGTGCGGTCTGAACGTGATGCTTCAGACCGTGGGCGTATTCCTCATCTTCATGCGGCTGCAGGTGAAGTCGCGCCCATGGCTCTCACGCATGGCCGCCATGATGTTCGGCATCTACTTGTGCCACTTCCCCATCATCCAGATGACCTATGACCTCTACGACGTGAGCGGTCTGCCCTACGCCCTGCGCATCGCCCTCATGGCCTTGACCACCTTCGCCGCATCCTATGCTGTCACACGCCTGCTTTGGGCCCTGCCTCTCACCCGGCGTTTCGTCAAATAAAACTCTCTTCAACCATGCGAATACCCTCCCGACGCACCCTCCTGCCCGTGGCCGCCGCCACGTGTGCCGTAGGCCAGTTGGCGGCACAGAGCGAAAGCCGCCCCAACATTCTTTATATTATGAGCGACGACCATGCCTACCAGGCCATCAGCGCCTACGGCGACCCCGTGGGCCGGCTCGCTCCCACGCCCAACATCGACCGTATCGCCCGTCAGGGCATGCGCTTCGACCAGGCTTTTGTGGAAAACTCGCTCTCCGCCCCCTCACGGGCCTGCCTCATCACCGGCCTCTACAGCCATCTGAACGGCCAGCGCCAGTTGGCCGAGGGCATCGACACCACCAAGACCTACGTCTCCGAACTGCTGCAGCGCGCCGGTTACCAAACGGCCATGGTGGGCAAGTGGCACCTCGACGGCACGCCCAAGGGCTTCGACTACTATCACGTGCTCAACGACCAGGGCACGTACTACAACCCCGTGTTCCGCGGTCAGGACACCGGCGGCAAATACCTGCGTGAGGAAGGCTACGCCACCAACCTCATCACCGACCACGCCATTGAGTTCCTCAACCAGCGCGACCCGTCGAAACCCTTCTGTCTCATGGTGCACCACAAGGCGCCCCACCGCAACTGGATTCCGGCCTTGCGCCACCTCGGCATGTACGACCGCGTCAACTTCCCCCTGCCGCCCACTTTCTGGGACGACTACGCCACCCGAGGCAGTGCCACACGCACGCAGAAAATGCACATCGGCAACCACATGGAGTTGCTCAACGACCTCAAGGTCGATACTTTCAAGAACCGCACCTACCGGCTCTCACGCTTCGTCGGCGGTCTCAACCAGAACCAGACCGAGGTGCTCTACGACTATTTCAAGGCCCGCAGCGACAGTTTCAATGCCGCCCCGCCCCAGGGCCGCGACCTCGCCGTATGGAAATACCAGCACTACCTGCGCGACTATCTCAGCGTTATCCATGCCGTTGACGAGAGCGTGGGCCAACTGCTCGACTATCTCGAAAAGAACCATCTGCTGGAAAACACCCTCGTGGTCTATACCAGCGACCAAGGCTTCTATCTCGGCGAACACGGATGGTTCGACAAGCGCTTCATGTACGAGGAGAGCCTCCGCACCCCGCTCGTCATGATGTATCCCGGCCACATCCGCCCCGGCAGCGTCTGCCGCCAGATGGTGCAGAACATTGACTTCGCCCCCACATTCCTCCGGCTCGCCGAGGCACCGCAACCCGCGGAGATGACCGGCCGCCCGCTCACCCCACTGTTCAGCGGAGAGCCCGTGAAAGACTGGCGCAAGAGCATCTATTACCATTACTACGACTACCCCACCTGGCATCTCACCCGCAAGCACGACGGCGTGCGCACCGACCGATACAAACTCATCCACTTCTATGGCCGCGGCGGCACGCGCGCCCAGCAGGAGAACAAGTATCAGCGCATGCCCGGCACACGCGAGTACAACAGTTTCCAGTGGATGGTCAAGGACGGCTACATCGTCGATGCCCCCGACATAGACTACATGGAACTCTACGACCTCCGGAACGATCCGCTCGAGCTCCACAACGTATATGGGCAGAAAGGCTACGAAAAGATTACCCGCCAACTCCAGCGTGAGCTCGACCGCTACCGCCGCGAACTCCAGATTGACGAATACTGAGCCTCCATCCGCAGATTGCCTTCACTTGCCCTTGCCTCCCCCCAGGCAGGGGCAAATTTTTTACTTCAGCACGGCGCATCGCCACACCAAAGCAGGCCCCCCCATGCACATGGCAGGGGTTTGACGCTTCGGGGAGCGGCGGCGGACAACGAAAACGGAGTTAGTCCGGTCTAAATCGGATTTAGACATTTCCAAATGCGCCTTCGTCTCCACAAGCAGGCGGTCCGCCCGGGCGAAGTTAACCACCTGCATGACGAAACTTTTTTCAAAAATTTTGTCTTGACGTTTTATCGCTTGTTCACAGAACTTTAGCTAAGTATTGAGCACCATCTGGCAACTTTTCCGAAAAATTTTCTCCCCATAAATTTGGCTCGTATTGAGAAAACGCCGTACATTTGCAGTGTCATAATACACTATTACACTAAACAGTTAAAACAATGATTGAAGTAAGTCATCTGAGCTACCGCTACGGGCGCAAGCGTCCGGCGGTGTTTGAGAACGTGTCGTTCAGACTGGAACCGGGCCGCATTTACGGTCTGCTGGGCAAGAACGGCACCGGCAAGAGCACGCTGCTCTACCTGCTGTCGGGGCTGTTGTTCCCGCAAGAGGGCAGCGTGAAGTACCATGGTCTGGAGATGCGCGAGCGCCGGCCAGAAGCCTTGGGCGACCTCTATCTGTTGCCGGAAACCTTCCGGCTGCCGAACATGAGTCTGAAGAACTATGTGCGGTTGCACGCGCCGTTCTATCCCAACTACAGCGAGCAACTGATGCACAGCAGCCTGGAGGAGTTCGACCTGACGCCTGACGTCCATCTGGGCCAGCTCTCCATGGGCCAGCAGAAGAAGGCCTACCTGAGTTTTGCCCTGGCTACGAACACGTCGCTGCTGCTCATGGACGAACCGTCCAACGGCCTCGACATCCCCTCGAAGAGCCAGTTCCGCCGGGCTGTAGCCCGGGCCATGACCGACGAGCGCACGGTGGTCATCTCCACCCATCAGGTGGGCGACGTGGAAGCCCTCATCGACCGCGTGATGATCATCGGCAACACCCGCCTGCTGCTCGACCGCCGGGCCGAGGACATCACGCAGCGTCTGGCCTTCCGCATGGTGCGCCCCGACGAGACGGCAACGCCCATCTACTCGCAGCACACTCTGGGCGGCGAGGCCGGCATATTCACCCGGCAAGCCGGTGAGGACGAGACAAAACTGAATCTGGAACTGCTCTTCAACGCCACCCTGACGGCCGGCGAACGGATGGAGCAGGTGTTTACTAACCTTGAAAAATAAAAAGAATACCATGGAAAAAATCAATATCCGCCGTACCCTCGAACTGATGCGCTACGACTTGACGATAAACCGCAAGCGCTATCTCACATCCCTCGTTCTGGTTGTGATATTCACCGCGGGTTTTATGCTCTGGGCCATGCGTTTTGCCATGCATGCTAATATGGAAGGGCAAGTGGACATCGACTCCCGCAGTGAACTGTTTGTCATCATGACTGGCACCACGCTGTGTTATACGTCCCTGGCTTTTCTGCTGGGTCTGCTGACGCAAGTCCACGACTACGTGCTGTGCGACAAACAAAGCCGCCAGGCCTTCTTCATGTTGCCGGTGACCAACGCCGAGCGCTTCGTTTCGCGCCAGCTGACGGCCGTGCTCTTCCTGCTGGCCATGCCTGTGCTCATCGCTCTGGCACGACTGGTGAGCCTGGCCTTCCTTCCCCTGCTCGGCAGCGTGAATGCCGAGGCCGTAAACGGTTTTATGCTGTGGGACATTCTGACCAACATGAAGCAACACTTCCTGCCCGAAAACCTGCACTTTGAGAACTCGGGCTACTATGCCTCCTTCCTGTTCCTCTGGGGAGCCTTCACGCTGGGAGCCATCCTGTTCCAGAAGCGATCGTTCGCCAAGATTCTCTTTTGCGTCATTGCCTATGTCCTCATCGGCGCGAAGATTCTTATGCATTCACTTTGGCTTGGAATTGTCCCGGTTTCCCCCACGGCGCTTTGGTGGGCGCACGGCCTGCTGTGGCTCGTAGGCGGCCTGTGGCTGGGCTACCGGCTGCTGGCGCGCACGCAGCTGACGCGACCGGGCTTGTTGAAACGCTAAAAATCGCCTGTTGCCATGGATTTCAAGGAAACCACCCCGATATACATGCAGATTGCGCAGACCATCTGCGATAGCATCCTGCAGGGCGACTATGCCGCCGAGGGGCGCGTGCCCTCCGTGCGCGAATATGCCGCCGACGTGGAGGTAAACGTCAACACCGTGGTGCGCTCGTACGACTACCTGCAGCAACAGCAGATTCTCTACAACAAGCGCGGGCTGGGCTACTTTGTCGCTGCCGACGCCCGCGAGCGCATCGTGGCCATACGCAAGGCCAGATTCTACAACGAGGAGCTGCCGGCCTTCTTCCGCCAGTTGAAAACGCTCGACATCCCCATGAATGACGTGCTGGAACGCTTCAAGGAGTACCACTGACCGCTATCGGAACGGCTGTGACATCTTCGTGGCTGTTATTTGCGAACGAGAACGGAGATGGCCGTGACGAAAACGGAGTTAGTAATTTCTAAAGCGGACATAAAATATATATTAATTTCTTCCAGAAAACGCAGGCGGCATAGGGCGTGTATGGCGCAAAGTCCGTAATTTTGCAGTCGTTTTGACAGATTTTAAACTACCTGAAGGAAAAATGAAACGGTCTCTCTTGCCTTTACTTTGCCTCTTCATGGCTTGCGCAGCCATGGCGCAATACAATGTCACCCGCCTCAGCGTGGAGCACATGCCGGCTCCCGCGGCGGTGGACGTGGCGCAGCCCCGCCTGTCGTGGGTCAACGAGGTGACCGATCCCAACGTGCGCGGCGAGAGCCAGACGGCCTACCGCGTGGTGGTGGCCTCGTCGGCCGCCAAATTGCAGGCCGGCGACTACGACCTGTGGGACAGTGGCCGCGTGCCCTCCGACCGCTCCACACTGGTGCCCTACGGAGGCAAGCCGCTCGCATCGGGCCAGGATTGCTTCTGGCAAGTACAGACGTGGGACGCCCGCGGTCGCCGCTCGGCCTGGAGCCAAGCCGGCTACTGGGGCATGGGACTGCTCCACGCCGGCGACTGGAAGGCGCAGTGGATTGGTGCCCGGCAGGAAGAGGGCGCACCACTGTTCAGAAAACGTTTCAACCTGAAGGGGCGCCCCAGCCGCGCCAAGGTTTACGTGACGGCAGGGGGCTACGTGGAACTCTATGTGAACGGCCAGCGTGTAGGCGAAGACTACATGGTGCCCAACCTGACAAACTATACGACCCGTCGCGACCTCGACAAAGGCAATATACCCGTTGACCCGAAGTTCAGCGGCTACCGCGTGCTCTATATGGCCTACGACGTCACCCCCATGCTCACGGCCGGCCCAAACGCCCTGGGCGCCATACTCGGCGACGGGTTCTACCGCTCGTCAAGCCACCGGGTGCGCTCGTTCGGCGACCCGTGTCTGCTCTGCCAACTGGAAGTGACCTATGACGACGGCAGCAGCGAGCGTGTGGTCACCGACGGTTCGTGGCTCACCAAACCGTCGGCCATTACCCTGACCGGTGTGTACGACGGCGAGGTGTATGACGCCCGACTGGAAACGCCCCTGTGGTCTGAAACCGGCTGCAACGAACAGGACTGGGAACCGGCAAGGCTGGCCGAAGCCCCCGTCGGACAACTGAGAGCCCACACCTCGCCCGCCGACCGCATTACGGAAGTGATGCAACCCATCCGGCTGGAACGGCTTGACAGCACGTACGTCGTCACCTTTGAAAAGGAAGTGGCAGGCTGGGTGAGACTGAAAGACATCCGGGGCAAGGAAGGTCAGAAGGTCAGCGTGAAGTATGTGAGCGAATCGCCGCTTGGCAAGGAGGAATATATCTGCCGCGGCGGTGCAGCCGAAAGCTATGCGCCACGGTTCACCTGGTACGTGTTCTCGCAAGTGGAGGTCAGCGGTCTGGACCATCTGACGAAAGACCAGATACAGGCCGAAGCGGTGAACACCGACGTGCGGCTGAACTCTGAGTTTCACACGAGCAACGACCTGCTGAACCGCATCAACGCCATCTGGCAACGCTCGCAACTCGACAACATGCACGGCTGCATCGCCAGCGACTGCCCGCACCGCGAGCGGCTGCCCTACACCGGCGACGGACAGATAGCCGCCGCCATGGTAATGCTCAACTTCGATGCAGCCGCTTTCTATCAGAAATGGCTCGGCGACATGCGCGACTCACAAAATCCCGAAAGCGGCTACGTGCCCAACGGTGCACCATGGCAGCCCACATGCGGCGGAGGTGTAGCGTGGGGAGCGGCCATGAACGTTATTCCATGGGAATACTATCTGCAATACGGCGACCTGCGGCAACTGCAACAGTGCTACCGCCCCATGTGCGAACAACTGCGACACATGCTGACTTGGCTCACCCCCGACAGTACAATGTTCCAGCAAGAACGCATTCCGGAAACGGGCAAACTCTGCTACTGGAAGAACCTGGGCGACTGGGTGCCACCCTACAAAATGCCGAGTGATGAAAAAGTGCATACCTTCTACCTCTGGCTCTGCGCCGAAAACACGGCCCGGGCAGCCCAAGTATTGGGTGACACCGCAGGCTACACCCGATACCACGCCATAGCCGAAAGAACACGGCGCGCCTTCCACCGGAAATTCTACGATGCAGAGCATGCCACCTACGGCGACTTCGGTCCCAACATTCTAGCCCTCTACATGGGAGTGCCCGAAGAGCGCAGGGAAGCGGTCGTGGAGAGTCTCCGCCGCGAAATCATGGTGGACCACGGCGGTCACATAAACACAGGATTTGTGACGACGAAACACTTTTTTGAAACACTCACAGACTGTGGCCTCCACGACGTAGCCACCACCGCCATGCTCAAGACCGATTTTCCCAGCTACGGACATTGGCTGGCTCAAGGCGCAACGGTCACGTGGGAACAGTGGGACGGAAAAAACAGCCACAACCACCCGATGTTCGGCGGCGGGCTGACCTGGTTTGCCCGACGGCTGGCAGGCGTGAATGTGACGCCCTATGGTCCGGACGGTGACCCCGCCACCCGTGGAGCCGGCTACCGCCACTTTGAAGTGAAGCCCGTAGCCACGAAGGACGTGGACAGCGTGTACTACGCCCTGCAGACGCCGCAAGGCAAGGTCAGTTCGCGCGTCATAAGCCACGACGGCCGGCTCCAAAGCCTCCAAGTGAGCGTACCCGTAGGAAGTACCGCCACCATTGCCCTGCCAACAGCCATTGTGCGCGAAAGCGGACGACGGCTCAAGCCACGTCGGGGCATCATACGTGTAGAAAGCGACAAGGTCGTAGTAAAACAAGGTAATTACCACTTTACATTCAAATAAAGGAAACATAAAGAACATCCCCAAAAACAACCAATGCATCAAACAAAAATGAAACGTATTATCTCCGTCCTCGTATTCTTGTTCACAGCAGTTCTTAACACTATGGCACAGTACATGGTGAGCGGCGTGGTTAAAGACTCTCTCTCGTCGCAGCCTGAAAGCTATGCCACGGTGCGCATCATGCCGCCAGGCGCACAACAGCCTGCTGCCATCGGGCTCACCGACAGTCTCGGCCATTTTTCGCTGAAAGTGGCCAAGGCCGGCAAATACCAGTTGATATGCTCCAGCATCGGGCGCCGACCGGTATTCCGTGCGCTGACACTCGGCCAGCAGAAGCAAGTGAACTTGGGCACGCTGCTCATCAGCGATGACGCCAACATGCTTCAGACAGCTACAGTGACGGCCACCCGGCCGCTGGTGAAGGCCGAAGTAGACAAACTCTCCTACAGCATGGCCGAAGACCCCGACGCCCAGACTAACTCGTTGCTCGAGATGCTGCGCAAGGTGCCCATGGTGACCGTGGACGGCGAGGACAACATCCAGATAAACGGTTCCTCCAGTTTCAAAGTCTATGTGGACGGCAAGCCCAACCAAATGATGTCGGCCAACCCGTCTCTCATTTTCAAGAACTATCCCGCCAGCGCCATCAAGAAGGTGGAAGTCATCACCAACCCCGGCGCCCGCTACGACGCCGAGGGCACGGCCGGTGTGCTCAACATCGTGACCAACGTGGAAACTTCCATGAGCGGCTACACGCTTACTCCGGCCCTGCGCATAGACAACCGCATGCAGATGGGCTCGCTCTTCGGCATGGTCCAGTTAGGCAAACTCACGCTGTCGGCCAACTATGGCATAGGCACATACCAGCATGTGCGTTCCACCCAGCATGGCGAACGTGAAGTATTCGCCGAAACCGTCAACCATCTGCTCACAAACTCCGGCGACGACCGCGGCCACGGCATGGCCCAATTTGGCAGCCTGGACGGCAGCTACGAGTTTTCCAAGCACGACCTGCTGAGCTTCAACGCCGGACTGAACAGCTATTCCGCCCACGGTGACCCTCATGTGGACAACGTCATGAGCGACGTAGCCGGCAACAAGGTCTACGGCTACCACCAGCACACCCATCAGCACCAGAGCCTGCCGGGTGTGAACGCCTCGGCCGACTGGCAACACACGTTTGCCAAGGAAGACCAGTCGCTGACCCTTTCCTACCGCCTCAACACCTCAAGGATGCACTCACGCTACACGAACACTTACAGCGAACTTTACAACATGCCCTACACCCTGTCCGACCTGCGCTACGACACGCGTAACCAATCGCCGGAGCACACGGGACAGCTCGATTTCACCACCCCGCTGGGCAAACGCCACAAGTTGTCAACGGGTTTGAAATACATCTGGCGTCTCAACCGCAGCGACAATGAACAATTCCTCCGTCCTTCGGGCACCGACACCGAGTTCGCCTACGACGACATCTCCAGCCTGCGCTACCGCCAGCGGGGCGACATTGCCGCCGCCTACGCCGAGTACAACTACAAGTGGAAACGGCTCTCCGCCATGGCCGGCACACGTTACGAATACTACCACATACACGTGAGCTATCCCGACGGCAAGCGCGAGGATTACAAGACCAGTCTCAGCGACCTGGTGCCCTCGGTAAGCCTGGGCTACAACCTGACCGACACGAAAATGCTGCGTCTGGGCTACAACATGCGCATCGCCCGCCCCGACGTGGGTTCACTCTCGCCCTATGTGACTCAGAACAGCCAGGAATCGGTGTCCTACGGCAATCCGAACATGAAGAGCGCCAAGGCGCACAACATGGAAGTGGGCTTCAGCACCTTCAGCACGTCCTTCAACCTCAACACCACGCTCACCTACAGTCTGAGCAACAACGGCATCACCGAATATTCCTTCATTGACGAGGGCGGCCGGCTGGTCAACACCTACGACAATTTTCTCCACTCCAAGCGGCTCACCCTAAACGCGTTCCTCAACTGGACCATCGTCAAGGGCACCTCGCTCAATCTCAACGGCGGGGGTGGCTACGTCGATATGCACGTGCGCCGCACTGGCGACCATAACCACGGTTTCGGTGCCGACTTCTGGGGCGGACTGACACAGCAACTGCCCCTCAAGCTCAAGGCCGAACTGTGGATGGGCGGCCACACGCGCTTCGTCATGCTTCAGGGGAAAAGCACCTCCTTCCTGATGTACATGCTCAACCTGAGCCGCTCGTTCCTTAAAGAAGACCGTCTGAAAGTGGCCGTCCGCGCGGGCAACTTCTTCAACCGCTACCGCCACTTCCGCACTGAAACAATTACGTCACAATACCATCAGCTGAGTGATAACCGCGTCGATTTCCTGCGTCTGGGCATTGGCATCAGCTACCGTCTTGGCTCGCTTAAGGCACAGGTGAAGAAAGCCGCCCGAAGCATCGAGAACGACGACGTACAGTCCAGCGGCTCCAGTGGCGAAGAGCAGCAAATGTAGCTTCATTTCCAAACCCGTTCGCACCGCAGAGGAAGTACCCTACGGCGCAAGGCTGGTGTCAGATAACGTAAATTTTTTAGAAATCTATTCCGTCAGCTGAAGGGATGACTTCCAGATAAAAGCTGACGGGACGAAAGCCATCGTTGCAACTGATCATGGCGCTCAGCCTATTTTTCATCCATCCGTCGTAGAAGTTTCCTTCGCCTCGGGCGAGCGACTCCACAAAGGGGCGCATGGACTCCCATGCCGAAGGACACATGCCTTCGGGCTGACGGGCTTCGACCGAAATCCATGACTGGCCCACCCGCACGTCGCAGGTATGCTCAATGGGATTTTCATATTGCGCCATCAGGTCGGCATACTCCGTCTGACGCATGGCGGTGATGCGCACTTGGTTCATAAAATTACAACTCTTGTCACTTGGTCTGGACCAAATCTACAGGCAAGTCAACATACTGCCGGTCTATCAGGATAATGGACAGCGGTTGCATCTGGAACGACTGCGGCTCGCCTTCCGTCACGCGATAGCGGTATTGCAGTTTGTCGCCCACACGCGTCACACTTATGGGTTCAATCTCGGTACTGCGGTCGGTCACCTGCCACACCACGGCAACGGCAAACTGTTTTTCAAAATCAATTGCCGTGGGACGTCCGTCAGGTCCCATCACGGCGGCCATGCCGAAGAGGCGGTCGAAGGCCTCACGCGAAATAATCTTGGGATTCTCCGGCAGGGGCTGTCCTTGTTTGAAGAAATAGCGTTGGGCCACTTGGAAGGGAATTTCCTGGCTGTCGCCTGCCGGTGCCGTCTGACGGCTGCACGAGACAAGGCAGAGTAACGCGCAGAGCAGGGCTGCGCAGATGGTTTTTGTCTTCATATACGATGGTTTTGAGTGCAAATATACAAAGACGGAGCCATCTGAAGTGTTTTCTGCCACGTTTTTTCAAAATTGTAGCAACAAATCGTGGCAGATATTGTCGTACGAGAGGGGGAAAAACGGTTGTGGGGACATTATGCCTTCATCTTTAGCGCGCGGCAAGGTCGTCGGCCGATGCCTGAAGCATGGCACGGCCCAGACGGAGGCGACGGGGCGACGGCGAGGGACTGTCGGTTAGATTGCGGCCGGTGGTGAGGTCGTTGACGGTGACACCGGTGGAGTCGATGAAGGCAAACACACCCGAAGCGGTATGGAAGGCAAAGGGATAGCGATAGGTCTGGCTCATCACGTCGCGGCTGAAGCGGAAATCATGATGAGGCAGGCGCATCTGTCCCAGAAGGGTGGCACAGAGGTCGGTCTGATTGCATAGAGTCTCGACGCGCCGGGGTTCTTTGACCGCACCGCCGAGCCAGAGCATGGGGATGCGGTATTTATGCTCGTCTGCTTCGGTGATACCGTCGGGATAGGTGATGCCGTGGTCGGCAATGAGGATGACGAGCAGGTTGTCCCAAGCGGGCGACCGGCGCAGGCGGTCGATATACTGGCCGATGCAGTGGTCAGTATAGGCCATGGCATTGGCACGTTCATTGTCGGGGATGCGGTTGTAGGGCACTTGCCACGGTTCGTGGCTGGCGAGCGAGAGGAATCCGAGATGAAAGGGCTCTTGGCTACGGGCGCGGCGGAGCGTCCAATGATACAGGGTGTCGAAAGCGATGTGGTCGGTCACGCCCCAGGCATGGGTGCGGCGCAGGGTGACGGGGAAATGGGTGTCGCCCGTGGCCGAGCGGTAGCCGGTGGCCATGAGATAGCTCTTCATGTTGGTGAAGTTGATGTCGCCGCCATAAAGGAAGTCGCTGGTGTAACCGGCGGCTGCCAGCGAGCGGGCCAGCGACGGCAGGGAGCGCGACTTGTCGGGCAACTTCATGACGGAAAGGTCGGGAAAGGCCGGATAGCCGCTGAAGACGGCAATGGTGCCGCGGTCGGTGCGGAAGCTGTTGGCGTAGCAACGGGTGAAGAGCACGCCCTCGCGCGAGAGGCGGTCGAACTCGGGAGTCACGCCCCGTTCGCCCCCCAGACTTTCAATGAACGCCGAGCAGAAGCCTTCGAGCAGCAGCACGACCACATCGGGACGACTGGTGCGCAACAGGGGCTGGGGGCTGATCGAGGTGGTGTCCATCTGCAGCGAATCGACCAGGGCGGTTTGTTCGCCGGCGGTGTGGAAACGGTAGAGGCGGTCGAAGCGCTGCACCTTGAGTGACGAGTAAATGAGGCTGAAGGCGGGGTTGACCGCCGAGTGGTTGAGGAACTGGTTGTCGCTGTAGTAAACGCGGCCAATGTTCATCGTGCTGCGCCCCACTCCGCCCCGCACGCCAAGAAACATCAGGCCGCCCAGCAGGAGGAGGGCCGCCGTTTCACGACAGAGGGGACGTGAGGGAGAAACGATATCGGAGATGGAGCGGACTATATCGGATTTAGAAAAAACGAAATCGCATTTGGACACCCGCGTGAGCACTTTGGCGATAATGAAGGCCAGGATGAGGATGCAGGCCACGCCAATGACGAGAAACCAAGGGCTGACGCTGGCCAGGGCATCGCGCGGCGAGTCGATGTAGTTGAAGACGGTGGCATCGAGCTTGAAGCCCCAAAAACGGTAAAGCGCCGTGTCAACACAGAGAATGACTGACAGACACAGCGCTGTGACGATAAAATAGATTTTCAGAATAACCGACAGCGGGCGCAGGCGGCAGAACAGGCTCACCAAAGCGAAGAGCAGAGGCAGGGCGGTCAGATAACCGGCCGTGGAGAGGTCGAGCGGCAGCCCGTGCCATACGACGGCAAGCACATCGGAGGCCGTGAAAGCACCGGTGGCGCGGTTGTAGAGCATGAACAGGGGTTTCGCTGCCAGGAACAACAGCACGAAACAGAGATAGACACGTACAACCAGCCAAAAGCGTTTCATGATGTAGGGACAGGACTATTCCGGTTTGTTGGCAATGAGTTCGAGAGCCTTGTGCACTGTAGGGCTGTCCTCGTTTATGATGGCGAAATATTCAGACATGTCCCAAAGGTCGCGGGCCACCAAGGCTTTGAGCACCAACCGCAACTTGGGCAGCGTCTGCTCTTTCTCCACCTCGTCCTTGGGTGTGACGCCCATGCGGGCCGCTGCCGAAAAGACGGAATCGATTTCCTCTTGAGGCACCTGATACTCGGCGTTGAACTGGTCAAACTTCTTATAGCGCTTCTTGAGGGCCTTGCGGTGGGCATCGACATACTTCATGTGGGCGTTGATGGTGATGCTCTTCAGGTTGAGCTGGCGATAGAGATTGGTATAGACCGTCGTGTCGAGCGGAACGAAGTAGTCGGGCATAATGCCTCCGCCGCCATAGACGGTGCGGCCCTGGCGAAGAGTCTTGAACTTCAGCGAGTCGGCAAAATGGATGCTGTCAACGTGCATCATCTCGCCACCCTTGAAACGGTTCATCAGGTCTTCTTCATACTGGCGCTTCTTGCCTTTCTCATAGGGTTTCTGTATGCAACGGCCTGAAGGGGTATAGTAATGAGAAACCGTAAGGCGAATCATGGACCCGTCGGGAAATTCAATGGGTCGCTGCACCAGTCCCTTGCCAAACGTGCGGCGCCCGACCACGAAACCGCGGTCCTGGTCTTGAATGGCACCGGCTACGATTTCGGCAGCCGAAGCGGAATAGTCGTTCACCAGCACGATGAGTTTACCGTCAAGGAACTGGCCTCCGCCAGTAGAACGCATCTCCTGATGGGGCACGGAACGGCCGTCGGTGTAAACGATCATATCGTTCTGCTGCAGGAACTCACTGGCAATGTTCACCGCCGCCTGCATGTAACCGCCGCCGTTCTCTTCCAAGTCGAGGATGAGGCTTTGCATGCCCTCACCTTTCAGTTTCACGATGGCATCGCGCACCTCGGTGCCGGAAGTCATGCCGAAACTGCTCAGGCGTATAAAGCCCACTCCGGGACGAATCATGTATGCGGCATCGACGGTGTGGAGGGGAATCTTGTCGCGTATGACACGGAAGGAAAGCACCTCTTTCACGCCGCGGCGCACCACTTTCAGGTTGGCTATGGTGCCCTTGGGGCCGCGCAGTTTCTTCATGATGTCGGCCCGGTCCATCTTGACGCCGGCCAGCGTGGTGTCGTTGACAGAAATGATACGGTCGCCGGCAAGAATGCCGACCTTTTCGGAGGGCCCCTTCGGCACGGTCTGGTTGACCACAAGTGTGTCGTCCAATATATTGAACTGCACACCGATGCCCTCAAAATTTCCGTTCAGCGGCTCACTCATTTTACGGGTTTCTTCGGCCGTGGTGTAACTGCTGTGCGGGTCGAGCGTGGCCAGCATGCTGCGTATGGCTTCATCGGTGAGCTTGCCGGCGTTGACGGTATCAACGTAGAGTTGCTGAATGGCCACCTCGGCACGGACCAGCTTGTCCAAAGCCTCCTGCATGGAACGCGTCAGAGTGATTTGGGCCACGGCCGGAACCATAGCCATAAGAAAGAGAAGGGCTGATACTATTTGTTTTTTCATGGGAATTTGTTTTAAGTGTTTCAGGGAAGGAAACGGCTCACATCCTTGCCGAAATCCAATAGTTCACGCACGACGCTGCTGCTGATGGAGGCATATTTCGGCTCGGTGAGCAGGAAAACAGTCTCTAGGCCGCCTTCCATACGGTTGATTTCGGCGATATCGCGCTCGTATTCAAAGTCACGCACCGAGCGCAGACCGCGCACAATGTATTTGGCTCCGACCTTACGGGCGAAATCCATCGTCAGCGTGTCGTAACCAGCCACCTTGACACGGGGCTCAGCGGCATAGATCCGCCGGATGGCTTCCAACCGCTCGTCAAGGCTGAAATGGGTGCGCTTGGCTTCATTGATGCCCACGGCAATGACGATTTCGTCAAACAGAGCCAGGGCACGCTCCACGATATTGGCATGGCCCAAGGTGAAAGGGTCGAAACTGCCGGGGAAAAGAGCTGTTCGGGTTTCCATTATTCTTTTTAATTTATTGACAAGGCAGAGCGACAGGCCGTCATTCTGCATATTCCTCTTCCTCTACACGGTCTTCCTCCACCACCAGATTGTCAATGATGAAGTTCTGGCGTTCCATGGTGTTCTTGCCCATGTAGTAACTCAGCAAGTCGGCCACCTGATCATCCTTGTGCAGGCTGACACGCTCCAGACGCATGTCAGGACCGATGAAATGCTTGAACTCTTCCGGCGAAATCTCACCCAGGCCTTTGAAGCGCGTGATTTCAGGGTTTGGACCCAGTTCTTCAATAGCCTGCTGACGTTCCTGCTCATTATAACAATAGCGCGTTTCGAACTCTGAGCGGCGGTCACTCTTCTGCTCTTTCAATATAGCGGCACCGGCGGCATCTTTACTGACCTTCGGGCCACTCTCCTTGCGTGTTTTCTTCACCTTGTTGCGTACTCGGAACAACGGGGTCTGCAGAATGTAAACATGACCGCTCTTGATAAGTTCGGGGAAGAATTCCAGGAAAAACGTTATCATGAGCAGACGGATGTGCATGCCATCCACATCGGCATCAGTCGCCACGATGACTTTGTCATAGCGCAGCCCGTCAAGTCCGTCCTCAATGTTCAGCGCGGCTTGCAAGAGATTGAACTCCTCGTTTTCATACACCACTTTCTTCGTCAGTCCGAACGTATTGAGGGGCTTACCCCGCAGGCTGAACACAGCCTGTGTGGCCACGTCGCGGCTCTTGGTGATGCTTCCGCTGGCCGAGTCTCCCTCAGTGATGAATATGCTGCTCTCCTCCTTGCGGTCGCCTTTGGCATCGTTCAGATGGATGCGGCAGTCGCGCAGTTTTCGGTTGTGAAGGTTGGCTTTCTTGGCACGCTCACGGGCCAGTTTGGTTACGCCGGCAATGGCCTTGCGCTCCTTTTCGCTCTCCTGTATTTTTTGGAGTAGCACGTCGGCCACGTCCAGGTTGCGGTGCAGGTAGTTGTCTACCTGACTCTTGATGAAATCACCCACAAACTTGTTCACACTGACGCCACTCAGACGGAAAGGCTTGCCATTCTTGTCCTTTTCCGGGGCCATCATCAACGAGCCAAGTTTTATCTTCGTCTGACTTTCAAACATGGGTTCTATCACCTTCACGGCGATAGCGGCCACCAGGCCGTTGCGCACATCACTCACTTCGAAGTTCTTGCCAAAGTATTCCTTGATGGTACGGGCCAGATGCTCTTTGAACGCGCTTTGATGGGTTCCGCCCAAGGTAGTGTGCTGGCCATTGACGAACGAATGGTATTCTTCGCCGTTCTGCTGCGTGTGGGTAAAGGCGATCTCGATGCCTTCGCCTTCCAGATGAACGATGGGATAGAGTCCCTGCGAAGTCATGGTGTCGTTGAGCAGGTCTTCCAGACCGTTGCGGCTCACGATATGACGTCCGTTGTAGTAGATGGCCAGGCCTTTGTTCAGATAGGTATAGTTGCGGAGCATCGTCTCGACGAACTCCATTTGGAACTGGTATTTCAGGAACAGCGTGTCGTCGGGCTCGAAGTAGATGGAAGTGCCCGTTTCTTCTTCCGTGTCTTCCCAGCGGTCGTCCACCAGATTGCCGCGTTCAAACACCACCTCGCGCATCCGTCCATCGCGGTAGCTGCGGGCCACGAAGCGGGTGCTCAGGGCGTTCACGGCCTTCAGGCCCACACCGTTCAGACCCACGCTGGCGGTATAGATGTCGGTGTCGAACTTTCCGCCGGTGTGGGGTATGGATACGCAGTCGATGAGTTTCTCCTGCGGTATGCCGCGTCCGAAGTCGCGCACCGAGGCGGAGTGGTCTTCGACGTCAACCATAATTTTGCGGCCGAAACCGGCATTGAACTCGTCGATACTGTTGTCTATGCTTTCTTTGAGCAACACGTAGATGCCGTCATCCTGATGCGAGCCGTCGCCCAGGCGGCCTATGTACATGCCCGGACGGATACGGATGGCCTCCAGCCCCTTCAGACTGCGGATGGCGTTCTCGTCATACGCTTTGCCACTGGCCTGCCACTCTTGCAGGCCTACTATTTCTTCTGCCATATCGGTATTCTAAATATCTTTTCTGTAACAGCGGCGGCGCTTGTGGAGATAGTTCTCCAGGTATTGCCACTGCGACTGCACCTTGTCGTTCACTTCCAGTTCGGGGTTGGTTTCGGCCCACACAAACTTGTGGCGGATGTACTGCGGGATGAGGTCGGTGAAGAGCAGGGCGTTCACACCCTTGTTCTGATACTCCGGTTTCACGGCCACCAGCAGCAGGTCCACGATGGGCGGCTTCTTCCAGTAGAGCGCCTTGGCCAGATGCCACCATCCGAGGGGGAACATCTTGCCCTTGGCGCGCTGCAGTGCCGTGGAGAGCGAGGCCATGGAGATGCCCACGCCCACCAGCTCGTCCTGCTCGTTCTCTATGAGCGTCACCAGCGAGAGGTCGAGTATGGGCAGGTATTCCTTCACATACTGCGCTATCTGCGCCTGGGTCATCTGCGAATAGCCGAACAGCGGGGCATACGACTCATTGATGAGGTCGAAGATGCGCTGCCCGATGCCGGTGCGTTTTATTTCGCGCACGCTCTTGAGTTTGTGCACATGCAGGTTATACTTCTGCTTGACGATTTCGGCGATGCGCACGTACTTGTCGGGCACCTGCGGGGGCACCATCAGCTTCATTTCAATCCAGTCCATGGCCTTCGTCAGTCCCAGACGCTCCATGTGCTGCGGGTAATAGGGATAATTGTAGATGGTGGCCATGGTGCTGAGCTGGTCGAAGCCCTCGGTGAGCATGCCTTCGGCGTCCATGTCGGTGAAGCCCAGCGGCCCCTCCATCTCCGTCATCCCGCGCTCGCGGCCCCAGGCTGCCACGGTGTCGATGAGGGCGCGGCTCACGTCCTCGTCGTCCACGAAGTCTATCCACCCGAAGCGCACCGTCTGCTTCTGCCACGTGGCGTTGGCGCGGCGGTTGATGATGGCCGCCACGCGGCCCACGAGCCGCCCCTCCTTGTAAGCCAGGAAGTAGTCGGCCTCGCAAAACTCGAACGCCGGGTTCTTATCGCGCGAAAACGTCTTCAGCATGTCCTCGTACAGGTCGGGCACGGCGAAGGCGTTGTCCTTATACATCTCGTAATTCAGGCGGATAAACCGTTTCAGCTCCCGCCGCGTTGTCACTTGCTTAATTTCTATGGCCATTGTAGGTCTTAAACTGCACTTTTGCTTTTAGCATACAAAGATACGACTTTTCGCCGAGAGAGCGGGGCGGCACGGACAGATTTTTTCAAAATCCGCACGACTTTCTTGTATCCCCAAAAACCGTGGCGCCCCCTGGAGCGGGAACTTCCGTCGGACGAAAACGCATTTGGAAATGTCTAAATCGGATTTAGGCGCGACGAAAACGGACTTAGTCCCTCACTTTCCCTAAAAAATATGCCATTCGCTTTGTCATTACACGCGTTTAATTGTAACTTTGCAGCCTAAATATATCTTTTATTTGGTAATAGGACAATGAATCCCGAGAAGTTTGCGCACCAGTTCACGCGCATCGTTGACGAATTGTCAGACTGCACGGACATGGAGAAGAACGGCTTCTTCCATGAATACAAGGACAGCGACCCCATCCCGTCGTCGAAGGCTCTGGAAGAAATCATGGAGCTGTGCCGTGCCATCTTTTTCCCCGGTTACTACGGCAAGTCGAGCATCAACCACGCCACGCTGAAATACAACATCGGCGTCAATGTGGAACGGCTCTACACGCTGCTCTCGCAGCAAGTGGTGGCCGGCCTGTGCTTCGGCCGCGTCAACGCCGAGGGCGACAGCGTGTATGCCACTTACCTGAAAGCAGAAGAAATCTGCTGCCAGATAGTCAACAAACTGCCGGAGATGCGCGCCACGCTCGAGACCGACGTCATTGCCGCCTACAACGGCGACCCCGCCGCCATGAACTTCGGTGAAGTCATCAGCTGCTACCCCGCCGTGAAAGCCCTGACCAACTACCGGCTGGCCCACGAGCTCCACCGGCTCAACGTGCCCCTCATACCGCGCATACTCACCGAGATAGCCCACAGCGAGACGGGCATCGACATCCATCCGGGAGCCCAGATAGGCCGCTACTTCACCATCGACCACGGCACGGGCGTCGTCATCGGCGCCACCACCGTCATCGGCAACCACGTGAAGCTCTACCAGGGCGTCACCCTCGGCGCCAAAAGCTTCCCCCTCGACGAAAACGGCAACCCCATCAAGGGCATACCACGCCACCCCATCATCGAGGACGACGTCATCATCTACTCCAACGCCACCATCCTGGGACGCATCACCATAGGCCGCGGCGCCGTCATCGGCGGCAACCTGTGGGTGACCGACGACGTGCCCGCCGGAGCCCGGCTGGTGCAATACCGCACCGGAGACGGCCAGAATTAGTATCACTTGTTTTTATAGCTATATCCATAAATCATTTTCCCTTTTCAAATGGAATCATTTAAACTCATCGCCAAAACCTTCCAGGGACTGGAAGAGGTTTTGGCCGGAGAGCTGAACAGCCTTGGCGCCGCCAATGTGACACCAGGCCGCCGCATGGTATCGTTCACGGGCAATCAGGAAATGATGTACCGCGCCAACTTCGCCCTGCGCACCGCCGTGAGAATACTCAAGCCCATCGCCACCTTCACCGCCCGCACCGCCGACGAGGTGTACGACGCCGTGAAAGGCTTGCCGTGGGACGAGCACCTCGACCCCGACACATCGTTTGCCGTAGACTCCGTGGTTTACAGCGAGGAGTTCCGCCACAGCAAGTTCGTAGCCTACAAGGTGAAGGACGCCATCGTGGACTACTTCCGCGAGCGCACCGGCAAACGCCCCAACATCAGCGTGACCAACCCCGACATACGCCTGAACATGCACATAGCCGAAACAGAGTGCACCCTGTCACTCGACTCCTCGGGCGAAAGCCTGCACAAACGCGGCTACCGCATGGCCTCGGTGGAAAGCCCCATCAACGAGGTGCTCGCTGCCGGACTGATTCTGATGACCGGCTGGAAAGGCGAATGCGACCTAATTGACCCCATGTGCGGCAGCGGCACCATTGCCATCGAAGCGGCACTCATCGCCCGCAACATAGCTCCGGGCGTGTTTCACAAGCATTATGCCTTTGAAAACTGGAAAGACTTCGACCGCGAACTCTTTGACACCATCTACAACGACGACTCGCAGGAGCGCCCGTTCGAACACCATATCTATGCCTACGACATCGACAAGAACGCCGTGGCCATAGCCCAGCAAAACGTGAAATCGGCCGGCGTGAGCGACGAAGTGACCGTCGAAGCCCAGCCTATCCAGCAATTCAAGCAGCCGGACGAAAAGGCCATCATGATAACCAACCCGCCCTACGGCGAACGCATCACCACACCCAACCTGCTCGGCCTCTACCGTACACTGGGCGAAAAACTGAAACACCAGTTCGTGGGCAACGATGCCTGGATTATCGGCTACCGCGAAGAGACCTTCGACCAGATTGGCCTGCGGCCCAGCGTAAAGATACCCCTCTTCAACGGCTCGCTCGACTGCCAGTTCTGCAAATACCAAATCTTCAACGGGAAGTTGGAAAATTTCCGTGCCAAGGGCAACATACTGAAAACCGATGAGGAACGGGAGCGCAACGCGGCCAAACGCAAGCTCAAGCCACGCTACGACTTCAAAACCGCCAACGACAACGAAGACGAGCAGAGCGACATACCTGAATACATGCAAATGCGCCACCGCGAATTTATAATAAGACAACAGCGCGAAGAACGCCGCCGTCTCAATGAGGAGCGACAGCAAGAGAATGAAGGCCGCGAACACCGTGAACGCCGTCCCAAATTCAGCGGAGACGCCCACCGCAAGCCCTATGGCCGCGACAACCGTCACGAAGGGCGAGGCAACGGGTTCGGTAAAGGAAGAAAATCGCAAGAATTCAAACAAAAAGGCAACAATAACCGCCGATTCAACCGCCACGACGATGAAGACTAAATATTCGCTCCTTATAGTCATATCACTTGCAACCATGCTCACTTCAATGGCCCAACTGAAACCTTTCACGCTCGATGACCTCATCCCGGGCGGCAAGAACTACCGTGCCATGCAGCCGGCCACCATGGCCAATACCTGGTGGGGCAACCGCCTCATCCGTCTGGAGAGCACCAAGTGCAGCATTCTGAACCCCGGCAACCGCTGGGCCACCTTGACCGAACAACAGGACGTGAAAGACGCCATGTCGGCAGCAGGCCTCAACGCCAAAGACTGTCCCTCGCTGGCTACAGCCAGATTTCCCGACGCCTCACACAGCGAAATGGTGTTACAAAACGCCAAATGCCTGCTCATTTATGACTGGAAGCTCAAGAGACTGGCACACTACGTGACGTTCAAGACCGAGGCCAGCTGGCATGACTACTCTGCCGCCGCCGGTGCCGTAGCCTACAACCGCGGCAACAATCTCTACATTGCCAAAACCAACCATGCCGGCAATGATGAAGAAGCCCTCCAGGTGAGCACCGACGGTTCTCACGACATTGTCTATGGCCAGAGCGTCCACCGCAATGAGTTCGGTATCTCAAAAGGCACCTTCTGGAGCCCCGACGGCAAGCGGCTCTGCTTCTACCGCATGGACCAGAGCATGGTGCCCGATTATCCCCTCGTTGACATCGGCCACCGCATAGCGGAACCGCAACCTA
Source organism: Bacteroidaceae bacterium (assembly GCA_017940565.1). Lineage (GTDB taxonomy): Bacteria > Bacteroidota > Bacteroidia > Bacteroidales > Bacteroidaceae > UBA6382. Next base: position 21,146 of record JAGAYH010000005.1, on the reverse strand, counting down.
TCAAGTACCCCATGGCAGGCACGGCCAGCCATAAGGTCAGCATCGGCATATTCAATATGCGCAGCAAGGAAACCGTGTGGCTCGAAACGGGCGACAATACCAACCAATACTATTGCGGTATCACCTGGAGCCCCGACAGCCGCAAGATTTACCTCTACAACCTCAACCGCGACCAGAACCATGCCCGCCTTATCCAGTTCGACGCCTCCACAGGCCGTCAGGAAAAGGTCATCATGGAGGAGCGGCACGCCAAATATGTGGAGCCACAGCACGGGCTCACCTTCTTGCCGTGGGACGACGACAAATTTATCTACTGGAGCCAACAGAGCGGTTACGACAATCTCTACCTGTACAGCCTCAAGCAAGGCCGTGCCATACGCAACCTGACCTCCGGGCATAAAGGCGGCGTCGTGCTTGACTTGCTCGGCTTCAACCCGGCCCAGCGCAGCGTCATTATCAGCACCACGTGGGCCGCCCCCTTGCAGCACAATCTTTTCAGTGTCCGAGTGGATGACGGCCAGGCCACCCCTCTCGACGGCGGCCAAGGTGTGCACAGCGGCAAGCTCTCAGCCGACGGCAGCCAAATCATTGATTCCTGGACATCGCCCGACGTGCCCCGCAAGGTGGACCTTGTCCAAACGGCCACAGGCAAGCGGGTGACACTGCTTGAGAACTATGGCCAATGGAAAGGCCACGCCATTCCTGAAATCACCTGTGGTACCCTCAAAGCCGCTGACGGCAAGACCAACCTCTTCTACCGCATGGTGAAGCCCGTCAATTTTGATGCCAACAAGAAGTATCCTGCCATTGTATACGTTTACGGCGGTCCCCACACCCGCTTGGTCAATGCCTCCTGGGGCTATGGTTATCGCGGCTGGGAGATCTACATGGCCCAGCTGGGCTATGTCATGTTTATCCTCGACGGGCGCGGCTCCAGCGAACGTGGTCTGGAGTTTGAGAACGTCACCTTCCGCCAGCTAGGCACAGAAGAGATGCGCGACCAGATGCGCGGCGTAGAGTTTCTCAAGAGCCTGCCTTACGTTGACGGCACCCGTCTTGGTGTGCACGGCTGGAGTTTCGGCGGCTTTATGACCACCGACCTCATGCTCACCTACCCCGAAGTGTTCAAGGCCGGAGTGGCCGGCGGTCCCGTCATTGACTGGAGTCTTTACGAAGTGATGTACGGCGAGCGCTACATGGACACACCTCAGACCAATCCCGAAGGCTACCATGACAACAACCTCTGTCTGCGGGCCGGCAATCTGAAAGGACGTCTGCTCATCGTCTTCGGCTACAACGACCCCGTCTGCGTGCCCCAGCACACCCTGTCGTTCCTCCGCGCCTGTGCCGATGCCGGCACCCACCCCGACCTTTTCACTTATCCCGGGGCGGAACACAACATGGCGGGCCACGACCGCGTCCACCTTTACGAACACATCACACGTTATTTTGAGGATCATCTCAAGTAACCGTCCTCTGCGCTCTTCCTTTTGCGATAGCGTTTCAGGCCACCATACATCAAAAAAAATGCCGGCAACCCGTTTGGTTGCCGGCATTTTCATGTTTGTCACGCACGAGTCCTGTTTTTCTTGCGGCGTTTCAGTTTGCGCCGGTCATAGGTGAACGTTTGCTGCACTTGTCCCGTCCGCACGTTGTGGACAGTAATATGGAGCTGTCCGTCCTTCACGTCCCCCTCGATGACCGTGGGGAATCTGTCCGGTTTGCCTTCCATGTCAGGTCCGCCGCCCACCATGTGTGCCCACGAGCGTCCTTCCGCAGGAGCGTCGTAGCGATAATGGTGCTGGTGTGCGGTGATGACGAGTTGGCAGCCGGCTTCTTCGAGCAACGGCCCCCACATCTGGGCGCAGGTGCGTTGCCACATGGCAAAGTCGGTGTTGTACTTCGGATCATAATCGGCCGGTGCCACGTCGCCCGGATTGTGCTTCGGATTGGTATCGTAGAGAGGGATATGGCAGAAGGCCACCATAAAGGGAGCCTGCGCTATCTCGGGCCGCTGCAGGGCATCGCGCAACCACTGGGTCTGCGCCTCGCGGTAGGCTTTCATGTTGAACAGACCGGCAAATTTCGGATTGGTGTCGAGCTTGTCTTCGCCGGTGTCGAGACCTATCAGGGCGATGTCGCCCGTGCGCACGGCGAAGTTGCGGCCCAGGTCCCAGTCGCGTGTGTCGCGTTCCTCAGGCTGGCGGTACATCCACACGCGCTCCAGATGGCGGTTGGCCATGCCGCGGAAGTCGTGGTTGCCGGGACTGAAGAGATACGGTGTCTGCGAGGCATAGTCCTTGCGCGCTATTTCGGGGGTGAGAAATATCTTCATCTGGTCTTCAATGGTCTCCTCGGTGTTGCTGGCGTCGCCGTTCCACACCACGCAGGCCGGTGCCAGCCGGGCCATCATCTCGATGGACTGTTCGAAGGGCTGCCACTTCACGTGTGTGTCGTTGATGACGCAGAAATGGCTCGGGGCCCCGCCGCCGGCCGTCGTGAAACTGTAGGTGCGCGGGTCGTCCTCAGCACCGAGGTTCTTCATGCCGTAGCCGCCTTTGTACTGTATGCGGTCGGCGCCGATGCGGTAGTAATAGGTCGTGGCCGGTTTCAGCCCCGTGATACGCACCTGCACCACGCGGTCGCTGATGTCGGTGGTGCGGTAGCCGCCCGCCTTCACCTTGCGCCCGTCGCTGAGGTCGGGGCGCTCGCCAATGGTGACGTAGCCATTGGCCAGACTGCTGACGGCGAAAGCCACGCCCACCGATGTCTCGGCATAGTTCTGCAACATGGGCGCCGAAGCGATGAGAGGCTTGTTCTCCGTCTCCTTTTTCCCGTCAGCCACGGCTACGGTGTCGTCGGGGCCGAGCAGTCCGGAGGCTTTCGCCACATCGCTCACGCCAACGGCCACAGTGGCCAGAGCTGTCCTTTTCAGAAATTCTCTTCTATCCATTGCTAAGTCTTTTCTATGTTTTTGGTGTGACAAAGATACGAATAAATGGCAGTAACGGCGGAAAGAAAGCCGAAGTTTTCCACGGCCGCGCCCAAATTAGCGGTTCAGGCCTGCACCAACGTACGTCCCGAAAGTTCAGAGAGACCGGCAGTGTCGGAACACATCGGGAGAGTGAAGCACTCAATCCGTTTTCGCCGCGCCTAAATCCGATATAGACATTTCCAACGCCGTTTTCGGCGCACAGACAGCCGCACGGAGTCCCCGGAAACCGGCCGCACGCCATTCGACGGGAGCTTCTGACGCGCGCCAACCTTCAAATACTGCGGTTTTCTTTTTGTCACGTCAGCGGAAAGCGTTACTTTTGCGCTATTCAGAAACATTTTTTCAACACGTCAATACCGTTATGAACATCCTTCTCTTAGGCAGCGGCGGCCGCGAGCACGCCCTTGCATGGAAAATAGCCCAGAGCCCCAGGCTCACCCGGCTCTACATGGCCCCCGGCAACCCCGGCATGGCCTCATTGGGCGAATGTGTCAACCTGAAAGTGTCCGACTTCGCCGCCATCGGCCAGTTCGCCCTCGACCACGACATCCGACTGCTCGTCGTAGGGCCCGAAAACCCGCTGGTGGACGGCATCGCCGACTACTTCAAGACCACCCCCGGGCTGAGCCAGGTCGGCGTCATCGGCCCCACCAAGGCCGGAGCACGGCTCGAAGGCAGCAAGGACTTCGCCAAGGCCTTCATGCAACGCCACGCCATACCCACGGCGCGCTACCAGACCTTCGACGGCACCCAACTGAAAGAAGGCCTGAAATTCCTCTCCACCCTCGAACCGCCCTACGTGCTCAAGGCCGACGGCCTCTGCGCCGGCAAGGGCGTGCTCATACTGCCCACCCTCAAGGAGGCCCGCAAGGAACTGGAGGAAATGCTCGGCGGCATGTTCGGACTGGCCTCCTCGCGCGTGGTCATTGAAGAATACCTCGACGGCATCGAATGCTCCGTCTTCGTGCTCACCGACGGCCGGCACTACAAGATACTGCCCGAAGCCAAGGACTACAAGCGCATCGGCGAATACGACTGCGGCCTCAACACCGGCGGCATGGGCAGTGTGTCGCCCGTGCCCTTCGCCACAGCCGAATGGATGCAGAAGGTCGAAGACCGCATCGTGCGCCCCACCGTGGAGGGACTGGCCCAGGAAGGCATCGACTACAAGGGTTTCATCTTCTTCGGACTCATCAATGTGAAGGGCGAGCCCATGGTCATCGAATACAACTGCCGCATGGGCGACCCTGAAACGGAAACCGTCATGCCACGCCTGAGCTGCGACCTCGTTGACCTCTTCGAAGGCGTCGTGGCCGGCGACCTCGACCGGCGCGAAGTGAGCTTCGACCCCCGCGCCGCCGTCAACGTGATGCTCGTCTCCGGCGGCTATCCGCAGGAATACCAGAAAGGCTTCCCCATCGAGGGGCTCGCACAGGTCAGCCCCGATGCCATCGTCTTCCACAGCGGCACCGCCGTCAAGGACGGCAAACTCGTCACCGCCGGCGGACGCGTCATCAGCGTGACCTGCTACGGGCGCGACAAGGCCGAAGCACTGCAACAGGCCATGGACAACGTGCAGAAAATCACCTACACCGACCGCTACTACCGCCGCGACATCGGACAAGACCTCTGATAAAGCGGAAAAAACTGAAAAATCTTGACAAACCGCCAGGCGAGGCCTGACTTCGGCCCGCAAAAGCGGCGCTTCAAAAATCACAAACGGCGTTTCAAATTGCAGAAACGCCGTTTCTTTTTTTGTATATTCAAGACCGGATGGAAATCAGAGGATTACGAAACAAGCAGAAAAATGGTGAAATTTTTTGACATTTATCATGGCCTACGTTTCAGGAAGACGCCACAGGGTATCATCAAGTACATTTGAGACCCGACAGGACAATCAGGCACAGGGCGTCTGACGGCATATTTCGTTTTTTTCTTTTTTCATTATCAATTATTCAGCCTCATGTTAGAGCGAGTCTCGAAGGAAATGTGTATTTTTGCATGAGAAAAAAATTCATTACAAAAATAATTACACAAAATCTATGCAACGCAAATTGTACTTATCACTGGTAATCAGCACTGCAGCTGTGGCCATGCTGACGACATCGTGCAGCAAGAAGATGACCTTGGGTGCTGACAACTTTACGATTAACCCCTCACCGCTGGAAGCCGTCGGCGGACAAGTGCCCGTAACCATCAACGGTCGTTTCCCCGAGAAATTTATGAAGAAAAAGGCCGTGGTGACGGTAACGCCGGAACTGCGCTACAAAGGCGGCAAGGCCCTGGGCAACCCCGCCACATTCCAAGGTGAAAAGGTGGAAGCCAACAACCAGACCATTTCTTACCGCGTGGGCGGCAACTATACCATGAAGTCAAGCTTCAAGTATGTGCCCGAGATGCAGAAGAGCGACCTCTACCTGACCTTCGACACCCGCGTGGGCAAGAAGTCGGTGAAGGTGCCCGACGTAAAGATTGGCGAAGGCGTGGTGGCTACGAGCGAACTGGTGGACCGCGCCATCCGTGGCGGCGGAGCAGCCTTTGCCCCCGATGCCTACCAGCACGTCATACAGCAGAAGCAGGAGTCGAACATCAAATTCCTCATCCAGCAGGCCAAGATACGCACCAGCGAACTGAAGAGCGTCAGCGTGCAGGAATTCATCAAGACCTTGAAGGACATCCGCACCGACCGCGAACGCAAGGAACTGGAGAACGTGGAAATCTCGGCCTACGCCTCGCCTGAAGGCGGACTGGACCTGAACACCCGTCTGGCCAAAGACCGCGAAAAGAACACGCAGACCTACGTGAAGCAGCAGATGAAACAGGCCGGACTGAACGGTATGGTCGACACCCGCTACACCGCCGAAGACTGGGAAGGCTTCCAGGAACTGGTGAAAGCCTCGAACATCCAGGACAAGGAGGTCATCCTGCGCGTCCTCTCCATGTACCAAGACCCCGAAGAGCGCGAACACCAGATACGCAACCTCTCGGCTGCCTTTACGGAACTGACGAAGGAAATCCTGCCCGAACTGCGCCGCGCACGCATCTCGGTGAACTATGACCTCATCGGCCGCTCTGACGACGAGATACAGGACCAGTACAAGAAGGACGCCCGCCAACTGAGCGTGGAAGAACTGCTCTACAGCGCCACGCTGACTGAAAGCAAGAGCGAGCAGGAAGCCATCTACAACCGCACGGCCGAAATCTATCCCAACGACTACCGCGCCCTGAACGACCTGGCCACGATGGCCTTCGACGAAGGCGACTACAACAAAGCACGCACCCTGCTGCAACGCTCCGTGGGCGTGAAGGCCGACGCTGCCGAGCCCAACATCAACCTGGGCATCCTGTCGATGCTCGACGGTGACCTGACAATGGCCCAAAACTATCTGTCAAAAGGCACCGAAAGCCCCGCACTGAGCCAGGCTCTGGGCAGCCTCTATCTCAAACAGGGCAACTACGCCCAGGCCGTGAAGACATTCGGCAACACCACGAGCAACAGCGCCGCCCTGGCACAACTGCTCAACAAAGACTATATGAAGGCCGCTGAAACCCTGAGCCGCATGGACGGCAAGGACGCCCTGACAAACTATCTGAAGGCTGTCATCGCCGTTCGCACCGGCAACAACAATACGGCTTTGGAGAGACTGCGCGAAGCTCTGGCACAGGACTCTTCATTGGCCAAATATGCCGCCAACGACCTTGAGTTCAAGAAGCTGGCCAACGACGCCACCTTCCGCATTATCACAGGCCAATAAGCCATAGCCCCAAGAAGCTGAACACGACAGGGGCCCGTTGCACACAGACAACGGGCCCCTGCTGATTTATAAACGGCAAATGCACACAATGAAACGTTTCCTCCTGACGCTCCTCAAAAGCCTGCCCGCCCTGATCCTGCTGACGGCGTGCGGAAGCAGCGACCGGCCCTTCACGCTCAAAGGCCACTTCCGGCACCTGCAGAGCGGCGATTTCTACGTTTACAGCACAGACCCCACGTGGCAGGGGTTCGACACCGTGCATGTGGACGAAGGCCGTTTCCGCTACTCACGCCCCATAACCGACACCCTGGTGCTTACCATCCAATATCCCAACTTCATGCAAATGCAGGTAATCGTGGCTCCCGGGAAGACCACCACCATCAAGGGCGACGCCAACAACCTGCTGGAAACCCGCATAGGCGGACTGGAGGACAACGAGCTGCTGAGCGACTTCCGCAAAAGCCTCGGCAAACAAGGCATACAGGCCGGACAAAGCCGGGCCGAGGAGTTCATACGCAACCACCCCGCCTCGTTTGCTTCCGTTGCCCTGCTGCAACGCTATTTTCTCGCCACCCGCGACATTGACTATGCCAGGGCGGAACGTCTGCTGAAACTCATGATGAAAGCGGCGCCCCACCGCACCATAACCAAAAGCCTCCGTGCCCAACTCTCCCAATTGGCCCAGTGCGCCCCCGGAAGACCCTTGCCATCCTTCAGTGCTGTCACGGAGAAAGGCGACAGCGTGACAGACAAAACCTTCCGCGGCAAGAACCTCGTCATTTGGTTCTGGGCCATGTGGAGCGCCGACATGAAATATCCCGTAATCCATGTTGCCCAATACCTCAAGAAACACCCTGACCGGCTGCAGGCCCTCAACATCTGTCTGGACGCCGACACCGCCGCCCTGCATCAGACCATAAAGCACGACAGTCTGAGAGGCCACATTGTTTGCGACCGGCAGGAGTGGAACTCGCCCCTGGTCCGCTCGTTCGGCGTGCGCGACGTGCCCAGCGCCATATTGGTTGATACGGCCGGCACCGTCATTGCCCGCGACCTCAACGAGGAAGCATTGGGAAAGGAACTGGAACGTTTAGGTATTAAAAACAAAGACTGACAAAGAAGAAGAATATGCTCGTACATCTCTTCAGCGCCGCCGTCAACGGCCTTGTGGCCACTGTCGTGGAGATAGAGTTAAACTCGTTTCCGGGCGACAAAATCACCATCTCCGGCCTGCCCGATGCAGCCGTGCGTGAAAGCTACAGCCGTGTAATGAGCGCCATCATCAACAGTGGTTACAAGAAACCGGCCATGTCCATGATCATCAACATGGCACCGGCCAACCTGCGCAAGGAAGGCACAGGCTATGACCTGCCCTTCGCCATTGCCATTCTGGCCTGCGCCAAGATGATACAGACCACCCTGTTCAAGAAAACGCTCCTCGTGGGCGAACTGGGACTCGACGGCACGCTCCGCCCCGTGCGCGGCTGTCTGCCAGTGGCCATCGAAGCAAGGAAACAGGGTTTCGAGACCCTCATCGTGCCGGCAGAGAATGTGCGCGAAGCCGCTGTGGTTGACCGTCTGCAGGTCTATGGAGCCCACCATCTGGCCGAAGTGGTCGATTTCCTCAACGGCAAGCCCTGCCTGCAGCCTACCGAGGTGGACACCCGCGCCGAGTTCTACGCCAATCAGGAAAAATACGATGCCGACTTCAGCGAGGTGCGCGGTCAGGAAAACGTGAAACGCGCCTTCGAAGTGGCCGCCGCCGGCGGGCACAACCTGCTTCTCGTCGGCAGTCCGGGTTGCGGTAAGTCAATGATGGCCAAACGCCTGCCGTCCATCTTGCCGCCGCTCACACTGGCCGAAAGCCTCGAGACCACCCAAATCCATTCCGTCGCAGGCATACTGCCCTCGGGCGTTTCCCTCATAGCCAAACGCCCCTTCCGCAGCCCTCACCACACCATCAGCGACGTCGCCCTCATCGGCGGCGGAACCACTTTCCAGCCAGGCGAAATATCGCTGGCCCACAACGGCGTGCTCTTCCTCGACGAACTGCCCGAGTTCAGCCGCGCCGCCCTTGAAACCCTGCGTCAGCCGCTCGAAGACCGTGTCATCACCATCAGCCGCGCCAAATACAACATCCAACTGCCCTGCAGCGTCATGCTCGTGGCAGCCATGAACCCCTGTCCCTGCGGCTATTACAACCATCCCACCCACCGCTGCGACTGCAATCCCGGACAAGTGCAACGCTACCTGAGCAAAATCAGCGGGCCCCTGCTCGACCGCATCGACCTGCAGTGCGAGGTCGTGCCCGTACCTTTCAAAGACCTCTCCGAAGCGCCAACGGGCGAGAGCAGCGCCACCATCCGCCAGCGGGTCATCAGGGCCCGTGAGGTGCAGACCCGACGCTTCAAGGATGTGCCAAACGTGCACTGCAACGCCCAGATGTCGAGCAAACTCGTCCACATCTTTGCCGAGCCCGACGCCGAAGGCGCCCGCATTCTCGACATGGCCATGACACGCCTCGACCTCTCCGCCCGCGCCTACGAGAAAATCCTCAAGGTGGCCCGCACCATCGCCGACCTCGACGGCAGCGAGCCCATCACGCGCCAACACATCAGCGAGGCCGTAGGCTACCGCAACCTCGACCGCTCCTCGTGGGGAGAATAAACCTGACATATCAGAATGTTATAACATGAAACCAATACGCCCATGAAGAAACTTTTTTTATGCCTTTTGTCCAGTTTAGGACTCACCGCCTGCAGTCAGGCGGCACAGAAGGGGAACGACACCGTGAAGCAAGAGCAGGAGATGACGTCGGCCGACAACGGTTACGAGACCGACACGTTTGCCACAAAAAACGGCCATACAGTTACATTCCATGCCCTGGTGCACGCCAGCATCCGCGTGGAATACGACGGCAAGGAAATTCAGATTGACCCGGCGGGCAAACTGGAGCAGCGCGCCATAGACTACACCGCCATGCCGAAGGCCGACTACATTTTCGTGACCCACGAACACTTCGACCACTTTGACAAGGAGGCCATAGCCACACTCACCGCCGAGGGCACACGGCTCATCACCAACCGGCGCTGCGCCGACATGCTGGGCTACGGAGAGGTGATGGCCAACGGCGACTCAATGGCGCTGGCCGACGACATCCGGGTGGAGGCCGTGCCGGCCTACAACACCACCGAGGGCCACACCCAGTTCCACCCCAAAGGACGCGACAACGGCTACGTGCTCACCCTTGACGGGCTGCGCATCTACGTGGCCGGCGACACGGAGGACATCCCCGAGATGACGGCGATGAAGGACATCGACATCGCCTTCCTGCCCTGCAACCAGCCTTACACGATGACACCCGACCAACTCACGAAAGCCGCCCGGGTGATTCGTCCCAAAGTGCTCTTCCCCTACCACTACGGCCAAACCGACGTGACCAAGCTCCCCGCCCTCCTCAAGGACGACGGCATCGACGTGAGAATCCGTCACTACGAATAAATCGTCAAACACCCGTATCAAGTCATGGAATACACCAAAGTTCTGCTCCACTGCGACAACGAGTTTTACGCCGACGAAGTGAGCTCACTGCTTGAGAAGGAAGGCATCGCCTGCCGTCTCCACGACGAACGCAACGACACGGCCTATTCCTATGGGGCCCACGGCGGCAATCTGCCCGGCATCGAAGTACGTGTGAACGAATCGGACTACGAGCGCGCCCTGGCACTGGTGAAGCCCGTCGAAGAGGCCCACCGCCAGTTCGTGCCCTGGTGTCCCGAATGCGGCAGCGACGACGTGGAGCACACCGTGGTCAAGGAACGCCGCCGGCCGTGGGGACCCCTCGTCCTGCTCATTGTCCTGATACTCGCCTTCCTTTTCTTTTACAAGACCGATTATCTGTGGGCCGCCATCCCGTTCATAGCCTTCTTCGGCGCCGTGTTCTTCTTCTCCTTCCGCACCACGGAGCGCGACATGTACCGCTGCCGCAAGTGCAACCACACGTTCACCCGCAACCGCTGATTTAACGCTTTTGACACGCCAATGTTAGTATCAGAACCCCGGAGCCGCACTTCGGATTTTTGAAGTCGGACTTCGGCGCGCAGAAGCGGCGTTTCGAAAATTCGAAACGCCGCTTCTGTTTTACCGTTTTCAGAACGGGTGATTTACAACGGATTGCAAAGGGTGTGTTTAGTTAACAAAATCGCAACTTCGCGGGAAACGGAGTTGCGATTTCACTCACTAGAGCCGGTTGAAAGCTTTGAAAACAAAAAAAACGGGCAAAAACAACAAAAAAAAATCCGTACCAGTACGTACCAGTTCGGATTTTAATCATATATTTGCAGCATCAAATTCATATTAAGCAATGAAACGGGCCAGAACAAAGTACAAGCAAATAGTAAATTACGTATTGAACGGCATCAACGACGGCACATTGGAAAAAGGCGAATGGCTGCCGTCGGTCAACGAGTTCCGCATGATGTTCAACGTGTCGCGCGAAACAGTGTTTGCCGGATTGTCAGAGCTGAAGGCCAAAGGCCTGGTACAGTCGTGCGCCGGAAAGGGCAACTACGTGACCGGACTGAGCGCACGGGTGGAAAAGAACATCTTCATATTGTTTAATGAAATGAACGCTTTCAAGCAGAGGCTATTCAATGCGTTTGTGGGCGGCCTGAAGGAAGATGACACCTACAACATCCAGTTCCACAACTACAACCGCAAGGTATTTGAGATGCTCCTGAGCGAGGCCAACGGCAGCTACGACACCTACGTGCTCATGCCGGGCAAGTTCAAGGGACTGAAACCGCTGCTCGACAGCCTGTCGGGCCGCGTGCTGTTGCTCGACCACTGCCATCAGGAACTGAAGGAGAGTTTCGGCGGCGTGGTGCAGAACTTCGAGGCCGACACATACAACGCCCTGGTTTCCGGCGAAACCAAGTTGGCACGCTATACCTCTTTATATATGGTGCAGAGCGACGCCAAGGAACCATATGAACGCTACTACGGCATGAAACGCTATTGCGAGGAGCGCGGGCTGAAGAGTCATTATCTGAACAGCCTCCGCGGACGCGTCATCAGCGAGGGAGACCTTTTCATCGTGGCCGACGACACCGATTTGGTGACGCTGCTGAAGCTGGCGGCAAACCAAGGCTTCAAGGCCGGCCGCGAATTTGGCGTCATCTCTTACAACGACACCCCTCTGAAAGAAATTCTGGCCGGCGGCATCACCACGCTGTCCACCGACTTCACCCAAATGGGACGCACCATGGCAGCCATGGTGCGCAAACCGGCGAAGCAGGTACAGGACAACCCGTGCCAACTGGTCATCAGGTCATCCATTTAATAGATATTGAACAATAAAAAACATAGGGATTATGAAACAGATTGTATTAATGATTTTGATGTGTGTGCCATGCTGGTTGTTCGGACAAACGGTCGTGGCCGATGCCTCTCAAGTGGTGGGGCAGGTAAGCCCTCTCATCTATGGATCGGGAGCGGAAGATGTTAATCACGAAATCTATGGCGGACTCTACGACCAACGTATTTTTGGCGAAGGCTTTGAGGAAATGCCGGTAATGAATGTTAAGGATTTTACGGCCTACGACAGCCGTTGGTCAGTCACTGACGACTACGTGCAACTGGCCGCCGCATCCCACGGCAAACTGATCAGCAAAAACGCCCACCTGCGCAAGGGGAGCGTGGAGGTTGAAGTCCGTCTGGACGGTGCCACGGCCATAGCAGGACTGATTCTTGAAGTGTCGAGCCCCTCGGCAGGCATGGATGCCTTCAACGGCTATGAAATCAGTCTCGATGCCGACGATGCCATCTTCGTATTCGGTAAACACCAGAACAACTGGCAGAGCATCACCAATGTGCCCGTCACCCTGGCGGCACAGAACGGATGGAACAAACTGCGTGTTGACGTTGACGAGGCCAAATTCACCTGCTACGTGAACGATACCAAGGTGTTCGAATACACCGACGCATCCAGTCCGCTCGGCGGCGACCTGGTGGGTGTGCGCAGTGTCAACGGGTCGGCCAGTTTCCGCCACCTGAAAGTGGACGGCACGGAATATCCTTTCGTGGGTGAAGCCGGCGACGTGACCAACTTCAAGCAGTACGACACCATATGGACGCTGGACAACGGCGTGCTGAACGTCACCACCACCCGGCACGGGAAAATAATATACGACAACGCCCTGCTCGGCAAAGGCAGCATTGAAGTGGAAGTGCGCATGGAAGGCGGCAGCCCCATTGCCGGTTTCATCTTCGACGTGTCCAATCCCGGTACTGGCGCCGATGCCTTCAACGGCTATGAAGTGAGCCTCAATGGCAACAGCCGCACTTTCGTTTTCGGCAAACACGAGCACAACTGGACATCTATCACCAATCAGGCGCTGACATTTACGCCAACCGAGTGGAACAAAATGCGTGTGGACTTTGACGGCAAGACGGCCCAGTGCTACATCAACGGCACACTGGTGTTCGAGTATGAGGACAAGACAGCCACTCCGCTCATGCAAGGCCTCGTCGGCCTGCGCAGTTATGGCGGTTCGGCCAGTTTCAGAAATTTCACCATTGACGGGCAGAAAGTTCCCTTGATCCTTGTGCCGATAGGGCTGTCAAACATGTGGGACGCCATAGGAGAAACGGCCACGTATACTCACGACAGCAAAAATCCCTTTACCGGCCGATATGCACAAGGCATTAGCGGCAAAAAAGGCGACGGCGCGGCTAACCGCGGGCTCAACAAGTGGGGAATCAGCGTAGTGAAAGACTCTATACTTCACAACACGCTCTATCTGCATGGTTCTGTCTCCGAGATACAAGTAGCCCTGCAGAGCGCCGACGGCAGCAAGGAATATGCCCGTAGCAAGGTGGAAGGTATCGGTGACGAATGGAAATGTTTCACCACCGACCTCGTGCCCAACGCCACCGACCCCAATGCGCGTTACGTTCTCGAATTGGGTGAAGAAGGCACGGTATGGGCAGACCAGGTGTTGCTCGCCTCCGACTCCTATCCCTTCCGCTCCGACCTGACACAAGCCTTCAAGGACGAACGGCTCACTTTCCTGCGCTACGGCGGTTGCATGATTAACGCAGCCGGCTATCTGACCAAGAACATGATCGGCAACCGGCTCGAACGACAGCCATACGACGGCTTCTGGTATCTGAACTCTACCAACGGGTTTGCCATTCCAGAGTTTGTGGAATTTGCCCGTCTCATTGGAACGGAGCCAGCTTTCTCCATCAATGTGGAAGACAATCCCGAAGACGTTATCCGCATGTTGGACGAAATCAAGCAGTGGCGGCCCCGCATCATCCAGATAGGCAACGAGGAGATGATAGGCACGAAGGAACTCTCGGCATATCAGCACTACGTAGAACGCTTCCTGACGCTCTACAACGCCATCCATCCCGTCTATCCCGACATTGAATTTGCCATTGCCGCCTGGTGGCGCTCCGGCGAAAAGGCAACCATGGAATATGTCTTCCGCGCCCTTGACGGCAAGGCTTCATACTGGGATTACCATCCCTTCACCGAAACGCCGGAACAGGCCAAGAACACCGAAAGCGTCATCACACAGATGCAAAAATATTTCCTCTCTTGGAATCCGGAGACCACCATGCGTTGCGTCATCTTCGAGGAGAACGGCTACACCCACGACATGGCCCGCGCCCTGGCCCACGCCACAATGCTCTGCATCGTGCGCCGCACCAACGGTTTCGTGCCCATGGACAGCCCGGCCAATGCCTTGCAGCCATACATGCAGAACGACAACGGCTGGGATCAGGGACAAATCTTCTTCGATGCTGAAAAGACATGGATGCAACCGCCCTACTACGCCCAGCAAATGGCCGCCACCTACCACCAGCCGCTCTTGGTAAGCGCCAGAATCAGCGGAAACAATTTCGATGCCTCTGTCACCAAGAACGAGGCTGGCGACACGCTTGTCATCCATGCCGTCAACTACTCCAACACCAACCGCAACCTGCTCCTGTCGCTCAAGGGATTCGACGAAGTGAAAGAGGTCAAGGCCATTTCGCTCTCCGGCGTCCAGAACGGTCGCAACACCCCGGAAAATCCCACACAGTTCGTTCCCGTAGAGGAGCAGTTGGCTCCGGGCAACCGTTTACCTCTGAAGCCTTACAGCTATACCGTTTTCGTCCTTACGACAAAAGGGGCTGATGGCATCGCCAAGGTGACGGCACAGGAGGCCGACACCACTCTGGTTTACGACATCAGCGGCCGCAAGGCCAGCCGCGATGCCACAGGACTGCTCATAATGAACAATCGCGTGGTGCGGGTCAGATAGTGTCTGACAAGGGCGAAAACACACAGACGCGGGCATTGCTTTGATGAGCGATGCCCGCGTCAGCGTTAATACTACGAGTTAGAATATAAACAGTTTTTCCAACCAGTAGCACACCATGCCGGCCACCATGCCGACGAAGGCTATCAGACTGAATTTGCTGAAATACCAGCCGAAGGTAATGCGCTCCAGACCCATCACGATGACACCGGCGGCACTGCCGATGATAAGGATGCTGCCGCCAGTACCGGCGCAGTAGGCCAGCAGTTGCCAGAAGGTACCGTCAACCATCAGGTTTTCCGTCACGCCCATTTCATACATACCCATGCACGAGGCCACCAGCGGCACATTGTCCACTATAGACGAAGCCACGCCGATGACACCGGTAATGAGGTAGGCGTTGTTGTTGGAGACACGTCCCAGAAACTCGCCGAACTCGTGGAGCACGCCCGTTTCCTGCAAGGCAGCCACGGCCAGCAATATACCCAGGAAGAAGAGTATCGTCGAAAGGTCAATGCGGGTCAACAGTTCGCTCACGCGGTTCGTCCGGTGCGACTCCACACGGCGACGGCCGTAGAAGAACTCCGTCAGCACCCACAGCAAACCCAGCACGAGCAATATGCCCATGAACGGAGGCAGACCGGTGAGAGCGCGGAAAACGGGCACAAACACCAGGCCGCATACGCCCACATAGAACACGGCGTTGCGCTGCGGACGGGAGAAATCGTAGGATGCCGGTTTCTTCTCATCGGCACCCGTCACCTGCACAAGCTCGCCCTTCAGGTTATAACTCATGATGAGCAGCGGCACCAGCATGGCGATGAGCGAAGGCAGAAAGAGTTCCTTGATGACACCCATTGTGGTCACACAGCCCTTAATCCACAGCATGATGGTCGTCACGTCGCCTATGGGCGAGAAGGCACCGCCGGCGTTGGCGGCAATGATGACCATGCCGGCATAGCGCATCCGGGCCCGGCGGTGGGCAATCAACTTGCGCAGCACCATAATCATGACGATGCTCGTCGTCAAGTTGTCCAGCACGGCCGAGAGAAAGAACGTCATGAACGATATGCGCCACAGCAGGGCCTTCTGGCTCTTCGTCGCCACCTTTTCGCGTACAAACTTGAAGCCGCCGTTGGCATCGACCACCTCCACGATGGTCATCGCGCCCAGCAGGAAAAAGATGATTTCACTCGTGTCGCCCACATGGCCCACGAAAATCTTTTCCAGCACAAATTTCTTCACTCCGTCCGCAGCCGAGCCTCCTTCGCCCAGCCAATGGGTAAATTCGGCCCCGTGCATCAGGGGCACATACTGGCCGCAACTGGCCATGTAGAGCACCCAGCAGACCACACTCAGCAACAAGGCGATTGCCGTCTTGTTCACTTTCAGGTTATGCTCCAGCGTAATGAAGCAGTAGCCCAACAAAAATACAATTACTATTGCAACGGTCATCGTTCAAAAAACTTTTCTCGAAAGGCTTAATCAGATATATCTCTAATCGCGTGCAAAATTAGCAAAAAAATAGACATCTCGTTTCTTGCGGACGCCTAAAAACAAAAGGAAAAACGTAAATTCGCCGTTTCACTATATAATTTGTAAATTCTGCATGACAGCAACCAGGTCTATCATCCGGCTTACCCTGAAACGCTTCTTAAGCCCTTTTATGTGACTACGCACCGTATGAGGCGACATACACAGTTCTTTCGCCACTTGTTCTGCAGACAGTCCATAAGAACTCAACTTCACAATTCTTCGGTCGTTCAGACTGTTTTTCTGTAAATCGTACATTTTCCAGACGTCCTCAACCAAATCAAAGAAATAAAACACACGTTATTTCGGCAGTCGCACCATCACCGGCAACGCACCATAGACCTGCTCATAAGCTTCTTTTTCCACATCAGCCATGAGGACTTGACACGAATTGGTAAAAAACAACTCATCCATATCTAACATATTTTCATGTTGCAAAGTTACGACACCATCCCCCCTTTTTGCAAGAAAAAAGCCTAAAAAAAGGAACTGCCGGCCGAATGTCTTGCCATTCAGCCGGCCTGCTTCCCATAGTGAACTTTACTTTCGTATTTTCTTTCCCTTTTGGATGTAAATCTCCCCTTGCTTGGGATTCTCTACCCGGCGGCCCTGAAGGTCGTAGATAGCATTGTTCTTTTCTTCATTCTTAATTGAACGAATGCCTTCCAAGTACTTCTTCCCGTACTCCGTGATATACTGACGTCCGTCGGGCCAGGTACAGGAGACGAGGTCCATTGTTGCTCCCACCAACATCTCCGTGCTGCAGAGCAGGTCTATCGTACTGCCAACACCCTCTATCCATGTTACCGTGTTTTGACCGGACGTTGTCAGTGAATATTTGGCATAGTCCTGTCCGGATTGTGCCACCGTGTCTATACGCTCTAATACATAATCCGTATTCCCAAAAGATTCGTCTGGATTCAATCCGAAATCATAGAGTAACTTGGGGTCATTGTCCTTACCCGTTACCACATAATAGACTTTCCGACCGTCTTCATACATCAGATAGGACGGCTCTTCCTTGGAAGATACCGGTTTTCCGTCAATCGTCCCTTCTTCATGACAATATACCTTTTTATAAGTTCGGTCACCTACCAGCGTGTCACCGTCTATCTTATAATACTCGTTCAGGTCTGTCATCAGACCGATAGACCCCCTGCTGTGTACTCGCCATTCCTTACCCTCAACAAGGAACGGCTCATAGTCTTTGTCCTGTTCTTCCAGATACTTCTTCCCGTACTCCGTCACATACTGCCGTCCGTCGGGCCAAGTGCAGGATATGAGAGTCGTAGGATTCCCTACATAAGGAAGATTCATAGTAGGACAAAACTCACTGCCTACGCCTTCGATCCATAAAACTTCACTTAGTTCATTTTTTTCTCCATCTTGAACGAGATAAAAATATATCGTTTGCAAATGATAAGTACAGTCATTTTGAACGATAGTATCCTGCGATTTTACTCGATAACATGCATAATTATCTGTGTCGGTATGGTTGATGGTAAGTAATGTATCATCAACGGACAAATTGAAATCATACATCAATTCAGGGACAGAGCCACTATCATTTATACTCAAGGCATATATTTTCTTGTTTTCTTCCCGCCAAACACGATAGCAGACTCCGTTTTCATACATTTTCTTCCATACGACACCATCAATGACGGTGTCTCCTTGAAGCATATACCTTTCTATTCTTTTGTCACCCGTTATTCCATGTTCCCATTCACACAACCACTCCTTACCCTCTACGATGAAAGGCTCATAGTCTTTACCCTGTTCCTCCAAATACTTCTTGCCGTACTCCGTCACATACTGCCGCCCGTCGGGCCAGGTGCAGGAAACAAATCTACGGACACATGACCCCATATAGTTAATCGGATCAATTCCTTCAGAATAACCTATTCCTAGGATTATAGTATCGTATGGACTAACTTCAGTTAGCCTCCCATTTGTTTCATAGAACGTTTCTAGAACGATTCCTTGATATTGGTTCCCATTATTATGAAGATCTATTAAACCTGTAACTTCTGTGATTTCCGAGTAGTCACCCTGAGTCTTTTGACATAATGTATCCCCAACATTCATTCCAAAATCAAAAATCAATGTTGTATCACCATTCTGATTCACCATGTAAACTTTTTTATCTTTCTCATATGCAACTCCTGTGGAAATTTTTTGTTCCCCTTTATTATAATATCTTATTTTCTTACAATCCAGTTCCTCAACAAGAGTATCACCAAGAACCGTGTAAGTTATTTCATTTATATCACTTGTTCTTTCTCCTCCGAAATTTACATCATATTCATGATATAACCACTCTTTGCCTTCAACCAAGAAAGGCTCGTAGTCATGCTGAGCAAACAGATTGCATGCAATCAGTACTGTCAATGAAAAAATAAGAATCTGTTTCATATCGGTATTTTTATTTGTTTCGACGACAAAGATACATTTTTATTATGAAAACAAGAAATCATTGCACACTTCCTTCATCCAACTCAAAAGTTGAACCAAGAGGATTGGTAAATCCGTTCTTGATATACACCCCTTTCTGTGCCTTCAAATTTAACGATTTTCCCGAACTTACAACGACATTCCGAGGGGGTTATTTATTGATGTATTTCTTACCGTTTTGGATGTAGATTTCCCCTTGCTTGGGATGCGCTACCCTGCGCCCTTGCAGGTCGTACGCCGGAGCGTCGGAATTATTGCTTATGACTTGTGAATTATGAATGCCTTCCACGTCATACTCTTTAATGGCGTACGTTGACCATGCCCGATGCTTTTCGTATGCAGCCTTAGAACCTTTTGGAACGTAAACCGTTGCGTCTGCACCCAGGCCGGATTGGGTGGACAATGCAGGAGGCACAGTTCCTTTCATGTAGATTGTTTTCAGTTGCTCGTTACGTGCAAATGCTGCCATTTTGACAGATTCGACGCTGGCAGGAATCGTCAACTGCTGGAGTCCTTTTGTGTCGAAAAAGCAATAGGCGGCGATGCTTCTGACACCTTCGGGGAGTTCATAAGGACCTGTATATTCTCCTTTCCAACGGTATGCCACCGGTCCGGTGTAAACCAGGCCGTCCGGCTGATTGTCGAACCAGGCCGTACCGCCGAAGGCTTCATTCCCCACTTCGCACAGGTTCTTCGAGAATGTGATGTCTTTCAATTCCGACAGCGACACAAAGGCATAGTCTGAGATTCTTCTTACGGAATCGCCCATGACCAATGTTTTCAGCTTGTTGAAGCGGTAATAGCTGTAATTTGAAGCCCCTGGAAAAGCGATGTTTCTGGAGTTGACGTACAATGTTTCGATGTTGCCACCATTCAATACTACCGTCGGGTCAAAATGGGACTCGGGATGCGTTATCCTCAATGTTTTCAGCGCATCGTCAAACACGGCGCCGCCCAATGTGGTCGGTCCGGGGATGGTCACCTCTTCCAACTGACAGCCGTTGAAAGCCCAGTTCCCGATACTCTCCAATTCATCGGAGAAGGTCACCCCGCCCAGATTCGATTCGCCAGAGAAGGCATGGTCGGCTATGGTGTGGGTGCCGGCTTTGAACGTCATCTGGTAATTCTCCGGCATCTCACCCTTGTAACCGATGACGGCGTCATTCAGATAGACTATGCCGTCGCTTTGCCCGGCCAGCCATTTCGTACCGTAGAAGGCATCCGCACCGATGACGCAGTGTTCAGGAATGACGATGGTTTCCAAATTTTCACAGCAAGCGAAGCAGCCGTCCCCTATTCCCTTGACGGATTCGGGTAATGTGATTTCGGTCAATGCGCTGCACCCGTAGAACACGCCTTGGGGTATGGTGCGCTCACGCCCCGCCGACGTATTTGCCCGTTTGCTCAATATGTTGGGCCCACCATTGGCCAAGTAACCCACCTGACGGACGAGCGGACCGAAAATAATCTTCTTCAGATTCGGCTTATTGCTGAACAATTCATTTACGCGCTGGCAGTTGACACTGACTGACTCAATATGGTCACTTCCTTCAAACGTGTCGTAGGGCAAGTCCTTTGATTCTCCCAAAACGACCTCCTTCAGTGAGGGGCAGCCTCCAAAGACGGCGTTGCCAACTGACGTGTACGTCTTGGATAATGCCACTTCCACCCGTTGCAGTGACGGATGTCCGTAAAAAGCGCTGTCAGCAATGGATTCGACGGTATAATCCACACCTTCATGGCTCACCGTTTCCGTGATTCTGACCGATGTGAGTTCACTGTCGTTTGTTCCGCAGACGGCAACGGTGCGTGCTTCTTCCGATAGAATGAGGTATCCTATCCCTTCCTGTACAAAACTGGGATTGGAGCCGCCTCTGTATTCGGCTCTTGCATAAGTGCACGGCATGAGGATTGCACAAATGGTGATGAGTAGTACATTCTTTTTCATACAGTTCATTGTTTGTTTGGGTTAATAAATTACGTCGTTTTTTGGAGTTTATCGTGTTTACGCTGCAAAGATAATCATTTATTTCAATCAGCCGCACTACCCCCCCATTTTAACATTATTTATATTTTAAGACTCAAATCTTCTTGGTG
>JAGAYH010000052.1 GCA_017940565.1 Bacteroidaceae bacterium | reverse complement strand
GTCAGTAAAAGGCTCTTTTTGAGAATTTTCATCGGAGTAAAAGTTTTATTGAGTTTTTTGGTGGGATAAAGTTAGTCATTTTGAACGGAACGACAGGGATTTTCCCACAACTTTTTTGCTTTCAGGGCGGGACAGACGGAAGAGGAACGGTCTTCCGGCGTCGGCGAGGCGTGTCTTTGATGACGAAAGCGCAGTTGGTCGAGACGAAAACGGCGTTGGAAATGTCTAAATCGGATTTAGGCGTGCCGAAAACGGCGTTGGTGTTGCGGGGGTCGCGTGCCTTCTCCCGTTTCCCTCGTCTTCCGTTGCCGGTGGTGCGGGTTTGGTGAAAAAAAGTGACGGCGCCCAGTGTTGTTGGGCGCCGTCGGGATGATTATGAGAACTTCTCGGGATGTTATTCTTCTTCAGGAATGATGAGCTTGTAGCCTTTGCCGTGGACATTGAGGATTTCCACATCTTCGTCGTCGCGCAGGTGTTTGCGCAACTTGGTGATATATACGTCCATGGAGCGTGCGTTGAAGTAGTTGTCGTCAATCCAGATGCTCTTCAGGGCATATTCGCGCTGGAGGATGTCGTTGGCGTGCTGATAGAGCAGGGTGAGCAGTTCGCTCTCCTTGGTGGTGAGCTTGGTTTTCTCTTCGCCGCGCTGGAGGGTTTGCTTGTGCGGGTCGTAGGTATATGAACCGATTTTGAAGATGGCGTTTTCGGTGCGGTGCTTGCCTTGCACGCGGCGCAGGATGGCCTCGATGCGGAGGGTGAGCTCTTCCATGGAGAAGGGCTTGGTGATGTAGTCGTCGGCACCGAGCTTGAAGCCTTCAAAGACGTCTTCCTTGAGGGTCTTGGCGGTGAGGAATACGATAGGCATGTCTTTGTCGGCCTGCTTGATTTCCTGTGCCAGGGTGAAACCGTCTTTCTTGGGCATCATCACGTCGAGCACGCAGATGTCGTAACGGCCTCTGACGAAGCCTCTGTAGCCAGCCTCGCCGTCGGCAAAGAGTTCGGTCTCGTAGCCTTTGGCCTGGAGATACTCGCGGAGCAACATGCCGAGGTTTTCATCGTCCTCGCACAACAGAATTCTCATTTTGTCGTTCATAATGTTCTAGTCTTTAATGATGGGTAATATAATAATGAATTTAGTTCCTTTGCCCAGTTCGCTTTCGGCGTGTATGGTGCCGTGCATGGCGGTAACGATGCCCTTGACGTAGGCCAGGCCGAGGCCGAAGCCTTTCACGTCGTGGCGGTTGCCGGTATGTACACGGTAGAATTTGTCAAACACCTTTTTGAGGTTTTCCTTTTTGATGCCTATGCCGTTGTCGGCGATGGTGATGTGGAGCTTGTCGTGCTCGTTCGAGGTGGCCACGCTGAGATGGAAGTCCACGTCTTCACGGCGGTATTTCACGGCATTGTCCATGAGATTGAACAGCACGTTGGTCATGTGCATCTGGTCGCCGAAGACGATGGCGTCGGCGGCCTGGATGTCGGTGTCGAGCGTGCCGCCGAGCTTCTTCACCTTGATGCTGAAGGTGTCGGCCACGTCAGCCACCAGTTTGTTGACATCGATTTCCTTATTCTTGTATTGCACCTTGCGGCCTTCGAACATGGAAGTTTGCAGCACCTTCTCAATGAGCATGCGCAGGCGCTTGGTCTCGTCGCTGATGATGCCGCTGAGGTGGGCTGTCATCTTTTCCGTCTTGGGCACGGCAGGGTCGAGCAACATCTGTGTGGCCAGCGAGATGCTGGAGACGGGCGTCTTCAGCTCGTGGGTCATGTTGTTGATGAAGTCGTTCTTAATTTCGCTGATGCGCTTTTGGCGGAATATGATGACTATGGTGAAGAGGAAGGTGATGAACAGGCCGAGCGTGAAAATGATGGCAGGCAACAACAGTTTGACACTGCGGAAGATGTAGCGCTGCATGTCGGGGAAATGGATGAGCAGGATACCGGTGTTCTGCGGGGGATTGTTGGGCATGAGCACCTGCTTGTAGGCCTGGTCTTCGCCTTGGGGGGAATAGTCGGGACAGGTGTAGAGCACCGTGCCGGAGCGTGAGGTGACGCGGAAGTGGTAGGGCAGGTTTACTCCGTTGCGCTTCAGTTCGGCCTTCAGCCGCTGGTCGAGCGCTTTGAAGTTGATGGTTTCCTCAATAGGCTTCTCACTCTGCGTGTAGAGGATGTCGTAGATGACCTTGTCGAGCAGTACGCGCTGGTAGAGATAGCGTGAGCGCAGTTCGTTGCGCATCTGCTGCGACACATTGTAGACTGAACGCAAGTTGGGCGCCTTCAGGAACAGGCCGCTCTGCCCCGTGCTCACGCGCGAAGAGGCTGTGTCGCCGGGGGTGGCGAGGAAGTCCTGGTGCACACCGATGCTCCCCAGCTGTGTGGCGGGGTCGGAGGCCAGCACCACCGTGTCGGGCAGATTGCTGGCCACGTCGGCGCGAAGGGCTTTCATCGTTTCGTCCATCTCCAGCTGGCGCGTCACGTGGGTCAGGCTACGGCTCACACTGCTGTCGAACTGCTCGCGGTGCAGGCGTATCATCTGCTCGAAGTAGCGCAGTTGCAGTACCAGAAGGGCGCAGAAACTGACGCCCATCACAATGGCTATAATCCAAATGGTCCGTTTTTTCATCTCATTGCAAAGATAACCACACCTTTTTTAGCCACAAAATGTTAATTTCCCGTTTTCGCGCGTCTGGGCCAATCTTTAACGAAAACGGGAGATTAACTTATCAAAATCGTAACTTAAAATATAGAAAACGGCGTTTAAGTGTCAATTTTTGGAATTGCAACGTTAAATAGTTAATGCGTTCCGACAACTCTTGCCGGTGAAATTATTAAAAAAAATTGGGAAACATATCCTACCGTTGGTTACGCTCGTGCTTAGGCTTCATCTGGAAACGGTAGATGGCGTGTAACAGTACGTAGCTGGGCAGGCTGTTGCGGTAGGTTTCAATGCGTCCCTGCGTGTTGAGTGTCTGCGTCATGTTCGACAGCTGATGCAAGATGTCGAAGCCGTCTATCATCAGCGTCAGGTGCTGTTTCGGCAACCGTTTCGAGAGTCGGGCGTTCCACACCAGGTCGTTCGTGTCGGCCGAGGGCAGGTCGTAGCCGCGCCGGCAGTACATGGTAAGGTCGGTGGAGAGTTGCAGGCCGAGCGGCAGTTCCACGGTGCCGGTAATCCCGTAGTTGAAGTCCCATACATCCACTGTCGTGAATTGTTCGCGATGGGAACGGGCGCCGTTCCAAGCCGCATTGCCGCGCAGCCCGACAGTGGATTTCCCAAATTTGTATTCCAGTTTCAGATTTTCGGTCAGCCCCGTTGTCTTCACTGACGAGCGGGCGGGGTGTTCAATGTCGCCGTCGCTGTCGGCCAGCAGGTCCACACCATGGTTGTAAAGGCCCTCCGTATTCGTTGAGAGTGTCAGTCGTTTGGCCTTGTCCAGTGGCAGGGAATAGCGGAACGACAGTTCGGCCGTCCAGTTGCCGTTCACGTTGTCGGGCCGCCAGGTGCGCACGCCCGTCTGGCGGTTGTAGCTGTAGGCCATGGCGTGGGCGTTGTGCCGAATAGCGTAGGTGGCGTTCAGGCTCCACTGGTGCTGCGTCTTCTTGATATTGTTCCAGAGGCGGTAGGTCAAGGTGTGTTTCGTGGCTGTCTGCTGTTGCGGGTTGCCGAGGTAGATGTTGAGGGGGTCGGCGGTGTTAGTCAGCGACAGCAGGTTGACCATGTCAGGCTGGTAGATATTGGTGAAGTAGCGGAAGACCATGCCGTGCTGGTAATGGTCCCAGTTGTGTGTCACGAGGACGTTGGGCTGCACTTCCGTGAAGTTCCGTTTTGTGCGGCCGTTGTAGGTGTCGCGCCGGTAGTCCATCTGCTCGTTGACGAGCCTGATGGTGAGCTGCGCTCTGATTTGTGTCCAGTGATTTTTGGTATTCTTATAGGTGTTCCACTGCTCTTGCAGGCTGAACTCGTGTGTTGTCATTGTAGAGTGCCGCCAGTCGCTGTTGGTCTGGTCAAGCGTCTGCATGCGCCAGTCGGTTGTGGAGGGTAACTCGTCCACGTCGTGCTCGTCGTCGGCACTCCAGCCCTCCAGTCGGTCAAGCCGGTGGAGGGGGTTCTTGTCATGCCAGCGCGTATGGGTCAGTGTGTATTGTGGTCTTATGATCAGATTGCCGGGGAACACGAAGAAGTACGCGCCGCCCGCGCTGTATTCCTGCCGGTGCCGGCTGTTGTCAATGTAGTTGCGGCGGTAGTCAGCGGCCGTGCCCGGACTCTTCGGGTAGTCGTACAGGTGGGAGGCAAACTGCTGTTCCGTCCATCCCGTGAGTTTCACTTCGCCGGTGAGGAACAGAAAGTCGGAGCCCGTTGCTTTCAGTCCCACTTGCGGCTGAGCGCTGAAACTGTATTCATCGCCTTTGTTCAACGTTTGGCTCAGCGTGCGGTTGAGGGCCGAGCGTCGCAGCAGGGCGCCGGCGTTCACCTGGCGCATGGAGTCGAGCAGGGCGGTACCGTAGCTGAAAGGATTGTCGGCGAAAGTGGCCGCGACGATGTCGTTGCCGTTGCGCCAGCGGGTTATCCAGAAATCCAGGTCGAACATCTGCTTCACGATGGCGTCCGCGCCCCATTCCCATCCGTGGTAGGTGCTGAACGTCGTCTGCCGGGTGCGGCCGAGGTCCTCGCCGCGCCGGAAGGTATTGCCCTGTTTGAGGAAGTTCTCGCCGCTGGTCGAGTTGCGGTTGTCGCCCCCGCTGTGCTTCGCCACGGCATTGCCGTTGAGCTTAAAGCGGTGCATGCGGTCCTTGATGAGGTAGTTCGCTCCCGCCATCTTCGTGGCCAGGCGGCCTTCGGGCATCTGCTCCGGTGTCCACCCGCCGTTTTCGCCCGGGCGGCGGCGGTCGTTCAGGTTGTTCAGGTTGGCAAAGAGGCTCAGTGTGCTGTGGTCCGTGAAGCGCATGGCAAACAGGCGGCCCAGGTAGCGCGCTTCCGTGCCGCTGCCGGCCTCGATGTTGGCCAGCCAACCGGTGTTGTACTCCTTCTTCAGCCTCACGTTCATCACCAGTTCCTTTTCTCCCAGGTCGCGCCCTGCAAACTCCGACATTTTGTCGCGCTTGCGATAGATCTGCAGGTCTTTCACCGTGTACGATGGCAGGTTGTCGAGCATCAGCTGGTTGTTCCCCTTGAAGAAGTCTTCGCCGTTGAGCATCAGGCTCTCCACCTTCTCGCCGTTTACCTTGATTTCGCCGTTGGCGTTCAGTTCCGCGCCGGGCAACTGGCGGATGAGGGCGTCGAGCATGGAGCCCTCGGCCAGGTTGAAGGCGTCGGCATTATATACTAAGGTATCGCCGCGGTTGAAGAATTTTATTCTCGTGGCTTTCACCACGGCCCCGCCCAAATGTACCTCCTTGGGCCGGCGCTTCATCACGATGTCAGGCAGGCGGTGCATGAACTTACGCCCTTTGTAGGCCGGTATCGTCAGCGGCACCCACACCGTCTCGTAACCCTCTTTCTCTGCGCGCAGCAGGCCCAGCCCGCCCGACTTTTGGGGATAGAAAACATAAATGTTGTGGAGCTGCCCGACATTTAAGTCGGGGTCGGTCATGGACGAATCTACCACCGTGCTGTCCGTTGTGCAGCGATAGACGCGCACCTCACTGACGGGCTTGCGCGTCACGTGGTCCACGACGATGCCGTAGGCAATGTATTTGCCGTCCTGCGCCTTCGTCGTTGTTGGCATACCCATGAGGAAGGCCAGCACCAGCGTGGCCATATT
The DNA here is from genome assembly GCA_017940565.1 of Bacteroidaceae bacterium. Lineage (GTDB taxonomy): Bacteria > Bacteroidota > Bacteroidia > Bacteroidales > Bacteroidaceae > UBA6382. The sequence continues at coordinate 43,380 of JAGAYH010000052.1, read as the reverse complement.
TAAGTAATGTCGTTTTCTCTGTTTCATGTCGGATAATTTACGAGTCAAAACGGATAATTGGCGTCAGAAATAGAATTGCATTCTAAATGTAAAACGGCGCCCTTGCCGTTTTGTAACATGAAAATCGCCCCTTTTTCCCTCCGCGACGGCAAAATTTCAATTTTTATTGATTCCGGCCCCGGTTAAAACGTTCTGCATGATACCAAAAACCTTCCGCGCGCCGCCGAATACTTCCGAAGCCCCGCCTAAAATTTTCCGCGCGCTGCCCGAAACCGCCGTGCTGCTGCTTAAAATGCGAATAAAGCTTTTATTCGGAGAAATAAAACTTATATTTGTATAAATAAAGGCTTTATTTGTACAAATAAAGCCTTTATTTTCATTTTATCCGTCGTTTTTGTAATTTCAGGCGGCGTGCGGGAGATTTTGCCTGCCGTCCGTGCGAAAAGTCATGCCACCTGTGCGAAAAGTCATGCCACCCGTGCGTAAAAACAGGGTGGTGGCCGGATGATTGCGGGCTGGTTGCCGGACGTTTGTGCTTATCGGCGCAGGCCTTTGTTCTTCCGCAGGTTGTAGAATTTCATGAGCTCGGCTATTTCCTCGGGCGGTGTCACGTGGTCGTGCTGCTTGAGGTTTTCGAGCACGGTGTTGAGACTGTTCTGCGTGGTGCTGACCTGCTCGTTGGTGAGCCCTTTAAGAGCGGCGCGCAGGGTGCGCGAGGCGATGTAGAGGCCCTTGTCGCGGATGACGAGCCCCTTGCGTGTCATGCGCAGATAATTGGAACGCCAATCGACGCGGGCTTTGAAACGTTCGAGAATGCCTTCGGTTTCAAGTTGGTCGACGAGGCGGGTCATGGTGGCTTTGCTGAACGAAGTGTCGTCGCAGATCTGCTGTTGGGTGGCCACTTCGCGCATGCTCAGGGTGAGGAGCACGTTCCACTGTTCGGCCGTGAGGGGCACTTGCGCTTTGGCAAAGTATTCACTGAGCTTGCGGTTGAAGGCATCGGCCACTTTGCCGTTCATCAACGCAAAGACAAGACGGTAGTCTATACTGGTATCCATGTCGGGCTTTTTTCTTGGTTTCTGGCCGCAAAGTTAATGAAAAGTGACGGAACAGAAAGCGGTTACAGGCAAAAAGTTTCGCAAGAAACATTGCTGAAACAATTTTGAAACATTATTGAAACAATTTTGAAACAAATTGTCCGGTGAGAAATTTCCGATTCGACTGGTAATTCCGCCACGGAATTGGCGGAAGACGGTCTCTTGGCGTGGAAGGCTTTCATGGGGCCATGCCAAAAGAAAATCGGTTTTCTCTTTGACTTTGCCCTCATTTATTCGTATCTTTGTCAGCAAATAGTAAAAAGAATGAAAGAAAGAACATTCGTATTGCCGGCTCCCGTGACGGGTGATTTCGTTTCGCGCCTGTCGGCGTTGGAGCGCGAAGTGCGCCACGTGCTTTCCGGCAGGGACGAAGAAAGGGTGACACTGGTGTGGTGCCGGGCTTTCTTGAGCGATGCGGCCAACCAGTTGCCGCTGCTTAGGGCGAGCGTGCTCTATGCCGACGTGCTCTCGCGCGGAGCTTTCTCGTGGGTGGAGCAACCGCCGCTGGACGGCAGTAAAATCACGCTGATTCTGACGGTGACAACCGACAGCGTGACGGTAAGCGGCACCCCCGACCGCTGTGTTGTGGCCTGCGGAGGCGTGAAACGCCTGTATCACAGTGTGCGCTTCACGGCCGACGAGGTGGCCGGCCTCTCGTCGAAGGAACAGACGGAGGAAGCCTTCGGCCGCCACATCGACTGGCTGAAAGCGGAAGGGTTGTCGCTGGCGGACAACTGCGTGCGCACATGGCTTTACGTGCGCGACATTGACCACAACTATCATGGTGTGGTGGAAGGCCGCAATGCGGTGTTTGCCCGCGAGGGACTGACGAAGGATACGCATTTTATCGCTTCGACCGGCATCGGCGGACAGACCGATGTGGCCGGTGCAGCCGTGGCCGTGGACTTCTGGAGCGTGGATGCCCCAGCCCTGAGCCAGCACTATCTGCAGGCTTTGGAATGGCTGAACCCCACACACGAGTACGGCGTGGCCTTTGAGCGCGGGGTGCGGGTATCGACCGGTGACGGCGGTGCCTCTCTTTATATTTCCGGTACGGCGAGCATTGACCGCCATGGCCGTTGTATCCATCAGAACGATGTGCCGCGCCAGGCCGACCGCCTGTTTGAAAACATCAGCCACCTGTTGGCCGACGGCGGGGCCACGCTGGACGACCTGGTGTGGATGACGGTATATCTGCGCGACCTGTCGGACTGTGGCGTGGTCAATGAATATCTGAACGGGCGTTTCCCGAACGTGCCCCGCATCGTGGTGCTGGCCCCCGTGTGCCGCCCGCAGTGGCTGATAGAAGTTGAGACGATGGCGTCAGTGCCGGCGACGGATAAAAAGTAAAAACATTTATACCTTATATAATATATGAGAAGATTCGGTTTATTTTTGTTGAGTGTTGGCTTGGCCGTCCTATGCGCTCAAGCCAAGGGAGAGAAGAAGGCCCCTTGTTGGATGGACCCGGCGGTGAACCGGGTGAATGTAGAGCCCTCGCGGGCACATTTCTTTGCCTTCGAAACGGAGGCTCTGGCCCGCGGTGCCAAGAAGGAGGCCTCAAAGCGCTTCATGTCGATTGAAGGCATGTGGAAATTTCTTTGGGTGAAAGACCACAACAATGCGCCGGCAGGTTTCTACCAGACAAACTATGACGACAGCCGATGGGTGGAATTTCCCGTACCCGGACTGTTCGAAATCAAAGGCTACGGCGACCGCATCTACAAGAATGTGGGCTACTCGTGGGCCACGCAGTTTGAAAGCAAGCCGCCCTACATCGAGGAACTGAACAACTACACCGGCTCCTACCGCCGCGAGTTTGTTATTCCGGAGGACTGGAAGGGCATGGACATCTTCATGCACGTGGGCTCGGCTACGTCGAACCTGACGGTATGGGTCAACGGCAAATATGTCGGTTACAGCGAGGACAGCAAGGCTGCTGCCGAGTTTAACCTGACGAAGTACCTGGTGCCGGGCAAGAAAAATCTCATTGCCATGCAGGTGATGCGTTGGTGCGACGGTTCCTATCTGGAGGACCAGGACTTCTGGCGCTTCACGGGCATTGCCCGCGAGGCCTACCTCTACGCCCGTCCCAAAACCCACATCCGCGACATCCAGCTGAAGCAGGATTATGATTATGAGAAGAGTCAAGCATGGATAGGTTATAAGATTGACGTGAAAAACCCCTCGGGCTGCAGCCTCGAAATAGAACTGAAAGCTCCCGACGGCAGCACGGTCTATAAACACGACGGCCACAAATGGCCCTACTATGCCGAGGAATGGTTTGGCCTGGACCGCGGCATTCTTCCCTGGTCGGCTGAGATGCCCGTCCTGTATGACCTCTATGTGACTCTTAAACGTGGCACCTCCGTTCTCGAAGTGGTAAGACAGCGTGTCGGCTTCCGTCGCATCGAGATAAAGAAACAGCAGCTGCTTGTCAACGGCCAGCCAGTGCTTATAAAAGGTGTCGACCGTCACGAACTTGACCCCGACGGCGGCTACGTGATTTCTATGTCCCGTATGAAGCAGGACATTCAGGTGATGAAGCGCATGAACGTGAACGCCGTGCGCACGTGTCACTACGAGGATGACCCGCGCTGGTATGACCTTTGCGACGAATACGGCATCTATGTGACCGCAGAAACGAATATAGAGAGCCACGGCATGGGATATGGCGACCAGACTCTGGCCAAGAATCCGCTGTTTGCCCAAGAACATGTGGACCGTCAGAAGCACAATGTGCTTGTCAACCGCAACCATCCTTCGGTTATCGTGTGGAGTCTGGGCAACGAGGCCGGCTACGGTCCCAACTTCGAGGCTGCCTACGACTGGATTAAGTCGGTCGACGACTCCCGTCCCGTACAATATGAACGTGCCGGCGAAAACGGCAAGACCGACATATTCTGCCCAATGTACGGACCACCCGATTGGTGTGAAAAGTACACGAAAAGCGGTAATCCCCGTCCGCTTATCCAGTGCGAATACGCCCATGCCATGGGTAACAGTGTGGGTAACTTCAAAGAGTATTGGGACCTCATCCGCCGGACGCCGAACTATCAGGGCGGCTACATCTGGGACTTCATTGACCAGGGCTTGCGCGACGTGAACAAGCAGGGCAAGCAAATATATACCTATGGCGGAGACTACGGGCGTTACCCGGCAAGCGACAACAACTTCAACTGCAATGGTCTCATCAATCCCGACCGCCAGCTCAACCCCCACGCCTACGAGGTGGCCTACTATTATCAGAATATATGGACCCGTCCCGTCAATTCCAATGTGGGAGTGCTCAGTGTGTTCAATGAAAATTTCTTCCGTCCGCTTGACTATGTGGTTCTCGAGTGGGAGGTACTGGCCGACGGCAAATGCATTCTCAACGGCAGAAACAACAACCTGTATGTGCCCGCCCAAATGGCGGTTAACGTCAATCTTGGTTACGAACTGCCCAAAAACTTGACCGGTGAAGTGCTGCTCAACGTATCTTATGTCCTGAAGAAAGACGAGCCGTTAATGAAGAAAGGCGAGCGTGTGGCTTACCAGCAGTTCGTCATCTCCCCGTATAAATTTCCTGCCGGTGTGAAAACGGCCGACAAGGCCCCCGCCAAGACCGAGGATACACGTTCGTGGCTTACATTGCAAGGTGGAAACACCTCCGTCACCTTCAACAAGCGGGACGGTTGGATTGATTATCTCGATGTGGCCGGGCAACCCATGTTTGAAAAGAACTTCAAACTGCGCCCCCAGTTCTGGCGCGCCCCCACCGACAACGATATGGGCGCACGCATGCACCAGCAACTGCGTGCCTGGCTCAACCCCAAGATGGATAAGAAGAGTTTCACCTGTGAACAGAAAGACGGGTGCTGGGTGGTAACCGCCGTCTATGACATGCCGACCGTCGAAGCGCAGCTCACCATGACCTATACACTCAACGGTGATGGCCAATTGATGGTGAATGAGAAGATGACGGTGAATGCCAATGCCAAGAACAAGCCCCAGCTGTTCTGTTATGGCATGCAACTGGTGATGCCTGAGAAGTACAGCACCGTGGAGTACTATGGCCGCGGACCTTGGGAAAACTACATAGACCGCAAGGATGCTTCTGTTCTCGGCATCTACAAGAGCGCCGTCAGCGCACAGTACTGGGGTTATGTCCGTCCGCAAGAGAGCGGCAACCATACCGACGTGCGCTGGTGGAGCGTGTATGACCCGAAGTCGGGCGCCGGCCTCACTTTCCGTGGCGCCAAACCCATGGAATGCAGTTCGCTCAATTTCCTGCCCGAAGACTTGGACGACGGCTGGGAAAAGCATCAGCGCCATTCGGGCGACCTTACGCCGCGGCCCTTTACCGTGGTGCGTCTCTGTGACCGCCAGATGGGTGTGGGCGGTGTCCACAGTTGGGGCACCTGGCCGCTGAATGACTATCAGATGCCTTATGAAAACCGCGAATTTACCTTCGTGATAGCCCCACATACGAAATAGCGGCCATTCAGGCTGCCTGTAATTCATCCGTCGCCGGTGGACTTTGTGCCTTCGGCGACGGATTTTTTTGTTGAGGTGTTCAGTTAAAATTCTTTGATTATCTGGCCGTGTAATATAAAAATGCATAATTTCATGGTCTGATAGTATAAAAAAACAAAAATGCCAAGACTTGTATTTCTTGCTTTTGTTGGGACGCGCTTCTGTCGTCCGTAGGAAAAAACGAGGCGCCGTTTCAAATTTACGAAACGGCGCCTCGTAAAACTGAAACGGCGTTTCGTCGTGACGAGGTCCGACCTTTGCGAAACAAGGCCGTGTGTGAGGTGAAGCTGTGGGGTGGAGTGGGCCGCTCTGCCCCAAAGGAGGGGCTTTTGGTCAAAACCGGGCTCGCCACACAGCGATTCGTGCGCTTTAGTGCGATTTTTATAAAAAATGACCCGCATTTGGCACGGGGTTTAATGACAAACTCACAAAAAATGCCCCCGTCGGACTGTTAAAAGATATAAGAAATGTTAATCGCATGGATTTTTCTTCTCCCGATGTGAATTTATATAGGTAAGTTTTCATAATTTTGTGACCTATATAGTAAAGACTCGAAGACAGAAATGTCGAAAATTTAAAAACGAAAAAATATAAAAAATTAAAACTTTAATGTGTATGAAAGACCGTTTTTTCAGACTGCGCAGGCTGCTCACAGGAGCAATGTCCCTGCTGTTGATTGGCGGAATGATGTACTCTTGTTCAGATGATTATGACTTGCCTGACAAGTCTCCGAGTTGGCTCGGCTCGAGCATTCTCGGCTATCTGCAAGACAAGGGAAACTACACCAACACCGTCAAACTGATTCAGGATTTGAAGCTGGACACGATTCTGTCGCGAACAGGTAGCAAAACCTTATTCGTGGCCGACGATGCCGCTTACAATCGCTTCTATGCCAACAATGGTTGGGGTGTGAAGTCGTATTCCGACTTGACACAGTCGCAAAAGAAAATGTTGCTCTACGGCAGCATGCTTGACAACGCCTATCTGCTTGAGATGATGTCGAGCACCTCTTCATCAACGATGAACTCCGACGGTAAGTACTTGGACAAGAACATGTGCTTGCGTCAGCCTACATCATTGACAGCCACTGACACCATTGCTTTCTACTCTTGGGACAGCCCGGCCATTCCCCGTACCTACAATTTGGGTATAAAGAATCCGGGAGCCAAGGAAGGTCAGCCTAAGCCCGATGAAGACTATTGGGCCCGTTTCCGCACGCAGGAAAAGGGCGGTATCCGCATGGCAACCGACGCCACGGTGCCCCTCATGATTCACTGGATTGCCGGACAGATGGGCGAACAGAAAATCACGGACCAGGACTTCGCTACCATCATGGGACGCGAACGCCAGCCCAACGATGTGTATATCTTCGGCAGTAAGGTCGTAGAGCAGGACATCACCTGCCAGAACGGTTATGTCAACGTGCTTGACAACGTGTTCACCACACCTTATAATATGGCGGAGCAAATTCGCATCAGCGGTAAGACGAATCTGTTCAGTCACATGCTCGACCGCTTTAGCGCACCTTACTACAACGCCTCCCTTACCCGTGCCTATCAGCAACTGGTGCCCGGCGTTGACTCCGTGTTCGAGAAGCGTTATCTCTCTGCCCGCTCGCAGGGCGGCACCGAGTTGTCCAAAGCGCCGAACAACCACGGCGGCATGGGTGCAGACGTCGGTTTCTCCGTTCTTCCGTACGACCCGGGATGGAATACCTATTATAGTACAGGACACGGCGTGCAGGTTGACATGGCTGCCATGTTCATTCCTTCCGACGAAGCCCTCTACAAATATTTCTTGGATGAAGACGGTGGCGGTCGCTTCCTGATGGATGCCTTTGCAACCGAAAAACCGGTGACGAAGGACAACCTGATGCGCAATCTCGACCAGATTCCTCTGAGCATCATCCAGCCGATGGTGAAGAACTTTATGAAGCCCTCATTCGTTGAGTCCGTTCCGAGCAAGTACATCTCCATCATGAACGACGCCCGCGACCCGATGTTCTCCAACTGTGAGACCGTGGAAGACTTCACCGCAAAGATTGACACCTGCCTTATCGGCTGTAACGGTGTTGTATATATAATGAATGATGTGTATTCGCCGGCCGACTACGCCTGTGTTGCCGCTCCCGCTCTGGTGGGCGACAGTTTCCACATCTTCAACTGGGCCATCCGTATTGACAACGAAAGCAAATACATCCAAGACCCGAACCTCGATACAGACAAGCGTCCGTGCCAGTACATGCAGACCTATCTGCAGGCCATGAGCTCCAACTTCGGACTCTTCCTTCCGACTGACCGCGCCTTGAGAAAATACTTCGATCCGCTGTCTGCTACCGTGTTCGAATTTGAATTTGACGGTTCTCTGTCGACGATTAACCAGGTGTCGGCCATCGGTTACGACTATGACCCCGTTACTGGTGAAATTTCCACCGAGCCCCAGGATAAGGGACGTAAAAAGGATAAGAAAACGGTTGCCAACCGTTTGAAGGATATGTTGAACGACCACGTATACGTAGATCCCACCGATGAAAAGACCGGTATCTACACGGGCAATGAATTCTTTATTTCAAAGTCCGGTGCGCCCTTCCGCGTCATCAAGCCCGAAACGGGTATTGGTTTCAAGGTACAAGGTGCCTACCAGATGGAGAAAAACGATTATTGCACCGTTCAGGACATCTACGACCAGTCTGAAAAGACCAATGGTTATGGTAACGGTATGACCTACGCTCTCGACAAACCCATCCAATCGACCAACAAGTCAGTTTACACCATCATGAACGACGACGGTGACGAAGAATCGCCCTACCGCCAGTTCATGGATCTCTGTCTGGTTGACCTCGACGTGCTGAGAACAGCCGGTTTTGTTGACGACCTGATTGCTCAGAAGAAGAGCGAGAATGAGATTACGAAGGCATTGGGTAAGTATGCCATCTTTACCTCCGACAACTATCCCATCGACCAGAATGTCCGCTTCTTCAATACCTACCGCTACACGGTTTACATCCCGACCAACGCCAGCGTGCAGGAGGCTATCACTAAGAATGGTCTTCCTACTTGGAATACCATTTCAGCTTACCTCACCGAACGTCAGGAATATCTGGCAGAGAACGAAGCCTACCTCTCCGATGAAGAGATTACAGCCATCACCGAAGAATACAAGACCAAGGCCCAGGCCATGATTACCTGCCTGCTGAACTTTGTCAAGTATCACTTCCAGGATAACTCGGTGTTTGCCGACCTGAAGCCGCAGCCGGCCCAAGACTATGAGTCTGCCTGCATCGACACGGTCACCAACCGTTACATTACCCTGAAAGTTTGGTCAGAAGGCAACCACACGCTCACCGTACAAGACAAGGCCGGCGACGTGCGCAATGTCATCACTGCCGATGGTCACTACAACATGATGACCCGCGATATCCAGCAGGATAGAAAAAAGACTTTGATAGAAACGTCTTCTTATGCCGTGCTGCATCAGATCGACGGTGTTCTTAACTTCAAGCCCTTGGAAAAAGGCAGATATGATTCCGAGTGGAGTACGACTGCCAAAGCAAAGAAATTTGTCTCAAGGTATCGTCTTACGAATAAATAATGAATGCTATGAATAAGATAAAGTATCTTCTGTTGCTTCTCCTGTGCGGATGCGTCTCTCTGACCTATGCACAGAAAAGAATTTCGGGACACGTCTATAGCCCCAAGGACGGTCCTATCATGATGGCCAATGTGCTGGAGATCGATGCCAACAACCGTGTCGTTTCTTCTTCACAGACCGATATGAGCGGTAACTTCTCCATGACAATCAAAAACCCCAACAACACCCTGAAAGTCGCTTTCGTAGGCTACAAGGTTTGGCAGGGCAAGATTGGTACCGCCACTACCTTTAAAATACAGTTGCTCGACAACACCCGCCAACTAGGCGAAGTTAAAAAGGTGGGTCACCGCATGGTAAAATCCAGCGGACTCTCCATTCCCGAACGTGAGGTGTCAGTAGCCACCCAGAAATTGGATATGGACGAAATGAAGGGTCTCTCCTTCGAATCGGCCGACCAGGCTCTGCAGGGACAAATCGCCGGTCTTGACATCGTGGCCAATTCCGGTAACCTCGGTTCCGGTATGAGCATGCGTCTGCGTGGTGTTACCACCATCAGTGGTAGCCAGGAACCGTTGATTGTCGTTGACGGACACATCCTTGAGAACTATACTACCACCGACGTCGACCTCCAGGACATGGACAACACCGAACAGTTTGCCAACCTGTTGAGCGTAAACGTGGAGGACATCAAGAGCATTGAAGTTAAGAAGGACGCCGGTGCCTGCGCCATGTGGGGTGCCCGTGGTTCTAACGGTGTTATCGAAATTACCACCCGCCGTGGTGCCAAGGGTAAGACCCGTATTTCGGGTAACTACTTCTTCACCGGCAGCTGGCAGCCCGCTGGCATGAAGATGCTCAACGGTGACGGTTACACCATGATGATGAAAGAAGCCTACTTCAACCCGCGCCAGAGCGACCTCGCATCCAACATCGTGGAGCTCTCCTACAAGCGCAACCGTACCGCCTACTACGGCAACTTTGACAAGAACACCGACTGGATTGACGCCGTTACACAGTTCGGACAATCCCACAAGTACTATGTCAGCTTGCAGGGTGGTGGTGAACAGGCTCAGTTCCGTATCTCCGGTGGTTACGACCACGAAACCGGTACCATCATCAAGCAGAGCCTTGACCGCTTCAGCACACGTATGACTTTGGACTACACCGTGTCTGACCGTATCAAGTTCGCCTCGAACTTCGCTCTGACTTATACGAAGAACAACCGTAACTACACCGACATCTTGGCACGCGCATATAAGGCCATGCCTAACATGAGTGTCACCCGCTACGAGTACGACCCGACAACGGACTCCTACTACGACACGGGCGAATATTATAAGATGTATCCCGCCGCTTCGTCGGCCGGTGAGGTTGCTGACGGTTATACCTCTTATTATTTAAGAGACATGGTAGGCAATGGCAACCCCGTTGCTATCGCCAACCTCTCCTGGAGTAAAGTAGGCCAGTACAAGATTGAACCGCAGTTCGAACTTACCTACAAACTCCTCGGCAAAGACGAAAGTAAGACCCAGCTCGACTATAAGGGTGAAGTTTACATGAACGCCACCTCTTATAATTCCGATGCTTACTATCCTGGTGTACTTTCTTCCGAAACGTACAGCGTTTCCGGTGGTATCAACCGTGCTGCTAACGAAAACAGCCGCGGTCTGACCTTCACCACCACACACTATCTGACCTTCATGCCCAAGATGCCGAAGAACCACTCCTTCTCCATGCTCGGCCGCGGTGAATTGACCTCCTACAACGGAAATTCACAGAGCCTGAGTTCATCCGGTTTGGTAGGTGGCATCACCGACCCGACCGTGGACGGCTATCTGGAAGGTCCCAAAACGATTACGAGTACTTCCAAGAGCCACGGCTTGAACTTCTCTACAACGGCCCACTACGCCTTCAAGTCCAAGTATGTGCTTGACTTCTCGTTGCGTGCCGACGGTAGCACAGCCTTCGGTAAGGACAACCGTTGGGGTTACTTCCCCAGTGTTTCCGGCCGTTGGAATATCAGCGACGAAATCTTCTTCCGTCCGTTGAAGAAAGTCATCAACATGTTCTCCTTCGCTCCCGGTTGGGGTATCACGGGTAACAGCCCCTCCACCAACTCCATTATGTACAACAAGTACAGCGCATGGGAACAGTACGCCGGCATGTCTGCCATCATTCCCAACAACCTGCGACTGACAACGGTTCGCTGGGAAAAGACAAAGTCATGGAACCTCGGTTTCAACCTCAACTTCCTCGAAGACCTCATCTGCATCAACTTCAACGTGTACGAAAAGCGCACGTCTGACCTGTTGCAGAGCGGTGTGAAGATTCCTTCATCCGTTTGTTTCTCCTCGTTGGATTACGAAAACGTAGGTACCCTGAAGAACGACGGTTGGGACGTTTACGTTTACACCAAGCCTATCATGAAGGTGGGCAAGTTCTCAATGAAACTTAAGTTCAACGCCGCCCAGAACCGCAACCGCGTGACCTCCATGGACGCCAGCGTGCTCTCCGGACTGAACGACGACTTTGACTACCTGAATACCGACCAGCGTGTAGCTAACGGCAAGGCCGGCTATCTGAGCCGCGTTCAGGTGGGTAATGCCCTGTACTCCATCTACGGTTTCCGTTACAAAGGAGTTTACCGCTACGACTACGACCACAGCGGTTACTTCGCTGATGATGCGAAGAATGCCCTTTACGGCGATAACACAGCCGCCGCTGCCGCCGCACGTGGCGAAGTGGCCACCACTCCTGTAGCCCGCGATGCCAACGGCAACATTATCTTCGACGCCGAGGGCAACCCGCTCCGCATGTTCTTCAACTATGGCGGCACCAACTACCGTTTCGCCGGTGGTGATGCCATCTATGAAGATATTAACCACGACGGTCAAATCAACGAACTGGATATCGTTTACCTGGGCAACTCCAACCCGAAGTTCAACGGTGGTTTCGGTATCGACTTGATGTACGGCCGCTGGACACTGAAGACCAGTTTCAACATCCGTACCGGTGCCAAGATTGTTAACATGGCCCGTATGAATGCTGAAAACATGCGCTCCAACAACAACCAGAGTCGCGCCGTGAACTGGCGCTGGCGCAAGAACGGTGACCTCACCGAAATCCCGCGTGCCATGAACACCAACGCCGGCGTTTCCTATAACGCTCTGGCCAGCGACCGCTACGTGGAGCCTTGCGACTTCATCCGTTTGCAGTACATGCAGCTGAGCTACACCTTCGACAACAAGGTGCTCAAGCGCATGGGCCTCGGTCTGAAAGCCCTGTCGTTCGCTTGCTCTGCCAACAACCTGTTCTTCTTCACGAAGTACTCCGGTGTTGACCCCGAACACTCCGCCAGCGGTTACAACCCCGCCTACGACAGTTCGCAGACACCGCGCTCGCGTTCGATTACGTTTAGTTTGAATTTCTCGTTCTAAAGAAAGTTAGTTAGATTATGAAAAAAATAGGAATATTCAATAAGTTCATTCTCCCGGGCTGCCTGGCCCTGGTAGGATTGTTTTCCTCTTGCAGCATGTTCGACGACTATCTGACCGTCTATCCGACCAATCAGATTACCGGCGAACAGTTCTGGGAGGACAAGAATGACTTGACCGCCGTGCTCGCTTCCTGTTACCGTCAAATGTTGAGCTCCAATGTTGCCCAGCGTATGTTGGTATGGGGTGAAGTACGTTCCGACAACTTCATTCTGAATAGTGAAAGTAATGAAGACATTTTGAACATCATGAACGCCAACCTGCTCCCCACGAACGGCTGGTTCGACTGGAGCGGATTCTACAAAGGCATAGGCTACTGCAATCTGGTGCTTGCCAAAGGCGAAGAAGTGATAGAGAAAGACCCGAGCTTTAACGAAGGTGACTGGCTGCCCATCGCCGCCGAGTGTAAGGCTCTCCGCGCCCTCTACTATTTCTATCTGGTTCGCGCTTTCCGCGACGTGCCTTTCAACGTGACAAGTTCCGACACCAGCGAAGGTGCCCGTGACCCGATGCCCCAGATGCCTTCACAGTATATTCTGACCTATCTGATTAATGATCTGGAAGGATGCAAGGACGATGGTATGACCAATTATGGTAACTCAACATACAATCGCGGCCGTTTCACAAAGAACGGCATCTATGCCCTGTTGGCTGACATGTATCTGTGGCGTGCTGCCAAGAACTCTTCGCCCGACTCCGTGGCCAAGTATCCCGGCATGGCCGAAAGCGACTACCAGAAGTGCATTGAGTACTGCGACTATCTGATAGACAACCGCATTCAGTATTTTAAAAAGCATCATTACTCCTATTGGGGTTCAGACGATCCTGCGAAGACGCCCTATCCAATCATCGAGGCCCTCTCAAAGCGCTTCTCTTCAGGCTCTAATGAAGCTTATCTCGAAATCTTTGGTGCCGGCAATTCAGAAGAGAGTCTCTTCGAATTGCAATTCGACGGTAGCACGAACAATAATCCTATCGTAGGCACATTCTATGGCACCGGCGGTAGTAGCTTCACTATCGGTAGCTTGGCCGCCTCGACCATTGCTCAGACCGTGGAGAACAAGGCTGACTCAAAAGACCATCTCTTCAGCCGTACCGACCTCCGTATGGTAGGAAGCATCCGTTATCAGTACAGTTCCGGTTCCGCCATCACGGTTTATCCGATCTTCAAGTATTTGCCGACGCAAATCAATATCCGTGACGCTGAGAATGTCTGGTCACAGGAACTCAACAATGTTGAATATACTCCTGCCTTTGGCCGCTCACAAATGAACTGTAACTGGATTATCTACCGTATGACTGAAATCATGCTGATGCGTGCCGAAGCTACTGCCTCATTGGCAAATCCCGACTCGCTCGAACTGGTGAAAGTGTTCGATATGGTCAAGGCTATCTTCGACCGTTCGAATCCTATGATTTCAACCACGGAAGACATCAAGCAGTCTGACTATGCTACGGCAAAAGACATCCTCGAACTGGTGATGCGTGAGCGTCAGCGCGAATTCTTCGCTGAAGGCAAGCGCTGGTTCGATCTGGTTCGTATGGCCATGCGTGAAGGTAGTACTAACGGTATGCTGAACCTGTTGACAAAGAAATACACGTCCAATTCATCGGCCATCAAGGCCAAGTTGGCCACGTTGAACTCCTTGTACAACCCGGTTTACAGAGAAGAAATGAAAGTCAATCCGGCATTGGTTCAGAATCCGGCTTGGATAACCGATGAAACAATAGTCAGAAACTAAAAAGAAGCTAAGGTTGCAGGCACAGCCCGCAAGGGCTTTGCCGCAATCGGAGAAAATCATAACCTAAAAAATTCAGATTTATGAAAATGATAAAAAACAAATGGTTCAAAGGAGGTCTGATAGGACTGATTGCCGTTTTTGGTATAGCTTCTTGTTCTGACGACCACTTCGATCTAAACACAACGAATGCTTCCGGCTCTGTCTGGGAGAATCTGGTGGCAACCCATCAGGTGGATTCGTTTGCAATGATTCTTGAAAAGACCATCGTGGGTAAAAAGTCCTATGGCATTCCCAAGACGTTAACTTATAAAGGTCTCCTGCAGTCTGGTCGTGTAATGACCGTATGGGCTCCGAAAGACGGCACCTATAATGCCAAGTACTGGCTCGACCTGTTGGAGAAGGGCGAGAACGAACTGGTGGAAACACAGTTTATTCGCAACCACATGGCCAATTTCAACTATACTGGTGCCACTCCGGTTGCCGAGCAGTTGGTGCTGTATAACTCCAAGTATGCTACCTACGATGTAGGTCAGAATACCTTTAAAGATGTAGCCATCTCCAATGACCCGCGCTACAAGAACATCGCTTCGACCAACGGTACCATCCACCTCTTGGAAGGTGCAGCTCCGTTCGAATATAACCTGCGCGAGTTGATTGATGCTCATCCTTCATTGACCGATTTGAGCGACTATTTGGAAAAGACCGACACATTGATGTTCATGTCCGGCCTGTCTGTTATCGGTGCAACCGTTGACGGTGAAATCCAATATGTGGACTCCTTCTTCTTCAAGAGAAACAAGATGATGCCCAACGACGTGACCAATGTCATCAATAATGAAGACTCACTCTGCGGAGCCATCATCCCCTCTAACGCTGCTTTCCAGGAAGCTGTCGAAAAGATAGGTCAACAGTATCAGTACCGTCCCGACCGCGTCTACAGATTCCTCGATGAGGAAACGAAGACCATCGTGACCGATACCATCGATACCGACTCTCTGAAGGAGCTCTACACCATGCAGGCTCTCTTCAAGAACATGTTCTACAGTCTGTATGAGCAACCCGCTTTCACGGACGTAGAGAATGCTACTCCTGAAACCGTCAAGAACTTCTTTGAAACGAGCGACTCTTTGGTTTCCACGAGCTATTACAATTCGGACAAGCGCTACCATCAGCACGCCCCCGACTGTAACCAGCTCACCGAAGGCAAGACTCCTGAAGTGGCAAGTAACGGTTATGCTTTCATCACCGACCATTTCAATTTCAAGGCCAACCAGGCATGGGAACATGAAATTATCGTCGATGTCACCCGTTCCAACCTCTTCAATGCCAATGAGTCGAAATTCATGAGTACGACCAACCCCCGTGGCGTGACGCGCTATGTGACTGAAGCCAACCGCAACGACTCCGTTTCAGGTATTCTTTATGGCGACCGTTATCAGGAACTCACTCCTTTCAACGCAACGTCAAAGAATATTGTAGCTTTCAATCTGCCGAACGTGTTGGCAGGAACCTACGACATCTACGTAGTGCTGGCACCCGAGTGCATGATTGACAAGACCAACAACAAGCACATGTACAATCAGTTCAGTGCGTCTCTGATGTACGACTACGATTTGAATGGAACAAAGGGTGTATGGAACAAGACTGTGTCCACCCCGTCCACAGAACCGTTCGTCTCCGATCCTACCAAGATCGACACCATCCTGTTGTTCGAGAACTTTAAGTTTGATTATTGTTACGAAGGTGTACCCAACTGCTATCCTGTGATTGCCTTGACAACTCAGAAGACTTTCCAGCAGCGTCAGGTGACCAATACATACAATATCAACTGTTTCATTCTTAGAGGTAAGGATGAATAAGGCTCTTTCTAACTTAAAAAATAAGAAGACAATGAAACATATAAGTAGAAACTTTTTCTTGAGAAGAGCCTTCGGTGTCGGCTTGTGCCTCTTTCTGTGCGCCGGTCTGACTCCCGCTATGGCTCAAGACGACGACACCTCTGAAGAAGAAGAGGTAGTTGTCAAAAAGCGCAAGCAGGCAGTGCTACCGACGTATGAGATGAAGGAAGTGACAGGCCAAGTGTTCGATGCCGCCACTCACCAGCCTCTGGCCGGTGTGCGTGTGCAACCTCTCAACGACATCCGCTGGTCAGCCATGACCGACGAAGAGGGACGTTATACACTTTCTGTTCCTGTATTCGTAACCACATTGTATCTGTCCACTCCCGACTACAATGCCGTGCAACTGCCGGTTCGTCCCGAATCTCAGACGACCAACATGGTAAGTTCCGTATTCAAGGGATTCTATAAGGACGCCAATGTGACATTCACCAATCAGGAAGCAGACCTGGACAATACGTCAGCCCTGACCGTTGAAAACGACATTGAGAATTCGCTGAACGCAGCCGTACGCACCATCAGCCGCGGTGGGCTTCCCGCCCAAGGCGCAGCCATGTTCATCAATGGTCTCACGTCGCTCAACGCCATTGCCCAGCCTCTGATTGTCATCGACGGTGTGCCCTGGGACATGCAGTACGACCGCACGACGCTTCACGACGGCTTCTTCAACAATGTGCTTAACACCATTGACGTAGAAGACATCGACAACGTTCGCGTTCGCAATACCGGTACAGCCATCTATGGTGCCAAAGGTGCCAACGGTGTCATCGAAATCACCACGAAGCGCGGTAAGAGCCGTGCCACACGCATCGGTGTGCGCCTCTATGGTGGTTTTGAAACTACTCCGAACACATTGGACGTAATGAACGGTGAACAGCATCGTAACTATCTCTCTGAGATACTCGGTACATACGTGCCCGCCAATGCTACCAACCGGCTGTCCTATCTGAACGGCATTGCCAGCCTGCCCTTTATGAATGAAGACAAGAGCTACACGTTCTATCCTCAGTATCATAACAACCAGGATTGGCAGAAGGACCTTTACCATACGGCTTTCACCCAGAACTATAAGGTTAACGTACAGGGTGGTGACGAAATCGCCTTGTATGCCCTCTCGCTGGGTTACACCAAGTCTGACGCTACGGCCCGTAAAAATGACTTCAGCCGTCTGAACATCCGTTTCAATACGGACATCAACATGTTTGAGAACTTTGTTACATCGTTCGACATTGCCTACAGCCAGGTCAACTACAACCTGCGTGACAATGGTTGGGCCGCCGACTACAGCCAGGCCAACATCTCTTCGCCCAATGTACTGGGTCTCATCAACAGCCCGATGATTAACAAATACGGTTACTTCCTCTACTGGGATGCCGTGAACAAGCAAAATGCCATCACCTTCTCCGACAAGGTGCTTGCCGGTAAGAACTATACCGACAACAACAACCCCTTCCGCTTCGGTGAAAACTATGGAACGGCAGCTCTGGCCAATCCCTACTGGATTCTTGAAAATGGTCAGGGCGACAACAAGAACTATCAGGAGCAAACCCAGTTCGCGCTCAACATCCACCCGCACTACAACATCACGCCGTGGCTCTCTGTTGGCGACCGCTTTGCTTACCTGATCAACCGTACTTCGGAACTCTACTACCTCCCCGTCAACGGTACCCCTCACAAGTCAGTTGAAGGTCTCGGTGAAGTTTACAGTTCCGTACGTTCCCAGTTCGGTGAAGAAAATACCATTTACAACAACTTCTACCTGCAGTTCAACCGTCACATGGGTGCCCACACGCTTACAGCTACCGGTGGCTTCCGTCTCAACTCCTACAGCTACTCCGACAGCTACGTGCGCGGTTTCAACAATGACAACGACAAGATGCCTAACGTAAGCTACGCTCTGCAGTACCTCACCTATGGCGGTACTAACGACAAGTGGCTCAACATGGCCTACTATCTGGATGCCCAGTACAACTACTTGAACCGCTACTTCATCGATGCCACCGTATCGGCCGAGTCGTCCTCACGCTTTGGTAAGAAAGCTTCCGAGGGCCTGAAGCTCTTCGGTGTGAAGTGGGGCATCTTCCCCGCCTTGCGTGCATCGTGGCTGATATCTTCCGAACCGTGGTTCGATGCCAAGGCCATCAACTCCTTGAAGCTCTCCGCCGGTTACGAAGAGTCGGGTAACGACAACATCGACTACTACGCCGCCCGCACCTACTTCGCCAACGCCAAGTTCTTCCAGCGTGCAACGGCTCTCCGCCTGGCCAACATTTCCAACACGGCCATCCAGTGGGAAACCACCCGTCGTTTCAATGCCGGTCTGGAGACCAGCATGCTCGACAACCGTTTGTCTCTTGGCCTGAACCTCTATTGGAGCAAGACCTCCAACCTGCTCACGAAAGAAACGCTGAGCTACCTCACCGGTCTTCCCTCCATCTGGGGCAACAACGGTCAGCTGACCAACAAGGGTCTCGACATCCACGCCAACGGCGTTCTCGTCAACACCCCGAACTTCAAGTGGCAACTGGGCTTCAGCATCGGTCACTACACCAATGAAATCACGAAGTTGCCGACGTCCACGCTGACGTACTACAACCTCGATGCCAACGGCGAAAATGCCGGTGTTTACAGAACCGTTGAGGGTTACACCTCCTCCATCTACGGTGTAGGCAATGTGCTGACCAGTGTCGGCAACGCTGCCGGTGTATTCTACGGTTACAAGACCGCCGGAATCTTCACCTCCGATGCCGATGCTGCCAATGCCGGCAAGTACGGTTACCTCCGCTATCCTACGGGCTACACGGGCGACCCCTACCGCAACTTCCGCGCTGGTGACGTTCACTTCGTTGACCAGAACGGTGACGGCTGGATTTCCGACGCCGACCTCGTAGAGATTGGTGACCCCAACCCCGATATCTATGGTAACATCTTCACAAGCTTCAACTTCTTGAAGAACTTCACGCTCGACGTACTGTTCAAGTACTCCTTGGGTAACGATGTGTTCAACTATCAGGCTTCCCAGATGGAAGGCGAGAACAACCTTTGGAACCAGACCACAGCCGTGCTGAACCGCTGGACCTACAACGGCCAGGTTACCGACATGCCGCGTGCCGTCCTCACCTCCAGCGACCAGTGGGTAAACAACGAGCGCTTCTCCGACCGTTGGATTGAAGACGGTTCGTTCCTGAAGATGAAGAAAGTTCGCCTCACATACCGTCTCCCGCTCTCCCTCTCGTGGTTGCAGGGACTCACCGTCTGGGGTGAAGCCAACAATGTATTCTCTCTCACCAAGTACAGAGGCCTCGATCCCGAAGTCTCCGTGGGCAATGGTGTGCTCTACCAGGGCGTAGATGCCGGCATGCTGCCGCAGTCGCGTTCCTTCAACTTTGGTGTTACTATTAACTTGTAAAATTGCATAACAATGAAAAATAGAACAATTCTCTCAATACTGAGCATTCTTCTTGCTGCCAGTTGCATGTTCTCCTCTTGCGAGGACATGCTGACACCCGACCTGGACCGTTATGCTACTGTTGACCGTTATGCCCAAGACTCCGTCTTCTCCGCATTCGGAATACTCAAGAGCATCCAGTCCGTTGGTGAACGTTCCGTCATTCTCGATGCAGCCCGCAGCGACTTGGCCACGGTAGGCACCTACACCACCGACTCCATCAAAGCCCTGGCAAACTTCGAGAACCCGCAGGACGGTGACAATGCACTGCTCAATGTGGCCGACTACTATCACATCATCAATTCCTGCAACTTCTATCTGTCCCGCGTTGACACGGTAACGCAGAAGAACGGCAAGAACGAGATGCTGCGCGAAACGGCCCAGATTCAGGCCATCCGCGCCTGGGCATACATACAGCTGGTTCGCTTCTACGGCAGCGTGCCTTTCGTCACTGAGCCCATCGGCGATGCCCAGACGGCCCTTGAACTGGAGAAGTCCGCACCCCGTGTGAACAAGGACAACCTCATTGACAACCTGATTCAGGCCGGTCTCGGCCGTGCCTGGGAGTTGCAGACCCAGTGGGGCATGCCCACCAACTATGGTCCGCTCAACTACGGCAGTGGCTCCTACGAGTCGTCGGCTTGCTTCATCCCCGTTCAGCTGGTGATGGGCGACGCCTACCTCATGGCCAACAACTATGCCAAGGCCGCCGAGCTTTACTATGACTACCTCTTCAGACTCAGCCCCAACGACAACAACCTGCGGTATTCCTGCTCGAAGCTTACGATGAATCGTAATAACATCGAGTCGAAAGGTGTTAGTGCCAGTTCATGGGCAAGAGCCTTGTCTAATTACGATCGCGATGAGCAGGCTGCCATCATCGTCGGTGCCGCCAACTCTACCATCGGTACCACCCTCAATGCCGTGCAGCACGTGTTCGGTTTCCAGACCACGTCTTCGGTGTTCACCTATGCCACTGAAGGTGACGATAACAGTTCTGCCGCAACGGCGGGCAGCACCACTGTAACGGCCAACGAGCAGTATCAGGAGATACTTCCCTCCGAGAGCTATGTTACCCTCAACGAGGCCCAGAAGTTCTGCGACTACCGCAGTGAGGGAAGCACCGACATCCGTGAGTATCTGGTAGGCGTAGGCGACGGCCGTCTCTACGGCACCGCTCCCTATTGGTCGACCAGCAACTCGCAGGACGACCGCTCGCGCATCATCAGCAAATTTACCGTAGTTGGCGTGCCCACGTCGTTGTTTGTAAATAATGCCTACAGTTTCTCCATGAACTATACGATTCCTCTCTACCGCAAGTCGCAGGTGCTCCTCCGTTATGCCGAGGCCGTCAACCGCATGGGCTTCCCCCAGCTGGCCTTTGCCGTGCTGAAGGACGGTCTGTTCCGTCAGAACTTCCCCACGCTGGGCTATCATGATGCCAATGTTTACTGCCTCAAGTACGACACCATCCGCGATGATGCCGGTCAGCAGATTGACATGCGCATTGATACGGTCGGTGTAGTCGTTTCCGCCGGCATTGACGAAGAAACCGGTGAGGAACTCTTCGACACCCTCTACTATGCCGACGGCGCCGAGCCCGACGCCAGCCTGCTCAACGCCCCCTATTGGGTAAGCCGTCCCACGTCAATCACCGGTGGTATCTACTACATCACCTTCGATGAGATGGAGCGCATGAAGAACTATCCGTTCCTCGACTTCACCACCAGCGAAGTATGGAGCCGCACCGATGCCGAGAGCAGCCGTTCCTATGCCGGTATCCACGGCCGCGGTTGCGGCAACACCGGCGGTTTGCAGGACACCGTTTACACCTACGCCCGCATGGTAGCCCAGAAGGTGGCAGAGAACCGTGCCCGTCTGCAAGGCCTCAGCTATTCCGACCAGGTGGCCCTGGCTGAAACGCTCTATAGCGGCGACCAGCTCTTGGTAACCGATCAGGACGAAATCATCAATGCCGTTGAAGACCTCATCGTCGACGAGAGCGCCCTCGAAACTGCTTTCGAAGGCCACCGCTTCACCGACCTCCTCCGCATCGCCGGTCACAAGACCGACGGCAAGGCTTGGCTCGGATGGAAGATGGGCCGCCGCAACAAGAAGGTAACCGACGACGCCAACCAATACGACGCTTCGCTCTACAGCAAGATGCAGGACGAGAAGAACTGGTACTTCTCCCTGCCCACGCGCAAGTAAGCGCAGCGCGTCTTACACTCTCTGACTGCGTCCGGCGTACAGCATCCTGTACGCCGGACGTTTTTTTTGTGGCCGGTGCGCTTCGCCCCGCTGCCCCGCCCGTGAAGCCGGCCGGCGACCCAAACCGTTTTCCAAAAAATCTTGACAAATCCTCGAAAGTGGTCCCGTTTCGGCGTTCACAAGTGGGACTTCGTCGCGCAGAAACGGCGTTCCGGAATTTTGAGGCGCCGCTTCTGTTTGACTATATTCGAGACCCGATGAAAAACAGCGGATTGCAGAACGGCCGGGAAGATGGCGAAAAAATTTGACATTTCCAGAGGCTTTCAGGCATCCGATGAGACCGGTTTCTTCCATAGGTCGGCCCCTTCAGGCTCGAATAGGGGGAGACTCGCACTTTCAAAATGAAAAATCTCAATCCTCAACTCTCCACTCTCAATTTATATTCGTATTTTTGTACACTGAAATGCGCAAGAACGCTTTCATCCTAATGGCGTGTCTGTTCCTGGTTTCCATCGGGGCCGGAGGACGGACGTTGAGGCATGTGCTGGTGCAGATGCCGCGTGAGGTGTTGCCCCTGTTGTCGGCCGAGAATGTGCTCGATGCCGTCGATTTCCACGACAGCCGTATGCGGGCCGCCGTGAAGAACCGCATGGGCGAGACCAGCGTGCTCACTGCCCTGACTGACACCTACGCGGCGTGGGACCTCTCCGCCGCCAGCCGGGCCGAGCTGAAACTGCTCAGTGCCGGCAAGGACACGCTGGTCTGTCTGGTCCACACCTACCTCACGCCCGAACCGATGAGCGTGGTGCAATTCTACAGCCTGAGCTGGCAACCGCTGGCTGCGAAACGTTTCGTGAAACTGCCCGCGGCCTCCGCTTTCCTTCGCCCCGGGCTGTCCGACACCGACCGCCGTACCGCCCTGGCAGCCGCCGAGGGTGCCCTGACGGAAGCCCGTCTGTCGGCCGACGGGGCTACGCTGCGCTTCGTGCTCCATGCCGACGGGGGCGACCCCGAACGGCGCAAGGAATTGGGCGAGTGGTTCTGTGAACAGCTCACCTATGTCTGGCGCGACCGCCGCTTTGAACGCCAGTGAAAACCCGGTCAAACAATAAAAAAAGAAGTATGGCTTGTATCGTACATATAGAAACTTCAACCCAAGTTTGCTCCGTGGCTCTCAGCCTGGACGGCGAGTGTCTGCTGTCGCGAGAGTGCCACGAGGGACCGTCGCACGGCGTGGTGCTGGGTCCCTACGTTGACGAGGCCGTGTCGTTTGCCGACAGCCACGCCATCCCCCTCGATGCCGTGGCCGTGAGCAGCGGTCCGGGCTCTTACACCGGATTGCGCATCGGTGTATCCACCGCCAAGGGCCTGTGTTACGGGCGTCACCTGAAACTGGTGTCGGTGCCCACGCTGCAGTTGCTCTGCGTGCCCCTGCTGCTCTACCGCGCCGATGTGCCAGACAATGCCCTGCTGTGCCCCATGCTCGACGCCCGCCGCATGGAGGTCTATTCGGCCATCTACGACCGTGGCCTGAAAGCGTATAAACCCGTGTCGGCCGATATCATCGACGAACAGTCGTATGGCGAATATCTCGACCGCGGCCCCGTCCTCTTCTTCGGCAACGGCGCCGAGAAGTGCAAACCCCTGCTCGGCCATCACCCCAACGCCATCTTCGTGGACGGCATAGAGCCTTTGGCCAAAAACATGATGCCTCTGGCAGAGCGCAACTACCTGCAGGGCAAAACCGAGGACGTGGCCTATTTCGAGCCCTTCTATCTGAAAGAATTTGTAGCTACCCAACCGAAAAAACTGTTTTAATAATATATGGATTACAATACCGACCGCGAATTGCTTATCTTGCCGGAATACGGCCGCACGGTGCAGAACATGGTGGACTATGCCATGACACTGACCGACCGTAGCGAACGCCAGCGTTGTGCTGAAACCATCGTGGACCTCATGCAACACATGTTTCCCATCGACATGGATGCCTCCGACGCCCGCCGCGTCTATTGGGACCACCTGGCCCGGCTGTCGCACTATGAGCTTGACATCGACTATCCCGTGGAAATCATTCGCGAAGACGAGGCTACCAAGAAGCCGTCGCCGCTGCCTTATCCCATGAAGACCATCGAGCGCCGCCATTATGGTTATCTGCTCGAGGAACTGATGCGCCGTACCGGCGACATGGAACCCTCACAGGAGCGCGACCGTCTGGTGGAACTGACGGCCAACCAGATGCGCAAAGATCTTTACTATTGGAACAAAGACTCGCTCAACGAAGAAAAAATTGCTGACGACTTCGCTCACTATACCGACGGCCACGTCCAACTGGAAACGGGCCAGGTGCGCTACAGCGGTTCCGTGCCCAACGGCAACCAGACGCAAAGGGTGCAGATGCGCCGCCGTCGCAACAAACAGTAAAAGACCATTTCTGATCTGATAGAGTCAAACCCCATGGCATCGTTTATCATCGAAGGTGGACACCGTCTGGAAGGCACCATCGTGCCGCAGGGCGCCAAGAACGAGGCGCTCGAGGTCATCTGTGCCACCCTGCTGACGGCAGAGGAAGTGCGCATCACCAATATACCCGAAATATTGGACGTGCAGCACCTCATCGATCTGCTCCGCCATCTGGGGGTAGAGGTGAACCGCCTCGCTGCCGGCGACTATACCTTCCGCGCCGACCGGGTGGACCTGTCGTATGCCCGGAGCGACGACTTCATGAAGAAGTGTGCCGCCCTGCGCGGTTCAGTCATGCTCGTGGGGCCGCTGCTGGCGCGTTTCGGCGAAGCCGTGTTGGCTAAGCCCGGTGGTGACAAGATAGGCCGCCGGCGTGTGGACACCCATCTGAGCGGTATGCAGCAGCTGGGCGCTTCGCTCGACGTCGATGCCGACCACACCCGCTACACCCTCCGGGCCGAGCGCCTGCAGGGAGACTACATGCTGCTTGACGAGGCCTCTGTCACCGGTACGGCCAACATCGTGATGGCCGCTGCCTTGGCCAAAGGTACGACAACGATATACAATGCCGCCTGCGAACCTTACGTGCAACAGCTCTGCCGCCTGCTCAACCGCATGGGAGCACACATTGAAGGCGTGGCGAGCAACCTGCTGACCATCGAAGGCGTGTCGTCACTCCACGGCGCACAACACGTCATCCTGCCCGATATGATCGAAGTGGGCAGTTTCATCGGCATGTCGGCCATGCTCGGCGGCGGACTTACCATTCAGAATACCTCGGTGTATAATCTGGGCAACATCCCCCGCTCGTTCCAGCGCCTGGGTATCCGCCTTGAAGTTCGAGGCGACGACATCGTGGTGCCGCGACAGGATCACTACGAGATAGAAACCTTCATGGACGGCTCGTTCATGACCATCGATGATGCCCCGTGGCCGGGTCTCACTCCCGACTTGCTGAGCGTGCTCATCGTTGTGGCCACACAAGCCAAGGGGTCCGTGCTCTTTCATCAGAAAATGTTCGAGAGCCGTCTGTTCTTTGTGGACCGCCTCATCGACATGGGCGCACAAATCATCCTGTGCGACCCTCACCGCGCCGTTGTCGTGGGACACGACCAGGCAGTGCGTCTCCGTGCCCGCCGCATGGTTTCACCCGATATTCGTGCCGGCATTGCCCTGCTCATTGCGGCCATGAGTGCCGAAGGGGTAAGCCGTATAGACAATGTGGAGCAGATAGACCGCGGCTATGAACATATAGACCAGCGTCTCAATGCGCTTGGTGCAAACATAAAACGTGAGTAGGCACACACAGACATGATACGCCCCGACGAAATATTCAAGATAGGATATGTGGCCCGCGTGCATGGCTTGGCCGGCGAGGTGGACTTTGTCTTTACCGACGACGTGTTCGACCGTGCTGAGACCGACTGCCTCTTTCTGATGCTTGACGGCCTGCCCGTACCTTTCTTTATTGACTCTTACCGTTTCAAAAACGGTTCCACGGCCATCATGAAGTTTGATGAGATAGACACAGTGGAGCGCGCCCAGACGCTTTGCGGCGCTGACGTGTATTTCCCCTTGGCCGATGTACCGGAGCGCGACGAGGCTCCGCTGACATGGAACTACCTGACCGGTTTTCTCGTGGAAGATGTGGCGACTGGCGTGATAGGCACGGTGGACTATGTGGACGACCGCAATGCCAACCTGCTGCTGAGTGTCAGGCGCGAGGATGGGGGAGAGGTGCTCTTGCCCTTCCATGAGGATTTTCTGGCCGCGATTGATGAGAAAGCGCGCCGGATAACTTTGAAACTGCCCGAAGGCCTTCTCAATTTGAACAACTGACGCAACAAGATGGAAAGAAAAAAGAAACGAATAGCCATATTGGGCTCCACAGGCTCGATAGGAACGCAGGCTCTGCAAGTGATAGCCGAGCATCCCGACCTGTTTGAGGCGGAGGTGCTGACGGCCAACAACCGCGTGGATTTGCTCGTTGCCCAGGCCCGCCAGTTTCAGCCCAATGCCGTGGTCATCGCCAACGAGAGCAAATATCCGGAACTGCGTGAAGCCCTGGCCGACCAGCCCATTAAAGTTTACAGCGGCAGTGACGCCCTGTGTCAGGTGGTCGAAAGCCAAGAGGTGGACGTCGTGCTGACGGCGCTGGTCGGTTTTGCCGGCCTGTTGCCCACCATACATGCCATACGTGCCCGCAAACTCATTGCCCTGGCCAACAAGGAAACGCTCGTGGTGGCCGGCGAACTGGTCACGCAACTGGCCCAGACCTTCCGCGCACCCATCCTGCCCGTTGACAGTGAGCACTCGGCCATTTTCCAGTGTCTGGCTGGCGAAGGAAACAATAGAATAGACAAAATACTTCTCACGGCTTCCGGCGGCCCGTTCCGTACGTTCACGAAGGAACAGCTCCGTGATGTCACACCCGAACAAGCTTTGCGCCACCCAAATTGGGACATGGGTGCCAAAATCACGATCGACTCGGCCACGATGATGAACAAAGGCTTTGAAGTCATAGAGGCCCGTTGGCTCTTTGGCGTGAAGCCCGAACAGATAGAAGTGCTGGTCCACCCGCAGTCCATCGTCCACAGCGCAGTGCAGTTTTGCGACGGAGCCGTCAAGGCACAGCTTGGCGTGCCCGACATGCGTCTGCCCATCCAGTACGCGCTGACCTATCCCGACCGCATGTCTCTCTCAGGCGAACGGATAGACCTCTTCGGTCTCGGACAGCTTACTTTCGAGCGGCCTGACCGCGACAAGTTCCCCTGCCTGGAATTGGCCTTCGAGGCCTTACGCCGCGGAGGCAATGCCGCCTGTGTCATGAACCGGGCCAACGAGGTGATGAACCTCGCCTTCCGCCAGGGACGCATCGGTTACAATGATATTTTCCGCAACATCGAGCGCACCATGGACCGTGTGCCCTTTGAAGCCGCACCGACCTTTGAAACCTACATTGCCACCGATGCCGAGGCGCAGCGCGTGGCGGAAGATTTAATTTAGAATTCATAATTCACAATTCATAACTTACAACTCCAATGGATGCATTTCTCATAAAAGCCCTGCAACTGATACTCTGTTTCTCCATCCTTATTTTGCTCCACGAGGGCGGCCACTTCTTCTTCGCCAAACTCTTTAAAGTGCGTGTGGAGAAATTCTGCCTGTTCTTCGACCCGTGGAAGACGCTGTTTAAGTTTAAACCGAAAAACTCCGACACCGAATATTGTCTTGGCTGGCTCCCCTTGGGCGGCTATGTCAAGATATCCGGCATGATTGACGAGTCGATGGACCGCGAACAGATGAAACAGCCGCCCCAGCCTTGGGAGTTCCGCACAAAGCCGGCATGGCAACGGTTGCTCATCATGATAGGTGGCGTGCTAGTCAATTTCCTGCTGGCGCTGTTCATCTATGCCATGGTGCTCTTTGTCTGGGGCGAGACTTATGTACCTATGGCAAGCATGAAACAGGGCATGGCCTTCAGCGAACAGGCCAAGGCTCTGGGCTTCCGCGACGGCGACATCCTGCTGGGCGTGGACGACAAGACGTTCCGCAGTTTCGACAACACAACCCTGCAGAACATCTACCGCGATCTCTCCAACGGTCAGACGGCCCATGTCATCCGCGCCGGCCGCAAGATGGACATCGCCTTGCCCGCCGAAGGCATGAACATGCTCGACATGTTCCGCTCCGTGCCGCCTTTTGTCATGCCCTACATCCCCTCGCGTATCGACAGTGTGGTGCCCGAAGGCATTGCCTACAAGGCCGGCATCCGCAAGGGCGACTTTCTGGTGGGCTTCAACGGTACGCCGCTGAAGTCGTGGAACGAATACAATGTACTCATGGCCCGCTTGCACGAGAGTCTGAAGGATGCTCCCACAGACGACAGCCTGGCCGCGCGCCATGTTACCCTCTGGGTGGACCGTCCTGCCACCGGACAGGTTGACACCGTGCCTCTCATGCTCAACTCCGCCCTCCTCATGGGCATAGGCCAGAGCAACGCCTATGCCATCTATCCGCACACCACCAAGAAATACGGCATCCTCGAGGCCGTTCCTGCCGGCGTGCGTTACGGCTGGAAGGTCTTTGCCGGCTATGTGAACGACCTGAAATATCTCTTCACCAAGGACGGTGCCAAGAGCATCGGTTCCTTCGGCACCATCGGCAGCATGTTTCCCGACGTGTGGAGCTGGAAGCGTTTCTGGGAACTTACCGCCTTTATCAGTCTCATCCTGGCTTTCATGAACATCCTGCCCATCCCCGCTCTGGACGGCGGCCACGTGTTCTTCCTGTTGTGCGAAATCGTGACGCGCCGCAAACCTTCGGAAAAGTTCATGGAGCGTGCCCAGCTCGCCGGCATGTGGATTCTCATTGCCCTGATGATTTATGCCGTGGGCAACGACATCTTCCGGTTCCTGCTGAAGGACCTCTTCTGACGGTAACGGGCCAAGAACATTGCGCAGGGCGGCATCTCACCCGTGAGATGCCGCCCTGCGCATCATTAGACGGATATAGTTTGGCCTATATCCGTTTTCGGCATGTTTATATCCGATTTGGTCGGCACCAAATCCGGGCTGGCGTTGCCCGGGCGTGGCATTTTGCTGTCGGCGTTAGCGCTTTTCTTTGTCTATGGAGAGTTTCTTCTCGAAGAACCGCACCTTCTGTGTCAGCACGTCCAGGTTGTAGTCCACCGAGTCGCGGCCGATGCGGTCTAACTGCGCCGTCTCGCTGAAGCGGCGCAGGCTGTCGAGCTCGCTGTGGGCTTCGGCCAGACAGATGGAGTCGAGCAAGAGGATGCCTTCGGCTCTGGCACGGAGGGCACGGGGATAACGGTTGCGGAGGGTGTCGATTTGAGCCTTGGCCGAGGCATAGTCGTTGTTCATCAGAGCCACACGGGCCCGGGCAAGGCATTGCTGCCCCTCGGCTTCGGGCGCTTGCTCACGGTTGCTGCAGGCAAGGAGCAGGAGAGAGCCCAATAGCAGTGAAATCAGTTTATTCATGGCTGTTTTCTTAATGTTGTCGGGCAAAAGTACAAATTTATGCGTTGAAAGTTGTACTTTTGTATGAGAAATATCGAGTGCCAGGCAATGAAAATACTTTCTCACGACGAATTGGTGGCCAAAATCGACACGCCGCTCTTCCACACGCTGGGCCAAACGGCCGACGCGCTGGGTTACGAGTGCTATGTCATCGGTGGTTTCGTGCGTGACCTCTTTCTGGAGCGCCCTTCCAACGATGTCGACGTCGTCGTCGTGGGCAGCGGCGTGGAGATGGGCCGGCGTTTTGCCGAGGCTGTCGGCCACAGGCACGTGGCCGTCTATGCCAACTTCGGCACGGCCCAGGTGAAGTGGCAGGGCATGGAGATAGAATTTGTCGGAGCACGGCGCGAGAGCTACCAACGCGACTCGCGCAAGCCCATCGTGGAAGACGGCACCCTTGAGGACGACCTCAACCGGCGCGACTTCACCATCAATGCCATGGGGCTTTGCCTCAATGAAAGCCGCTTCGGTGAACTCATCGATGTCTTCGACGGCCTCTATGACCTTGAAGACGGCATCATACGCACGCCGCTCGACCCGGACATCACTTTCAGCGACGACCCCCTGCGCATGTTGCGGTGCATCCGCTTTGCCACACAGCTCAATTTCTTTATTGACGACGAAACCTTCAACGCTCTGGAACGCAACTGCGAGCGTATAAAAATAATCAGCGGCGAGCGTATCGCCACTGAGCTTAACAAAATCATGGCCTCACCCGTGCCCTCCAAGGGTTTCGTCGATCTGCAACGCTGTGGCCTCCTGAGGCTCGTCCTGCCCGAAGTGGCTGCCCTCGAAGGCCGTTCCACGTGTAACGGCCAAAGCCATAAGGATATCTTCTACCACACGCTCGAAGTGCTCGACAATGTGGCCCGCCGCTCCGACAACCTCTGGCTGCGCTGGGCGGCCCTGCTCCACGACGTGGGGAAACCCGCCTGCAAGGCCTTCAGCCCGCAGGCCGGATGGACGTTCTACAATCACAACATTGTCGGCGAACGTATGGTGCCGCGCATCTTCCGGCGTCTGAAGTTGCCCGTTGACGAACGCATGAAGTATGTGCGGAAACTCGTGGCGCTCCACATGCGGCCCATCGCCATTGCCGACGACGAAGTGACCGACAGCGCCGTGCGCCGCCTGCTTTTCGACGCCGGCAACGACATCGACGACCTCATGACGCTCTGCGAAAGCGATATCACCAGCCGTAACGAACTGCGCAAGCAACGGTTCACCGACAATTTCCATGCCGTGCGCCAGAAACTCAAGGATATCGAGGAGAAAGACCGCATCCGCAATTTCCAGCCGCCCGTTGACGGCGAGGAAATCATGCGCACCTTCTCCCTGACACCCTGCCGTGCTGTGGGCGAACTGAAGACGGCTATCAAGGACGCCATCCTCGACGGCATCATACCCAACGAGCACGATGCGGCTTTTGCCTTCATGATGCAGAAGGCCAAAGAAATGAAACTTATCTGACTTCCCTTAACGACAAGATACAAAAATCGCCCCGCGGCAGACGGCCATAACGGGGCGATCGGGGATGGGGAGAGGTACCTAGCAGATTCGAACTGCTGTACGCGGTTTTGCAGACCGCTACCTAGCCACTCGGTCAAGGTACCATGATTGCACTTTCGCGCTTTGCGGATGCAAAGGTATAATAAATTTCCTCTACGGCAAAACTTTTAGCGAAAAATCTTAGGCATCTCCTGCGAGATGCCTAAAATCATATGTCAACAACTCTTGTGCCGTGTTATGTTCAGAAGGGCAGGTCGTCGGTTTCTACCGGTGCGTCGTCGGTCGGCTTAAATTCCTGGACCGGAGGTACGGGTGCCGCATCCTGGGCTCCCGTCTGGACGGGCATAACACGCCAAGCGCGCAGCTGGTTGAACCAGCGGCCGTTGTATTCGTGGGCGTCAACGTCGAACGAAACGGTCAGTTCCTGGCCGACCTGAATGTTGAATTGCTTGATGCGCTCCTCACCAAATACTTCAAAAGCGCATTTGCGGGGATATTGATCGTGCGTCTCAATAACATATTCCTGTACTTTCCAAGGGTTTCCAGAGCTCTTGGACACGCCGCCGCGGGGCTCGAGAACGGCAATGATTTTACCTGTGATATCCATACGTTTTATTCTGATTTTACGATTGCGAAGTTACAATTTTATTCTGTAACAAGCCTTCCTTTTGTGGAAATAATTATTGGGCCGCGCGCTTTTTTGAGCTATTTCCCTTTGGCTGCGGCACACCGTGGACACAGCCCCTTGACCACGTATTCCGTCTCCTCCGGTTCGAAGCCTTTTGGCAGAGCCACCTGTGGTATGCTCACGTTGGTCAGGCAATAGGTGCGGTGGCAGATGCGGCAGGTCAGGTGGACGTGGCCTTGGCACTGGCGCGTGTCATCGAGGTGACAAACACAGTACTTCTGTGCCCCGCTGCCGTCGTCTATTTCGTGCAACAGATGCGACTCGGTGAAGAGCGTGAGGGTGCGGAACAGCGTGGAGCGATCCACGGTGGACAACGCTGCTTCCAGGTCGGCCAGGCTGAACGCATCGGTAAAGGCGTGGCGGATCTGTTGCCATACCATCAGCCGCACGGCCGTAAGGCGGATGCCGGCGTTCAGCAGTGTCTGTTCGTCGCTCAATGGCAAGTGCATGATTTCTTTTTTCTGTTTTTATAGAAAGCATAGCCCAAGAGCAGAAGCAGCACTGCGGTGCATGTCCACTGGAACCACGATGCCCCTTCCACGCAGTGGGCCGACATCTGGACCAGATGGTCGGTAAACCAGGCGCGCGGCAACAGGTAGTCTATGACCAGAGCGCCGCCGATGGCTCCGCCCACGATGGCTGCAAGGTAAGCCATGAGGGTGCGCAGACCCATCTGTTTGCGGATGACCAATATGCTGGCAAAGTTGGCAGCCGGTCCGGCCATGAGCAACACGAGGGCAGCCCCCGGTGTCAGCCCCTTGAGCATGAGAGCTACGGCAATGGGTATGGAACCTGTGGCGCAGATATACATGGGAATACTGATGGCCAGAACGAGCAGGATGGATAGCC
Organism: Bacteroidaceae bacterium; assembly: GCA_017940565.1. GTDB lineage: Bacteria > Bacteroidota > Bacteroidia > Bacteroidales > Bacteroidaceae > UBA6382. The sequence continues at coordinate 10,833 of JAGAYH010000052.1, read as the reverse complement.
ATGTGTTGTCTGCAAAGACGGCAAAAAACGTGTCGGGCACCAGTACGGTGATGAGTGCGGCAATGACGAGACCCAGCACCAGCCATTTGCCAATGTCGGCTATCATGTCAACAAAAGCGTAGCGCAAAGCCACCAGGCATTTTCCCAAAAACGTCGTTTGCTTAGCATCGGCTTCGTGGTGGCAGCAGCAGTGCCCGGCTTCCTCTTCCTCGTGGTGACAGCAGCAGTACCCGGCTTCCTCTTCCTCGTGGTGACAGCAGCAGTGTTCGGCTTCTTCGGCCTTTTCCGGTTTCTCTTTGTCAATTACATTGACCAGTGTCCCGCCGAACAGGGCTGTGACGAGAGCCACGATAGGTCGGATGACGGCGAAGGGCAGTCCCATCAGCGAGAATGTGGCAATGATGGAGTCCACTCCCGTCTGCGGTGTGGCTATTAGGAATGACGTGGCTGCTCCCTTTGATGCTCCCTCCTTACGCAGCGACATGGCCGTGGGCAGCACGCCGCATGAACACAACGGCAGAGGTATGCCCAGCAGGGCGGCATTGACAACCGAGCGCAAGTCGGGTTTCGACAAGTAGCGGGTAAAATAGCGCTTGGGAATAAAGGCGTGCATGATGCCGGCCAGCAAGAAACCGAGGAGCAGGTAGGGCGACATCTGATTGATTAAATGCAGAATTTCGTTCATCGTTCTTTTTCTATTTTGTCTATGGTGCTGCAAAGTTACAACGGCTTTCACTTCTTTCCAAACCCTTCGGGTCGAAATCCATTGTTTTTGCAATCCGGTTGCAAAAACCTGTCGGATCCTCAGTCGCTAGAATCTCTGGCACATCAAGTGTCTCTAGTATCTCTCTCCTCCCTAAACAGAAGCGCCCGACCTGAATGGCCGGGCGCTTGCGTATCGGGAAATCTTCTGTGATTTCTTATCAGTCGTTCTCTTCCCAGGGCGACTTCTGGCCGCCGAAGGTGCCGTCGTTCTGGAAACTGCTTTCGCTGCCGAAATTCGTTCCCTTGAACTTCTTGCTGTTAATCCAGTCGTCACTATGAGCCAGCAACTGAGATGTGCTTTCAATGTTCACCACACTCACTACGGGGGTTACATACATCTTTTTCATATGGCGTTCCTCCTTCTGTTTACTTAACCATTACTTTCTTACCGTTCACGATGTAGAGACCCTTCGTCGGGTTCACAACGCGGCGGCCTTGCAGGTCATAGACGGCACCATTCTCCTTGACATTCTCAATTCGGCTGATACCCGTCTGGTCGCTATTCTCATTCTTGCCGAATACGATGTTGAACTGCATCAGAGCATTCGAACCGGCACCACTCTTCGTGGAAGTGTAGTATGTACGGAACGGTAGCAGTTTCAATTCTGTCATATCGGCACGCAGGTTGTCGGAGCATACCAACTTGTTGGCTCTGCCAATGTAGTAGTAGCCCTGATTGTGACCGGCTACGTCCAGGATAGTACCGGCAAAACCGCCGTGGTTCGTGAACGAGATGGCGTTACCGAGGTAAGTACCGTTACCCGTTTCACCCGTGAAGGTGTAGTCGCTGCCCATGGCGCTGGTAGCCTTAACCAGAGCACCTTCCTGAGCCACCACGAAGATGGTACCGTCTTCTTCACTGCCTTGCTCCACATCCACCAGGAACGGCGTATTGGCAGGTGCCAGGTCATAAGCAAACGCCGTCTGCGTTGCCAGACCTTCAGAAGAGAAGTAGTTGTTGCCTTCGGTTACCTGTTCCTGAGTAATCTCCAGGCAGTCGTTTTCATTCATCTGATACAACTTAAACTTGCAACCATCGGCGGTGGTGTTCGTATGTGTTCCGCCCACTGTCGTCAGACCGAACGGCAGGATCATCGAAACATAATCCGTCTTGCCATACTTGTCCACCGTAACTTCACGGTTGAACTTGGCAACGTTGGCTGTATTCACTTGGATGTCATACGGAGCGTAGAACGGCTTCTTGTCCGTCAGCACGATATCCTTACCGGCTCTGAAACTACCGGACGTTGTCTTGTAAGCAAAGTTGTCAAGCGTAGAGGTCGTATTGGCCGGCAGATAGAACAGGGCATTGGCACCCAACGTATTCTTCAACTGCTCCAAAGTAATGTCTGTACTGCTGACGATGGAATACAATTCGCTGGCATCGACATAGAGAATCTGGTCAGCAGATTCGGGCGTTTCGATGTTCTCGTTAGCAATCTGTTCAGCAATGGCATCGTTGATTTCCTTTACAGTCAGGTAACCCGTAACAGATTCGTTGCCGTCCTTCGTACCGAGTTTCAGACCCCACTGGGATTTCGTTACAGGATTACCGCTTTCATCAACGGAAAGACTCTGATCATAGACCTTCGTCCAGGTCAGGTCGGGTGTATATCTCTTAGCCTCCAACTCGATTTCCATACGGTAGAAGGCATAGTAGCGATGCTGCCAGGCCTTGGTCGGCGCAATGTTGTAGCGCGTTTCGTCAGCGGTGAACACATAGTAGATACCACTCTTTAGCGTTGCGTCCGAAGCCTTCAACTTACAATCGATGAATTCACCTGTTGCACCACTATTGTCGGGATCAGTAGAGGTCAAATAGGCAGCAACAGAGAACGGTGTTTCCTCAAGATAAGAGGCAGTTCCAGCACCTGTATTACTCAAATCCTCAGCATTGTTGAACTTGAAGCGGATGTTACCGGCTGTGGACGTGAACACCTTATTTGTATAAGTAGCATTGGGGTCGTAAGCATTGTCATACAATCCGTCATTACCGTTGCCGTTAACGGGGAAGAAGTAGTCTGACGTTACAAAACTGTAACGGGAATTGCCATTCTTCTGGTCAGCCGTGCCAGCGTAATAGGTTTTGTCACCATCATGGCTATACAGGTCAGAGAACGTGAAGGTCAGTTCGGTATCCAAATAATCTTCGGGAATATAGAACGTAAATGTACCACCACTTACCGAGAAGTCATTGGCCGTGAACGGCTGCGACAACGTCAACTGGTTGTCGGGGTCGTGGCAAACGATGTCCATCTTGTCAATGTAGGGGTTCAATGCCTGCATTTCCAAGGTTACGGATACCAAAGCCTGCTTGCCTTCTTCCAGTCCTGTGATGGAGAACTTCACGGCGTCGTTGTTGAGGCTGTCCAATTCAAGGATGCCACCGGCATTGCTTTCCGTAACGTCAATCGTCCTCTCAATGGTCGTTCCGGTCTTGTCATAGACGTTCAGCGTATAAGTGCCAGGAGTGAAAGCCGGGATAGTAGTAATGGTTTCAGTTTCACTGCTAACATGGGCTGCATCGTTGGGAGCTCCGTTATTTCTCTGCATCGTAACAGTTTGACCTGCATTAGTAGTTCCTATCACATAACCTTGTCTTTCTCCTCCAATAGTGTTCCATTCTGACCATCCTAAATAGGTATTACCATTCCTTGTAAATACCTCCAAATTATAATATCCATTTGGGTTAGAGCTAAATGATACAGTACGTGAATTGCCACTTCTTGTACAAGCTAAGTACCTGATATTATCACCGCTTCCAGTATATAAATTACTGCCATCACTCAACCAGGGAAACTTATAGGTTGTAAAATGTAATTGGTCGTTTAGGTAATAAGTAGTTCCACCAGAGGTGTATGTTACATAATAATTGGTCAGGGTCTGTGTTTCACCCTCAGTGGCTGTTCCCCACAGGTAATTGAATCTGGCACCTACGATACGATAGCCTACGGGAGATTCCAAACCGGACTGTGTGTGAACCTGTACAGGCGTCTCGATATAATAGATGTCATTGCCGAATGCATAGAGATTGTTGCCATCCACCTTGACCGGATAGATGTGCTTGGTCTCTGCCACATCAGAAGGAACGCCGTCCGCTACAGCATCTTGCTGATACAACCAGGTATAACCCACCAAATCTCTTACGTTCTGGTAGCTGTAAGCGAAATAGGTTTTACCATTCTTTGTCTGGCGTGTCAAATTACCAATATCAATCTTACTGGTAGTAAACGGAGAGGTCACAACACTACGGGCCTGTCCAATCTCTTCAGGCTTTACATCTGCTGCAAAAGTGCCTTCAGCCGTGAAATAAACCTCGAAAGAAATGATTGTCACGCCGTAGATGCCGGAACTACTGCTATGAGACATTCTAAAATACAGGTGATTGCCCATATCTTCTTCCGACTGGCTCGTGCGGGTAATCGTATAGTAGTTTGACTCACCTGTCTCATTACTTGCCGGCATTACATAGGAGTCATTACTCTTCTTGGCGACAGCAGGATAATTAGGATTATTTGCTTGTATCTCACTTAAAATGGTGTTGTACTGGTTATGGTCTGACACATTGTCATAATCCATGGAAGTCGTAGAGGCATGACGCGACAAGTCATTTGTCTCATAGAAAATCTTCTGAGCCGAACTGCCATGATTAGTCCCATTAACAGTTTGACCAACCAAATTATTGGCAAGCACTATCGTATAACCGGTAAATCTGTAGCCTTTGGGGAGAGACAGACACATGTATGAGTCTGGAGAACTACCACCATCGACTACCAGATAATTACCATTCGCTGTCATATTGCCTGCGGGTTGAACGAATTCTCCGCCTTCCGTAAGGTTACAGAAGTCAGAAACCGTAAATGTCAGAGGCAATTGCTCGTGACGCCACATGGCAGAGTATCCAGCCTCGAATCCGCTCTCACTACCTGTAGTCAACGCGGCAATGAGGCTTCCCGTACTCGGGCTCACGGTCACATTCTGCGCCTGCACCGTCAGGGTGGGGGCGCACATCAGCAGGGCGGCAACGGCCACCATGCCTTTCTTCAAAAATCGCGTAAAATGTTTCATTTTGTAATGTATAATAATTAATAATGTTTCTTTTTCAGTCTCAGTTGCCCGAGGGCGTGTCGGCACACAGGGACATGCCTTGGCTTTCGCTATATACTGCTTCTGTCCTTTTTTTCTTTGGATTTTAGTAGTTTATTGTAATTAACCGTCTCTTCACGCGCGTTAATATATATATGTATAGCGCGATTGAGTTGCAAAGATACGAACTTGTTCACATACCGGCCAAATTTTTATTAATATTTTTTCTTTGGCTCCTTGAAATGCCTCCGTCTCCGGTCGCCGGAGAGCCGGCCGGTCGTCTCTCCAAAGACGGGTGGTAAAAGCAGCCCGACGGACGAAAATGTCAAAAATTTTTGGAATGTTTTTGACGATTTGCTAATCCGCTGATTTTCATCGGGTCTCAGATGCGGCCAAACAGAAGCGGCGCTTCGGAATTTTGAAACGCCGTTTCTGCGCGACGAAGTCCCACTTGTGAACGCCGATGTGGGACGTCTGTCGGCCGTTTGTCAAATTTTTTTGGAATGGTGCAACCCTTGACGGAAGAAAAAGGGCCGGCTTTAATAATATTTCTTAAAAATACCGGCGAAAATTTGGCCGAAAAGGATGATTCTTCGTAATTCTGCACCTGTTAAGAAATCACAGAAGATTTCCCGATAAGCAAGCGCCCGGCCTGAATGGCCGGGCGCTTCTGTTTAGGGAGGAGAGAGATACTAGAGATTCTAGTCATTCTAGAGTTTCTGTAGATACTGGTTGTTCTGGAAACGTTATTCGGTGTCTTGGGGCTCAGCCTCGGTTTCAGCTTCCACGGGAGTTGGCCGTGGCTTGAGTAACCGGCGGAAGGAGCCGCGGCGTTCGTTGATGAAGTCGTCGATGAGCCAACGGCCGTTGGTGAAGGCGAGACGGAGCGTGCCGAGGTAGGAGGCGGTGCGCAAAGGCTCGTCGGGACGACTGCGACGCTGTTCGGCTTTGAGGAATACCTGGGCACTGTCGGCCGTGATGTGGCTTACGGATACGGCGCGCGCCGGCAGCATCAGACCTTGGCTGTAGCCTTGAGTCCAGAAATTGGGCGGGGCCACGGCGAGCGAGTCGCGGCGGGCCCGGTTGCGTGCGGCGGTGATGGCTTCGCTGAAGGACGGTGTGAAGAAGTCGCGGCTGATGTCAATGGTGTCGTTGGGGGCTCCGTTGATTTCGGCGAAGGCAATGGCATAGATTTCTTCCACATGCTCTTTGATGAATTGCTCGCTGTGCCGGAGAATGGAGTCTTCGCGGGATTTTTGTATGGCATAAGCGTGTTCGGCGGCTTCAGCTTCGACGGTGCGGGCGGAGTCGAGCTGGAGCAGGCGAGCCATCTGGTGCCGGTGCTGCCGGTCGAGGTAACTGTCGTAGAAGGTGTGGCCCACATAGACGGCGACGGTAAGCAGGGCCAGCACGGCCACCAGAATGATAAGTTTTTTATTGGACTCTGGCGTGTCGTCAGCGGAGGGCTGTCCGGCTGTTTCGGGGGCGGTAAACTGGAGCTTGGCGCCGCAGTGGGGGCAGGTGGCTTCGCTGTGCTGCCCGGGTTGGCCATCGACAGGGAAGAGTTGGCCACAATGGTGGCAACGGACGTTGTATTTCATGATTTGACGGGTTTATAGGTGCAAATTTACACTTAAATTTGAGAGGAAAGGGCGAAAGACAACGATTTTTAAGAGGGAGGAACGTTTATGAATGCCGCGAAATGCGTAATTTTGTACAATAGTAGGTCTGCTGACCCTAAAAATGAGATAACGCATGGAATACCTTAAAACGTGGTTACGCTATATTGTGCGCTTGCCCCAAAGGGCGTGGCACTGGTACAAAGGGCTCTATCGCGGCGCACCGTGGTGGAAGAAGTGGCTGGTGGGACTGGCCTCGCTGCTGGGCTTCTTTGTGTTCTATCTGTTTGCCGTCTATGTGAACCTGTTCTGGTTGTTTGGCAAGTCGCCGACGATAGACGAAATCATGCACCCCGAGAACAGTCTGGCTTCGGAAATATACACGGAGGACGGGGTGCTCATCGGAAAATATTTCAACGAAAACCGTTCGCCGGTGACCTACAAAGAGGTGGCTCCCATGTTTTACGCCACGCTCATTGATACGGAAGACGAGCGCTTCTACAGCCACCGCGGAGTGGATATTCAGGGGCTGTTTGCTGCGGTGAAGGACATGATGCACGGCAATGCGCGCGGTGCATCGACCCTGACGCAGCAGTTGGTGAAGAACATGTTCCGCATGCGGACGAAATACTCCAACGGCCTGCTGGGCAAGATACCCGGCGTGGGCATGGTCATTATGAAGACGAAGGAGTGGATATTGGCCATCCTGTTGGAGAGCCGCTACTCGAAGGAAGACATCCTGACGATGTACGTGAACACGGTGGATTTCGGCAGCAACGCTTACGGCATCAAGACGGCGGCCAAGACCTATTTCGACACTACACCGGCCCGATTGAAGACGGAGGAGTGTGCTGTGCTGGTGGGCTTGCTCAAAGCCACGTCAACCTACAATCCGAAAATCAATCCCAAAAACAGCCTGCGCCGCCGCAACGTGGTGCTCGACAACCTGTGCTCCCACGGTGACCTGACGCCCCAAGCCTGCGACTCGCTCAAGGCGTTGCCAATCGACCTCAACTACAGCGTGGAGAACAATTATGACGGCCAGGCGCTCTACTTCCGCCAGGAGTTGGCCAAACACCTCAAGGAACTCTTTGAGAAGCGCGGTTTGGACGTGGACCTCTATGCCGACGGCCTGAAAATCTACACTACGCTCAATTCCAAATTGCAGGCCTATGCCGAGGCCGCGGTGATGAAGCAGATGCGCGTTATCCAGCAACGCTTCAACAGCCACTGGCAAGGTATGGACCCCTGGCAGGACGAGCATCACCAGACCGTACCCCATTTCATAGAAGACATAGCCAGCCGCCTGCCCGTTTACAAGGCCTTGAGCCGCAAGTTCGAAGGCAACGCCGACTCCATCGACTACTACCTGAATCTGCCCCATGAGGTGACGCTCTTCGACTACGACGGTCCCCGTCAGGCCGTGATGAGCACCATGGACAGCATCCGCTACATGGTTCGCTTCATGCACACCGGTTTTGTGGCCATGGAGCCGCAGACACGCCATATCAAGGCTTGGGTGGGCGACATTGACTACAATTCGTGGAAATACGACAAAGTGACTTCCATGCGTCAGCCGGGTTCCACATTCAAGGCTTTCGTCTATGCTGCTGCCATGAACCAGGGCTTCACTCCCTGCGACCGTCGCCGCGACAGCTATGTGCGCATCATGGTCTACGATGCCCGCAAGAAGAAGGAAATGCCCTGGACGCCCCACAACGCCAACGGCTACTTCACCGGCGACTCCATGACGTTGCGCGCCGCCTTTGCCCAGAGCATCAACAGTGTGGCCGTGAAGACCGGCATGGAAGTGGGCATCGACAACATCATCCAGACCGCCCACAGCATGGGCGTGAAGTCGAAACTCGACAATACGCCGTCGCTCACACTGGGCTCTTCCGACATGCAACTGCTGGAACTGGTCAACGCCTATGCCACCATCGTGGCCGACGGAGAGATGTGCGATCCCCAGTTCGTCACCAAGATAGTGGACCGCTATGGCAGTGTCATCTACGATGCCCGGCGCGATGCCCCGAAGCCCGTGCAAGGCTTGCCCTACCGCTCGGCCTATCTGATGCAGGAAATGTTGCGGGCTGGTCTGACCGAGCCCGGAGCCACCTCCATGGCCCTGTGGACCTATGTCAGAGAGTTCGACCGTACCACCGACTTCGGCGGCAAGACGGGTACGAGCAACAACCACAGCGATGCCTGGTACGTGGGTGTCACTCCCGCTCTGATTGGCGGCGCCTGGGTGGGCGGAGAATACCGCAGCATCCATTTCCGCACCGGAGCCCTGGGGCAAGGCAGCCGTACGGCACTTCCCATCTTCGGCTACTTCATCCAGTCGGTATTGAACGACCCGAAGTTCAAGCACTACCGCCAAAAATTCTCCAAGCCCAAGGAAGACATTCCCGCGGAGTGCTACACCTGTGCCCGTTACTATCGTGCCGATCCTGATTCGTTCGAACTCGATTCACTCGACTTCTCCTATGTGGGCGGTAGCGACACGACCACCCACCGCGCTGTGCGCAGTGCCGACGGCAGTGTTCACGAACGCATGGACGAAATAATAGAAACCATAGAATAATTATGAAGATACACACCCATGTGATACCTGTTCTGGCCCTCCTGCTGGCCGGTTGCTCGCTGTGGCAGTCGCCGCGCAGCGGAAACGGGCAGAGCAGCGCCCTTGCCGACGGCCAGCGCCGCACCGCTCCCCGTCGCAGCCTCCAGCAGGCAGACGGTGTGGCCGGCGTGCCTTTGCTGGCCGCCCCCATCCGGGGAGAAAAACTTATTAAACGTGAGGGATACACCGTTTCGTATAACACCAAATACCGTATTGCCAACTATGTGGCCTGGAAACTGACGCCCGAACGCATGCGCGGCTCGGCCAAGCGCGCCCAGTTCTTTGAAGACCCCGAACTGGCAAGCAACGAGAAAGTGTACTTCGGCGACTACAGCGGTTCGGGTTTCGACCGCGGCCACATGTGTCCCGCCGGTGACAACAAGTGGAGCACCACGGCCATGCTCGACTGCTTCATCATGTCGAACATCTGTCCGCAGAACCATACGCTCAACGGCGGCGACTGGCGCATACTCGAAGAAGCCTGCCGTGCCTGGGTGAGCCGCAAGAAAGAGAGCATCTACATCATCGCCGGCCCCATCTTCACCGATGCTCCGCCGCGGTGGATGAAAAAGCGGGTGCGCATCCCCGACGGTTTCTTCAAAGCCCTGGTTTGTCTCGACGCCGGCCGTGAGCGCGGCATCGCCTTCGTCTATGACAATGTGGCCGGCTCCCGCCCGATGGACAGCTATACCATGACTATCGACGAGGTGGAGCAGCTCACCGGCTTCGACCTCTTCCACTCGCTGCCCGCCAAACAGCAGAAAGAGCTTGAGGCTCAGCGCAACCTCAGAGACTGGACGCACTGAAAATTGGCCGGAATCTTGACAATAAAAACCGACTTTTCACGTTAGAAAGAAAAAGATAACTGATAACCCCCTAAACAATTAAGTGTATGAAAAAGTATTTAGCAGAATTGGTAGGCACATTCGTGCTCACGTTCCTCGGTTGCGGTGCAGCCGTTAGTCTGAATTGCGGTGCCGACACGGCTTCCGTAATAGGTACAGCCGTAGCCTTCGGTCTTACCGTAGTAGCCATGGCCTATGCCATCGGCGGCATCAGCGGATGCCACATCAATCCCGCCATCACCCTTGGCGTGCTCCTCAGCGGCCGCATGAGCGGTAAGGACGCTTGCGGTTACATCGTTGGCCAGGTCATCGGCGCCATCCTCGCCGCCGCCGCCCTCTATCTGTTCGTAACCACCTCTCCGGGTCTGGCCGAGGGTACCACCACCGGCGCCAACGCCTGCGCTGCCGGCCAGTTGAACGGTTTCATCGTTGAATGCTTCCTGACATTCATCTTCGTGCTCGTAGTGCTCGGCGCCACCTCGAAGACCAACGGTGCCACCAACAACTTTGCCGGTCTGGCCATCGGTCTCGCCCTCATTCTCATCCACCTCGTGGGTATCCACTACACCGGCACCAGCGTGAATCCCGCCCGCTCCATCGGCCCCGCTCTCTTCGAAGGCGGCCAGGCCCTGACGGACCTCTGGGTATTCATCGTTGCCCCGCTCGTAGGTGCAGCCGTAGCCGCTTGCGTTTGGACGCTCATCAGCGGTGAATGCTGCTGCAAGTGCAAGAAAGAAGACTAATTCTTTTTTCATTTACAATTAATACCTGGAGGCGCCTCCCTGTGCAGGGGAGGCGCCTCGCTTTTTACGCCCGCCTTAACAATGTTAACGCGCGGTTTTAACATTTCCCGAAAATGAGCCGGCGTTTCGGCCCGCAAAAGCGGCGTTTC
>JAGAYH010000051.1 GCA_017940565.1 Bacteroidaceae bacterium | reverse complement strand
GGCGCGCTCACCAGTTCGAACACTTCCGTCCCATCCGTGTAGCCCGTCAGACGGGCAGAACGGCCCGTGCCGTCGCTGGATTTGAGCAGACGGGCGCTGACATAGACGTTCTCGCTCGTGCTCTTGGCGCAGCTCACATACACGTAGTCGCCGGCCACCAGGGCTGACCGGTCAATGGCTTTGCCTAACCAGTAGCTGCCGGCGGAGGCCATTTGGCTCAGTGCGGCTAAGGCGCACGCGATAAGGAATTTTATTCTTTTTGTTTTCATTCGATGGTTCTTTTGACGGTGCAAGTTTACGAAAAAACACCGACATGGCATATTACAAAAATGTAAAAATAACTAATAACCATTGGTAAGCCCCTTATTCGGCCACAATACGGGGTCAGACGGGAGCAAATCCGCTTTCGTACCGCCTATATCCGATTTAGAAAAGGCAGGCTCCGTTTTCGTGCGGACAAGGTCGCCCGACAGAACACAGACGGCGCCTCGGAAAGACAAGACGGCGCCTCAAAAAATTGAGACGCCGTCTTTATACCTTTGCCCGTGCGTTTACGGACGTCACTGGGCGGTAAAGTCCAGTTTGAAATCGTTATGATCCTCACCTTTGGCCGAACTGCCGAGATAAAGACCGTGGAAGGCCGTGGTGGCATCGGTGGGCTCGGTGGTGGAATACTTCACGTTGTAACTGCTGCCCTTAACCATGCCGGTGGCAGTGAGGAGAGCGAGTCTTGAAGCGACATCCGTGGGGAAAGAATAAGTCACGAGATTGTTGCCGCTGGCATCGGCCAGGGTATAATACTTTCCGGAAGTATAGTTCAGTGAACTGGTAGAGAAATAATAGCCTTGGGCCGCATTGGAGATGGTGTTGCTGCTGCCGCCCATACCTCCTCCGCCGCCTTGGCTGCCGCCGGCACTGATGCCGATGCCCTTTCCGGTAATCTGGATGTAGGAATTGTTGTCGCAGTCGAAGCCCTCTTCAGCCCCACCCTTCGAAGTATAGGCCAATACGGCACCGTCGCCAATGGTGATGGCACCCGAGGTACCGGCATTCGAGTCGACGGCATCGTTGCCCGTTGACCAGCACACGGTGACGCCACCGTTGAAGAACATCTTGCCGCTCACATTGTTGCTGCCCTTAGTGGCGTTGATGCAGTCGTCGTAACACTTGAAGTAGTGGCGGCCGCCATTGATGATCACTTGCGTTTTCGACTCCAGGCCTTCGGCCCCGTCGGTAGCTGTAGTGACAGTTGTTTCGCCGCCATAGAGCGTAGCAGCGCCCATCACTTTGATGGCTTTAGCAGAGCCTCCGCTGGAACTGCCGCCCCACATGCCGCCGCCGGAACTGCTGCCGAAACGGCTGCCCGTAGTGCTCACGGTAAGTGTGGGACCGTTGCCGTCGGCTGTGCCTTGCGTAAAGGTGTCGTTGGCTTTGATGCCCTTGCCGCCGGCACCGGTCATGCTTATGGTTATCACGCCGCCGTTAAGGGCTACCTTGGCATCGGCTTTGAGGCCTTTGGCCGTGTAAGAATCGCTGGAGCCTTTGTAACCGCCGGAACTGTTCGTTACAGTCAGCGTGCCGTCATCGACGGTGATATTATTGGCTGTCACACCACGGTTGGCCGTGCCCGTAGCTGTAATTTCAATCTGTCCGCCAGTCTGCACGAATTCCTTGGTCTTGATACCGGAGCTGTAAGAGGCATCACCGCTGACAACGAGCATGCTGCCGCTGGGCTTGAGCGTGACAACGCCGCCGCTGACGGTCACCGTGTCGGCCTTGAGACACTTGCTCATGCTGCCGGAGTTGGCTACTGTGACCGTACCGCCGCTGATGGCCATGGCCACGTCGGCTTTAATGCCAATGGCGTTGTATGCCGTGCCGTTTTCCTCGTCCGTGTCGCTGCTGCCGTCATAGGTGTTGGTCACATTGGTGAGCCTGTAGGTACGAACAGAGCCACTGGTGGAATAGTTGTTGTTTATGCTGTAATAGATGTCTTCTCCCGTGGTTGGTCCGCTGAAGGTGACCGACCGGATGGTGTAGGTCGTGCCGCGGCTGGTGTAGTCGGGAGCCTGAAAATAGTATGTGCCGTTGTCAGAAGCCTTAAAATCGTAGTAATAGAACGTCGTGGTGGTGTAACCGCTCGATTTGCTGACTGACTTGGTCAATTGTTCCACCAGTGTGCCGTCACTTTTATATAAGTAAATACTGCTCCATGCGCTGTTGCCACTTCCGCCGGGTCCCATGCCGCCGCCCGAGGTGGGTACGCTGACATAAATTTTATAGGAACCTGTGGTTGTGGAACTGCCTCCGGCGTTCTCTGCCGTGCCTCCGGTACCATTGGCTGTGATGTTGACTATGGTGGTGGTATCGTTTTCGTTTATTGTTACATGTCCCTCCGCGCTGAGTCCCTTGCCACCGGCTGCCGCGTTGTTCACGGTCACCGTGCCGCCGGTAATGACAATATTGCTGTCACTCTTCACGCTGGTGGGATAACTGATGCCCGTGGAGTCGGTCACGATGTTACCGGTCTGGGTCACGATGAGGCTGCCTCCCTGCACATACACATTGCCGGCGGCTTTGATGCCTTTGGCGGCATCGGCTGTGGCCGTCACATCGAGCGTACCGCCTGTAAGCGTGAAGGCACCGGTGTCTTCGGCATCGGTACCGTCATCCTCGAAGGATATCTGGAGCGCATCGTCGCCCACACTTTTTATAGTAAGTTCACCGCTCTCCATCGCGAAGTACTGATTGCAGTTCAGGCCATCCTTCACGGCCGAGAGCACGTTGATAGTGCAGTTTTTCACTGTCACATACTCCTTGCTCCAGATGCCGTTGGCAGCCAGACCATAGACATTGAGCGTTCCTTTGCCCTTGAACTCGGTGTGGCCTTTGCTGACGAAGCACCCTTTCTGGGTGTTGCCGGTGCCATCGGTCAGGGTGTTTACCGTGCCACTTTTGATGCTCACTTCGATGCGTTTGCCGTTCTGAATATTGACGGGAGCGCCGTTGGGATTAGTCAGGGTGAGTCCGTTGAGGACGACGGTGGCTTTATAGGAACCAGACATCAGAAATGCGCCGTCGGAGGAACTGCCTGAGAGCGTATAGGTGACTTCTGAGGCCAGAGCGTCCAGTTGTGCAATATCGACGTGAGCACCATCGACGGCCACGTCAACGTATTGCGCCACGTTACCGGCCACCCGCACCAGGGCACATGTATCCTGATAGACTACACTGACGCTGTTGTCGGTCACCGTTGTGGTATCGACGTACATTCGTGTCACTTCGGACAAAGTGAATACCTTATTTAATATTGTAAGTGTCGTGCCGTCGGCATAAACCATCTCACCGGCTTGCGCAGCCGGAAACTGGTAGGTAACTTGGCCCACTTGCACGTTCAGGGTCTGCGCCATCAGGGTCGCCGTGGCCGCCAGGGCGGCGATAAATAGCTGTATTCGTTTCATCTTACCACTGTTTTGAATGTTTCACTGCCTTGCTTCACCAGATAGATGCCCGAAGACAGTTTGCTGCGTATTTCTTGTAGACTGCCAAAGGTTCCCATTTGCACGCCCGAAGGAGTTGTCACAGACACAGGGCCATCCACCCGGCGCGATGTGGCAATACCGGAAGGCGCGGTCTCGGAAAACTGCATGGTGGCCAAATCCTTCAGGGAAAAGGTGCATGTCCCGGCAGCATTGACCGCTACCAACTGGCCGCCAACGACGGTCATTTCCAATTCTGCCACGGAAAGGGCGGCCGGTGTCCCGTCTGTCCCTTTGAAAAGGAGATACCCATAGGTTGTGTCGGCCTGTACTGCCGTCAATGCCAGCAGTGCAAAGAGAGAGATTAGCAATGGTTTCATCGGTTGATACTTTTTGTTAATAAGATGACAAAAGTACACATTTAGTTTATTTATGTCACTGTATTATACCATGTTTTTCAATGAACTGGCAAAAAAGTTCAGCCAATCGGGAGGATGTCTTTCATTGCGACAAGCAAACCTGATGTGACACTGGGCGTCAGTTTTGCGAACGGAATCCGTTTTCGGACGGACAAAATCCGATATAGAAATAACGAAATCCGATATGGAACGCTCCATATCGGATTTCGTTATCGTTACCCTCGGCCGCAGACAGATCGCCGGCGGCATGGGGACGGGAGGGCTTGAGGACTATTCGGCCGGCTCGCCCTCGGACTCTTCACTGCCCTCTTCGGGCACGAGGAAATCGGCGTAACCGTTGTCCACCAGGATATTGTACCACAGAATCATCTTCTTGATGTCGTTCGGATACACGCGGGTGCGGTCGTAGTTTGGCAATACTTCGGCAAGAAAGTCGCTCAGCTCTTCCTTAGAAGCCTTGTGGGCGTCAATGGCCACAGGTTTGCCTTCGTATTTCTCACGTATGTTTTCAAACACTTGCATGAGTTTCACATCTTCATCGTCTGTGTAGATCGAGATGTCGTTGAGCGACGAGATGCGGTCGCGCAGGCTCACCGATGTGCGGCGTTTCTGCTCGTCAACCGTTTCTACGACCAGCGTGGCGCGACCACGCGACACTAATTGGAACAATCCGGGCTTGCCGGAGATAGCCAGTATGATTTCTTTCATGTTTCTAAATATTCAGATTATACATTTGCAGGCGCAAAGTTAAGTGTTAGCCACGAATTACAGGGCGAAAGGGGCGAAAAAAAACTTAACTTTTTTCCGATGCGATGCTGGCCAGAAGCAAACGCAACTGCAAGTCAACATCGTGAGCCCCATCGTTCACAATGACAACGTCGGCGCGGGCCGTCTTGGTTTCCTCGTCCATCTGAAGGCTTATCCATCGCTCCAGCTCTTCGCGCGGCTTGCCGTCGCGCGCCATCACCCGGGCCACACGGACCTCGAGCGGCGCCGTGACGGCCACCGTCAGATTGACATCGGCATCGAAGCCGGACTCAAAGAGCAAGGCACACTCCACGGCAGCGACTTCGGCCGTTTGAGCAGCCAGCCACCGGCGCATGCGCTGCCTCACACAGGGATGGACCAAGTTGTCCACCTGCACGGCACACTCGGAAGACGAACGGATGAAGGCAGAAAGCACATGTTTCTGCAATTGGCCGCCCAACACCACAGGCTGGCCGACGAGTTCTGACAACTGAGTTTGTAAACGGGTGTTTTCCTCCATTTCGCAACGGGCCTCACGGTCGGTGTCAAAGACGGGCACCCCCATCGCTTTCAACCGGCGGCAAACATAACTCTTGCCGCTGCCGATGCCTCCGGTAAACCCCAGGCTAAAGGTCATCTGACTCGGTTTCAGGCACATCTTCTATTAAAAATTCCACCACCTTGGGCACGATGCGCACGTGGCTTACGCCGGGCGGGATGGACTTGAGCGAAAGACTGGCACGGCCGTCGGCATTGTCCTTCACTTCGTCGTAGGAGAGCAACAGGACAAAGTCATCGGCAGTGATGCTACGGTAAGATTTGGTACCCACCTGGAAAGTGACCTTCACTTTCGACGGAAACGTGCGCAGACGTTTGCTGGCGGGGAAATTGGTGCCCCGTACGGGGACATCGACTTCGTTTTCCGTCATCTCGTCCACCTCTATGTTGACTTTCACCTGGTCGGGTGCATACTTGATGCCCCGCACGGGCTGCAGGGCCACCTCACGCTCTTGGGAGGCCGTGAGAGACGTGGCATAGACGGGCACGGTGTAGGCTGCGGTCATCGTGTCAAGAATTTCCTGCGATGCCCATACGGTCACGGAGTCGGGCTTTACCCTCACCGACGAAACGGCATAGGAAGCCTCGGCCTTGACCGTGGCATGGAGCCGGACGGGCATGCGCACATGCATGCCGAAATTGAAGAGGTACTCCAGCCGCTCGGGCTTGGCCGACACCAAGCGGGTGGAGGTGCTCATCTTCTGAACCAGCTGCTTGGTGATATCGGTCACGGGGAACGACACCATACCAAGATGGCGGTCGTAGTTGGTGAAATCGACCGTCACTTTGGGCAATCCGGCATAATGGTAGTTTATCAGCTGGCTGCCGCGGTCCTTGAGCACCACATGGAAGGTTTCGGGCAGCGGCGTGGTGATGACGACATTTTCGGGCACGTTGACCAGTTCCAGGGGAACGTCAAACTCGCGTTCATACTCGTCATCCAGCGCCAGGAATACCCAGAATGCTGCCGAAAGGAACAAAAAGAACAGGAAAACCATGAAATTGCGGTTCATCAAACGCGAGAAGAACCGCCGCACACGAACCATCGTGCGCAGAAAAAACGGCACCACCGTCCCTCTCATGGTCTTACTGCAAAAAAACTAAGGAACAACTGGCCTTGGCCTGAGCCAAAGCCAGTTGTTATGAGACAACAATTATTTCACTTCGCCTTGCTGGGCTGCCACACTTGAGGAGTCGGCGTAGATGCAAGTTTTGTCAATACGGATCTTCACATCTTTGGCAATCTCCAGGACGATGACATTGCTTGCCTCGTCAATCTGACGGATTGTGCCATGGATGCCCCCGGCGGTAATCACTTCCTGTCCCACATGGAGAGCCTTGCGGAAGTTTTCAATCTCTTTCTGCTTTTTGCGCTGCGGACGAATCATGAAGAAATACATGATGGCGAAAAGCGCAATAATCATAATCCAAAACATGCCACCGCCGCCTGCGGGCTGAGGGGCTGCACCTGCCTGAAGCAGGATGGTTGCTAATGTAATCATACGTATAATTGGGTTTTAGATGAATATCCGTCACTTGTTGATAAGCCCTTTGC
This sequence comes from Bacteroidaceae bacterium, assembly GCA_017940565.1. Taxonomy (GTDB): domain Bacteria; phylum Bacteroidota; class Bacteroidia; order Bacteroidales; family Bacteroidaceae; genus UBA6382. The sequence continues at coordinate 17,372 of JAGAYH010000051.1, read as the reverse complement.
CGCGCAATATCTTCACGATATGGTCGAGCAGGCCGTTCACAAATCCTGCACTGCGCGGTGAACTGTAAATCTTGGCCAGGTCGATATATTCGTTCAACGTAATATTGACCGGAATGTTCGGGAAAGTCATCACCTCGGCCAGGGCACAAATCATGATGACCACGTCCATCACGGCAATGCGCTCAAAGTCCCAGTTGCGGGTGCTTTGCCGTATCATCTCCTCGTATTCCCCACGGTGCATCAATGCCGCCTCAAACAGGCGGCCGGCAAACTCGCGGTCCTCGTCGGCGCTGTAGGCGGGGAGCAAGGGCTGGTCGGGCCCGTCCGCCTCGTTCATACGCTTGATGGTTTTCAGCACGAAGGTGTCCACCACCTCTTTGTCGTCATTCCAATAAAGGCTCCATTCCTCCAAGGCATTGTCCACGTCCTCGTTATTACAAATGAACTGTTTGTAGGCTTTGCGCCACAGCTCGCGGTCCGTTTCGAAGGAGTCGTCCTCAGAGGCCATGTAAGCCTCGTAAATGCTGCTTTCAGTTATTTGCTTGTAGAGTTTTTTTACCAGGCCCTCTTGCTCCAGCCATTTGTGGGTTTCGGGCTTTTCGTAAAACTCGTACAATTGTTTGTTGTCTGCCAACAGGGCTGCCAGACGGTTGTTTACGAAGCGTGCATTGGCCGTGTCATGGCTGCCTATGGTCTTCAGCCGTTCGTTCAGCGAATCGTAGCGACGGCGGGCGTAATCGGTTATATCGGTAATGAGAAGCAGCAGATAGTGGTACAGGTCGTAGGATTTCGACAGGCTGAAAACGAGTTCCTTCATGGCATCGTCCACCGATTTGCCTTCGTTCTTGTAGTCAGCATACACCAGCTGTACCACTTTCAATCTTATCAGTTCTCTATTTATCATTGTTTCTTGATGTCACTCGCGGTTATTACTGCAAAAGTACGTATTTTATTCTGAACTCCGGCGTTTGCGCTCCATTTTTTCCAATATTTTTTCGCCGGCAGTTCTCAGAGCAGTCTCAGCAGGTCAGGAAAGCGGTCTATAAGGCTGTCTGCCACACGAGCCAATTCTTCCCGTGTGCCGTTGCCGTAGGTCACGCCGCAGGTAGCGCAGCCGGCGGCCCGTCCCATCAGCATGTCGTAGGTGGCATCGCCCACCATCATGGTGTCGGATGGTTTGGCGGCCGTGTCAGCAAGTATTTTGAGCACCATGTCAGGGGCGGGTTTTGGCTGGGCCACGTCGAGTGTGCTCACCACGCTGCTGAACAGGGGCAGCACGTCCATGTCGCCCAGCAGTTGCATCAGCGACGGTGTGGCACGGCTGCTGGCTACCGCCAGTTCCAGGCCGCGCCGGTGCAGTTCGTGCAGCGTGGCCACCACCCCGGGGAACGGCGGCACGGCTCCCGGCACATTATTTTTCGGGAACAATTCGTACCGGTACAAATCGGCGCACTGCGCCGCCAACGCTTCGTCGTTGAGCAGTTGAAAGAAACACCCCTCCAGCGGCAGGCCAATGGTGGCGGCACAGGCCGCTTCACCGGCCACGGGCAGTCCCAAAGCCGCCAGCGTTTCCTGCATCGTGGTGACAATGAGCCGCCGCGAATCGCCCAACGTGCCGTCAAAATCGAATATGAGGAGTTCCATATGGGAGGACTATCGTTATACGGAAGGCATGAAAACGGAGTTAGCCATTCCTAAATGCGTTTTCGCGCTGACTAACTCCGTTTTCGTTCTGCCGGTGCCTACGCTTTGGTTTGCTTACGCTTCCAGACGAAGAACCAGACGAGAGCCACCACCAGTATGGCGGCACCCATGCTCCAGGCCACCGTGGCTCCTACATTGAGAGCCTGTTTGGAGATGAAGAAGAACACGGTGCAGCTGACCGTCATGAAGAGTGCGGGCACCAGGGTGATGATATATGGCTTCTTGTGCAAGACCAGATAGACGGTAAGGGTCCACAGGGTGAAGACGGCCAGCGTCTGGTTGGCCCACCCGAAGTATTTCCAGACGACATTGAAGCCGTCGGGATTGTTTATCTGCCACATCAGCAGGGCTATGGCGGCTGCGAAAAGGGGCAGGCAGATATAGAGGCGTTTCACTATGGTACGCTGCTCCAGATGGATAAATTCGGCAATGATGAGACGGGCGGAGCGGAAGGCCGTGTCGCCGCTGGTGATGGGCGCAGCCACCACACCGAGCAGGGCCAGGATGCCGCCTACCACGCCGAGCCAGTCGTTGCACACCAGGCTGACCACGGCAGGGGCTGAGGTGGCGAAACCGCTCTCGCCGGCCAGCTGCGTGTAGCCCGGTTCAGGGGAATTGTAGAAGAAGTACATGGCCACCGTAGCCCAGATGAGCGCCACGATGCCTTCCGTTATCATGGCTCCGTAGAAGACGGGGCGCCCCATGCGCTCGCTCTTCATGCAACGCGCCATAAGGGGGCTCTGGGTGGCGTGGAAACCGCTGATGGCACCGCAGGCGATGGTGATGAACAGGCAGGGCAGCAACGGCTCCGACTCATGGCCCGTGGCAATGGCTTTGTTGCCCAATCCGTCCCATATTTCGGGCAGGGCCGGCCACTTGAGCAGCAGGCATACCATCAGGCCGGCCGCCATGAAGAGCAGCGAGAAGGCAAAGAGGGGATAGATGCGCCCGATAATTTTGTCGATGGGCAACATGGTGGCTATGATGTAGTAGGCAAAGATGGCAATAATCCAGAAGAGGCCGCTGCCCCACATGCCCTTGAGTATCTCGGCCGGACTATATACGAAGACGGCTCCCACCATGGCCAGCAGCAATACGCTGAAGACAAGCATCACCTTCTTGGTGGTGTTGCCCAGATAGCAGCCTACCAGTTCAGGCAGCCCGGCTCCGTCGTGGCGCATGGAGAGCATGCCGGCCAGGTAGTCATGGACAGCACCGGCGAAGATGCAGCCGAAGACGATCCACAAGTAAGCCGACGGGCCGAACTTGGCGCCCATGATGGCACCGAAGATGGGGCCTGTGCCGGCAATGTTGAGAAACTGAATCATAAATATCTTCCAGTTCGGAAGAACGATGTAATCCACGCCGTCGGCCTTGCTCACAGCCGGCGTCACACGGTCGTCGGGGCCAAACACGCGCTCCACAAAGCGGCCGTAAACCATGTAGCCCAGCACGAGCAGGGCCAGAGAAACCAGAAATGTGATCATTCTATTGTACCTTTTTAATTATATTCGGGCACAAAATTACAAATTATGGCCGTAGCGGAGAAATGAAAACCGCAAGTTTTCTGTACCTGACAGCCGTGGAGACCAAAAAAGTTTCATACCGACAGGAAAAAGCAGGCGCGCCGGAGGCAGAGAGGCAAAAATTGACAAAATTTTGACAAACCGCCGGCAGAGGTCCGATTTCGGCGCGCAAAAGCGGCGTTTCGGCATTTTGAGACGCCGTTTCAAATTTCCGAAACGCCGTTTCTGTTCGGGTACGTTTGAGAGCAGATGGAAATCAGCGCATTACAAAACCACAAGAAAAAGTGCGAAAAATTTTGACAAAAGCCCCCTCGTTATTCGCTTAGGCAAAACATGTTTTTTAGACGGATTGTTTGCCTTTTCCAATATTTTTTGAGAACTTTGTAACCATATAGTTCAGTTCAATATGAAAGCAATATTCAGAAATTTGACAAGTGTAGCCATTGTCGCAGCAATGGTCAGTCTATCGGGGTGCGCCACGGGCGACACCGCCGAAGCGGATAATCTCACCAACGCGCTCGACCACTCGGCGTGGAGCGTTTCGAAGTGGCTCTCGGCAGCCGATGCCCCTGTGGTAACAGGCAAGATACGCGGCGACAACGAGCGTGCCGCCGACGGAGCAAGCTGGTTCACATCGACGGTCAAGAACGGGAAACGGGTAAAGTCGGCCAAATGGATGACGGCGGGCCTCGGCGTGTATGAACTCTATGTGAACGGCCAGCGCATAGGCAAGGAAGTGCTCAAGCCCGGCTTCACCCACTACGGGAAGACCAAGCGCTCGTTCACTTACGATATCACCAAAGTGTTCAATACCAAGTCCGGCGACGAAAACCAGCTGGCCGCACAAGTGACCCCCGGCTGGTGGGGCGACCGCATCGTCACCCCCGGCGGACACGAAGGCATGATAGGAAAGAAATGCGCTTTCCGCGGCGTGCTCGAACTGACCTATTCCGACGGCACACGGCAATGCTTCGGCACTGACCTTGACCACTGGAAAGCCGGCATTGCAGGCCCGGTAAAGCATTCGGGCATCTTCGACGGCGAAGAGTACGACGCCCGCCTGCCAATGGGCTTCAAGAAAAGGGCCTATTTGTCCACACCGGAGGAAAACACCGAATTCTCCGGTGAGATACTTCCCACGGCCGGCGCTGAAATCTATCTGCGCACCGACCTCACGCTCTCTCCCGTGAAGGCCTATATATGGAAAGGCGTGGAAGGCGCCAAAGAAGGCGAAGGCAAGGAGCAGAAAGGCAAGGAATTCGGAAAAGTGGTCGTGGTCAAAGAATTTGCCAGGGACGAAGTGATGACGGTGAAACCTGGCGAAACGCTTGTGGTGGACTTTGGTCAGAACTGCTCCGCCGTTCCGGCCTTTGAATTCAAGGCAGCCAGCGGCACGGTACTCACCTGCCTGCCCGGCGAACTGCTCAACGACGGTAACGGCGCCCGAAGCCGCGGCATGGACGGCCCCGAAGGGAGCGTGCACCGCCAAAACCTGCGCATGTACAAGGATGCCATCCAACTTATCTACACCTTTGCCAACAGCAGTGACTACGTGACTTACTATCCCCACACCTCTTTCTACGGCTACCGCTACGTGTCGGTGACGGCGACAGACGAGGTGAGCATCAAATCGGTCAAGTCCATTCCCGTCACCTCCATTTCGAAAGAGATGGAAACCGGCACCATCACAACAGGCGACGCTTCGATCAACAAACTTATCTCGAATGTAATCTGGGGACAGCGCTCCAACTACCTCTCCGTTCCCACCGACTGCCCGCAGCGCAACGAGCGTCTGGGGTGGATGGCCGACACGCAGGTGTTTGCCGAAACGGGCTCGTTCTTTGCCAACACCGACCAATTTTTCCACAAGTGGTTGCGCGACGTCCGCGACACACAGAGCGAGACGGGCGCTTATCCCGGCGTGGCGCCCAGAGCACAATATGGAGCTGAACCGGGCAACATGATGCGGCTCGGCTGGGCCGACGCCGGTGTCATTGTACCCTGGACCGTCTGGAAACAGTTTGGCGACAAGGCCATCGTGGACGAAAACTGGGAATCGATGGAAAAATACATGGCTTATGTCAACGAAACCAAATACGACCATGAGACCCTGCGTGCCGAAAACGGCAACTACCAGTGGGCCGACTGGCTGAGCTATGAGCCGCTGGAGAGCTGCAGCGGCAGGGCCTTTGACAAGGGACTGAAACCCGAGGCCCTTGACTATTGGAACTATCTGAGCGCATCCTACTGGGCCATTGACGCGTCCATGATGGCTGACATGGCGCACGCCACCGGCCGCGACGAGGCCAAATACCGCGCCATGGAAGCCGAGGCCAAGGCCTATCTGCAGGAGAAGTTCCTCAAGGCCGACGGCACGTTCAAGACAGACATCCTCAACACCATGCAGACACCGGTCCTCTTCGCCCTGAGAAACCATCTCGTCGAGGGTGCGGCAAAAAAAGCCATGACGGAACGCCTGCGCAACAATTTCCGCGAACACGGCAACTGTCTCCAAACCGGTTTTCTGGGCACCTCCATCCTTATGGCCACCCTCACCGAAAACGGGATGGTCGACATCGCCTACGAACTGCTTTTCCAACGCAAGAATCCCAGTTGGCTCTACTCGGTCGACAACGGTGCCACCACCATATGGGAACGCTGGAACAGCTACATGGCCGACAAGGGCATGGGCCCGCAAGGCATGAACAGTTTCAACCACTACGCCTATGGCTGTGTGGCCGAATGGATATGGGAAACGGTGGCCGGCATCGCCTCCGACCCCGCCGAGCCCGGCTTCAAGCACATCATCATGCGTCCCGTGCCAGACAAACGTCTGGGACACATTGAAGCCGAATACCATTCCGCCGCCGGCATCATCAAGAGTGCCTGGCGCTACGACGGCGACCGCTGGAGATGGGAGTTCACCATTCCCAAAGGCGCCACGGCCACTGTCACACTGCCCGGCGAGACAGAGTCGAAACGCTACACTGCCGGAAAATATACTATCGTGAAGTGAACGTGACGGACAATGGCATCATGAAAAATTCAAAAAAGATTTGACAGTCCAAAGCCAGTGGTCCGATTTCGGGCTGCAAAGACGGCGTTTCAAAATTCACAAGCGGCGTTTCAACATTCTGAAACGCCGCCTTTGTTTTGACATATTTAAGACCAAATGAAAACCAGACGATTACAAAAACCGCTGGAAAAGTCTGAAAATTTTTGACATTTTCATGAGGTTTCCGGGCCGTCCGGCCATTCTGAATTTCATGAGTAATCAGATTTTCTCGCTGCCTTGGCATACCTATCATAATTTATTCGTATCTTTGCCCTAATGAACGTAAAAGACAAAATGACAATGAATATCGTAGAACGGTTTTTGAACTATGTGAAGTTCGACACCCAGTCGAGCGAGGATGCAGAGACCACGCCGAGCACGGCGAAACAGATGGTCTTTGCCAAATACTTGAAAAACGAACTGGAGGACGTGGGCCTGAAAGACGTGGAACTGGACGAGCACGGCTACCTCTATGCCACTCTGCCGGGCAATACGGACAAGAAAACGCCCACGGTGGGCTTCATCGCCCACATGGACACCAGCCCCGATGCCAGCGGCGAGGGTGTGAACCCGCGTATCGTAGAACAATACGACGGCGGCGACATCGTGCTCAACAGCGAGGACGGCACAGTGCTCAGCCCGACAGTATTCCCTGAATTGCTGGCCCACAAGGGCGAAAACCTCATCGTCACCGACGGCCGTACCCTGCTGGGAGCCGACGACAAGGCCGGCATAGCCGAAATAGTGCAGGCCATGGTCTATCTGATGGAACACCCGGAAATTGAGCATGGCGACATACGCGTAGGCTTCAATCCTGACGAGGAGATTGGCATGGGTGCCCATAAGTTTGACGTGGAAGGGTTCGGCTGCGACTGGGCCTACACCATGGACGGCGGCGACATAGGCGAACTGGAGTATGAATGTTTCAACGCCGCAGCCGCCAAAATCACCATCAAGGGCAAGAGTGTGCACACGGGCTACGCCAAAAACAAAATGGTAAACGCCGTGCGCATAGCCACCGAACTGCAGGGACTGATGCCTCAGGACGAACTGCCTGAGAACACCGAAGGCTACGAAGGTTTCTTCCACCTGCTGGGCATGGAGGGAGCATGCGAAAAGGCCACGATGTCGTATCTCATCCGCGACCACGACCGCAAGAAGTTTGAAGCCCGCAAGGAACAGATTACCCAACTGGTGGCCGCGCTTAACGAAAAATATGGCGCAGGCACCGTGACTCTGGAACTGCGCGACCAATACTACAACATGAGAGAAAAGGTGGAACCTGTGATGCACGTCATTGACATAGCCATCAAAGCCATGGAAAATACAGGTGTCTCGCCCCGCATACAGGCCATACGCGGCGGCACCGACGGAGCGCAGCTGAGTTTCCGCGGCCTGCCCTGCCCAAACATCTTTGCCGGCGGCATCAACTTCCACGGACCATTTGAATTCTTGCCCATCCCCACCATGGAAAAGGCCATGCAGGTGGTTGTGGAGATATGTAAGATTACCGCTCAATTCAACGACTAACTTCGCCGCTCATGGGCGAACTTCAACCCCTTATCAGCGACCTGGCACTGATACTGGTGCTGGCAGGCGTGGTGACAATACTCTTCAAGCGCCTCAACCAACCGTTGGTGCTGGGCTACATTGTCGCGGGCTTCATCAGCAGCCCGCACTTCCAGTTCATGCCATCGGTAACCGACATGCAGAGCGTGCAGACATGGGCCGACATCGGCGTCATCTTCCTCATGTTCACTCTGGGTCTGGAGTTCAGCTTCAAAAAGATATTGAAGATGGGCAGCAGCCCGTTCATCGCGGCGTGCACCATCATCTTCTGCATGATAGGCTTGGGCTCCATCTGCGGCCACTTCTTCGGCTGGAGCCGCATCAACAGCTTGTTTCTCGGCGGCATGCTGGCCATGTCGTCCACGACCATTATCTTCAAGGCCTTCGACGACATGGGACTGCGGCAGCAGCGTTTTGCCAGCTCGGTGCTGAGTGTACTGGTAGTAGAAGACATCCTGGGCATCTTGCTCATGGTCATCCTGGCCATGGTGGCCGCCGCCGGACAGTTGGAAGGCGCAGCTTTGGCCAACAGCATGCTCCGGCTGGTGCTGGTGCTGGTGGTGTGGTTTCTTGTCGGCCTGTTCATCATTCCCACATTCCTCCGGAAAAACCGCAAATGGATGTCGCGCGAGACACTGCTCATCGTGTCACTCGGCCTGTGCTTCCTCATGGTGGTCTTGGCCGTCAAGATGAACTACAGTGCAGCTTTCGGCGCATTTATGATGGGCAGCATCTTGGCCGAAACCGTCGAAGCGGAACAAATCGAGGGCGTGGTGGCCCCGGTCAAGGACTTCTTCGGTGCCGTATTCTTCGTTTCGGTCGGCATGTTGGTTGACCCGCAGATTTTGGCACAATACTGGTTACCCATCCTTGTACTGGTGCTCACCATCATCGTCGGACAGGTCATCTTCGGCACAGGCGGCTACCTGCTCTCGGGCCAACCGCTCAAGGTGGCCATGCAGTGCGGTTTCAGCATGGCGCAAATAGGCGAGTTTGCCTTCATCATAGCCTCACTGGGCGTCAGCTTGAAGGTAACGGCCGACTTCCTGTACCCTGTTGTCGTAGCCGTGAGTGTCATCACCACGTTCCTCACGCCCTACATGATACGTCTGGCCATACCGGCTTACAACCGCATCGAGCCCATACTGCCTGCGCGGCTCAAGCAGACACTTGACGACTCCAACGGCATCCCGTCCGTCAGCAACGACAACGCGTGGAAACGTCTCTTACTGATGTTGCTGAAACAAGTGGGGGCCTATGCATTCCTCTCCATTGCCGTCATTGCCGTCATGTTTGCATCCGTGCTGCCATTGCTCACGTCGTTCTTAGGCCAATGGTGGGGCCGCGCCGCTTGCGGGGTCCTCACACTGCTCATCATATCCCCCTTCCTGCGGGCCATCGTGATGCGCAAGAACCATTCCGATGAGTTCAAGGCCTTGTGGCAACGCAACCGCTTCAACCGTTTCCCACTCCTCTTTACCGTCCTTGTGCGCTATGTCTTGTCCTCCGCATTTATCTTCAACGTTATCCACTACCTGTTTTCTTTCTCCGCCGTCGCACAATGGATAGTTTCCTTCGTGCTCATGCTGGTCATCATTGCCTCGCGACGCGTCAAGCTGAACAGTGTGCGGCTGGAGCATCTCTTCCTGCGCAACCTCCATTCGCGTGAAATCCAAGCCGAGCAGCAGGGGCGCACCGCCCCGGGCTATGCCCAGCGTCTCCTGTCGCGCGACATACACCTCTCCATCCTCACCCTGCCCATGAACACGCGCCTGGCGGGCCAGACGCTCTTCTCGCTCGACCTGGCCCGCAAGGACGGGGTCATGGTGGCCGCCATCATTCGCGAAGGGGCACGCATTAACATTCCTGGTGGCAACATGCGGCTGTTCCCCGGCGACAAACTGCAGGTTATCGGCGACGACGAGCACCTGTCGGCCTTTGCACGCCGTCTGCAAACTGAAATAAACACGGCCTACGAGCGCACCGACGACCACGAAATGCTCTTGCGCAGCCTGACCATTGACGCCTCGCTGCCTTTCTGCAACAAAACCGTGCGTGAAAGCCGCCTTCGCGAGGACTACCAATGCATGCTCGTCGGATTTGAGGACGGCGAAGAGCATCTGGGCCTGCCACACGCCGACCGTTTGATTCGCGAGGGCGACGTCATCTGGATTGTGGGCGAACGCGCCTCCCTCCAAAGCCTTACCAGTCAAATCTAAACAACGCGACAGCCGCACGATATCCGTTTTCGTCCGCACTAAATCCGTTTTCGTCGCGACGAACACCGATATAGTTTCCCCGAACAAACGAAAAGGGGCTTGGAAACGTCAAGGGGAGCGAACCAGGTTCGCTCCCCTTGACATTCTATAGGTCATCAATATCAAAATCGAAATCGTCGTCCTGCGCGTCGAAGTCCGGCAGATAGACCGGCGCCGTGAAGTCTTCCAGAGCGCGGCGGTCTTTCTTGGTAGGCCGGCCAGTACCTTTGGCACGTCCCACGAAACCGCTGATGCGGCTCATCTCCAAGAGCTCGTATTGCTCCGGCGGCGTCACGTTTTCCATTATCTCAGGCACCAGTTTGGCTCCCACGCGCTTTTCGATGGGCTGCAGCACACGGAAAGAATAGGTCACCGGCGGTTTCCTCACTTCTATGACATCGCCGGCCTTAACCGGGTGCGATGCCTTGAGACGGCCGCCGTTCATCGTGACCCTGCCGTTCTTGCAGGCATCAATGGCAATGGAGCGCGTCTTGTAGATACGCGAGGCCCAGAGCCACTTGTCCAGACGTGCCGAGTCGCCCATGACACTACTTGCCGTTAAATTGGTTCATCGCCTGCTGCACCCCGCTGAGGGCATAGGTCTTTATCATCTCCACAGCCTTGCCCACCCGTTCGTCCATCCGGGCCAGTTCCTCATCGCTGAAATCGCCCAGCACGTAGCCTACCTGCTGGCCCTGGCCGAAGTCATGGCCGATGCCAAAGCGCAAGCGGGCGAATTGGTTGGTGCCGAGCACCGAGACGATGTGGCGCAGACCGTTGTGACCGCCCTCGCTGCCTCCGGGCTTCATGCGCAGCGTGCCGAAGGGGAGTGCCAAGTCATCACATACCACCAGCAGGCGCTCAACGGGAATCTTCTTTTGGTTCATCCAGTAGCGCACGGCGTTGCCGCTGAGATTCATATAGGTGGAGGGCTTCAGCAGGATGAGTTTCTGATTTTTCACACGCACTTCGGTGACGAACCCGTAGCGCTTGTCCTCAAAAACAGCATTGGACGCTCCGGCAAGAGCGTCCAATATGCGGAATCCCATGTTGTGCCGGGTGGCGGCGTATTCGTCGCCGATGTTGCCCAGGCCAACAATCAGATGGTTCATGTCATTCGGTTCAGACGGTTGTGTGCGACGGAAGCGTTGGAACCAATTATAGAGAAAACTCATGTCCATTGCTTACTTGTGCCAACTCGCCGTCAGAAATATTATTCTGGAGATGAATCTACTTATTCAGCAGCTTCTTCGCCTTCTTCGGTAGCAGCGGCAGCGGCAGCACTGGCAGCGGCACGCGTGGTCTTCACGGCGCATACGAGAGCTTGCTTCGGAGTGATGATTTCGAGATTGTCGTAGCTGAGGTCGCCCACCTTGATGCTCTTGCCGAGTTCGAGGTTGGAAACGTCAACATGCAACTTCTCGGGAATGTCCTGATACTGGCCGAGCACTTTCAGACGGCGGATAAGGGTCTGCAGGGCACCACCGGCGCGCACACCGATAGCGTGACCGTCGTAAACCACAGGCACGTCCATCGTGATGGGCTGACCTTCGGTAATCTGGTAGAAGTCCACGTGAAGCACGTTGTCCTTTACGGGATGGAACTGGATTTCGCGCATTACGGCCTTGCATAGCTGACCGTCGATGTCAACGTTTACCAGGAAGATGTCGGGCGTATAGATGAGCTTGCGGATGCCCTCGAAGGGTACTACAAATTCTGTGGCAACCACTTTGCCTTCGCTGTCCTTCTGATTTCCATAAATCACGCAGGGCACTTTGCCCTCTTTGCGCAGTTCGCGAGTGGCCTTCTTGCCCACCTCGGTGCGCTTGGTTCCTTGAAGATTAAATTCCTTCATTTTTCTTTTTTCTTTAAATGTGTTACTCTAAATTAGTTTCTCTATGCTAATTCGCCATCACACGGATGCCATTTCGTTACCCTTGAGGGAAAAAGCGGTGCAAAATTACGCTTTTCTTTCGGAACTCACAAGCATTTGCCCAATTTTCCTCCGTCCGGCGGCTCCGACGCCGGCTCTTCGACGGGCGAGAACGGAGTTAGGAAAAACGAAAACGGAGTTAGGAGAAACGAAAACGGAGTTGGTACGGCTCAGGATTTCCGGAGTGCGCCACAGAGCCCAAGCCGGCACGCGCGGCAGAGTATTTTCGGAGAAAACGCCCGTAGTCCGCTAAATTGTTGTAACTTTGCTCCAAATATAAAAAAGACTCACCATGCATTTACACATTCGCAACTTATTTTTACTGGTTATGGCCTTAGGGCTTATGTCCATTAACTCGCGCGGTGCCGAGCGCAAGATTGTTTCGGCCAAACTGAGCGGCCCTACAACTGTGGCAATAACCTATGCCGACGGCCAGACGTGCACGCTCGACTTCTACAGCGACCGCATCGTGCGCGTGTTCCAAGACCCCAAGGGCGGCCCCGTACGCGACCCGCAGGGCACGCCACCGGCACAGATTCTGGTGGACCAGCCTCGAGGCACAGTGAAGGAGCTCACCCTCACACCCGACGGCATAAGCACGGCCTGCATGGAACTAATTTTCAATAAGGAAAAAGGCACCGTCAGCCTGCGCAACCGGCAGAAGAACGTCACTGTCATGAAGGAGCTCTCGCCGGCCGAGATTTCCGACAAAGGCGTGAAGGTGACCCTGCAGGCCCAACCCGACGAATATTTCTACGGCGGCGGCATGCAGAACGGACGCTTCTCACACCGCGGTCAACAGATCAGCATTGTCAACCAGAACAGCTGGAACGACGGCGGCGTGTGCTCGCCGGCACCGTTCTACTGGTCCACTGCCGGCTATGGCATGATGTTCCACACGTTCAAACCGGGCCAGTACGATTTCGGAGCAAAGACCGGCGACGTCGTTACATTGGAGCACCAGACGGACTACTTGGACCTGTTCCTCTGGGTGGCCGACGGACCGGTGGCGCTGCTCAACCAGTATTATCAGCTGACAGGCCGGCCCGTACTGCTGCCGCTGTTCGGTTTCTACGAAGGACATCTCAACGCCTACAACCGCGACTACTGGAAGGAGAGCGAAAACGGCATCCTCTTCGAGGACGGCAAGCGTTACAAGGAAAGCCAGCAGGACAACGGCGGCATACGCGAGTCGCTCAACGGCGAACAGCCGGGCAGCTATCAGTTCTCGGCCCGCGCCGTCATCGACCGATATGAAAAGCACGACATGCCGCTGGGCTGGATTCTGCCCAACGACGGATATGGTGCCGGCTACGGACAGGCGGAGACACTGGACGGCAACATCGAAAACCTGCGCCAGTTTGGTGAATATGCCCATAAGAAAGGCGTGGAAATAGGTCTGTGGACACAGAGCGACCTGCACCCCGTGGACAGTATCAAGCCCTTGCTGCAACGCGACATTGAGAAGGAAATCGGCGTTGCCGGCGTGCGTGTGCTCAAGACCGACGTTGCCTGGGTGGGCAGCGGCTACTCCTTCGGCCTGAACGGTATTAGCAAGGTGGCCGGACTGATGCCAAAACTCGGCCATCGCGCCCGCCCCTTCATCATCACCGTCGACGGCTGGGCAGGCACACAACGTTACGGCGGTGTGTGGACCGGTGACCAGACAGGTGGCAAGTGGGAATACATCCGTTTCCACATCCCTACCTACATCGGGGCGGGGCTGTCGGGCATGCCCAACATATCCAGCGACATGGATGGCATCTTCGGCGGGAAAAACATGGCCGTCAACGTGCGCGACTTCCAATGGAAGACGTTTACACCGATGCAACTCAACATGGACGGCTGGGGAGCCAACCCAAAGTATCCCCACGCCCTGGAAGAGCCGGCCACAAGCATCAACCGCTCGTATCTGAAGCTGAAAACCATCATTATGCCCTACATCTATACCATAGCCCACCAGGCCGTGACGGGCAAGCCGATGGTGCGCGCCATGTTCCTCGACTATCCCAACAAATACACCCTGGGCAAGCAGACGCAATACCAGTTCATGTGCGGGCCGTCGTTCCTTGTGGCTCCCGTCTATCAGGATACCAGAGCCGACGCCAAGGGCAACGACATACGCAACGGCATCTATCTGCCCGAAGGCCGATGGTACGACATGTTCACCGGCAAGACCTACGAGGGCGGTTGCGTGCTCAACAACTACGACGCCCCCATATGGAAACTGCCGCTCTTTATCAAGGCCGGCAGCATTCTGCCTGTGACCTACGCCCACAACAATCCTAACCAGATTCGCAAGAATGTCCGCTCCTATGAACTCTTCCCTTTCGGCGAAAGCGAATTCACCGTTTACGAAGATGACGGCAAGACCGATGCCTACCTGCACGGCGACAGTGCGACCACACGCATCTGTTCCAGCTTAAAGAAAGGTGTGGCCACCATAACCATCGAGCCCACCAAAGGACACTATGAAGGTATGGTCACCCAAAAGAGCCTTACACTGACATTCAACGTGTCAAAGGAGCCTAAAAACGTCACGGCAAAGGTCAATGGCAAGAAGGTGAAACTACAAAAGGCCACTAGCATGCAAGACTTTGGCAAGCACAATAATTCCTACTTTTATCTGGCCGAAACCGACCTCAACGGCTACAGCACGCCCGGCAGTCCGGCTTCGAAAGTAAAACTCCCCGCCTGCCCCGTCATGTATGTCCGCATGGAGGCTTGCGATATCACCAAGACCACCATTGAAGTGAGCGTCAAGGGTTATGAGTTCAACATCGACAACGGTCTAAAACAAAAGACCGGCACCCTCACCGCTCCCCGACACATTACCGTAAACGACACCAACCGCACTGCCTACAGCCTCGTGCCCTCATGGCAACCGGTGGACAACGCCGACTACTATGAGATACGCTACGACAGCATGATCTATACCGGCATCCGCGATACCTACCTGAAGTTTGAGGACCTGCAGCCAGAAACCGAATATGCCTTCGCTCTTCGCGCCGTCAACCGCAGCGGCAGCAGCGAGTGGACAGAGTTCAAGGCCACCACGACGGCCAACCCCCTCGAGTTCGCCATCCGCCACATCACGGCCACCTGCACAGCCCAGAGCCAGCCGGGCGAAGGCCTGCACAAACTCTTCGACTTTGACGAAAAAACCATGTGGCACACCAAGTGGGAAACGAAAGCCACGCCCTTTGAAATGATATGCGACCTGCACAGTGTCAACGTCCTCGACCGCATGGAATACCTGCCGCGGCAGGTGGGCGTCAACGGCATGCTGCTCTCCGGCAAGGTGGCCTACAGCATGGACAAGAACCACTGGACCGAGGCCGGCAACTTTGCATGGACCCACGATATGAAGAAAAAGACTTTTACTTTCAAAGACCATCCGCAGGCCCGCTACATCCGTCTTACGGTCGACCGCGCCTATGGCCAGTTCGGTTCAGGACAAGAGCTCTACATTTTCCGTCAGCCTGGAACGCCCAGCTACATTCCCGGCGATGTCAATGCCGACAATCAGCTCGACGAGAACGACCTTACCTCCTACCTCAACTACAACGGCCTGCGTCTCGGCGACAAGGACTTTGAAGGCTACGTGAGCAAAGGCGACGTCAACGGCAACCGGCTCATCGATGCCTACGACATCTCCAACGTGGCCGTTGAACTGGAAGGCGGAGCCAAGGCCGCCGGCGATGCTGAGCCCGTGGCCGGCAAACTGGTCCTCGTGCCCGACAAGAAGACCTACCGGGCCGGCGAGACCGTGACCGTCACGGTACGCGGCTTCGGTCTGACCAATGTCAATGCGCTCAGTTTTGCCATACCCTACGCCCCCGCCGAATACGAATACCTCGGCATGGAACCCGGCGAGGCCGTAAAATCCATGCGCAATTTCACCAACGACCGACTCCACTCCAACGGGCAAAAGGCGCTTTATCCCACCTTCGTCAACGTGGGCGACCGACCGGTCCTGGGCGGCAGCGCCGACCTCTTCACCCTGCGGTTCCGTGCAGGCAAGGCGGGAGCCTTCTCCCTGCAGATGAAAGACGGGTTGCTGGTGGACAAACAGCTACTGACGGCCACTTTTTGAATAGGCCCGTTCGTTGCATACGCTAAGGCGCAGTCTCCGGCCGGAGACTGCGCCTTAGTCTATACGACACCTGTCGGTTCAATATCCCATGCGCGAGGTGTCAACCTCTTTCTTTTTCTTTTCCTTGAAATTACCGATGCGGTAGACCGCGGTGAGGGAATAGTTGGTGTAAGGCATCCAGACACGCATGGCGTAGTCTTGGTTGGCTATCGTGGAGCGGGTGCTGATGTGGGCGTTCAGGATGTTCTCGCCCTTGGCCTCAAGACTCCACTTGCCGTTCTTCGTGGTATAGCGGAGGGTGGCATTGAGCCGTAGGAAGGGATCAATGTCGTAAAGACCTTGGACAGACTTTGTCTGGAAAAATGGATTGAGGATGAGCTGGATGTTGTGCCGCTGGGAGAACTTCACCACAGCTATGCCGCCAAGGATGCCTGAGAGACGGGTGCGGTCAATGGGCAGGTCGAAGAACTGGGTTTTGTCGTGGCGGTATAGTGCTGTGGCATTGAGGTTGCCGTTGAGCCATTGGCCGACACGGAACTGTGCCGAGGCTTGAAGACCAAAGTAGTTGGAGTAATCGAAGTTGGTCTCCTTCATAATGACGGCCATGCGGTCGGAGGGTTGATAGGCCATCTGCACGAAGTAGTCGGGCTCAAGCCAGGCGAAGGCAGTGAAGGTGTATTTGCGGTTCAGCTGCCACATCAGGTTGATGTTGTATTGCGACATGGGCTTCAGGTCGGGGTTGCCCCATATCTCGCTGTATGCCGAGGCGTAGTAGATGTTGCTCATAGTGCTCCAGTAAGAGGGATAGACGGCTTCGCTGCTGAAGGAGAGGTTGAGCATATTCTTGGCATTGATGTTCCACATCGCATTGAATTGCGGATAGATGCGCCACTCGTTCCATTTTGTAGCGTGATACTGCTCGGCCGTCACGGAGGCATCCATGCTCAGCGACTGGCCTATCTGCTTGCTCATTCCGACGTAGCCGTTCACGATGCGCTCATCGTAGTCCACATGCGATGTGGCATCAGGCAGAGGCAGACCGCTGGCATCGAAGGTAGTCTGATAGCTGTTGTTATTGGAGAACTGCGCCTTGCCGCCGTAGCTCAGTTCCCAGCCTTTCGGTAGCGTATGGGTTTGGTCGGCAGTGAAGAGCCACTTGCCCACCTTCTGGCGACTGTCCACTGAGAGGTTGCGGCTGATGTCATTAAGCTGGCCGTCAAGATGCTGTGTG
>JAGAYH010000050.1 GCA_017940565.1 Bacteroidaceae bacterium | reverse complement strand
GTGCGGATATTATGTAAACAAGATAGAAGAGAAGATCGTCCCCAAGTATTTAAGGATAATGGGGTATTCTTACTTCCAAAGAAGAATGGCTATTATTATATCATAAAAGGAGAAGGGTATGTTGATGTCCCTGATATAAATACCCCAATTGTAAATTATCATAAGCAACTTGATTTCGAATTAGAGAGTTCAAGAGTAGGTGATTCAGAAATGCAACACTTAGATTATGCTTATGCAAATTCCTTAATAAGGACGTTTATAAGTGATCCTTCGTTAGTACTTACCATTCGTGGAAGGAAATACACCCCACAATTTGAATTTACTGTCAATGGTTTTAAGATAAAGGCAGAAAGTGTCCAAACAGAGGTTGATGCTGGATATGAAGGTAGGAACCAAATTGTTTTGATAGAAGCCAAAAATTCTTCTAACACTACAGAGATTATCCGACAATTGTACTATCCATTTAGGCAATGGTCCGAGAACACAAACAAGGATGTCGTTCCAGTTTTCTTTGAAAAAAGAACTATAGGCGGGGATGAATTATATTATATTTGGCAATACAAATTCACCGATATGAATGATTATAATAGTATAGAACTTGTCAGGTCGGCAAGGTATCGTATCGTAAAATAAATGTTAGAATCTTTCTATAAATCACCTAATAAAGATTTTACCCTGATAAAGGGAGATTGTGTTGAGACTTTGTCAAAATTTAAATTCGGATTTGACATGGTTTTTGCAGATCCACCATATTTTTTATCTGGTGGCGGCATATCTTGTAAAAGTGGTCAAATTGTTTGTGTAGATAAGGGAGAATGGGACAAGCCTTCAACACCTGAAGAAATGGATGCGTTTAATCTGAGGTGGCTTTCTGCTTGCAGAGACCACATGAAGGATAATGCTACCATTTGGATTTCAGGAACGCACCATAATATTTTCAGTGTGCAACAACAGCTCTTAAAGTTGGGATTCAAGATTCTGAATGTAATAACATGGGCTAAAACCAATCCTCCACCAAACATTTCATGCCGTTATTTTACATATTCGACTGAATTTATCATTTGGGCAAGAAAGTCACCAAAAGTTGCTCATTACTATAACTATGAACTGATGAAACAACTTAATGGGGATAAACAGATGACAGATGTATGGCAACTACCTTCCATAGGTAGGTGGGAAAAGTCATGTGGAAAACACCCTACGCAAAAGCCACTGGGCTTATTGGCAAGATTGATACTGGCCAGTACCCGGCCGGGGGCATGGATTCTAGATCCTTTTAGTGGAAGTGCAACAACTGGCATTGCTGCTAATCTATTGGGAAGACGCTATCTTGGTCTAGAACTGGAAGATGAGTTCTTGTTTATAAGTAAAGCCAGAAGAGAAGAAATAGAGAATAGCGCTATTCGTAGTGATTATCTAGAACGGTTAGCAAAGGCAAAGATTATTTTACCTCCAGAGAATCTCTTTGTGGCGGATGACACCGAAGTAAACTATGGAGTTCCATGGCTACAAGATAACTAAGTTCGTCTAATAAAGATAGACATAAGAATCAGACTTCCCACTGATTTTTAGTTGTGATGCCAAAGAGAAGAGGGCTCTTGTTCCCTAAAGTATCGCATAATCCTTGATGGATTTCATTCATTGTGCTTAATAAGATGATTAAAACAGATCCGTTTAAATTGGATACGCGCCTAATGTATTTTGACCTTCTTAAGATGCGTCAAACTGAAAATGGGTAAGTAGTCTTAATTTTCAAACAAAAAAGCGGTCTCTTTACAATCATTTTTAAAGGAAATCATTAACTTTGCACCGACTTAGCCAACCCCAAAAGGGAGCGGCGGGTCAAAATCTTAATGGAACAGTTCCGCACTATGTTGTGCACCGGAGGTCGCGCACCTCTACAGTATAACCGCGGAGCAAAGGACGTTTTCTAAACGTTATCTTCTACGTACAAATCTCGCAAATTTGTTACTCTCGGAGGATACGCAATGAAGCGTCTGCGTGGGTGTATATACCCTGTATGCAAATGATTTTATTGAAATTACGAGCATACTAAGAGTAATACGCATCGGCGTGGGCTGGCTGAGTTGCTTGTCTTGAGAGTAGGCAATGCGAGAGCCTGTACGTGGGATAAGCAGCAGAAGTTTCTCCCACGTCTTTTTATATCCATCCGTGTCAAACTTTAATGCTGAAGCAGGGGGAAGCGGTAGGCATAGGTTTTATGGATAATAATATCTATCATTACGCAAGTTTTAGTAGCATTTCTGGGAATTCTGTAAGAAAATTATCTTGAATTTTGGTGTGCTAGTTACAATTGTATGAAAGCCCCAATAGAATAGTCCCTTGTAGATGTATGAAATTCTGTATAATAATAAAAAGAATAAAATGGAAAAGTTTAGTTTTTTATTTAGGCTATTGCCCCTGCTACTCTTTGTAGCAAGTGTGTCAACATCCGCCCAAGTGTCGAATGACAACGAGGATGCCGTAAACAAAATCGCCCAAGGGGCCGCGTCGCGTTACGACTTCGTGCCCGGGCAAGTGTTGGTAAAGTTCAAGGATGCCTCTTCTGTAAGCATCCAGAGCAAGAGCAAATCGGTTTCGGCCAGTGTCAAGAGCGTTGATGCCGTGCTCAAAGCCTTCGGAGCCACCAAGATGGAAAAGGTGCTCCCCAACGAAAAGCCCAACCGGCCGTTGGCCCGTTCCAAGGCCTACAACGGTCAGGTGATTGAAGACAAAAACCTCAGCCAACTTTACGAGGTGCAGATTCCTTCGGCCGCGCCCGATTCCACGGTGATGCTCGCCGACCAGTTGAAGGCCCTCAACGAGGTGGAGTTTGCCGAGCCGAACTATAAAGTTTATATCATGGCCGATGTGGAAACCACCGACGAGGTCATTGCCGCTACCGAGGCCAACCCCTTCACCAGCCAGCAGTGGGGCCTGGAGCGTTACGGCGTGAAGACCCTGTGGCAGCAGCCCATCCTCAACAAAAAGCGTCCCGTCATCGCCATCCTCGACACCGGTGTCGATACCGAGCATCCCGACCTGGTCGATAACCTTTGGACCAATCAGGCCGAGGCTGACGGCGAGAGTGGCTACGACAACGACAACAATGGCTTCAAGAACGACGTCCACGGGTGGGATTTCATCAATAATACCGGCGTTATCCGCGACTACAACATGCACGGCACCCATGTGGCCGGCATCGCGGCAGCCAGCAACAACGACATCGGCATTGTCGGTGCCAACCCGCAGGCCCTCATCATGCCCATTACGGTGATGCAGAGCGACGGTTCGGGCGACGTGGCCACTATCGTAAAGGGTATCGACTACGCCGTGCAGAATGGTGCCACGGTGCTCAATCTCTCACTGGGCACCTACGCCAACAGCCGTGCCCTGCGCCAGGCGCTGGAGCGGGCCTACCAGACGGTTGTCATCGTAGCGGCTGCAGGTAATGATGGTATGCAAATACTTCCAGTGTGCGATCCAACGAAACCTTATGGCCCGATGTTCCCTGCCGCCTATTCATTTGTGCTGGGAGTTCAGGCCACCAATCAATCGGATGGATTGGCCGGTTTCAGTAACTACGACTGTGACGGGCCTAACTATTCAGCCGTTTCCTCGTTTCAAGACCCTGATGGATTTAATTACGAACTGAAAGCCCCTGGGGTGGACATTCTTAGCACCATTCCGGGTGGTAAATACAAGGCATTGAACGGTACCTCCATGGCTGCGCCGCTGGTGGCCGGTGCCATTTCTGCCTTGCAGATGGTGAAGGACTACGATTCGCAGGAAATCCTTTGGGGGGACCTGCTCCATACCGACAACATCGCCCAGGCCTTCCGCATGAGCGAGCGTCCTGCCGAACTTGATTTAGTGAAGATGCAGTTGCGCGACCGCAAAGAACTCGGTGAGGAAACCGAGGCGGATTACAGCGACGATGGTGAGGTCGATGCTGGCGAAACAGTGACCATTTACCCTGTGCTCCGCACCACCTTTGGCGAGGCTTCCGACATCACCCTGCGCCTCGCTATGGGTGACGAATACGAAGATGCTTCTTTGGTTGAGTTCCTGACGGATGAAGTCGATTTCGGTCTCCACCTCGATGCCTACGGACGGGGTGTCAGCCTCAATCCGCTAAAGGTAAAGGTCGCCAATCATGTGGCCGACCGCCGACATATCAAATTGAAGATTCAGGCTTTCTGTAATGCCGACCCCGAAACCGTTTGGGAGTGGCCTGTCACATTGGTGGTAAATAACGTGGTAAAGATTAGCGGATTCATAGATAAGGACTCCACGCTCACTGCAGACCACGTTTACTATGTAAACGATGATATTGGCATTCTAGAAGGAGTCACTTTTACCATCGAGCCAGGAACGCGTCTCGAATTTGCTAAAGGTAAAAATATTACTTCATTTGGTACATTTATATCAAAAGGTACACCAGAGAAACCTATAGTGTTTATAAATCGTGCAGGGCAAGGTCCCTGGGCTTCTATTCGAGTTCATCAATGGGATACAATATCTTATTGTAAATTATATAATATCAGAATTGACGATAACTTTGTATCAGGTACAGGACTTCATTCGCCACATATGAGTAACTGTGTTATTGAACTTGGCCAATCTCATTCCTATTCTCTTAATGCAGAAGGCGAATGCAATAATTATATTAATAATATAAACTCAAGTATAGGTAACGCAGCATCATTGATGAAATATACAAATATAGTAAATAATTCGACAAATGAACTTAATGTTCTTCCTAACTATAGTTCAATGAAGTGGAATAATTATTTTAATAATAAAGAGCGAGTAACAAAATATATTATTAGCTATATAAGAAATAAACCTCAAATAAATCATTCAGAGTTTCCCTCTTATTTAGGAACCAGTCGAGAAGATTTCGTTCGCCCATATATTTATGAAATGGGTAATGGAGGTGGCTTTGGTAAAATCGACCTTAGCAATATGCCCGACCGACCCTATGCCGAGGCCCACGGTATCGTCTGGAAAGTGATGGTCAATGGCAAGGACGCTCAGGACGAATATGAAGACCTGGCCCCGCTGGGCGTGGGCCGTCATAAGTTTGAAGTCTATTTCAACCGCCCGATGAACAAAGCCGTAGCCCCGCAAATCTCCTTCGGTGTGCGTGAGCCCTACACCCAGCAGGCCGTGAACGAGGACGGCTCATGGAACGAGGACGGCACCATCTACACGGCCTATAAGACCATTACGGGCAAGACAAAGAGCGACGGCGTGAACCGCATCTACGTCTATGGCGCCGAGGACAACGAATACTTCGAGATTCCCTACGAAAAGACACGTTTCAATGTGCCCATCCAAGCCGCCGGCTCCATGGCGACGGGCTTCGCCGCCGAAGCCGGCTTGGGCCGCGTGAAGTTGACATGGAACAACGAGAACAACGACTTCGAGGACGCCATGGGCTTCAATGTCTATCGCTACGGTGAGCCGTATCAGAAAATCGTCGGCCGCGACACTATCATGGTCGTGGACACCGTGCGCCTGAACCAGCAGATTCTGGACATCGAGGCCACGGACTACACCGACTACGAGGTAACGCCGGGCGAGACATATTACTATTATTATAAGGTATTGAGCACCGACTTGCAGGAATACGACATCTCGAACGTGGTGGCCGCCACGCCGCTGACCAGCACGCGCGGCGACGCCAACGGCAGCGGTGACGTGGACGTGGCCGACGTCATCACGACGGTGAACTATGCCGCCGGCATGGACCCCAAGCCCTTTATCTATGAAGCCGCTGACATGAACGTGGACGAGGACATCGACATCCTCGACGTGATCGGTATCATCCAGACCATCCTCCATCCAAACCAGCCGGTAGCCGCCCTGGCAGAAGCCACGGCCACCTATACGGTGGAAAACGGCACGCTGTATGTGGAGAGCCCCGTGGCCCTGGCCGGTGTGCAGGTGACGGTGAACGCACGGCGTGACCAGCCGCTGACGGTGGCCGACGACCTGAAAGGCTTTGAGAACACTTCGGCCTGGCTGTCGGACAACGAATACCTGATGCTGGCCTACAACCTCAACGGCAAGACACTGGCTCCGGGCAAGCACGCCCTGCTGCACCTGGGCGACGCTGAACTGAGTGGCCTGCGTCTGAGCGATGCTACCGGCCACAACGTGCTGGTGGAACTGGGCGAGAGCACCGGAATAGAGCAGGTAAAGGCCAACGCCAAGACACAGGGCGTGTATAATACCGCCGGTATGAAGGTGGCCAACTTTGCCAAGGCCTTGAAGAACCAGCCGAAGGGTGTTTACATTGTTGACGGTGTAAAGGTGAAACGATGAACAAACGAAGAGTATATCTGTTGTTTGCCCTGCTCCTGTGCTTCGCCACGGGAGCCTGGGCGGACAACCGTCTAACTATATCGTCAGCCGAAGGCGAACCCGACGGCGAGGTGACGGTGAGTCTCACGCTGGAGAACACCGACGCCGTGTCGTCGCTGCAGGTGAGCCTGCCGCTGGGCGACAACCTGACGCTGGTGGAAGGTTCCGGCCAACTGGGTAGCCGCTGCACGGACCACGCACTGACCGTGGGCGTGAAAGACGGCGTGCTGAATGTGCTGGTCTATTCGCTGGGCATGACCGCCATGAGCGGCAGCAGTGGCGAAGTGGCCACGATACGGCTGAAACTGGGCAGCCAACCGAAAAGCACGACACTGGCACCCTCGAAACTGAAACTGACAGACCCCAGTGGCAATGAACTGCCCTGTAACGAAGAGAACGGCACCGTGACCGTCAAGTGTGCCAAGGCACAGTACAGCACCATGACGGTGGACTTCGGAAGGGTGCCCATACGCAGCACCTATACCCAGACGGTGACGGTGACGAACACGGGTAACGCCAACCTGGAGATTACGGGACTGACGTTCTCTGACGTGAATGTCTGGTCGAGCACGACGGCACTGCCCGTGACTGTGGCCCCAGGCCGTTCGCAGACGCTTAACGTGACCTACGCCCCTGTGGAGCGTGGCCACACGGAACGCACGCTGAAAGTGGTATGCAACAGCATCTCGAAACTGAACACCATCACGCTGAAAGCCGACCCCTTTGCCGTGAACGAACTGCACGTGCAACCGGTGTCGGGCATTTCGGACGAGGAGGTGACCGTGAGTATGACGATGAACAACATGGATGCCATCAGCGGCTATCAGGTGGAATTTGAGATGCCCGACCAGTTGGAATATGTGGAGGGCAGTTTCACGCTCTCCGACCGCAAGGTGGACCATGTGTCGTCGGTGTCGCTCAACGGCAAGACACTGCGTATGCTGGCCTATTCGCCGTCGGACAAAGCCCTAGTTGGCAACGACGGTGAGATTGGTTCATTCAAAGTGAAACTCGTCGGCCGCAATGGCCTGAAATGGACTCCGACGAAAACGGTGCTCTCCGCCACCATCAACAACAAGGTGGAGAACGTGGTGTCGGCCGTGTATGGCGGACAAATCACTATCAAGAGTCCACGTATCAATGTGAGCAACCGGTTGGACTTCGGCAGTGTGTCGGTGACAGAACCGGCAGAAAAGACTTTCGTTATCCGAAATTATGGCAATGTGCCGCTGACGGTGAACCGCGTGGTGTTTGACAACGAAAATCTGTCAATCAAAGAAACGCTACCCCTGACCATCGCAGCCAACGGCAATACGCAGATAACGGTGGTTTACGGCAGTGTTGAGGAAACGGCGTTCAATGCCACGATGCAAATCTACAGCAATGATCCCGACCAGCGCCTGACCAACGTACAGGTGACGGGCAGCCGGTTCGCGCCGAACTACTTTGAGGTGGCTACACCGGACGTGTATAATGACGAAGACTTGAAAATTCAAGTAGCCATCAATACGTACGACGCTATTTCGGGTATCCAGTTTGACGTGATTTATCCGAATACCGTCTATGAACCGTATGATAACAATACCGAAGTGACAGCCCGTGCCGAGGGAATGACCGTAACTTCGCGCCAGATAAGTGACAATACGATTCGCTACTTCTGCTACCTGCTCGACGGCAATGGCATCGCTGCCGGTGAAGGCGACATCGTGACAATAAAGATGAAACCCGTCAATGACGAAGTGGTAGAAGGCACTTACAATGTCCAGGTCAAGAACATTAAACTAGGCACAGGTGATTTGGCTGACAAATATGCTGGTGCAGACACACAGTCTTCCTTTAAGGTGATTAAATATCTGTTGGGAGACGTCAACAATGACGGATTGATAAACGTAGCCGATATTTCCGGTGTTGTAAACTTCATCATGGGAAGAAATACCGAAGGCCTAATCTTTAAGGCTGCCGACATAAACGGCGACGGTGTAATACGTGTGGATGACCTTTCCGGTGAAGTCAATCTTGTCTTAGGAAGAACTAATAACTAAAAAGAATATGAAACATATAAGTTGTAAAGCAATTGCAATTATGTCACTGCTGATAGGTGGCATCGCTTCGCATGCAGAGAGTGGGGTTAATCTTGTGATTCCTTCCTTTACTATGGAAGTGAATGAAGAAAAAACCGTGAGTGTGGAACTGAATAACCCAGGCGAACAGTTCTGCAATTTTCAGACCGACCTGTATCTGCCCGAAGGAATAGAAATAGTAAAAGAAGACGGTTGGGAATTGATAGACCTAGTATATGACCGATTAACAAAGAAAAGTCGTACCGAATGGAGTCATACGCTTGATACTGAATCACAATCTGACGGTGCCTTGCGTATCTTGGTGTATTCCGGTGCGAATACTAACTTCAAGAATGAGAGCGGAGCCGTAGTGGAAATCACATTTAAAGCTACGAAAGCCGGCCTGTATAATATAGATATGAAAAATATTTATATGGGTCGGGATAATAGCACTTCTTTCCATGCCGAGGACTATACATGCAGTGTGTTGGTGGGCAGTACGGATGAAACTGCTCTGAAACTTCAGGGCGACTTCACCCTAGAATCGTTAGAAGACTGGAGTCTGGCTTTGAATGAAAATGAAACGATAACTTCTATTGATTTGACCGAAACTCTTGATGTCGCAGAAGGAACTCTGACCACTGGTAATCCCAATACGTTGGTTTATGTAGCAGAAGGCAGCCAGTTGGCTAACGAGAACAATGTAGTTGTGAATGGCAATATAGAGAATATGGTAATAACAGACGGACATCACTTCGGCGTGCCAAAAGCTTTTACCGCTGGAAGTGTCAGCTACACGCGAACTCTTGGTAATACCGGATGGTATTCCATCTGTTTGCCGTTTGCTGCATCAATACCTGAAAACGTAAGCGTGGAAAAATATGTATCATTGGATGTGGAGGCACGGGAAGTGGAATTTGCACCGACGACGTCTATGGCTGCGAACAATCCGTATATCTTCAAAGCCGAAGCAGGTGACGTGACATTTACGGGCTCGAATGTAGTCATACCGGCAACCCCGAAGATGCCATGCGACAGAGATTTTATAGGAGTTTACAGGCACATGTCTCCAGGTGAATTGACCGGTATGTTTGCACTGCGGCCTAATGGCACGGGGTTTGGCATTTGTTCAGAAACAGCCTACTCCAAACCCTTCCGTGCGTTTTTGAATACAAAGGCCGATGTTTCAAGTTTGTCTGTCCGTCATCTTATGGACGGGTATTCTGGAATAGAAAATCAAGAACGGTCTGGCCTAAGGGTTATGGTAAGAAAGCATACGCTGATACTTTCTACTGAAGAATCGGTCCGTGCGAAGATTGTAACTATAGATGGCAAAGTTATTAAAGAACGAAAGCTTTTAGCAGGCGAAAGCTATAGTGTTCAGGTCGCTCCTGGCATATATGTGATAAATGGATTAAAATACGTAGTGAAATAAAAAAGTTATGATGAAACCAAATTACGTACCCCCGGTCATTGAAATAATCAGTATAAGCAGCGAGCCACTATTAGTGAACGTGAGTGGAACCATTGATGGTGAGATTGGCTCGAATAAATGGAACACAAAGCCATGGAAGAATGAATACTTTCCCTGGCAAGAAGAATCTACGTTTAAACAAAACATGCCTGATTAAACAAAAGGAGAATGATAATTCTTGTTATTTGCAGGCGGGGCCAGTTGGCTCCGTCTGATTCTTTGTATAGACTGAATGTTAGCGTAGTGGAAAATAGTAGTGGCAAATTAACGGCAATGTGCTTAGAGGGGGTGGATAAATGTTGTAACTTTGCAGCCGGTGTATGCATTGCATCTGGTGGGAAAGCAGAAACAGCGTGCCTAATGGCATCTATTTGTGTTCCGTAGATTCTTTGCTCACAACGCCAAGTCAGTGGGGAATAGTAAATTTTTTGGGCAAAGCCGACCCGTCGGAAAGGCTGGGCCGGCATAAAAAATCCGGCACCCTGCGGGGGCGCAGGATGCCGGATGGTAAAACGGGGGACGGCCAGTTGCCGTTACTCCACTGCGGGTACTTCGATTTGTGAGCCGTAGCGGTGGTATTCGTTGGCAATGGACTGCTCCTTGATGTATAGCGCCAGCTCGATGCGTCCGTTCTTGACGGGCAGCGACTGGGCTATGTATTTGTCGCACTGGGCAGCGGCCTCGAAGACGGCGTCGGGCACGTTCTTCGAGATGGTGCGCACGCGCTCATAGTTCTTGATACGGTCGCAGAAGTCGCCGAGGCTTTCTTTCTTGAGCTTGCCGGTGAGTTTTTCTGCGATGGGGTTGGCCGGATCGACGGAAATGGTCAACGGTGTGCCCACGGTCTGGGCGGCGAGCTGTACCATTTCAATCTGGTCGAGGTCTTCGTCACCGAAGAGGCGCATTACCATGCCGCCCTTGAGGGGCAGGTAGCGGAAGACGTTCTGTTCGCCGCGAATCTGGGGCTGGATGTTGCGGGCGTGGCGGAACTCCTTCTCGTACCACTCGGCGTAGGACGTCTTGTAGTCGGTGGTGGAGCCGGGCTTGTCGGTGATGTACATGAACTGGCCGCAGTAGTTGGGTCCGCCGGCCTTGAGACCGGGGCCGAAGGCGGAGAGTTTCATGCCGCCGAAGGGCTGGCGGTTGACGATGGCACCGGTGATGCCGCGGTTGATGTAGAGGTTGCCGGCCTGGATGTGGTCCTTCCAGTACTTTTGCTCCTGCTCGTCGAGGGTCTGAATGCCCGAGGTGAGGCCGTAGTCGAGGCCGTTGACCAGGTCGACGGCTTCCTCCAGCGTGTCGTAAGGCGTGACGGCCAGCAGCGGGGCGAAGAGCTCGGTGCGGAAGGTGAACGACGACGGTTTCACGTCGTACTTCACGGTCGGTTTCAGAATGAATTTCTTTTCGTCCACAAACTCCGGTGCGATGAGCCATTTCTCACCGGGCTCGAGGGTGAAGGCCTGGAGCAGCTTGTCGTTCTGGTTGGTAATCATGGGACCGACGATGTTGCCGGCGTTCCATACGCCGCCCACCTTGAGCGAGGAAGCGCAGTCCTTGAGTTTCTCGAAGAAGACGGGGTCGTTGTATACGGAGCGTTCCACGAGCAGGATGGAGCAGGCGGAGCACTTCTGTCCGGCATTGCCGAAGGCGGAGCGGCAGGCGTTCATGATGGCGTGGTCGCGGTCGCACTGGGCGGTGAGTATCATCACGTTCTTGCCGCCGGTTTCAGCCGACAGGGGTTTGCGTGGGTTGGCGTGGGCAATGCTTTGGGCCGTCTCCGTGCCGCCGGTGAGGATGATGTGTTTTACCACGGGCGACGACGTCAGCAACGGGGTGGCCTCACGGTCGGCAATGATGACCTGCAGGGCTTCCTTGGGTACACCGGCCTCCCAGAAGGCTTTGGCGAAGAGCCAGGCTACGGGAGCAGCCACGGTGGCCGGTTTCAGTATGCAGGTGTTGCCCGATGCCAGGGCGGCCACTACGCCGCCGCAGGGGATGGCGCAGGGGAAGTTCCACGGCGAGAGCACGAGCACGGTGCCTTTGGCCTTCATCTCGATGTCGTCGAGGGCGGCATACTTCTTCATCGTCGTGGTGTAGAAGCGGCAGTAGTCGATGCCTTCCGACACCTCCACGTCGCCTTCCTCAACGGTTTTGCCGGTGATGGCGCACATGGAGCCGTTCAGGTCACCGCGCATCTCGCCGAGGATGTTGGCGGCGCGGTACATAATCTGGTGACGCTCCTCAATCGAGGTGTTGCGCCAGCCGCCCGGGTCGGCCTCGGCGATGGCGAGGATTTTCTCGGTCTGTTCCTTGTTGGCACGCGACATTTCGCAGACGATGACGTCGCCGTCCTGGCTGCGGTCGAAGTATTTGGCGCGGTCGTCGTTATAGACCAGTTCGGCACCAATCTGCGTGGGCAGCAGGTCGCCGGGCTTCCAGTCGCCCCATTCGGCCTTGTCGCCGGTCATCTGGCCTTGCGACTTCCATTTGGCAAAGATTTTCTCTACCCACTCCTGGTTGCAGAAGCGGTCGAAGTCGGTGTCGGGCTCATTGATCATCTCGTCGCGCGGTTCCTGGCCCACGTAGGGCTGGTTGCGGTCCTGGACGCGTGTGGGAATGTGTGTAATAGAGTCTTTCATGTTATAGGCATTGATAAATTGTTGTTCCAGTTCCTTCCATTCCTTGGTGTCGGGCTTGAGCGAGAAGGAGTGGGTGAGGAAGTTGTCGGGCGCGGTGTTTTCGTCCATGCGGCGCACCAGATAGGAGATGGCGTTGAGGAAATGTTCCTTCTTCACCACGGGGGTGTAGAGGATGACATGGTTGCCCAGTTTCTTCTGTGCGCGCCATACGTGGTTGGCCATGCCCTCGAGCATTTCGAAGCAGAAGCAGTCTTTCGGCGTCTGGTACATTTCGGTGAGCAGGTAGGCATAGGAAATGGTAAAGAGGTTGTGCGAGGCCATGCCGATGTGGAGCACGCGGGCGTTCTCGGGCTTCAGGCCGCGCTCGATGATGTGCAGATAGTTGGCATCGACCTCGGTCTTGTCGGGGCGCACGGGGTTGGGCCAGCCGCGCAGGTCGCTGACGATGTTCTCCATGTCGAGGTTGCATCCCTTGACAATGCGCATCTTGATGGGTGCGCCGCCGTCGGCCACACGGGCCTTGGCGAACTCGAGCAGTTCCGTCTGGAAGTCCCAGGCGTCGGGCAGGTAGGCCTGCACCACGATGCCGGCCTCATAGTTCTTGAACTGCGGCAGCGAGAGCACCTCCTTGAAGAGTTTCATCGTCAGGTGGGCGTCCTTGTATTCCTCCATGTCAAGGTTGACGAACTTGGCGCGCTTCACGCCCTCCGGGTCGGTGTAGGGATTGTCGATGGCGGCCTGGTAGAGTTCCGACATGCGGCGCACCAGTTCGGGGAAGCACTCCTTGTAGTTCAGGGCGTGGGTCTGGGCGTAGATGCCCGAGATTTTCACGCTGATATAGTTGATGTCCGGCTCTTTCAGGGCGTCCAGATAGGAATAATAGCGTTTGTCGGCCTCGCCGTCGCCGAGCACCACTTCGCCCAGCAGATTGACGTTCTGCCCGATGTTTTCCTCAAAACGTTCGGCCAGGTGGCGCGTCAGGTTGGGACGGGCCTGGTCGATGATGACACGGCTGGTGTCGCGGCGCAGACGCCACTTGATGATGGGTACTGACACCCAATTGAACAGCGGCAGGTAGGCGAACTTCTGATACATCCAGAAGAGGATGCGGTCGCCCCAGCCCAGGAATTTGGGGATGCCGTACTGGTTGATCAAGTCACGCACGCGGATGGCCAGCTTCTGGCGGTCGCGCACCTGACTGGTTTCGTCGAGCATACGCACGATAAACTTCTTGTCGTTCGGTGTCGTCACCATGGTGCCGTACATGTGTTGCTCGTTCTTTTCGGTCTTTGTCAGTCCCGAATAGCTCTCGTCGTAGAGTTTCCTCATCCATGAGAACACTTCCTCGACGGTCGGAAATCTTTGTTCAGCCATATTCTTGTAATATTAGGAGTTAGTATTTCTTTGCCCTTCAAAATTAGCGCTAATTCTCCGTACCGCCAAACTTTCGCCGGTTTTTTTGACAGGTGCAGTTTGCAAAAACTCCTGAGAGTTCACATCCGTCAGAGTTTTCCACTTGTTCAGACTATTATGGATTGTTCGGAGGGCCCTGGGCTCTCTGAATAAAATCAGAAACGGCGCCTCAAAATTTTGAGGCGCCGTTTCTGCAATCCGAAGTCCGACTTTTGAATGAAAAGGCAAAACTGCGGTCTGGCCACGCGGAATGAGAGGCCGCGTGAGCGGCCCTGATAGGTTTATACTTTCAGGAACACGCGCTTGCGGTAGAGGAAGTAGAGCACGAGCCAGACAACGATGATGTAGGCCAGGTTGACGAAGAACGTGTGGCTGTTCTCAGGCAGGAGTCGGATGAGGCCGCCGAAGATTTTGTCGGAGGTGCCCCAGAAGCTGATGAAGCTCTGGCCGAGATAGACGGTGATGGAGTTCATGCCGATGACGGTGAAGAAGAGCGTCCAGCGGCGCCAGCCACGCACGTCGATGAGGTAGTAGAAGAGTGCGAAGATGAGCACGGAGTAGGCGCCTACGACGAGCACGAAGGAACTGGTCCACATCTTTTTGTTGATGGGGAAAACTTCGTTCCACAGTAGGCCGAGGACGAGCAGCACGATGCCGGCCACAACCATGCCGAGGACTTTGCGGCCGGGGCTGACGCGGTCGTTCCTGATCCATTCGCCGGTGAACATGCCCAGCAGGGCGGTGCCGATGGCGGGGAAGGTGCTCAGCAGCCCCTCAGGGTCGATGTTGCCGTAGATGAGCCGTCCGGGCAAGAGGATGCGGTCGATGTAGCCCACGATGGAGCCCTGGGCGGAGAAGATGTCGGCGCCGTCGGCATCGGGAGCAGGAATGAAAGCGGCCACGAGCCAGTAGCCCACAAGGAGCAGGGCGGTGATGCCGACGCGCGTCTGCCAGCGGGTGTGCATGAAGATGAGGGCGCCGAACATCCAGGCCAGACCGATGCGGGCCAGCACGCTGGCGCAGCGCAGTTCGGCAAAGTTGAACTGGAGCAGACCGTTGTAGATCATGCCGAGGAGCACGAGCAGCAGGCCGCGGCGGATGACCTTCATGTGGATGTCCCACGACGATTTGCCACGCTCACGCTGTTTGGCGAGCGAGAAGGGGAAGGCGATGCCGGCGATGAAGAGGAAGAGGGGGAAGATGGTGTCGTGGTGGGCCAGACCATGCCACTCCACGTGTTTCATCTGGTTGGCTATGGCTTCGGTGACACCGCAGGGGAACCATTCGGCCAAGGCGGCCAGCATGCCGGCGCCGCCCATGATGAACAACATGTCGAAGCCTCGCAGGGCATCTAACGACATCAGACGACCGCCCTTGGGGGCGTCGCTTTTAGGGGCTGTTTGTTTCATAACGTTCGTTCTTATTCTATGTTTTTATTTTATTAGGGCAAAGTTAAGGCTTTCTGGTGTGATTGGATGCAGAAAGGGTACAAAAAAAGCGTCGCCGGAGCAACGCTTTTTTTGATATCCTTATTTTTTTACTCGCCTGCAGCGGGTGTCATGAGCAGGTTGAGGCGGTTGTTCTGCTTGAGAACGACGTCGCGCACGAAGGCTTGTACGTCTTCGGGGGTGACAGCCTCGATGGCTTCTTTGTAACCGGTGAAGCCGTCGCGTCCGAAGAGGATGCGTGTCACGGCCAGGCCTTGCCAATAACTGTTTTCGCGCAGACTGTTTTCATAGCTCTTGAGCATCTGCTCCTTGGTCTTGGCCAGCACGTCGGCAGGAGCGGGCTTTTCGGCCAGTTGCTTCAGTCCTTCATCAATTAGAGCCAGAGCGGAGTCGGTCTTCTCAGGAGTGACGGGGGCTATGGTCTGTAAGATGAAGTGTGATTCGGGCATATCCTGCATCCCGATGGAGGCGTTCACCGAGTAGGCGAAGCTGTGCTCTTCGCGGATGCTCTTCAGATAAATGTCGTCGAGCACACCGCCGGCAGCAAGGGCAACGGCACGGTTTTTCACGTTGTTCTCATATTTGCCGTTCCACACCTGGAGCATGTAGGTGATGGGCGTTTCCATCTTCTTTTCGAAGCGGCACAGCTGATTGCCGGTCCACAGGCGCACGCCGTCGTCAGTGATGTCTTCCGACTGGTTGTTGACGGGCAGACTGGCCAAGTACTGGCTGGCAAGAAGACGCAGGGAGTCTTCGTCGACATTGCCGGTGAAGATGAACGTGAAATCATTTGGCGCACCGAAACGTTCTACGGCGATTTGCAGTATCTGGTCGTAGTTGACATTGGTCAGGCGTTGAAGTGTCATGGGCTGTTGGCGCGGATTGTTATTGGCAATGCGTACCATGATGGAGTCCTGGAAGGCACTCAGCGGATTGGCGTTGCGGTTGGCCAGAGCCTGTTCTTCCTGTTTGATGACGTTGCGGTAGTTGAGCGTGTCGTAGCTTATTTCTGTAAACTGCAGGTAGATGAGCTGCATCAGTGTGCGCAAGTCTTTGGGAGATGAAAAACCGCTGAGCGATTCGCTCAGGTGTCCGAGGCTGGGTGCCAGGCTGACTTGGCGGCCGGTGAGGGCTTTGCGGAGGTCGTTGCTGTTGAACTTACCCAGTCCGTTGTCGGCCATCACATCGTCGAACACGGCCACGTTGTCCATCTGCTCGAGAGGAAGCTTGGCATTGCCGCCTTTGCTGACAGCCGTGAACAGAACCTTGGCTTCATCGAAGTCGGTTTTCTTGTAGAGCACCTTGATGCCATTGGAGAGTTCCAGAGTCTTGTATCCGAAATTGTCAGCGGGCAATTCGTTCTTAATCTTGCCGGCCTTAGGCTCGTTGTCGATGAGTTTAGTGTCAACGACAGCTGACTCGTAGGGCTGAATATCCTCGGCTTTCACCTCACTGAGTGTCTGACTGAATAGTTGGGCCGTCGGCACTTCGTAGTTTTCGCGCTCAGGATACATGGCCAGACACACTACGTTGGTGTCCACGGTACCCACCAATTCCTTGGCAACTCCGTTTACCATGTCAATAGGCAGCGCTTGGGCGATTAGCTGGTATATCTGGTACTCCGTTTCAAAGTCAGTCTTCAGTTCGTTCTCAAGGAAGTGCTCCACGCACTCGTTAACCAGCTGCTCGCTCTTGATGGTCTTGCGGGCGTCGCGGGCCTGGTCAAGGTCGCTGAGGAACTGCTTTTTGGCACGGTCGTATTCAAAGTAGTTGAACCCGTATTTGCCTACCCGTACGATTTCGCGTGTCAGGTCAGCCACGGCTTCCTTGGTCTTACCGTCTTTGGGCACCATCTCAAAGGAGAGTGCCTTCTGGTTGTTTGCCAAGAGGAAGGGACCGTCGCTCATCTCAAGGACATTGAACGGGGCTTCCGGGTTCTGCTTGAGGTCGTCAAAGCGGTAATTGTACATCTTGCAGAGGACGTTTATGATGTAGTTCATGGGCAGGGCAGCGGCCGTGTTGCGGTATTCGCGTGGCAACTGGTCGTGCTTGATCATGAACATTACGATGGGTGAAGTCACTTCCTTGTCCTTGTCCACAGCAAAGATGGGCTGGTCGTTTTTGGGAACTTCAAAGTACTCGAACTTGGCCGGGCTCTTGGCCTTCTCGATGGGCGAGAAGAGGTCTTTCACCTTCTTCTCCATGGCTTTTACGTCAATATCGCCTACAATGACAAGCCCTTGCAGGTCGGGGCGATACCATTTCTCGTAGTAGTTGCGCAGGGTTTGGGGCTCAAAGTTGTCGATTACGCTCATCAGTCCGATGGGCAGCCGCTTGCCATACTTGGAGCCTGGCATGATGGTCTCGAGCTGGCGCTCCAAAATACGCATGTAGGCTCCTGAACGCATGCGCCATTCTTCGTGAATGACACCGCGCTCCTTGTCTATCTCCTTCGGGTCAAGCGTCAGTCCGTTGGCCCAGTCGTAAAGAATGAAAAGACAGGAGTCGAGGTTTGCTTGGTCAGCCGTGGGCACGTTGTTGATGTTATATACCGTGCGGTCGGCGGCGGTGTAGGCGTTCAAGTCGGCGCCGAACTGTACGCCGATGCGCTGACAGAAGTTCACTACACCGTTACCTTTGAAGTGGTCACTGCCATTGAAGCACATGTGCTCCAGGAAGTGGGCCAGACCGCGCTGGTCTTCATCTTCCTGAACAGAACCGACCTTTTGGGCAATGTAGAAGAAAGCGCGGCCCTTGGGGTTCTCGTTGTGCTGAATGTAATAGGTCATCCCGTTGGGGAGAGTTCCCTTTACTACTTCCTTGTCAAATGGCAGCGCTTGTAAGCCGGCTTCCATCTGTGCCTTAGCCTGGCTGCAGAGGAGCAAGCCGGCTGTCAGTATCAGTATTTTTTTATTCAACGACATCATAACTCTTTTTTTGATGTTAATAATTAGTGAATATCTATTTCTTCTTTTTCTTTGTCGTCCATTTCCATGCCAACCATTTAATCGTCTTCAACATTGTTCTTAATGATTAAGTTGAAATTTGCGGCAAAGATACTACAATAAATTGAAAGAAAATAACAAAGTAAGAAGATTTTCGTATCCTATTTTTTATAGCGGATCGACATCGAATACCAGTTGCACGGCATGGAACTCCAGTCGCTCAGCAAGTGTTTGTGCTGCATGGCGGAGCAAGTCTCTTATATGTCCGCTGTCGGCCTGTCGCTCAATTTTTATGGCTATCTTACGGATAAACATGAGTTGTACGCGGCTCACGGGGGGCTTGTCAGGTCCCAGCACTCGGTCGCCGAAGACCGAGCGCAGGGTGGAGGCTAACACTTGGGAGGCGTGTTCCACAACGTTGTAGTCTCGGTGGCGCACTTGAATGTAGATGAGCCGGTAGAAAGGCGGGTAGTGGAACTCCTGGCGTTCCGCCAGCTGTTCTTCGTACATTGACTTGTAGTCGTTGCGAATGACTTGGTCGATGATGGGGTAGTTGGCGCGGCGTGTCTGCAGTATGACGTAGCCCTGCTTGCCCCGTCGTCCGGAGCGTCCGGCCACTTGGGCCATCATCTGGAAGGCGCGCTCAAAACTGCGGAAGTCGGGCCGGGTGAGCATGGCGTCGGCGTCGAGAATGCCGACCACGTGCACCCCGTCGAAGTCGAGGCCTTTTGACACCATTTGTGTGCCGATAAGAATGTCGGTCTTGCGGTTGGCAAAATCGCCCAAGATGCGTTCATAGGCTGTACGGGCACGTGTCGTGTCAAGGTCGAGGCGGGCGGTGCGGGCGTCTGGAAAGAGGTGATGAACTTCTTCTTCAATCTTTTCCGTGCCAAAACCGAACTGCCGCAGGTCGGTACTTTCGCAGTTGGGACAGGTCTTTGGAACTGCAAACGACTTGCCGCAATAGTGGCACACCAGTCGGTTCTCTTTCTGATGATAAGTGAGGGTCACGTCGCAGGTCTCGCAGGTGGGAGTCCACCCGCAGACGGCGCATTCGACCACTGGAGCATAGCCGCGGCGGTTTTGGAACAGAATGACTTGCTCTTTGTTCTGCAGCGCTGCTTTGATTTCTTCGATCAGCCGCGGCGAGAAGGGCAGTTTCATTTGTTTCGTGCGGAGCAGTTCCTTCACATCGGCCACCTCTATTTTAGGCAACTGCATATTGCCGAAACGTTGCATGAGTTTCACCAGACCATATTTTCCGCTTTGGGTGTTCCAGTAGGTTTCCAGACTGGGGGTGGCCGTCCCAAGCAGTGTCTTGGCTCCATAGAATGAGGCCAGTACGATGGCTACATCGCGAGCATTATAGCGTGGTGCCGGGTCTTGTTGCTTGTAAGAGGTCTCGTGTTCTTCGTCCACAATGACGAGGCCCAGGTTCTGGAAAGGCAGAAACAGGGCTGAGCGTGCTCCCAGCATTACGCCGTAGGGCTTTCCCGAAAGTTGTTTCTGCCATATCTCAACACGTTCTGTGTCGGGGAAGCGGGAGTGGTAAACGCCCAGTTCTGATCCGAAGATGCGGCGCAGGCGGTTGGTTATTTGTGTGGTCAGGGCAATCTCCGGCAACAGGTAGAGCACCTGCTTGCCTTGGGCCAACTGCTCACGGATGAGACGGATATAAACTTCTGTCTTGCCGCTGGAGGTGACGCCGTGGAGCAGACAGACCGACTTTTCTCTGAAAATGTCATTTATTTCGTTGAAAGCCGTCTGTTGCGATTCCGATAAAGGCAGCTGTTGCGATACGGCCTGTTCTGCCGTGTTCAGTCGCCCTATCTCGTACTTATAGACCTCCATGATACCTTTCACTCTCAATATGCTGAGTATGGCCTCAGTGGTGCCTGGCTGACTGAGCAGTTGGGCCTTGCTTACTTCTTGGATGAGTTTGGGATTTTTCAGTGTCAGGGCTGCGGGCACACCGGCCAGGTCAAGATAGGCGGAGACCATTTGCAAGCGTTTCGGTGTCAGCGTGTCGAGCAAGGCGTGGAGCGTAGCCTCGTCTTTCAGATATTGCGGCGCCAGTCTCACGTGGCTCTCCGTCTTGGGGCGGAAGGTGTTTTCAATGCTTTCCTTAACAGTGAGCGCTCCTTTCTCCATCAGGCTTCTCACTGAGGCCATCACCCGCGAATCCTTCAGTTGTTTCTGCAGTTGGGCCACAGTGTTGGCCTTGCCGTTTTTCAGCAGTTCATATACCTGCAGTTCCTTAGGCCTGAGTGAGCCCCATTGGTCGAAATCTTCGTTGAGTTGCAGCACGCTCTCGCTGGCCAGCTTCAGCCCCGATGGCAGGGCAGCTTTATACACATCGCCGACGGGGCACAGATAGTAGCTGGCCATCCACTGCCACAGCCGCAACTGCTGTGGTGTCAGTATGGGATGTTCTTCCAGCACGTCCACCAGTTCCTTCATCTTGAAATTGCCCCCGGGCGACTCGTTGTGAATGCGGGTTACGATGCCCGAATATTGTTTGGAAGTTCCAAAGGGCACAATGACACGCTGTCCCGTCTGCACGCGGCCTTCAAGGCTGGCGGGCAAGCGGTAGGTGTAGGTGCCTTCAACGGGCAGGGGCAGGATGACGTCGGCAAACATCTCGACAGGTCGGTGGTGTCGTGCAGGTTACTCTTGCGAGGGGTTGACTACGGTGTCGGGGTTCTCAGCCATGTAGTATTTGGCGTAGGCCACATAGTGTGCGGCATTGTCGGTCTGTCCCGGACGTGTGGGCTTGAGATATTTTGCCGGCACACCCCCCCATATCTCGTGAGCGGGGATTTTAGTGTTCTGCAGCACCAGGGCGCCGGCAGCCACGATGGCGCCTTCGCCTATCTCGCAACCGTCGAGCAGGGTGGCCCCCATGCCGATGAGAGCCCCGTCGTGGATGGTGCAGGCGTGTACGGTGACGTTGTGTCCTATGGTCACGTCGCTGCCGATGTGGGTGGGGCCGGTGTCATGGGTCACGTGGACACACGAGCCGTCCTGCACATTACTGCGGTCGCCGATGGTGATGGGAGCCACGTCGCCACGCACCACGGCATTGAACCAGACGCTGCACTCGTCGCCCATGGTTACTTCACCGATGACGCTGGCGTTTTCTGACAGATAGCAGTTCTTTCCGAACTGGGGACTTTTGCCTTTGTATGATTTAATCAAAGCCATATTATTCGTTCTAATGATTAGATTTTCTTTGTTGCTTTTTCGAGCCATTTGCGGTCGGCTTCATTGTCGAGCAGGGGCATCAGCTTTTCGCGCACTGTGCGGTGGTAATCGTTCAGCCAGTCTGTTTCCGCTTTGGATAGCATGGTCTTGTCAATGGGAGTGGTGTCGATAGGACAGAGGGTGAGAGGTTCGAAGGCGAAAAACTCCCCAAACTCCGTTTTCTTGTCTTCCACACAGAGCAACACATTCTCCGTCCGCACCCCAAAGCGTCCTTTCAGGTAGATGCCCGGTTCGTCGGTTACCGTCATGCCGGGGTCAATGGTTGCCGGCACATGGTTCATGCGTATCTGGTGGGGCCCTTCGTGTACATTGAGGAAACTGCCCACGCCGTGGCCCGTGCCGTGGCCATAGTTGTAGCCCTCCTGCCACATGGCATAGCGGGCGGCCAGGTCGAGCTGGGTGCCGCAAGTGTCCTCGGGGAACTTTGCGCGGCTCAGGGCGATGTGCCCTTTAAGAACCAAAGTGTACACGTGCTTTTCCTCCTCAGTGGGTGTGCCCAGGGCAATGGTCCGGGTGATGTCTGTCGTGCCGTCCTGATATTGCGCACCGCTGTCGAGCAGCAAGAATCCCTCGGGCTTCAACTCGCGGTCGGTCTCCGGCGTAGCCTCGTAGTGGACGATGGCCCCGTGGTCGCCGTAGGCCGCGATGGTGTCGAAACTCAGTCCCCGGTAGAGCGGCTGCTCCGCCCGCAGGGCCGTGAGCTTGCGGTCCACGCCCATTTCAGTCACGCCGCCCCGCTTTACTGCCGGTTTCAGCCAGCGCAGGAATTTCACCATTGCCACCCCGTCGCGCAGCATGGCCTGTCGGAACCCTTCAATCTCTGTATTGTTCTTAAACGCCTTTGCGACTTTCGCCGGCGATTCAATGAGCTTTATGTGACATTGCGACGGAGCGTCAAGCAGTCTGCTGTTCAGATTGTCCGGCAGACAGATATACTGCTTCTTAAGCTGTTTCAGGTCTTTTATTATCTGGCTGTAAGGCCGCACGGTCACACCCGTTTCCTTCAGGTATGCGCTCACCTCCGGGGTCAGTTTGGCCTTGTCCACATAGAGCCACGCCTTCTTCGGCGTTACCATGAAATAGGCAGTGAATACCGGGTTACACGGCACGTCCGAGCCTCTCAGGTTGAGTAGCCATGCCACCTCATCCAGCGCCCCTATCACCATCAGGCTAAACTGGTGGATGCTCAGGTAAGCCCGCAGCATCCCTATCTTCTCCTTCGCACTCTGGCCGGCATACTCCAGCGGTTGTATCTCAATCTTGTCCTTCGGCATCGCAGGCCGGTCTTTCCATATCGTATTCCAGGGGCTCAGCATCGTTTCCAGCTCAATGCCGTACACATCGAGATCCTCTTCGAGTTTTCCCAGGGCATCGTCCGATATGGTCCATCCGTCCACACCCACGGTGTCGAACTCATAGAGCCGTTCACTCAGCCACTCGCTCATCTCCGGAGTCGTCGGGTCGCCCGACTTCTTCAGCACGAACGGCGTCCCCTTCAACTGCGACTCCGCCTGCAGCCAGTAGCGCGAGTCCGTCCACAGAGCCGCCTCAGTCAGTGTCACCACGGCCGTGCCTGCCGAGCCCGTGAAGCCCGTCAGCCATTCGCGCGTCTTCCAGTGTGCCGGCACATATTCGCTCAAATGCGGGTCGCCCGTTGGCACCACGAAAGCGTCCAGTTCCTCCTCGCGCATCCAGGCCCTCAAAGCCTCCACGCGATCACTAATCAGTTTGTTATTCATAAAGGATAGATTTCTTCTGCAAAGTTATAAATAATTTAAGGTACGATGGGGTTAAACATGGTCATATAATACCCTCATGATTCCTTATTAATTATTCCCGACATTTCCCAATCTTAAGAGATTCGCTATATCTTCTTCTGTTATTCTCAATTCAGCTTCCTTCATTTTCATATACTTAATGCCATTTCAACGTAACGTAAAACGCCCGTTCTTTCTATTGCAAAAATACAAATAAAAAACAGCAAAAGCAAGCCACCTTCCCTCAATCTTTCCCTAATATTTTTCTTTCCACTCCCCATCACTCCCTGTCATACTAAATTTTTGTCAACTATTTTTCCGCTGGTTTCGATCGTATTTTAATTATTACAGATTTACGATACAATAAGTACTTACACATTTTCATTTAATGGCCCTAAAAATTGGCAATTTTTACGTTATAGACCGAATACTCAATAAAATTAAGTAAATTTGCAACCAAAAGTAAGAATCTAAAGCAACAGGAATGGCAAATACGAACTTAGCAAATGCAAAGACGGCGAAGAACGATGAGTTCTATACGCAATATACCGACATTCAGAAGGAGATAAACGCCTATTTGGACTACGACCCGAATGTGTTTCGTGGTAAGACGGTGCTGCTGCCTTGCGATGATCCCGAATGGAGCAACTTTACGAAGTTCTTTGCGCAGAACTTTGAGTTGCTGGGCTTGAAGAAGCTGATTTCCACAAGCTATGCCCCTGAAAGCAAGAAGTACAAGATGCCGTATCAGCCGACTCTCTTTGAAACTTCGCAACCGCACTATGACACTGACAAGAGCAAGACGCATGGCAAGATATTCGTACTTGAACGTGATGTAACGGGCGACAATCGTATCAACATCGAAGATTTGCAATGGCAGTATCTGGAGGGTGACGGTGATTTCCGCAGTAAGGAAATACGCAAACTACGTGACGAGGCAGACATCATTGTAACTAATCCGCCTTTCTCGCTGTTCCGTGAGTTTGTGGCGTGGCTAATGGAAGCCCAGAAGCAGTTTATCATCATTGGCAATATGAATGCTGTCACCTATAAAGAAATATTCCCATTGATAAAGGATAACCAAGTTTGGCTGGGAGTCAATGATGTTAGGTGGTTTTATTTTGCTGATACGAATGGGGAATTATATGAAGCGGCACATTCCCGTTGGTTTACAAATATTGACCACGGACGCCGCCATCAGCCTTTACGCTTAATGACGATGGCAGAGAACTTCAAGCATAGTAAGCATAAAGAGATTAGAGGCCAAAAAGACTATGTTCATTATGAGAATTATGACGCTATAGACATTCCATTTACCGATGCAATTCCCTCTGATTATGAAGGAGCGATGGGAGTTCCCATTACTTTCCTTGACAAATACTGCCCAGAACAATTTGAGATTATTGGTCATCCACACGGAGATTATGGATTAGAGTTAGGCTTAAAACCATATCCTCGTGAACTAAAAGAGATAAATAAAGGACTTCGTGACGGCGACCTGTATTATATGAAGGACGGAAAGCCAGAATTGCCATACCGTCGAATACTAATCCGTAAAAAGCAATCAGTATGAAGACAGAATTGAAAATTTATACCGTTGAGCAGATTTGCGACGGCTTTGAGTATAACGAACTGGAAGGAAAAGGTCTCTATGGCTTGGCTGGTCAGTTGACCATCCAGCCAGAGTATCAGCGTAACTACATTTATGCCGACGGCAAACGTGATGTTGCTGTGATTGAATCTGTGTTGAAAGGCTATCCGCTTGGGCTGATATACTTCAACCGCAACAAAGACTATCAGTCACCTCAAACTGAATTGGAAGTGCTTGACGGTCAGCAACGCATTACTTCGCTTGGTCGTTTCATTAAGAACAAGTTTGCTGTTAAGATTAATGACTTAGAGCAGATTTTTGACGGTCTGAATGAAGGACAGCAACAGAAGATTCTTCAAACGAAGTTACTGGTCTATATTTGCGAAGGCGAGGGCGAACATGCCGAGGAGGAAATCAAAGAATGGTTTAAGACAATTAACATTGCAGGCATTCCTCTTAATCATCAAGAGGAATTGAATGCCGTGTTCAGTGGGCCATTTGTTACACTATGCAAAGCGGAGTTCAGTAACTCACAAAACGCCAATATTCAGCGTTGGGAAAGCTATGTAAAAGGACCAGCTAACCGACAGCAATTCTTAGCAACTGCTCTGGAATGGGTAAGTAAAGGAAACGTGGACGGCTATATGTCTGCCCATCGTCGTGACGAGGACATCGGCGAAATAAAGACCTATTTCAACACCGTGATAGATTGGGTGGATAGCAAGTTTGATGATGTCTATGACGAAATGCAAGGCTTGAACTGGGGCGAACTCTACGAGCGTTTCCATGCAAAGCCCTACGACCATACAGAGTTATCTGCAAAAGTCCGCGAATTGATGAACGATGACTTTGTGACTAACCGCCGAGGAATCTTTGAGTATGTGCTTGGTGGTTGTCAAGATACAAAACTGTTGAATGTCCGCTTGTTCGACAAGCCCACCATGCGCAAAGTGTATCAGCAACAGACTGATAAGGCAAAGGCCGAGGGCGTGAGCAACTGTCCCTACTGCGCTATTGGTCACGACCAGAATGCCCGCCGCATTTGGAAACTGGAAGAAATGGATGCCGACCATGTAACCGCATGGAGCAAGGGTGGCTCAACTGATATAGAGAACTGCCAGATGTTGTGCAAGACACATAATAGAGCGAAAGGGAATAGATGATGGGAAAATTAGCAATTATATCATTAGAAAAGGTGTTAAGTATTGTTGAAAAGCTTCACATATTAACAGAAAACAAATCTAAGCAAATCGAGAATAAAAGATTTGTTGCTCTAAATGAACTCTCTAGAAAAATAAGGATTTCATTGAATGCTCTACATTATATACCATATGAAGAGTATGAAGTTCTGTGTGCCCCTGCCAATTTAATGTATCGTAGCATAATAACAGATTTGATGACTTCTTTGCTTATATCACAACTAAACGATAAGCAATTAGATGATGTAATCTACTATTTTGATTTGGATTTTGCAAAGTCATTAAAAACTGCGTTGAACGCTAACATTGAAATACGCAAATTGACATACCCCGACGATGCCGAAGCCTTTGATGAACAGAAGAAAGATTATCAAGAAAAATTGTATGATGATTTGAAAGAGTGCCTAAGTTCTGCTAAAGGTGAAGAGTGGAAATTTAATTCTCAACAACCTATTAAGATAAATAATATTGAATTTAAAGGGAAAGTTTCTCAAATTTATGATGTATTGAAGTCGTTTGAAGAAGTTGCTGGATATGCCTATGTTTATCAATATTACAAATTATTCTCTCAATCTGAACATTTCTCAATAAAGGGAAGAATTATTAACTACAAACAACCGTTCCATGACGAGTATTATAATAAAGTGCGTTGGATTATCTATTTAGGGGCAGAACTTCTATATAATAAATATAAATAGAACTAAGTTATGGAATACGGAATAGTTTATCTTTTAACCAATCCTGTAATGCCAGAACGTGTAAAGATTGGCATGACTATATGGAAATAAAGGGCTTTATACAGGTAGTTTCGTTTCAAATTGTGGCATCTGCTATTCCGGAAACAAAAACGGCGCCTCGTTTTTTCGAGGCGCCGTTTCGTTCGTCCGAGGCGCCGTTTTGTTTCTGCAACGTGTCGCCCCGGAGGGGGAAGGGGTTAAAGGGCTGCTTTGGCTTCGCGGTATTCGCTGATGAGGCGCTGGAATACCTGGGTAACGCTCTGGGGCTGTGTGCCGCAGAGTTGTGAGGCGGCCTGGCCTATTTCGAGTTCGCCGTTCTCGAC
The DNA here is from genome assembly GCA_017940565.1 of Bacteroidaceae bacterium. Classification (GTDB taxonomy): domain Bacteria; phylum Bacteroidota; class Bacteroidia; order Bacteroidales; family Bacteroidaceae; genus UBA6382. The sequence goes on along the minus strand of JAGAYH010000050.1, from coordinate 7,913 downwards.
GTCGCCGTCGTAGATGCCGACTTTGGTTTTGCCGGTGCCGATGATGGCGAGGAGTTCCTCGGGCGAGGCGCCGCGGTTTTCGGCTTCTTCGATGGCGGTGTAGAAGCCGCCCTTGACGAGGCGGGTGGGCGAGAGCTTGCGCAGGAGCAGTTTGGTGTCGCCTTCCTGCAGGTTGAGGCAGCGCTGCTTGAAGGCTTCGCTGGCGGAGCTCTCCTGGGTGAGGGCGAAGAGGGTGCCTATCTGCACGCCTTCGGCGCCGAGGGCCTGGACGGCGAGGCAGGCCTGTCCGCTGGCGATGCCGCCGGCGGCGATGAGGGGCAGCGATGTGGCGCGGCGCACGGCGGGGATGAGGCAGAGCGTGGTGGTTTCTTCCTTGCCGTTGTGACCGCCGGCTTCAAAGCCTTCGGCTACGACGGCATCGACACCGGCGTCTTCACACTTGCGGGCGAAGAGCGAGGAGGCTACGACGTGGGCCACCTTGATGCCGCGCTCATGGAGCCATGAGGTCCATTTCTTGGGGCTGCCGGCCGAGGTGAATACTACGGGCACCTGTTCTTCGGCGATGACCTGTATCAGTTCGTCGGCATTGGGTTTCATCAGGGGCACGTTGACACCGAAGGGTTTCGAGGTGGCGGCTCTGACTTTGCGTATCTGGTCGCGCAGCACGTCGGGCGTCATGCTGCCGGCGCCGAGGAGGCCGAGGCCGCCCTGCTCGCTGACGGCGGCGGTGAGACGCCAGCCGCTGCACCAGACCATGCCGCCGGCGATGACGGGATATTGTATTCCGAAAAGTTCTGTAATGCGGTTGTTCATTGTCGTAAGGGATTTATTTGTCGATGAAATTGGATACTTTAAAGTTGGTGACGCGGCTCTTGAAGGCTCCGGCGCGCTGCAGGGGGAAGAAGAGGGTCTCGGCGGTGTGCATCTTGAATTTCTTGTCGTTTGACAGACGTATCTTGCCGGCCTTGCGCTCCTCGAGTTTGCCGTTGATGTAGAGCAGGGTTTCCGTGTTGTTGCCCTTGATGGTGACGGCCACTTTCTCGCCGGCGTAGGGGCGGAAGTTGAACGAGGTGAGGTAGTCGTCGCGCGAGAAGCCGAAGCGTCCTGTCACGGGGTCGGCCAGCCAGAAGGTGGCGTTGGGCGAGGTGAGCAGGGCGGTGCCGGGCAGTTCGTCGCCGCGGTTCTCCAGGTCGAAGCTGACGGTGTAGTCGTAGCCTATTTCATCGACTCCGGTGGTGGCGCCGGCCTTCAGTTCGGCCAGGGTGAGGACTTGACTGCGGGGCTGGCCGAGGCGGCCCAGCTCGTTCACACCGGGAGCTTCCTTCATCTGCTGCCGCAGGGCGTTGAAGCGGTCGAAGGGCACGCTCACGCCTTTGCCGGTCCAGAACTTGGCGGAGAGGGTCTGCATGGCGGGGAAGAGGCGGTGGTGAATGTCCTTCACGGTGATGCCGTTGCCCGACATGTCGTTCCACACGGCGAACATGCCGCCGAGCAGGCTGGGGTCATCGTAGTCGAGGGTGACGTCGGCCACGCGGTTGGGCGTCCACTCGTTGTAGAGCATCTTGATGTCGAGATAGTCGTGGTAGTAGCCGGCGCGGGGCACGATGTAAACCCAACGGTCGGGGATGCTGATGAACTTGAAGTTGTGCTTTTTCATCTCCAACGGGTCGGCATAGCCGTTGTACCAGAGCGCCATGATGACGTTGTCGGACTTGACGGCGGTGTGGCCCTTGGCATGGGTCAGGGAGCCCCAGAGCACGGCCTGCTTGCCGTAGCCCTCGACGTAGCGGATGAGATGGTCGGTAAGCCGGCGGAAGGTTTCGTTGATCAGGGAGTCCTTGTTGGAATACTCGTCGGTGCCGATGTCCACGCGCGGGCCGCGGAAGACGGGGCGGTCGCCCTCGAGATATTCCTTCCAGAGGTTTTCAAGGAAGGGGAACACCTTGGGGTTGCGCAGGTCGAGGTGGTCGGGGCCGAACTCGGTGCTGCACAGTGTGGAGTCGTAGCGCGTGAAGGCCAGGCTATGGGCGGGAGCATCAATTTCGGGGATAATCTCCACACCGTAGCGGGCCGCCATTTCCTGAAAGTCGATGAACTCCTTCTTGGTGTAGTAGCCGTCGCGGGCCGTGAGGCCCGGGTAGGTCTCGCACTCCAGGCGGAAGGCGGTGTAGGTCTCGTCCCAGGAGTCGTAGAAGCGGCTGAAGCCAACGTCGTTGAGATGGATCTGCAAGGTGTTCATCTTGTAGTAACTCATCACGCGCACCAGTTGGCGGAGGTAGTCCATGGGGATGTATTTGCGGCCGCAGTCGAGCATGAAGCCGCGCATCTCAAAGTCGGGGCAGTCGTCGATGGTGCCCTGCGGCAGGTCGGGCGACTGGTCGAGCAGCTGCAGCAGGGTGCGTGTGGCCCAGAGGGCGCCGGTGGCCGTGGGGGCGGTGATGGTCACGTTGCGGCCGACGGCCATACGGTAGCTCTCGGCCTGTTTGCGGTTGCCGCCGGAGCGCAGCACAATGTCGCCGTCGCGCCCCTTGCCGTCGGTCACCACGCTGAGGCGGGTGCCGCTGATAAGGGCATAGTCGTCGGCCAGTTGGCTGGCCACTTGCTTGTAGGCTGCATCGCCGGCGGTGCAGACGATGCGTGACTGGGGTGTCAGCGTGAGTGTGCCGTTGCCAGCCTTCCATGTCTTGACTTCGGGGATGGTAAACGGCTTGCTGTTCTGGGCCACGGCTGCGGTGCATGCCAGCAGCAGGGCGGCGGTGAGGGTACGGAAAATAGTTTTCATAAAAAAATCATTATCGTTTTGCTTACAAAGTTACGATTAAACGAGCGCAGGGCCAAATGGAAAACCGGAGTTTTTCCAATTTGGCCTGGCCGAGTGTCAGAAACTTATCAAAAGTTACGATTAAACGAGCGCAAAGCCAAATGGAAAACCGGAGTTTTTCCAATTTGGCCTGGCCGAGTGCCGGAAACTTGTCAAAAAACACGATTAAGAACGGATGCGGGCAACGGCTGGGGAGACATAGAAGCCGCCCGGCCGGCACGAAAACGCATTTCGAGAGGCCTAAATCGGATTTAGTCCGCACGAAAACGGATTTGGATTTCCCGACAGCTTCGGCCGACATACAAAAACCGGGCCGGCGGCTGAAATTATTTGGCCGAGACTTCACTTTATCAGTAATAATTGGTAAATTTGCAGTCTAAAACGTAAAACAGAACCTTTAAAAACGAATAAACATGAGTTTCTTAACAAATGACAAGCTCGTCATCGTCGGCGCAGCCGGCATGATAGGCTCCAACATGGTACAGACGGCCCTTATGATGGGTCTGACCAACGACATTTGCCTCTACGACGTGTTCTCGCCCGAAGGCGTGGCCGAAGAAATGCGCCAGAGCGGTTTCGGCAACGTGAAAATCACCGCCACAACCGACGTGAAAGAGGCTTTCACCGGTGCCAAGTATATCGTCTCCAGCGGCGGCGCTCCCCGTAAGGAAGGCATGACGCGCGAAGACCTGCTGGCCGGCAACTGCAAGATTGCCGAGGAGCTGGGCAAGAACATCAAGACCTACTGCCCCGACGTGCGCCACGTGGTCATCATCTTCAACCCCGCCGACCTCACCGGTCTCGTTACCTTGCTCTACTCCGGCCTGAAGCCCGGCCAGGTGACCACGCTCGCCGGCCTCGACACCACGCGCCTGCAGAGCGCCCTGGCCAAGAAGTTCGGCGTGATGCAGGACGAAATCACCGGTTGCGCCACCTACGGCGGCCACGGTGAGCAGATGGCCGTATTCGGCAGCCATGTGGTCGTGGCCGGCCGCAAACTGACCGACATCATCGGCACGGACGAATTCCCCGTTGAAGAATGGGAACAGATGAAGAAGGACGTGACCCAGGGCGGTGCCGCCATCATCAAACTGCGCGGCCGCTCCTCGTTCCAGAGCCCCTCGTACCTCAGCGTTGAAATGATTCGCGCAGCCATGGGCGGCGAACCCTTCCGCTTCCCCGTGGGCACCTACGTGAAGACCGACAAATACGACCACATCATGATGGCCATGAAGACCACCATGGGCCCCAACGGCGCCACCTTCGAAGTGCCCCAAGGCACCGCAGAGGAGAATGCCAAGCTCGACGCCAGCTACGAACACCTCTGCAAGATGCGCGACGAACTGGTGACCCTCAACATCGTGCCCCCCATCAGCGAATGGAGCAAAATCAACCCGAACCTCTAAGACGAGGACCGGTGTTTACCGATATCAAACCGGTGCCCACAGCATGGTGGGCACCGGTTTCCTTATACTATATAGCCATTACCCTCCGGCCGTCGCCATGCCCTGCAACCTGAGCAAAAGGAATACAATTTTCCACTTCACTTGTCAGAAATGCTCTTTTCCCCTCCGAAAAGCAGGAAAAATGACTCTAAATGTATTAACTACAAAACTTTTTTGCACTAAAATGCTTGCATTTCCGAAATTTTTGTTTTCCTTTGCAGCAGTGAATAATCCGCAGCAGGTCCGGCAGGCCCCGAGACGGCGCTGGAAAAAGCTTTACGGGTGTTCAAGGAAAAGACTAATGAGGTTATAAAACAATAATGTTGAACCGAGTCGCGCGAGCGGCTCAAAAAACTAAATTACAATGAAGAAAATTTTTATGATTTTCGCTTTGTGCGCAGCTGTAATGACTGCCAGCGCACGTGAAACGGTTGAGGGCAGCAAGTTCCTCGACAATTGGTCACTCGGTATCGCCGGTGGTGTTTACACTCCGACTACGCACGCTGCTTTCTTTAAGAACATGCGTCCGACGGCTAACCTGACTCTGGCCAAGCAGATCACTCCGGTTTACGGACTGGGCTTTGAAGGCGCCACCGCTTTCAACACGAAGACCATCGGTTGGTACAGCAAGACTGCATTTGACGCTGTGAACGTTAACTTGATGCACTACTTCAACCTCAGCAACCTCTTCGGCGGTTACCAGGGTCAGCCCCGTCCCGTTGAGTTCGTTGCCGCCTTCGGTCTCGGTTGGGGACACCTCTTCCGCCCGAACTACATGTTCGACGGTGTAAAGCAGGTTGACCGCAACTTTGCTACCAGCAAGGCCGCTCTGAACATCAACTTCAACGTAACTGAAGCCGTTCAGATCAACGTGAAGCCCGCTATCGTTTGGGATCTCGAAGGTGAAGGCCATCCGTTCGTACAGTACAACGCCAACAACAGCGTTCTCGAACTGACCGCCGGTCTGACCTACAAGTTCGCCAACAGCAACGGTACCCACAACTTCAAAATCGCCCGTCTGTACGACCAGGCTGAAGTTGACGGTCTCAACGCCAAGATCAACGACCTCCGCAACCAGCTCAACGGCCTCAACGGTCAGCTCAGCGGTAAGGACGCTCAGATCCGCGACCTCCAGAACCAGCTCAACGACTGCCGCAACAAGGCTCCGCAGGTGGTTAAGGAAGTTAGCACCGACAAGGAACTGGAATCTGTTGTTACCTTCGCACAGGGCAAGAGCGTGATCGCCGCTTCTCAGCTTCCCAACGTAGAGCGCATCGCCACCTACCTGAAGAAGAACAAGAACGCTAAGGTTGTCATCAAGGGTTATGCTTCTCCCGAAGGCAGCGCCGAAATCAACGCCCGTCTGGCTAAGGAACGCGCTGAAGCTGTTAAGAACCAGCTCATCAAGAAGTATAAGATTGCTGCCGACCGCATCGAGGCCAGTGGCCAGGGTGTAGGCAACATGTTCAGCGAGCCCGATTGGAACCGCGTAAGTATCTCCACCATCAAGAAGTAATCTCTTTACAGGAAATACTAAGAACTAAAACAAAGCACCCTGCCTCGCGAGGCAGGGTGCTTCTTTTTTATTACCTTTGTGGCCTAAATGAAGAATATGAAGAAAATAGTCGTCACGTTTGCCCTGCCGCAGGAACAGGTGGCCCTGAAGGCCGGCGCTTATGAGTTCATTCCTGTGGTCACGGGCGTAGGCAAGGCCCGTTCCGCCCTTGTCACCATGAAAGCCGTCATGACCCACCGCCCTGAGCTGGTGCTCAATGTCGGCACAGCCGGCACGCTGCGTCACCTCGTGGGCGACATCCTGGTATGCCGCCACTTCTTCGACCGCGACTTTTCCAAAACGCAACTGCCCGGCATCAGCTACGACTGCCGCGCCGAGGGTGCGGTGCCGTTTCGTCTGCCGAGCGTGGTCGGGGGTGTGGAAACGTGGGAAGGAGATTATATCGTCAATACCGGCGACGATTTCGTGACTGCGGCGGCCGATGCTTCCGGTGATGTCTTCGACATGGAAGCTTTCGCCCAGCAGCAGGTATGTCAGGAAGAGCATGTGCCCTTCGTTTCGGTGAAATACGTCACCGACATCATAGGTCAGAACTCCGTGAAGGTGTGGGCCGACAAACTGGCCGATGCCCGTTCGGCGCTGACCGGTTATTTCAAGCGTTATCTCAACTGAGCGTCAGGCCTCGCCCTTCGGCACATTGAATGGCGCGATGGTGCGCGGCTGCTGGTTCTGGTGCAGGTCGATAGGGCCGAACGTGCTCTCATATTTGGCCACATTGTCGTGCAGGGCCATCATCAGCCGCTTGGCATGCTCCGGAGCCATTACCACGCGCGACACCACCTTTGGCTGGGGCCTTCCCGGCACCACGCGCAGCAGGTCGAGCACGAACTCGGCGCTCGAGTGCGTGATCAGCGCCAGATTGGAATAGACTCCGTCTTCCATTCCCTGAGGAATGTCGATTTTCATTTCTTGCTTGTTCTCCATGATGCTTGTCTTTTGATATTCCAAAGTTACGAATTAACGGGCGCATGGCAAACGAAAAACCGCTTTTTTCATTCTGCCTCCCCTCTCCAATTGTCAAAAAAAATTGTATCTTTCCAAGCTCTTTTGTAAGTCGCTGATTTTCACTTGTGTTTTGCGACGCTGAAACAAGACGGTGTTTCCCCGAGGCAAAGCGGCGTCTCGGATTTCCGAGACGCCGCTTCTGCGGTCCGAGACGCCGCCTTTGAAAGTCTGAAGTAGGACGTAAGTCCGAAAGTAGCGAAGCGAAGGTAGCTATGAAATAGCCAGGCTATTTCATAGCTTTAATCACGGCCACGATGTCCGCCGAGTCGATGACTTTGTCGCCGTTCACGTCAGCCTTCATGTCGCCTTCGGGCATTTCTTTAATTACGGCCACGATGTCGGCACTGTCCACGGCACCGTCACGGTTCACATCGGCTGGATTGGGTTTGGCCACTATCTTCACCGTCTTGGCCATATTGCCGTTCTTGTCCACAATTCTGTAAGGCACGCCGCTCGTGTTCGTTTTAATCTGGCCGCCTTCGGGTTCCATGATGGAACAATCTTCCAGGGTGATGCCGCCGTGGAAACTGTCAATGGCGCCAAGCGAACTGCTGCTGGCCCATACGGTGGCATTGCGGATAATCAGTTTCTCCTTGCTGCTGGAGTCGAATCCGCAGATGCCGCTGCCGTACTGGCCGCCGCCCAAGACATCCAGCGTAATGTTTTCAACGGTCAGCGTGGCGCCTTGCGACACGTATATACCATAGCTACCGGTTGACTTTACCGAGAGGAATCCCGGTCCCTTGATGGTGGTGTTGCTGCGCACGACAATGCCGGCAGAACCGGTGCTGGTAACCATGAGGTCATTCTTGGCCACTTGTATGGTCAGGTCAGCGAGGTTGCTCCAGATGCCTTGTTTGTCGTTGCCGTTGATGCTGCCTTTCAGGGTGAGCGTGTTGGTCGTCGGGTCGTAGCTGGCGGCGCCGTCGCCCAGGATGTCGTTCTGGTTGGAACTCGTCACGCCCACGCCGGCCACGCGGAGGTTAACTATCGGTGCTCCTATCGTCACTTCGGTGGCCACGGTGCCGTCACTCTTCACGATGGTGCCGTCCTTCACGGTGGCGCC
>JAGAYH010000049.1 GCA_017940565.1 Bacteroidaceae bacterium | reverse complement strand
GTCCCGTTTCGGCGATTACAAGTGGGACTTCGTCGCGTAGAAACGGCGTTTCAAAATTCCGAAGCGCCGCTTCTGTTTGGCTGTGTCTGATTCCCGATGAGAATCAATGACATACAAAAACGCCCGAAAAAGTACAAAAAAATTTGACAAATTGTGGCCGCTGCCAAGTCTGGGGCCATTTATTCCAAATAGGTGTATCCGTATAGGCCGGCGCGGTAGTTGCTGATGAATTCTTCGCCTTCTTCCTTGGTGATGCGGCCTTGCTCCACGGCCTTCTCAACCCACGACTCCAGGCGGCGCACGAGTCGGGCGGGGGAGTACTGGACGTAGTCGAGCACATCGGCCACGGTTTCGCCGTCGATGACCTTGTCGATGGTGTAGCCGCCGTTGTCGACGGAGATGTGGACGGCATTGGTGTCGCCGAAGAGGTTGTGCATGTTGCCGAGTATTTCCTGATAAGCGCCTACGAGGAAGACGCCGATGTAGTAGGGCTCGCCCTTCTTGAGGGAGTGGAGGGGCAGGTAGCCGTATTGGCGGTCGCGGCAGACGTAGGCCTCAATTTTTCCGTCGCTGTCGCAGGTGATGTCTTGCAGGGTGACGTTGCGCTCGGGCTTCTCATTGAGCCGGCTGATGGGCATGATGGGGAAAATCTGGTCGATGCCCCAGGAGTCGGGCAGGCTCTGGAAGAGGGAGAAGTTGCAGAAGTATTTGTCGGCAAGCAGTTTGTCGAGGCGGCGCAGTTCTTCGGGCACGTGTTTTTGGGTGTGGGCAATGGCGTTGACCTCGCGGGTGATGCTCCAATAGACGCTTTCGATCTGGGCGCGTGTCTTGAGGTCGATGAGCCCGTGGCTGAAGAGGTCGAGGCCTTCCTCGCGGATTTGTTCGGCATCGTGCCAGTCTTCAAGCATGGAGCGGGCGGAGAGGTGGTCCCAGATGTCGCTGAGGTCGCGCACCAGCTGGTGGTCAGTGGGCTGTGCCTCCCACGACTCGTCCATGGCGGGTTGCGAGGTGCTCTCGAAGGCTTCGAGTATGAGTACGGCATGATGGGCCGTGAGCGAGCGCCCGCCCTCGGTGATGATGTTGGGATGGGGGATATTGTTCTTGTTGGCTGCATCGACGAGGGTATAGACGCAGTCGTTGACATATTCCTGTATGGAGTAGTTGACCGACGACTCGCTGTTGGAGGAGCGTGTGCCGTCGTAATCGACGCCGAGGCCGCCTCCGCAGTCGACAAACTTCACGTCGAAGCCCATGTGGTGGAGCTGCACGTAGAACTGTGCGGCCTCGCGCAGGGCCGTCTGTATGCGGCGTATCTTGGTGATTTGGCTGCCGATGTGGAAGTGCATCAGCTTGAGGCAGTCGGTCATCTGGTGTTCACGGAGGTATTCGAGGGCCTCGAGCAGTTCACTGGAGTTAAGGCCGAACTTGGAGGCATCGCCGCCGCTCTCCTCCCACTTGCCGGCACCGCTGGAGGCAAGCTTGATGCGGATACCGATGTCGGGACGCATGTTGAGGGCGCGGGCGGTGGTAAAGATGGTTTCGAGTTCTTCAATCTTTTCCACAACGATGAAGACACGCTTGCCCATCTTCTGAGCCAGCAGGGCCATCTGGATGAAGTTGCGGTCCTTGTGGCCGTTGCAGATAACGAGGCTGTCGGAGTCCATGTTGGTGGCCAGCACGGCATGGAGCTCGGGTTTGGAACCGGCCTCCAGACCCAGGTTGTAGCGCTTGCCGTGGCTGATGATTTCTTCAACGACAGGGCGCATCTGGTTGACCTTGACGGGGAAGATAATGAAATGCTCGCCGTTGTACTTGTATTCCCTGGCGGCTTTGTTGAAGCACTGGGCGGTCTTCTCAATGCGGTTGTCAAGAATGTCGGGGAAGCGCAGGAGCATGGGAGCCATGGTCTTGCGCGCCGTCAGTTCATCGACAAGTTCTTTTAGGTCAATCTGGGTCTCGTCCTTGTGCGGGGTGACATAGACGTGTCCCTTTTTGTTGATGCCAAAATAGTTGACACCCCAACCTCCGATGTTATAGAGTTCCTCGGAGTCCTCAATTCTCCATTTTCCCATGGTCGTGTGCTATGAGTACTTCTGTGATATGATTAACTAATCCGTTTATTTTGTCAAAACTGTCGAGAACATCCACGTTGAAGGTCAGCTGTGCCTTCTCGTAGTAGGGCTCTCTTTCGGCCAACTGTGAGGTGATGAAATCGTAGAGTTCCTGGCCCTGTTTGTTCTTGAGCAGGGGCCGCACGGTGTGGCTGAGCTTCAGATGTTGTACGATGGTGTGCGGTGAGGCTTTCAGATAGACCGTGGTGCCACATTGGTTGGCAAAGTCCACGTTGTCGCTGAAGCAGGGCGTGCCCCCGCCGCAGGCCAGGACGATGTTTTCGAACTGGGCCACTTCGTGAAGCATGCGCCGTTCGAGGTTGCGGAACATCTCTTCACCTTGTTCGGCAAAAATCTCCGGGATGCGCTTGTGGTAGCGGTCTTCGATATACCAGTCAAGGTCGTAGAAGTTAAAGCCCAGACTCTTGGCAAGGTTGCGGCCGACGGTGGTTTTGCCGGCGCACATGTAACCGAACAGGATGATACTCTTCATGGCTCCCCGTGTGTCGTCAGGCTTTTTTTCGTGATGCGGTGCGGCGCATGGGCCGGCGGCTTTTGGCTGCCGGTTGCTTGGCTACGATTTCGCGGCACTGCTCCAAGGTCAATTCACCGGCTTTAGTGGCCAGGTCCTTGGGCAGGCGGTAGTTGGTGCCGTCGTAGCTGATGTAAGGACCGAAACGGCCGTTGCGGATTTCCATCTTGGGGTCTTCCTCGAACGATTTGAGATGGCTGGCCTCGTCGGCCTGGCGTTTTTTCTCGATCAGGTCGATTGCTTCCTCCAGGGTGATGGTCATGATGTTTTTGTCTTTGGGCACTGATACGTACTTTTTGTTGCAAAGCACGTAGGGTCCGAAGCGCCCGTTGTTGACCAGCACTTTGTGGCTTTCAAATTCGCCCAGTTCACGAGGCAGTTTGAAGAGTTCCAGCACTTCTTCGAGCGTGATGCTGTCGAGGCTCTGACCTTTCATGAGCGGGGCGAACGAGGGCTTTTCCTTATCGGTGGCACTGCCAATCTGGGCCATGGGGCCGAAGGGACCGATTTTCACTGACACCGGTTTGCCCGTCTTGGGGTCGGTGCCGAGCACGCGTTCGCCCACTTTGAGGTCGGTTTTTGTTTTTAGGGCCTTGTCCACTTCGGGCATGAACTTGGTGTAGAATTTTCTCATCAGCCCCGTCCATTCTTTCTTGCCCTCAGCCACGGAGTCGAAGTCGCGCTCCACTTTGGCGGTGAAGTTGTAATCCATGATGTCAGGGAATTCCTGCATGAGGTAATCGTTCACCACCATGCCTATGTCGGTCGGCAACAGTTTGTTCTTTTCTGCACCGGTGGTCTCGTTCTTCTGACTTTCCTTGATTTTGTTGTTTTTAAGTTCCAGTATGGAGCATGAGCGCTTCAAACCTTCCTTGTTGCCGCGTTCCACATAGCCGCGTTGTTGTATGGTGCTGATGATGGGGGCGTAGGTGGAGGGGCGTCCGATGCCCAGTTCTTCCATCTTGTGTACCAGCGAGGCTTCGTTATAGCGCGGAGGCCGTTGGCTGAAACGTTCCTCGGCGGTCATTTTCTGGAATTTCAGGTCCTGCCCTTTCTTCAGTGGCGGCAGTATGCCCATGCTTTCCTTGTCTTCTTCGTCGGTCGATTCGTGATACACTTTCAGAAAACCGTCGAACACGAGCACTTCACCGTTGGCCTCAAATGTTTCTTCCTTGCCGTCGATGGCGATGACCACGGTGGTGCGCTCAAACAGGGCGTCGGCCATCTGTGAGGCCAGCGTGCGTTGGCGTATCAGTTGGTAGAGGCGTTGCTCCTGCGCCGTGCCTTTGATATGCTCGTTTTCCATGTAGGTGGGGCGTATGGCCTCGTGAGCCTCTTGGGCCCCCTTGGCTTTGGTCTGGAACTGGCGCGGCTTGCAGTATTCTTCTCCCATGGTTTCGGCAATGAGTTTCTTGCTGCTGGCCAGGCAGAGCGAGGACAGGTTGAGCGAGTCGGTACGCATGTAGGTGATGTGTCCCGATTCGTACAGGCGCTGTGCCACGCTCATGGTGGTGCTCACGGAGAAGCCGAGCTTGCGTGCCGCCTCCTGTTGCAGGGTGGAGGTCATGAAAGGGGGCGCCGGCGTGCGCTTCACGGGCTTTGTGGCGAGCGAACCGACGTGGAACGTGGCGTTCTCACAGCTCTCCAGGAAGGCGCGGGCCTCTTCCTTGGTTTGGAAGCGGCGGCTGAGTTCGGCCTTCAGGCTGGTCACGTTGCCTTCGCTGTCGATGACTTCAAAGATGGCCGTAATGGCAAAGTTCGATGTGGCCCGGTACTCTTTGATTTCCTTTTCGCGGTCGGCCACCAGGCGCACGGCCACACTCTGCACGCGGCCGGCGCTCAGGGCGGGCTTCACCTTGTGCCACAGCACGGGCGACAGCTTGAAGCCCACGATGCGGTCGAGCACGCGGCGGGCTTGCTGGGCGTTGACCAGGTTGCGGTCGATGGTGCGAGGCGATTTCACGGCCTCCTGTATGGCGTTTTGGGTGATTTCGTGGAACACGATGCGTTTGGTCTTGTCAACGTCGAGGCCGAGCACTTCGGCCAGGTGCCACGAGATGGCTTCTCCCTCGCGGTCTTCATCGGAGGCCAGCCACACCTGGTCGGCTTTCTGGGCTTCGGTGCGCAGGGCGGCCACCACTTGTTGCTTGTCTTCCGGTATTTCGTATTCCGGTTGGAACGTATCGGTGTCAATGCTGAACGCTTTGGTTTTCAAGTCACGGATGTGGCCGTAACTCGACATGACCTTGAAATCGTCTCCCAGGAAGCGCCCGATGGTCTTGGCCTTGGCCGGAGACTCCACGATTACGAGATTTTTCTGCATTGTTTATATGCTTTTGGTGCGTAAATACTGTTCTTTCTGATGCAAGTCCCTTCCATTTTTTGCCCCGCCGCACGGGACGGCAGGGGTAGATATGGCTTTTCGCGGCGCAAAAGTAGAAAAAAATAATGAGGTACTCCTATTTTATAAGGAAACTTTTTAATTTTCACCCTCTATTTTCATTTTTAACCCCCTTTTAAACCCAAATAAGCGGAGATTTTCTTAACTTTGGCCACAAACTTCAACCGAAGCGACAACTGAAATGAAACAAAAACATCTTCTTCCGGCCGTAGCCCTTGCCGTGGCCTCTCTCCTGTCCTGCCAGTCGCCCCAGACACCGCAGGCCGACACCTTGGTGCTCAATGAAATCTGTGGAAAAGAATTTCCAAACAACGAGTGGGTGGAAATCTTCAACCCCACGGCCGACACCGTTGATCTGAGGGGCTATTATCTGTTGAAGGTCGATGAGGACGGCATCGACCATCTCATCCACCGCTTCAAGAGCGGCCGCCTGGCCCCGGGCGAGGTGCTGGTGGTCTCGTCGCTCGAAGACCAGATGCGCAGCCGCCTGTCGCGCAAGAAGGAGCTCGGGGTGGAGCTGGTCAATCCGCATGACGAAACCATCGACGACTTCTACCGTGACGACGAAGTGGGCGACGGCCGCGGGCATCCCGAAAACGGCAGCTACGCACGCATACCCAACGGCTCCGGCCAGTGGACCATCACCGATGCCGCCACCCGCGGCGAGCGCAATCCTGACGAAATAGCCGAAATGGACTCGGACCTGTTGGAACTCGAGATGGAAGAATAAGCCCTCTTGGCAAGAAGCAACAAAGGCGGCGCCTCAAAAGTTTGAGGCGCCGCCTTTGACGTTTGAAGCGCCGTTTCTGTTTCCCCGGCTACGGGGCGCTTGGCCCGTCCCTGAAACACCGTGTGGCGGGTCGGGGAGACTAACTCCGTTTCCGTCGTGCCTAAATCGGATTTAGACAAAGCCAACGCCGTTTCCGTCGCGTTCAGAAAAGTTTCATCGCGTTCGAAAAAAGTAATCCGTTATTTTTGCAGGGCAGTGTGGCGGCATGTGCCGGGAATTTCGTATTTTTGCAACGAAGATTATACTAAAAAGTTGTATTATTAAAAATAAGAGTCATGAAAAAGTTCAATTTTAGTGCCATCGCCCTGGTGCTGGCAGGTTCGCTGATGCTGAGCTCGTGCATCGGTTCGTTCAGTTTGTTCAACAAGTATGAAAAGTGGCAGTGCAACATGTCGAAGAGCAAGATCCTCAACGGCATCGTAGGTCTGGTGCTCCAGCCCATCTGCGCCCCGGTGTGCGCCGTTGTGGATGCCCTGGTGCTCAACACCATTGAGTTCTGGAGCGGTAGCAATCCCATGGCTTCCAACACGCAGAAAGTGAAGGGCCAGGACGGCACGATGTATGCCGTGAAGACGACCCGCAACGGTTATAAAATCACTTCCTCGACAGGCGAGGTGACCGTGCTCAAGCATGACGCCAAGACCGACACCTGGTCAATCACGCAGAACGGCCAGACGCGCGACTTCCTGCGCTTCAAGGCCGACGGCACCATTGAAACCGTGCTGCAGAACGGCGACGTGCTCACGGTGAGTGTCGACGAGCAGGGCCTGCGCCAGGTACAGGAGGCCGTGCTGGCTGAGACGTATTATGCCATGCGCTGAACAGGCACAGAGGCAATTGCTAAACCAACATCGGGTGCGCCACCGGCGCACCCGATGGCATTGAAAGGTTGCGTGCCGGCATAAAAAAAAATGACAGATGGGGATGCCGTCGTAATTTTGTTCGTAACTTTGCAGGGAAGACTATAAAATAAACAGGAACAGTAACCGTGAAGAAAGAAAAAAAGTTCTCGCTCTATATTATCATTGCTGCGGCGGTGTTGCTGCAACTGATATCGGGCGTCCAGTACTGGTATGCCCACCGCGTCATCCGGCGTCAGGTGGAGCACCGCGCCAATAGCGAAATGAATATAAAGCGTCTGACCATAGAGAAGAAACTGGCGGTCGTGGAGACGGCCGTGGAAAACATGGCGTGGGCCGTGGAAGCCAAACTGTCTGAACCGGAAGAGATGTTTGACCTGGCTCTGAGGACCGTGAAACAGAACGAACATATCACGGGCTGTGCCATCCTGTTTTCTCCCAACTATTATCCATCGAAAGGTTATTGGTTTGAACCTTATGCCGTGCGCCGCGCAGACGGCAGCTATGAAACGATGCAGCTGGGTTCAGCCGACCACGACTACACGCAGATGCAACTCTACAGGGGTTCGATGGAGGGCGACAGCACGCTGTGGACAGAGCCCTATCTGGACAAGGACGGCGCTCGCATGATGCTGACGTCATACACCTGCCCCATTCACGACAGCAAAGGGAACACCGTGGCCGTGCTGGCTGCCGACGTGTCGCTGGACTGGTTGAACAACGTTATCAACGCCACGCACTTGTACCCCTCGAGCTTTAATCTGATGCTCTCCAAAATGGGGCAGATTATGGTGTGCCCGAACGAGAGCCTCGTTATGAAAAAGACCATTCACAATCTGGCCGAGCGGATGAACGACACCACGCTGCGCACCATTAACAGCAATATGCTTTCCGGAAAGGACGGCAGCGGCAGGTTTGTCGATAATTCGGGAACAGACAAATACGTGTTCTACTCGCCGATAGGCTGCGGCACGGGATGGTCGATGGCTGTGATCTGTGTTGAAAAAGAAATCTACCACAACCTGCGCAGTCTTGGCACCAACTTGCTGATGCTTATGTTCTTGGGGCTTATGCTCATTGCTTTTATCATTCAGCGCATGATACACAACATGCGCCATCTCCATGAAGTGAGCCTGGAAAAAGAGCGCATCGGCAACGAACTGCACATCGCCAGTTCCATCCAAAGCGGCATGGTGCCCAAAGTGTTCCCGCCTTATCCCGAACGTGACGATATCGAAATCTTCGCCTCCCTGGTGTCGGCCAGAGAAGTGGGGGGCGACCTTTACGACTTCTACATCCGTGACGAAAAACTGTTCTTCTGCATCGGCGACGTCAGTGGCAAGGGCATTCCGGCCTCCTTGGTGATGGCCGTCACCCGTTCGCTGTTCCGCACCGTGTCGGCCCACGAGTCGAAACCCTCGGCCATCGTCTCGCAGATGAACGAAGCCATGGCCGACATGAACGACTCCAATATGTTTGTCACACTGTTCGTGGGTGAGCTCAACTTGCTCACAGGGCGCTTGCGCTATTGTAATGCCGGCCATTGTCCGCCACTGATAGTGAACCCCGACGTGAATACCTTGCCCGTGGACGCCAACATTCCCGTAGGCCTGGTACCTGACTGGACGTTCACGACCCAGGAGACGCTCATCAATCCGCAAACCACCATATTTCTATACACCGACGGGCTTACTGAAGCCGAAGACGCTTCGCACGTCCTCTATGGCGAAGAGCGCATGAAGGCTACGGCGCGTGAAGCCGTGGCAGACGGCCGTACCAGTCCCGAAAGCCTGTTCAACCAGATGACACAATCGGTCGAAGCCTTCGTTGATAAAGCTGTACAGAGCGACGACCTCACCATGCTCGTCATCCAATACAAAAGAAGCGAGCGTAATTTCCGGTTGCAGCGCAGCCTCACTTTGCCCAACGACACGCAGACCATTCCCCAACTCCATGAGTTTGTCACTGAGATAGCCTCGTCGCTGGCCATTGACGAGGCTTTGGCCATGCAGCTCGACTTGGCTCTGGAAGAAGCTGTGGTCAATCCCATGACCTATGCCTATCCTCCAGGCACGCAGGGTGTCATAGACATCTTGGCCATGGCCGATGACAGCAAAGTGGCTTTCGTAATTAAAGACTCGGGCATCCCCTTCGACCCGACGACCAAGGACGACGTTGACACCACGCTGTCGGCCGATGAGCGGCCCATCGGTGGCTTGGGCATCTTCCTGGTGCGGCAAATCATGGACTCAATCAATTACGAGCGTGTGGGGAAACAGAATGTGCTTACCCTTATCAAGAAGTTTAACACGGAACCGGCAGAATAGAAATCAGCGTAGCAAATGGAGAGCATTGCGTTTTTAGGACTTAGCCTGCAAGCTTGGATTACCATAGCCACGGTCGTCAGTGTCATCATCGTTCTGATGCGTACACGCATACCGCCGCTGGTAGTGTTTCTGGCGGCTCTGACGGTGCTGGTCACCTTCGGCATAGTGACCGAGGCCGAAGGCATGGCCGGCTTTGGTAGCGAGCCTGTGGTGGTTCACGGCGCTTTCTTCGTGGTCATGGCCGGGCTGCGCGGCGGCTAACGGGAACTGATTATCAGCACTTTACGGCGAATCTGGGAAACATTTGGGAAACATTATGAGCATGTACTGCACATTCTGCACCCGATTTCCTCAAAATATCCGACCATTTTTGCCACTTCGACTACT
>JAGAYH010000048.1 GCA_017940565.1 Bacteroidaceae bacterium | reverse complement strand
GTATTTAAGGGATTTTTTTGACATATATTGTTGACTTATGCTTGCAAAGTTATAAATATTTTGTTACTCAACAAGATTTTAGGACGATTTTTCACTGCGTCAGTCGTCTCTTCAGTGACGGGAAGCATAGGTTGCCCAAAGGGCGAAAGTGTCAAAAATTTTTGGAATGTTTTTGATGATTTTGTAATCCATTGATTTTCATCGGGTCTCAGATATAGTCAGACAGAAGCGGCGCTTCGGAATTTTGAAACGCCGTTTCTGCACGCCGAAGTCCCACTTGTAATCGCCGAAACGGGACGTCTGACCACGGTATGTCAAAAAAATTTGTAATTCTTTTCCGGTAAACCGGCCGTTCCCGGAGTTGATTGTCGCCAGACTTGCGAAAGAATATAGTCCAGGAGCCCCCGATTTTGAAATTAAATGGCTAACTTCGCCGGAGAAAAGACGAAATGCCGATGAATGTACAGATAGAACAGAGTTGGAAGGAGCAGTTGTCCCCGGAATTTGAGAAGGATTACTTCGTTCGCCTCACGCAGGCGGTGAAGGCGGAGTACCGGAGCGGCACATGCTATCCGCCGGGAAAATGGATTTTCAATGCCTTCAACCTGTGCCCGTTCCATCAGGTGAAGGTGGTCATCATCGGGCAAGACCCCTACCATGAGCCCGGCCAGGCCCACGGACTGAGTTTCTCGGTGCAGGACGGCGTGCCCTACCCTCCCTCGCTTCAAAACATTTTCAAGGAAATACACGACGACATCGGCACACCCATGCCCCGGTCGGGCGACCTGACGCGCTGGGCCCGCCAGGGCGTGCTGCTGCTCAACGCCACGCTGACCGTTCGCGCCCATGTGGCCAACAGCCACGCCGCACTGGGCTGGCAAACCTTCACCGATGCCGCCATACGTGCCCTGGCCACCTCGCGGCAAGGCCTGGTCTATATGCTCTGGGGCAGCTATGCCCGGGGCAAGGCTGCGATGATTGACCGCTCGCACAACCTCGTGCTCGAATCGGTGCACCCCTCGCCGCTGAGCGCCAACCGCGGCGGATGGTTCGGGCTGCACCAGTTTTCGACAGCCAACCATTATCTTGAGCAACAGGGACTCACACCTATCAACTGGTAACCTATGAAAAACGAAATGGACATCATTCAGGTGGGCGACGTGCTGCTCTCCATCGACTGCTTCCGCGAGCGGTTTGCCTGCGACCTGGGCGTGTGCCGGGGCGCCTGCTGTGTGGAAGGAAACGCCGGAGCACCTGTCACATTGGAGGAAATCATGGCCATTGAGGACGCCCTGCCCGAGATAGAGGGCGACCTCTCCGAGGAGGCGCGCCACGTCATTGCCACCCAGGGCGTGGTCTACAGCGACCCCGAGGGCGACCTGGTGACGAGCCTCGTGGGCGGCAAGGACTGCGTCTTTACCTGCTACGACGACCACGGCACCTGCCTCTGCGCCATTGAACGCGCCCAGCGCGAGGGGCGCATCACCACGGCCAAACCGCTCTCGTGCTGGCTCTACCCCCTGCGCGTGAAGCGCTTCAAGAGTGGCATCACGGCCGTCAACTACCACCGCTGGGACATCTGCCGCTGCGCCTGCGAACGGGGAGAAAAACTGCAACTGCCGGTCTATAAGTTTCTGAAAGAACCGCTCACGGCCGCTTTCGGGGCCAAATGGTATGCCGAACTGGAGCATACCGCCGACGAGCTCCGGCGCGCCGGCATCATCTGACCGCCCGGGCAACAAGCCACTGCCTTTTTCCGGTTACAAATCCGATATAGAACGGCCCAAATCCGTTTTCGTTCTGCCTATATCCGTTTTCGTCCGCCACAGCCGGTGGCCGAATGGACGGAGCCACCACAGCAACACCGTGGCTGCCGGCTATGGGAAAGAAAAAAGGCGTTCCGCCGGAGCGGAACGCCATACTGCCTGTCATTATACACTATTATCACCAAGCAGTTGTATCTGCTAATCCTCAATGAGGTTCTGGCCCGTCATTTCCTGCGGCTGGGGCAGCCCCATGATGTGAAGGATGCTCGGAGCCACATCGGCCAGGATACCGTCCTTGACACGGGCCCGCGCGTTTTCCGTAATATAGATGAAAGGTACGGGATTGAGCGAGTGGGCCGTGTTGGGGGTGCCGTCGTCGTTGATGGCGTGGTCGGCATTGCCGTGGTCGGCAATGATAATGGTCTCGTAGCCTGTCTCACAAGCGGCAGTTACCACCTCGCCCACGCACTGGTCAACAGCGGCGACGGCCTTCTCGATGGCTTCGTACACACCCGTGTGACCCACCATGTCGCCGTTGGCGAAGTTGATGACGATGAAGTCATAGACATTCTTGCGGATGCTTTCCACCAGTTTGTCCTTCACCTCGTAAGCGCTCATTTCGGGCTTCAGGTCGTAGGTAGCCACCTTGGGCGAGGGCACCAGGGTGCGGTCTTCGCCTTCGTAGGGCTGTTCGCGGCCGCCGTTGAAGAAGAAGGTGACGTGCGCGTATTTTTCAGTCTCCGCCGTGTGGAGCTGGCGCAGGCCTTTCGAGCTGATGTACTCGCCGAGGGTGTTGGTCACGTTCTCTTTGGGGAACAAGACGTGGAGTCCCTGGAACGAAGCGTCGTAGGGGGTCATGCAGAAGTACTGCAGGCCGGGAATGGTGTGCATGCCTTCCTCGGGCATGTCCTGTTGGGTAAGCACGATGGTGAGTTCCTTGGCGCGGTCGTTGCGGAAATTGATGAATATGACCACGTCGCCTTCCTTGATGCGGCCGTCCACATTGGCGTTGACAAGCGGCTCCATGAATTCGTCGGTATCCTTGTGCTCTTCCGTGTCGGCGTCGTAGCAATACTGCACGCCTTCGACCATGTCGTCCACTTCCTTGCCAATGCCTTTGACCAGTTGGTCATAAGCCACCTTGACGCGGTTCCAACGCTTGTCGCGGTCCATGGCATAGAAGCGCCCGATGATGCTGGCCACGGCAGCGCCGTTCTTTTCACAGACATCGGTGAGCGATGCTATGAATCCCTTGCCGCTTTTGGGGTCGGTGTCGCGCCCGTCCATGAAACAGTGGACGAAGGTGCGGCCGTCGAGTCCGTAGTGATGGGCTATCTCGATGAGTTTATAGAGATGTTCGATGCTGGAGTGTACACCGCCGTCGCTGGTGAGGCCCATGAGGTGGAGGTTCTTGCCTGTGGACTGTGCATATTCGTAGGCGCGCTTCACTTCGGGGTTTTCCATGATGCTGCCGTCGCGGCAGGCACGGTTGATCTTCACCAAGTCCTGATAAACCACACGGCCGGCACCGATATTGAGGTGACCCACTTCGGAGTTACCCATCTGTCCGTCGGGCAGACCCACGTTTTCGCCGCTGGCCTGCAGTTGCGAGTGGGGATATTTGGCGTTCAGGGCGTCAAGATTGGGTGTCGGCGTCTGGAAGATGACGTCGGCTTTGTCGTGATGGCCGTTGCCCCAGCCATCGAGAATCATCAGTAATGCTTTCTTTGCCATATCTTTTTTCTTATTGATTTCTTTGCGGGTGCAAAGTTACAAATAAACGAGAGCAATGCCAAAATGAAAGACAACGTTTTTCATGTCGGGCTTTATCGGGCAAGAAGATGTAACGAAAACGGAGTTCGTCGTCCCTAAATCGGATTTAGGCGTGACGAAAGCGCTTTTCGTACGTCACAGGCGAATGTTCACCGGCGAAAAGGCAGAAGCCGCGGATGAAACAGTCTGTCCGGAAAGGCGTGGAACGCGAAAAACATTTTCGCTTCCCCTTTTTCGCTCGCTTATTCGTATCTTTATATTAGATACTCCCACTCGGAATGGCGGGGAACACGAAAAACATTTTTCGCCTTCCCCTTTTTCGCTCGCTTATTCGTATCTTTGCAAGCAAAACAATCCGTTGACGATGCGCCTGCTCCGACTCATCCCCCTCATTATGACCCTGTGTCTCGCTGTTGCCTGCTCCGACGACGACGGCGACGGTAACAAGCATGACATGCGTCACCGCCGCACGGTGATAGTGTATATGTCGGCCCAAAACAGTCTGGGCGCCGCCAACGCGGCCCAGGCCGACTCGTCGGAAATAGCCGGCGGCGCCATGCAAATGACGTCAACCCGCGACAATCTGCTGCTCTACCTCGACGACAACCGCAAGCCGCGGCTCTATCGCTACTATAAGGCCGGCAACGGCAAGGCTTACGTGCAAAAGGTCAAGGAATATCAGACCGATCTCGACTCATCCGACCCGTCCACCCTGACGGAGGTGCTCACCACGGTGAAAAACCTCTACCCGTCGGAGAGCTACGGTCTCGTGATGTGGTCGCA
The DNA here is from genome assembly GCA_017940565.1 of Bacteroidaceae bacterium. GTDB lineage: Bacteria > Bacteroidota > Bacteroidia > Bacteroidales > Bacteroidaceae > UBA6382. The sequence continues at coordinate 26,203 of JAGAYH010000048.1, read as the reverse complement.
CGGCACAGGATGGCTACCCCAGATGGGCCGCCCCACGCTGACGGCCGGCACGGGCAGTCTGCGCACCACGCAATCCATCGGCATCGACGTGGGGCCGGGCGGCAACATGGAAAGCGACCTCGACGCCGAGGGTCACATGGGCCCGCAGATGGAAACGGCCGACATGGCACGCGCCATTGTGGCGAGCGGCGTACATCCGGACTTTGTCTTCTTCGACGCCTGTCTGATGCAGTGCATCGAAGTGGCCTACGACCTGCGCGAAGCCACCGACTATGTGGTGGGTAGCCCCGCCACGACCTCGGCCTACGGCGCCTACTACCGCGACCAGATGCGCAGCGGTTTCTTCAACTGCCCGAGCAACGACCAAACCATACGGAGCATCGTGGACACGTATTACTACGACGTGATGGAGAACGACACGACCAAGGATCTGTACACCCCGCATCAGGGCTGCGTCATGTCGGTCATCAAGACCAGCGAACTGGAGCAACTGGCCTATGCCACGGCACAGTGTATCGGGCTGGCCTCGGAACACGACATGGCCGGTGAACTGAGCAACCTCATGGACGGCTACATCGACTACGACAGCATGCACTATCCCGACATGTATGACATGAGCACCGCGCTCTACCACCTGTTGCCAGCCGCCCGCTACGAAGAATGGCGGAAAGCCGTGGACCGCTGCGTCATCTATCGCCGCGCCACACCGGAATACTTCGCCGGCAACCACAGCGGTTTCATCATTTGCGGCGAAACCGACATGCGCCACTACTGCGGCGTGGCCATGTTCTTCCCACAAGACAAATACAATCCACTCAGGGACATCCTCAACTTCAAGGAATCATACAAAAAAATAGCGTGGTACAGCCATGCAGGCTGGGCCACGACATTATGGTATAGACAATAAAACGTTCTTCTCCCCCTTCCCTCGTTCACTTCAAACGCGCAGTTCCCAAAAGGCAACTGCCGAAGCAGCCGCAACGTTGAGCGAATCGACACCGTGGGCCATGGGAATGCGCACCACATAGTCGGCCTCGGCTATGGTACGGTCGGCTAAGCCGTCACCCTCCGTCCCCATTACGATGGCCAAGCGCGGTTCAGACTTCAGCACAGGGTCGTCCAACGACAGCGAACGGTCTTTCAGTGCCATGGCGGCGGTGCGGAAACCCAAACGTTTCAATCCGGCAAGCGAACCGTCGGTGCGTGTCCAAGGTATCAGGAACACGCTGCCCATCGACACCCTCACGGCCCGACGGTTCAAGGGGTCACAGGCATCGGGTGTGAGCAATACCGCATCGATACCCAGTGCGGCAGCCGAACGAAAGATAGCTCCTATGTTCGTCGTATCGGACACGCCGTCAATCACCGCCACGCGACGGGCCCCGCGACAGACTTCCTCCAAACTGCGCAACACAGGGCGGCGCATGGCGCAGAGCACTCCGCGCGTCAACGTGTAACCCGTCAACTGCGACAACAATTCACGTTCTCCAGTGTAGACAGGGATGTCACCGCAACGTTCTACAATATCGGCGGCATCACCCATGATATGTCTCCGCTCACACAGCAACGACACCGGCTCGTAACCGGCATCGAGCGCCACACGAATGACCTTCGGGCTCTCCGCAATGAACACGCCTCGCTCCGACTCTACCCGACTGCGCAACTGTGCCTCCGTCAGCATGCCGAAGACTTCCACACCAGGCACGTCCAGTGTTGTTATTTCTATGATTGGCATCTTTTCTCACTTTATCACCCGACAAAATTACAAAAGAAAACCGTGCGATTCGTCAATCGCACGGTTTTTCTTATCTTATCAATGGATTTCTTGACTTAGTGGACCTCCTCAAAGTCGGCGTCTTGGATGGTCTCATCACCACCTTGGGTGTTGCCGCCCTGATTAGCACCGGCATTGGGGTCGGCCTGCGGGCCTGCGCCGGCACCTGGTTGGCCGGTCTGCTGGTACATCTGGGCACTGGCGGCCTGCCATGCGTTGTTGAGTTCGGCAATGGCGGCGTCAATGGCGGCGATGTCCTGAGCCTTGTGAGCGTCCTTCAGTTTTTGCAGGGCACCTTCGATAGCCGGTTTCTTGTCGGCGGGAAGTTTGTCACCGAGTTCCTTCAGTTGATTCTCGGTCTGGAAAATCATGGAGTCGGCTTGGTTGAGTTTGTCAATCTTCTCGCGTTCCTTCTTGTCAGCTTCGGCATTGGCCTGAGCCTCGGCTTTCATGCGGTCGATTTCGTCCTTGCTCAGTCCGCTGCTGGCTTCAATGCGGATAGCCTGTTCCTTACCGGTGGCTTTGTCCTTGGCGCTGACTTTCAGGATACCGTTGGCGTCGATATCGAAGCTGACTTCAATCTGGGGCACGCCACGGCGGGCAGGGGCGATGCCTTCGAGGTTGAACTGACCGATGCTCTTGTTCTGGCTGGCCATGGGACGCTCGCCCTGGAGCACGTGGATCGTTACGGCCGTCTGGTTGTCGGCTGCGGTGGAGAACACTTCACTCTTCTTGCACGGGATGGTCGTGTTGGCGTCGATCAGTTTGGTCATTACGCCACCGAGGGTTTCGATACCCAGGGTCAGTGGGGTCACGTCGAGCAGGACGATATCGCCCACACCGGCTTCTTTATTAAGGATGGCACCTTGTATGCTGGCACCCACGGCCACCACTTCGTCGGGGTTAACGCCCTTGGAGGGTTCTTTCCCGAAATAGTTCTTCACGAGGGTCTGCACGGCGGGGATACGGCTGGAGCCGCCCACGAGGATAACCTCATCGATGTCGGAGGGTGACAGTTTGGCATCGGCTACGGCCTTCTGACACGGTTCCAGACACTCTTGGATGAGGTCGTGGGCCAGTTGCTCAAACTTGGCGCGTGTCAGGGTCTTTACCAGGTGCTTGGGCACACCGCCGACGGGCATGATATACGGCAGGTTGATTTCAGTCGAAGTGGTCGAAGAGAGTTCAATCTTGGCCTTCTCGGCGGCTTCCTTCAAGCGTTGCATGGCCATCGGGTCTTGACTCAGGTCGGCACCTTCATCGTTCTTGAACTCCTGAACCAGCCAGTTGATGATGACTTGGTCGAAGTCGTCACCGCCCAGGTGGGTGTTACCATTGGTGGAAAGCACTTCAAACACGCCGCCGCCAAATTCCAGTATTGAGATATCGAACGTACCGCCACCAAGGTCGAATACGGCAATCTTCATATCCTTGTTGCTCTTGTCCAAGCCATAGGCCAGGGCGGCAGCGGTCGGTTCGTTGACGATACGGCGCACGTTGAGACCGGCAATCTCACCGGCTTCCTTCGTAGCCTGACGTTGCGAGTCGCTGAAGTAGGCCGGCACTGTGATGACGGCATCCTTCACTTCTTCGCCCAGATAGTCCTCGGCCGTTTTTTTCATCTTCTGCAATACGATGGCACTGATCTCCTGCGGGGTGTACTGACGTCCGTCTATTTCCACGCGGGCTGTGCCGTTGTCACCGCGGACGACGGTATAAGGCACGCGGGCTATTTCCTTCTGCACCATGTCGTAGGGTTCGCCCATGAAACGCTTGATGCTGTACACCGTGCGCTTCGGGTTCGTGATGGCCTGACGCTTGGCGGGGTCGCCCACCTTACGCTCGCCACCTTCAACAAATGCCACCACGGAGGGCGTCGTGCGCTTGCCTTCGCTGTTGGCAATCACTACAGGCTCATTGCCTTCAAATACGGAAACACAACTGTTGGTCGTTCCCAGGTCGATTCCAATAATCTTACTCATAGTCTTATTTCTTTTATTATTTTTCTACTGTTTTTTCTGCGTCGTCATTGCAACGCACACTTAATACAGCAAACCGCGTGCCAAAGCATTCTATACACGTCATGTTAACTTTTTTGGCAGTTCCGCCCCACCCTATACCAGAGACAAGGCTCAGGCGATGGCTTGCGTTGGAAAATACAAATGCGTTTGAGAAATGACTAACTCCGTTTTGGTTTCTCAAAACGCCGCTTCAGAATTTTGAGACGCCGTTTCGGAATTTTGAGACGCCGTTTTGAAAGAACAAAGGTGCCGCCTTACTGCAATCAGGCGACACCTCTGTTTATATTGATTAAAGGTCTGTCGGGTTATTCCTCGAAATGCTCGTGCCACCAGGACGACTCGTGAGCTTCGCCGAGCAATTCAGCTGCGGGACGCTCCTGATAGTTGCCGTCGAGTGTGCCGAGAATGAGGGTGCGCTCCATCTTGGCCGCCGTTTCCATCATGCGGCGGTTGGCCAGCGCCAGCCCGTGCTGCAACTGGCGTGCATGGGGCGAAAGTTTATTGGCGGCTGAGTCCATAGTCCATGACATGTTTGAAACGCTCGAAATCGTATATCTTCGTCACGCCGTTGTCCGACTCGGCCAACACGACCGACTGGTTGTTATTGTTGTCTATCAGCGTCCAACGGTCAACCACATGGCCGTAAATGTTGAAGAAATTCTTGATGCCTGCGTCGTAGCGGCGGCGGATGACGTCTTCGGGGATATTGTGCCCGCCCTCGGCCACGCGTTTGGCCACACGCTGTATGGCCACTTCGGGCGATGAGAGCCAGAAGAAGATGAGTTCCACCTGATAACCGGCCTTGTGGGCGTGGCGGATGAGACTCTCGTAGGAGCGCGTGGAAAGGGTGGTTTCCACAGCAAAGGTGGTGCCGGCCACCATGTGGGCGTTAATGCGCTCGAGCATGAGCCGCCCGGCTTCGATGGAGACGCGCTCGGGATGGAACGGTGACAAGCCGCGGGCTATTTCGTCAGCGTTGACAAACTCGTCGCAGTCGAGCACCTGGGGCAATATGGTGAACGAGGCGGTGGTCTTACCCGCCCCGTTGCATCCGGCAATGATGTAGATTTTCTTTTCCACGCTCCGCGTTTATGGCATTAATAGGTTTCCGGACGAGTTTCTTCGTCGTCACCGCGGTCCTGCAACATGGTAGAGTCGGCCTTCAGTTGGGCATAGATCTTCTGCTCCAGTTCATCGCTGAGTTCGGGGTTGTCTTTGAGCAAAGCCTTCACGGCATCGCGGCCCTGGGCCAGTTTGTCGGAGCCATAGCTCCACCACGAACCGCTCTTGTGGAGGATGTCAAGGTCTGTAGCCATGTCGACAATTTCTCCCACGCGGGAAATGCCTTCGCCGAAGGAAATTTCAAACTCGGCCTTACGGAAGGGAGGCGCCACCTTGTTCTTAACCACTTTCACACGCACGCGGTTGCCCACCACGTCATCGCCTTTCTTGAGGGGAGTGATGCGGCGGATGTCGAGCCGCACGCTGGAATAGAACTTCAGGGCATTGCCACCGGTGGTGGTTTCGGGATTGCCGAACATGATGCCTATTTTCTCGCGCAACTGGTTGATGAAGATGCACGTTGTATTGGTCTTGCTGATAAGCGACGTCAGTTTGCGCAGGGCCTGGCTCATCAGACGGGCTTGCAGACCGACCACGCTGTCACCCATTTCGCCGTCGATTTCCTTCTTCGGCGTCAGGGCGGCCACGGAGTCGATGACAATGATATCGACTGCTGACGAACGGATGAGCTGGTCGGCAATGGCCAAGGCCTGTTCGCCGTTGTCGGGCTGGGCGATGAGCAATTCGGCGATATCCACGCCCAAGGCCTGGGCATAGAAACGGTCGAAGGCGTGCTCGGCGTCGATGAAGGCCGCGATGCCGCCCTGTTTCTGGGCTTCGGCAATGGCATGGATGGCCAACGTGGTCTTACCGGAACTTTCAGGACCATAAATTTCAATAATGCGGCCGCGGGGATAACCGCCCACGCCAAGGGCCACGTCGAGCCCGATGCTGCCTGAGGGGATGACCTCGACGGCTTCTATCTGTTCTTCGCCCATCTTCATGATGGAACCTTTACCAAAGTCTTTTTCAATCTTGGCCATGGCCATCTGCAGGGCTTTCAGTTTTTCCTGCGAGGCCGCAGCGGGAGCTGCTTCTGCTTTCTTTGCCATAGTTGTATGATTATTTGTTTCTGTTTTTTTTACTGTTTATAGCTCCAGGTCGCCGTCGAAGATTTCGTGCCAGGGCAGCCCTTGCTTGTTGAGTTCGTCCATGAAGGGGTCGGGGTTGAATTCCTCGACATTGTGTACGCCGGGTTTACGCCACACGCCCTGCATGAACAGGCGGGCACCGATGCAAGCGGGCACGCCGGTGGTATAGCTCACGCCTTGCATGCCGGTTTCTTCGTAGGCTGCCTGGTGCGAACAGTTGTTATAGACATAGTAAGTGTGCTCCCGTCCGTCCTTCAGGCCACGGATGCGGCAGCCGATGCTGGTCTCGCCCTCATAGTTCTCGCCAAGGTCCTGCGGGTTGGGCAGCACGGCTTTGAGGAACTGGAGGGGTACGATCTGCTGGCCCTGATACTCGATGGGCTCGATGCTGGCCATGCCTATGTTCTGAATGACACGGAGGTGGGTAAGATATTCCTCGCCGAAGGTCATCCAGAAGCGGGCACGCTTGATGGTGGGATAGTTGATGACGAGGCTTTCTATCTCTTCGTGGTGGAGCAAATAGCTTTCGCGCGGGCCGATGTTGGGGTAAGTAAGCGGCTTGTGGATTTCGAGCGGCTCGGTCTCCACCCACTGGCCGTTTTCCCAGTACTGACCCTTTTGGGTAATCTCGCGGATGTTGATTTCGGGATTGAAATTGGTGGCAAAGGCCTTGTGGTGGTTGCCGGCGTTGCAATCGACGATATCGAGGTATTGTATTTCGTCGAAGTGGTGCTTGGCGGCATAGGCGGTGAAGATGCTGGTCACACCCGGGTCAAAGCCGCAGCCGAGGATGGCCGTCAGGCCGGCCTGCTCAAAGCGCTCGCGGTAGGCCCACTGCCAGCTGTACTCGAAGTGTGCCACGTCCTTGGGCTCGTAGTTAGCCGTATCAAGATAGTTGACACCGCATTGCAGACAGGCTTCCATGATGGTAAGGTCCTGATAGGGCAAGGCCAGGTTCATCACCAGTTCGGGCTTGAAGTCTTTGAAGAGGGCCACCAGTTCGTCCACGTTGTCGGCATCAACCTGCGCCGTGCGGATGCGAGGATCACCGATACGTTGTACGATGGCATCGCACTTTGACTTGGTGCGGCTGGCTATCATGATTTCACTGAACACGTCGCTGTTCTTGGCTACCTTCACGGCAGCCACCGTGGCTACGCCACCGGCTCCGATGATTAAAACTTTTCCCATGTCTATGTTTTTTACTTAGAGTTTTGTTTTACAAAGATACACATTTCCGTTCAGAAAAACGATATCCGCTTTGGAAAAAACTATATCCGTTTTCGTTCGAAACAAGTCCGTTTTGGAGCTGCACGGACGTTGCCTGCTATTTCACCTCGTCGCTGCTGACGCCAAGAGCCGCCAACAGGGAATAGGAAAGCGACTCCTGCGGGCAACGCAGACCGCTCTGCGTATGCAGGCCGAACACTGTGACCTGCTTTCCGTCGGCCTCGCGAAGCACATGGGCCACGTCATCGCCGTAGGCCGCCATGTCGCCCACCAGCATCAGGCGTTTCACCCGCTCGGAGGTGAGCAGGGCTTCGACCGACTGGGTGAAGAGTTGGCCGGGGGTGACCATGGTGTCTTCCACGGGGAAGGCACTGAGCGAGAACTCGCCCAAGTTGTCGCGGAAGGCCTGGCCGTCAATTTCTGTGGCGAGGTTTGCAGGCAAGATATTCTTCAGAATGCCCTTTTTCTTGGAATGGATGAGCAGTAACTGCACGGCATTGTCGCCGGGACGCAAGCCGCCGTCGAGGGCCACGTAGTCTGCCCAACGGGCCAGGTCGAGCTTCGGCAGCCGACGCTCCAACATGCGCTCCAGCTGGACGGAAACGTTAAAAACGAGACTGTCCAGATAGTCGGCATCGGCCAAGATGACGTTTTCGGCCCATTCCACCTCGGGTTGCGCAAATTTGAACTGGTCCATGGCAACTACTTTAGCAACCGTTTGGCGGCAGAAGTGAGACAGGAAGAGATGTCATTCATGGAAACGAGCGCCACGGGGGTGCCGGCACTGGCCGGAGCCAACTCACCGGGACTGTAGGACACGCGCAACCCGGCACGCGTCAGCGCTGGCGCAGCCTGAGGCAACGGGAAGGCCAGTTCCGACGTTTCCTTCGGCAACGACGTGCGCGCCAGGAGGTCCACATAGTTCATTGTTCCGAAATAGGTATGCAGATTCTTCACCAACGCACGGCTGAAACGCTGGCGTAGCTTGGCTTTGGGCTGCAGCAGGGCATCCCACGTGAGCTGCGAACCGTCGGCCTTGATGAATGTGGCATAAACCCGCGTCTCGAGCCGCTGGCCTGAAGCGCCGTAGCGCGGTGCATCGATGCAGAAGGTAATGGCCCGCGAGGTTTCATAAACACGTGTCATCTGGAAGTCGAGCGTCAGGGCCAGGGTGCGCGCATCTTTGACATGTGCAGCCTGACCGGCCTCGGCTACGGCACAGTCGAGAAAACGGTTTTCCACAGACGAAAGTACGGCACTCTCATTAACTTGTCCGCCCTTGGTGTCGCCCAACACGTCGGCCAACACGCCCCGTGTCCACACATCGACGGCCTGACGCAGGGCCGCAGAACCTTCGACGGGAAACTCGGACTGGACGGTACACTCTACCACTGCTTTGGCAGAAGGCAGGGGGATGTTCATCACACTGCGCACACGGGCCAAAGCCAATGTGTCGGCGGCATGGGAACTGACGGCAACACTCAAAAGGGTCACCAAAAGGGCTAATTGTAATCTACGTGTCATCATTATATAAATAGGTATATGCAAAAGTAGTACAAAAATCAGACCAAACGGCTCTGCCGACCCGCTTATTTGCAAAAAAGGCGGATGTTTCCGCAGAAACATCCGCCTTTTATTGTCATTATGCTGACAAAATGCTTTGTTTACCATTCATCTTCGGCAACCGCAGCATCATAAACATGCTTCGGACACCACTCAAGATAGTCAAGCAGACAGCACTTTTCTGTATTAGTCAGTACATTCTTAATGCGCAGATAGTAGGTATCCGTCGGCTTCACACGGCCGGTCCAAAGGATACGGCGGATACGCCAGCAGTCAGCGATGCCTACACGCATCGGCGTAACAACGGGACCTATGGTTGTACCCAAACCGTTGTGCTTGGGCGGTTTCATGTAGCCCTTCAAACGCATCTGCTTGTCGATTTCAAACGGGTCGCCGTTGGAGTCAAGATCCCAACCGGTAACCTGATTGAAGGCTTCTCCACGATAGCGGCAGTCCTGAGGCAGACCGATAGCAGGAAGATTGTCCTTGTTGGTACCGAAATAGAACTGCAACATACCGAACACACCGGGGTTGTTAGGCGTACAGAAACGGAATTCGTATGTACCTTCGCTCGGTACGGGCGGCAACTTAAGTACGAGGTCGAACTGGCCCTTCAGGTTGATTTCGTCACCCTGATAGTTGTTCTGGGTACCGGTAGCCGGTGTATAGGGAAGTAATACGAAACGTGTTTCATCGGTCATGGTCAGGTTTTCAAAGTAGCCGTTAGGATAAGCCGACTGCTTGTAAACAGACGGACGGCGGTAACCATTGGTTGCCAACTCGTGAAGGAGGTCACATACGTCCCAACGCAAGCGGCCGCCGAGCACTTTGTCGCGGGTATAATCGTCGTAAATGAGGATATCGTCAATCGGATAATAGAATCCGTTCATGGACTGCATCAGGTTGTCACCGTTGTCGTTCATGATGAGGATACCTTCTTTCTCAACACTTACTTCTGCATAGTCGTCAATAGGGAAGCTGGGCTGAGTCTGATAGACAGCCAGACGGTTGATGCGCTTACCATTGGTGGGAATACCGCGGGCACCTTCAGTGATGCGGAGGAGGCGGCGATACTTACCCATTGTCTCGTAGTAACCGTCAACGTCAACGCCATAGTCATTGGTCTTCATGTTATAACCCATCTCGCAGAAGTGGATCACCAGCTTGTCCCAGGTGAGACCCGTAGGAATGAGGTGGTAAGCCACGAAACGGTTGACGGCGTTATCCTGATCGGTGAGATCATCGCTCTTGGCATCGGGATAGGCTTCACGGCACTTCTCATTGATAACATGCATGATTTCGTCGTAGTTCAAAACCACGCCCTTATCAGAGAAGGCGGGAGCGGGAACACCCCACTTTTCAATGAACACGCTGTCCGTTTCAACAAAAGCGGTATAACCGAAATAACGGTGCTTAGGAGCATTTATGGGGTTACCGCTCAAATCTTTCAATACTTCAGGATGATGTGCTTCATATTCTTCATCAATGATGCGGGTCATGGAGTCGGCCCAACCGGTGCGGGTAAGCAACTCGGAGAAGATGTGCAGATTATCGGCATCGGCAATCAGAGCGGGCAATGTGGCCAACGACAGACGGAGCACATTGTCCACACCATGAATAACACCGTTGGAGGTTTCAATGTCGCTCTGACTGATGACTGAACGGGTGTTGACAATCGTTATGAACTTACCGCCTTCGATGGTGTCGAAGTTAATGGTGATGTAACGGTTGTCCATGTTCTTCTTCTCAAGCGTTCCTTCGGCAAACGAGGTAGAAAGATAAGCCTCTTCATCTTCGTTGTCGATGATGGCATTACGGGTAATGTACTCTGCCGTGGAGTCCGGCGTCTGAGTAATGTCATAGTTCGTCGTCGTGTACAAAGAATCCAGATAGCGCTGGATGGCTTCGTTAGTAGGAGCGAACACGGTGTAGTTTCCACGGGCGGAAAGTAATTGGGCAATGGTCGATTCTGACTTTTTGCTCAACTTCACCCGTTCAAGTAAATAGGCAAAGTCGGAATACTCCTGACTGCTCTGCAGATAGCTGTAAATGCTTTCACCCGTGAAGGTGTACATGTTTGATTCATCAATTTTGTCCTCACAGCTGTAGAAGCCCAAGGCGGCCACCAGCACGGCAAACATTGAGAACCGCTTCAACATTGAATCAATTCGTTTAATCATACTATTTCAATTATTATATTATGCTACTTCCATCTTGGGCACTATACACCCAATACGGGGCAAAGATACATATTTTTTCTTTTTTCCCACCAAAATTATCTGGAATTTTCTCATCAAAAATCACAAAAAAAAATCAACGGACAACTTTTTCCTGTTTGTCCGTTGATTTTGCTTTGAAAGCGGCCTCAAATGAGACTTATTTTTCACCTGAGACAATAGCCATCGTATCACTGGCCAGCATCCATTCCTCGTCAGTAGGAATTAGACAAACGGTCACTTTAGAATCAGGGGTGGAGATGACACATTCCTCGCTGCGGACACTGTCGTTCTTGGCTTTGTCGAACTTCACTCCCATCCATTCCAAACCTTCGCACACGCCGGAGCGCACGCCATACTGGTTCTCGCCCACACCGGCAGTGAAGACGATGATGTCCACGCCTCCCATGGCGGCGGCATAGGCGCCGATATATTTTTTGATACGGTAATTATACATCTTCAGGGTCATGATGGCCCGCTCGTTGCCCTGTGCTTCGGCAGCTTCGAGCACACGCATGTCGCTTGACATTTCCGAAACGCCCTGCACGCCGCTCTTTTTATTCAAAAGGTCGGATATTCCGTCGGCATCTAAGCCCAACTTTTTCTGCAGATAGACCACGGCACCGGCATCGATGTCGCCGCTGCGCGTACCCATCATCAGTCCTTCCAGCGGAGTGAGACCCATCGAGGTGTCCACGCACTTGCCGTATTTCACTGCGGCCACGCTGGCACCGTTTCCGATGTGACAGGTAATGATTTTCTTGTCTTTGATGTCACAGCCCAGAAATTCGCACACCCGTTGCGACACATAGCGGTGGCTCGTGCCGTGGAATCCATAGCGGCGTATCTGATATTTCGAGTACAACTCGTAAGGGATGGCATAGAGATAGGCATAGTCGGGCATGGTCTGATGAAATGCCGTGTCGAACACACCCACCTGGGGTACCTTCGGCAACAGGGCTTCCACGGCGCGAACACCTTCCAGGTTGGCCGGATTGTGAAGCGGAGCCAGGTCGCTGCATTCCTGGAACACTTTCAGCACTTCCTCGTTCAGCAGCACGCTCTTGTTGAACTTTTCGCCGCCATGCACCATGCGGTGGCCCACTGCATCGAGTTCGTCCAACGATTTCAATACGCCCTTCTGCGGGTCCACCAGATTTTCAAAAATCATCTGCAGGCCCACCGTGTGGGTGGGAATATCGTTGTATATAGTTTCCCCCACAGGTTTCTTCGTTTTCAAGAAGGCACCTTCGAGTCCAATCTTTTCTATGCCGCCGGCAGCGAGTTCGGCTTTGGTGTCCATATCGTAGAGTTTATACTTGATGGACGAGCTGCCACAGTTCAGTACGAGTATTTTCATATTAATGTCTTTATTGTTGTTCTCTTTCCTTGAGCGATATCACCTGGTTGGCGGTGATGGCCACCATCTTGTACACGTCGTCCACCGAGCAACCGCGGCTCAGGTCGTTCACCGGCCGGGCTATGCCCTGCAGGATGGGGCCGATGGCCTGGGCGTGCCCCAGACGCTGCACCAGTTTGTAGGCGATGTTGCCCACTTCCAGACGCGGCACGATGAGCACGTTGGCCTTGCCGGCCACATGCGACTGGGGGGCTTTCAGCTTGCCCACCTCGGGCACCAGAGCAGCATCCGACTGCAGTTCGCCGTCCACTTCCAGTGTCGGGTCCATTTCCTGAGCCAGACGGGTGGCTTCCACCACGCGGTCCACACACTCGTGGGCGGCCGAGCCTTTCGTCGAGAAGCTCAGCATAGCCACGCGCGGCTCTTCAAAACGTGCAATGGTTTTGGCTGTGCGGGCGGTACAGACGGCAATCTGTGCCAACTGCTGGGCGTCGGGTTCGGGGGTTACGGCCACGTCGCCCATCACGATGACACCTTCCTCGCCAAATTCGGGAGCGTGGGTCAGCATAATCATGGCGCCGGAGATGCAGGTGATGCCCGGTTCCGTCTTGATGATTTGCAGCGCGGGGCGCAACACATTGGCCGTGGAGTTGCGGGCACCGGCCAACTGGCCGTCGGCCTTGCCCGACTTAATCATCAGGCAGCCGTAGTAGAGCGGGTCGTCCACCAGGCGGCGGGCTTCCTCCAGTGTAAGGCCTTTCTTCTTGCGCAGTTCGGCCAGCAGTTCGGCAAACGCCTCGTGGTCGTCGGCCGTGACCGGGTTAATGATTTCCGCATCTTTGATGTGAGTCAGGTCCAGCCGCTCGGCCAGACCCATAATTTCCTCGCGGTCGCCCAGCAGAATCACGTCGGCCACGCCGTCGGCCAGCACGCGGTCGGCGGCTTTGATGGTACGTTCCTCTGTGCCCTCGGGCAATACGATGCGCTGCTTCTGCTGTTGCGCACGCTTTATCAGTTCACTAATAATATCCATAGGATGTTCTTCTTTTTTAGAGGTAATCGTTTTGTTCTAACGTGCAAAGGTACAAATAAACGGTTATATTCCGCACAATAAAACTACATTTATTTTATCGTTTTTTCATGAATACAATAGGAGAGGCATCCTTGCGGGATACCTCTCCTCTATTCAAACACATTGGGCTATTTATTACACAGATTAAACCGAATCACATCGTCAGTCTGTTGCCAACCTTCGCTGTTTGGAAGCATGGACGACTGCAAATAGATAGTGTGCACCGTATCGCCTAAAGCCTCTTTGGCTATTTTGACTACCAGCGTACAATCTGTCGGATGCTCCAAGCCGAGCCAATAGTGGTTCCCCGCCTGAGGTTCAAATGGGACAACACCTCCTCGTGTCATAATAAACTGTTTGAAATATGGTTCCTTTTTCCCGTCTATTATCCGATAGAGACTATGTACCATAAATGGCACGCGCGACTTAATCACAAAACTGTCACCATAGGTTACTGAATGCTCCATGTCAACCGTTTCAAAAACTTCGGCAAAATCTGTCCCATAAAGTGTTTCTTCTTCATTGTCGGAACTGCAGGAAAAGAGAACACATACAAATAATAAGAAAAAAAAGAATAACTTATTCATCTGTCAAATGGAATTTTAAAAGATTACTTTGATACGCTGTATTTGGCATAGATGCCAATGAATTAATCCAATAATCCCTATAATGGTAAGCTTGCACTTCTATGTACACCGTTTTGATGGTATCGCTATAATCCTTGTCAATATACACTGAAAGAGTACTGTCATTAGGATGCACCATCTTTAGCCAATGCAGTTTCATTTCCTGATATTCAAACGGCATTTGGGAAGGGAAACGAGCTGAATTGAATCTAACGTTATACGGGAGTGAATTGTCACAGCACACAAAGTAATAACCGCACGTGTCTTTAAAGTTATCACCGTCAACAACAGAAGGCACATACATCTTTGTCACCATAAAGCGATTTTTCTTGTGAGCTTCCAAACTGTCCTTATGTTCGTATCGGCTGTAGTCACTATAAAGACATTTTGAAATCAGGAGAAGTGTATCACCTAAAACTACCTCATAGTCCAACTGGCTCTTTGGAAACGCATCCACAAAAACAAAAGGCCTTTCTTTTATTAAGAGTTCTTCTTGTTCATTCTCACACGAAACCATACATAAAAAGAAAAGACAAATAGAAAAATAAACCAACTTATTCATGGTACACGGTAAAAAAATCAATATTATTGCAGAAATCCGCTGATATTGTATCATGAAGATTTACATCATCTAATTTGGCATAGTTAATGGGAGAAAAGACGCCATTTGAATAATAACCATTATCACTTTCCATCAAGTTGTGCTGAATACTTATTGAATCTATATGTTTAGTTTTTGCCACATATTGTTTGGCCATTTCAAGATAAAGTTTCAATCCTGGATTGTCAGTTTCTTGTGAAGGATCAAGGTGACCTTGTTCAGTTACTGCAATCAACGGCTCTGTCGCCAAGTTTGTTGAAACCAATGCATAGCCTTGATTATTATCGTAATTGAATACATACATTAACGTATCATCAACCACAATAGGCTCTCCGCCGCGCTGTATTACACGTTTTTCACCCGTAATACATTTTACGCCACCGGATAAATCCACTTGGCGTTTTTGCTTCTTTGTCACACTTCTTTGGGGAAGTGCTTCTTCTTGATCCAGCATAGCTACGGCACCACGGGCCACTTCAAGGGCCTCGCCATAGCTTCGTCTGTCATTTAATACATTTAGGGATGTTACCCCCTCACTCTCTTGGATTTCGTCACCCAAGTCAATTTCTGACGTGCATGCGGCCATCAGTGCCACACACGCCACCCATAAGTAATGATGTTGTTTCATGTCATTATTGTTTATAATTTTAGTTTCTGCTTCACTCACGCAAGTTAAACTGAATACAATCATTCTCTGGAAAAATCATGTATACGTCATCATGCCAATTAAGCAGTTTTGCCCATAAATAGATGGTATGCACCGAATCGCCCAAGGCTTCCTTATTTATTTTGACTACCAGCGTACAATCCGTCGGATGCTCCATGCCAAGCCAATAGTGGTTGCCCTGTTGAGGTTCAAAAACAGTTGGAGGAGTCTGAGTCATTATAAACTGCTTAAAATTGGTCTCTCGCTTTCCGTCCACCATTCTGTATAGACTATGAATCATGTAGGGAGCATTCGCCTTAATGACAATACTATCACCATAAGTCACATCTTTATTTAGGTCTGAGGTCTCAAAAATAGTAACATACTTATGAGGTTTTTCCCTAATTACGGGATTATCATGCTCATCTTCGCATGATATCATGCAAAGACACAATAAACCAACGGTAAAATAGATTAACTTATTCATGATAAACTGTTATAAGTCATTTAATACATTTAGGGATGTTACTCCCTCACTCTCTTGGATTTCGTCACCCAAGTCAATTTCTGACGTGCATGCGGTCATCAGTGCCACACACGCCACCCATAAGTAATGATGTTGCTTCATGTCATTATTGTTTATAAATAAATGTTATTCGTTGCAAAGATACAAATAAACGGTTATACTCCACACAACAAACGGCAATTATTTTTACAGGAATTATCAGCCCCGCGTTCGTCACGACGAAATGCGTTTTCGTTTTGCCTAAATCCGATTTCGTATTTTCCAAATGCGTTTTCATTCGCAAGAAATGGGGCCTTGCTGTCAGTTTTTCCCGATTTCGCTTTTTCACCTTTGAGAGTTTCCGTACTTTTGTGCTTCATATTCCGACGGATGAAATACAACGCAGTCCCGCCCCGCTATCTGCTGTCGCTGCCGCCCCACGTGGCAGCGCACTACGTGGCACTGGCCCACGCCGACCCGCAGCAATGGTTTGCCTCGAGCGACCCGTTGGACCGCAAGGTGGGTTCCGGGGGCGGCACGGTGTGGCTCATCCGTCAGGAAGAGGAGGCCCGCCGGCTGGAGGGCGACACCTTCGACCAGCGGCGCATCATCATCCACGCCGGAGGCGAGAGCCGCCGTCTGCCGGCCTATGCCGTCTGCGGCAAGTTGCTCACGCCGGTGCCCCACCCCGGCGGCATATCTTTGCTGCGCACGCTGGTGGACGTGCAGCGCCCCTTGCTCGACCGTCTGATGGCGGCGGCACCGCCCGTGCTGACCACGCTCATTGCCAGCGGCGACGTGGTGGTGGACTGTCCCGCGACGCCCGCCCTGCCCGAGGCCGA
The DNA here is from genome assembly GCA_017940565.1 of Bacteroidaceae bacterium. Classification (GTDB taxonomy): domain Bacteria; phylum Bacteroidota; class Bacteroidia; order Bacteroidales; family Bacteroidaceae; genus UBA6382. Next base: position 9,534 of record JAGAYH010000048.1, on the reverse strand, counting down.
CGTGGTGTGTCTGGGCCTGCCTGACCGGCCCGAGGTGATGAAAAACCACGGTGTGTTCTGCATGGACCGCCATCGGCCCGACCGCCTCGACTTCATGTTGCAGAAACCGTCGGTGGAACGGCTGGCCGAACTTGACAAGACCCACCTCTGCCTCATGGACGTGGGCCTGTGGCTGCTCAGCGCCAAGGCCATGCGCGCTTTGGCCATGAAAAGCACCGGCGGCAACGGCCTTATCACCTTCTACGACCTCTACAGCACCTTCGGAGGGGCCATGGGCGAGCACCCCAGCGTGGCCGACGACGCCTTGAGCGGCCTCACGGTGGCCGTGGTGGCTCTCGAGGGAGGCAACTTCCGCCATTTCGGCTCCTCCGCCGACCTGATGCGCTCGGCCAAGGCACTGACGGGCGACGGCAGAGGTGTGTTCGTACTCAACGCCAAGTGCGGGGCCGCCTTGTCCGACGACACCCACGACATCTGGATTGAAAACGCCTGCGTAGCGGCCACCTGGTCGCTGCAGGCCAACCATATCATCACCGGTGTGCCCGACAACGCGTGGCACATTACCCTCAGCGAGGGGCAGTGCGTCGATGCGGTCCCCATAGACCGCGAAGCGTTCGTGTTGCGCCCCTACGGATTCAACGACCTTTTCCGCGGACAAGCCGACGCCCCCGACACGCGATATCTGAACCGGCCTTTCAGAGACTGGATGCGGTGTCACGGGCTGGATGACGGCCTCTTTGACGCACAGGCCGACATTCAGGACATAAAACTCTTTCCCGTGTGCCGCCACACGGCCGACATGGAGCGGTTGCTCCGCTGGTTTGTGGCCGAAACGGATGCCGACACCGGCACGGTGGCACTTTGGAAAGCGTGCGAACGCCTGTCGGCCGGCGAAATAGCCCTTCGCGCCAACCTGCCCCGCCTGTTGCAACAGCGCAAGGAGCATACGTTTGCCCAACTGCGCCGCGCCCTTACCGACGAGACCCGCCGCCTGCCGCAAGAGCCTCACCGCAACGACGGGGAGGCCTGTCTGACCTGCGCTGAAAGCCCTGTGCGCATCGATCTGGCCGGCGGGTGGACCGACACGCCGCCCTACTCGCTCCTGTGCGGCGGCAATGTGGTCAACATCGCCATAAACCTCAACGGCCGGGCACCCATCAGGGCCGAAGTGCGCCCCACAGGGCGCCTGACCCTAACCTGCCGCTCCATAGACCTGAATGCCACCGAAGAAATCAGCACCTACGACGAGCTGAGCCGCTACAACCAAGTGGGCTCGCCCTTTTCCATACCCAAAGCCGCCCTGGCGCTGGCCGGATTTCTGCCATCGTTCAGCCGGAAGCGTTACGGGTCGCTCCGTGAACAGTTGGAAGACTTCGGCGGTGGCCTGGAGGTGACGCTCCACTCCAATGTGCCGGCCGGTTCGGGCCTCGGCACCAGTTCCATTCTGGCTGCCACCGTGCTGGGAGCCCTGAGCCGCCACTGCGGGCTGGACTGGAGCCGCGAGGAGATAGGCCAGCGCGTGCTGGTGCTGGAACAGATGCTCACCACAGGCGGCGGTTGGCAAGACCAGTTCGGCGGTCTCACCGGAGGAGCCAAGTTGCTGCGCACCCAGGCCGGACTGATACAGACGCCGGCTACCCTGCAACTGCCCGAATCGCTCTTCAACGACGCACAGACGCGCCCGTGCCACCTGCTCTACTACACCGGACTGACACGGACGGCCAAACACATACTGACGGAAATTGTGGAAAACATGTTCCGCAACGAACCGGCCACGATGGCCATCCTCAACGAGATGAAGGACCATGCGCTCAACATGGCCCGCGCTATCGGAGAGAACGACTTGCAGACTTACGGCCGGCTGGTGCGCCATTCGTGGGAACTGAACTGCCGCCTCGACGCCGGCACCTGTCCTGCACCCATCGAAACGCTGTGCCGCGCCATCGACGACCTCTGCCTGGGCTACAAACTGCCCGGTGCCGGCGGCGGCGGCTTCATGTACATGGTGGCCAAGGACGCAGAAGCGGCCCGACGCCTCAGACGACAGCTCACAGAAACACCGCTCACGCCCTCGGCCGGCTTCTACGACATGACACTTTCGACTACAGGCCTCCACGTTACCGCCATATGACACCGAAGCGCCGCCTTGAAAATTCAAGGCGGCGCTTCGTACGTTACAAGTCCCACTTCGGAAAGACGAAATGGGACTTCTGAAAATCTAACTCCGATATAGCGCGGAACAAAACGGATTTCGCCCCGTAAAAATCAGAGCAGGGCCAGCAGTTGGTCCACTTCTTCCTCGCGTGTGTGCCACGAAGTGACCAGACGGATGGCCAGACGACCACCGTCAAGGCGCGCCCACACCTCGCAATCGACCTTTTCGGCCAAAGCAGCGGCTTTGGCCTCAGGCAGAATGATGAACTGCTGGTTGGTGGGCGAGTCGGCATAGAGCTCAATGCCCTTGCCTCGCACACCGTCCTTGAGCCTCTCGGCCATGCGGATGGCGTGGCGCGAGATGTCGAAGTAAAGATTGTCGGTAAAGAGCGTGTCAAACTGCAAGCCGAGAGTCCAACCCTTGGCAAGCAGGCTGTTATGGCGCTTGATTTGCGTGAAGAAGCGTTTCACCACGCCGGGACGCGGAAAGACCACGGCCTCGCCCATGAGGGCGCCGACCTTGGTGCCGCCGATGTAGAAGGCATCGCACAGACGGGCCACGTCGGCCAGCGTGACATCGGTCCCCGTGGCGGCAAGGCCATAGCCCAGACGCGCACCGTCGAGATAAAGCCAGAGATGGTTGTCGTGGCACACTTCAGAGAGCCGGGTGAGTTCTTCCAGGGTATAGAGCGTGCCCAGTTCGGTGGGGTGAGTGATGTAGAGCATGCCGGGTTCGACCATATGCTCCCACGTTTCGTCAGCATAGAATGCGGCAAGGAAATGCTCCACGTCGGAAGCCCACACCTTGCCGTCATGACTGGGCAGGGTTAGCACCTTGTGGCCCGAAGACTCCACGGCCCCCGACTCGTGGACGTTGATGTGGGCCGTCTCGGCCGCCAGCACGCCCTGGTAAGGAGGTATCATGGCGTCGATAGCCACGACGTTGGTCTGAGTGCCGCCTATGAGAAAATGTATTTCGGCTTCGGGCGCACGGCAGGCCTGGCGAATCTTTTCTTTGGCACGCGCACAGATGGCGTCGCAGCCGTAGCCGATGTTTGAGGTATCTGCCGTGGCTGCCATGCGCTCAAGGATGGCGGGATGGCACAGGTGCATGTAGTCGCTGGCAAACGGTAGTTTGGATGACATGATGATGTGTTTTGATAAAAAACGATTATTTGATATTTTGCTTGATGCGTGAGATATAGGCCTTGAGGTCGTCACCGTCTTTGCGGTCGATGATGTCGATGAGCTGCTTCAGCTCCTGACGAATCTGGGCTACCTGACCGCTGGTGTGGGGATTGAAGAGGATTTCGCGCAGGAGGGCTTCGTCTTCACCCAAAACGCCCTTGGCTATGGCCATGTGGCGCTTGAAGGTGGTGCCCGGCGCATCCTGATGCTTCATGACAGCGGCAAAGACAAACGTGGATACAAAGGGAATGGACAACGAATAGGCCACTATCTCGTCGTGCTCGGCAAAGGAGTATTCACAGATGTTCAACCCCAAGCGGCTGTACAGGTCGCGGAAGAAGATGCGGCCCATGTAGTCGCCCTCGTTGATGATGATGGCATTCTCGTTGCTCAGTGCCCCGAGGTTGGCAAAAGTGGGACCGAACATGGGGTGCGTGGAGACGTAGCGGAAACCGCACGAGTCGTAATAGTCCTTCAGGTTGGTCTTCACCGAAGCGATGTCGCTCAGGATACAGTCCGGCGACAGGTGGGGCGTCACCGCTTTGAAAACATCGAGCGTGTAATTGAGCGACACGGCGTTGATCAGAAACTCGGGATTGAAAGCGTCTATCTCCTCCAGACGGGTGAAACGCTGGGTATTATACATGAAACGCAGGCGCTTGGGGTCAACATCATAGACGGCCACCTCGTGTTCAAAGCTCAGGAGGTCTACAAAGAACGAGCCCATTTTGCCCGCGCCTAAAATCAGTATTCTCATGGTCTCTTACTTGTTTATCAGTTCTATCTGTTGGCGAACGCTCTCCGAGTGGATGGCTTCGAATACCGTCTTCATAAACTCACCGCTCATGCCGCAAAGCACGCCCTGTGCCCCGCGCTTGTCGAGAATCTCGTTGTAACGGCCGGGTTGAACCACCGCCACGTTATGCTCTTTCTTGTAACGCGCTATCTCGCGGCTGATACGCATGCGTTTGGAGAGCAGTTCAATAAGCTTGTTGTCCATTTCGTCAATCTGACTGCGCAGGGTGGAGAGGCTCTCGGTGGTGTCGCCGGTGCTGCGCACGACAAGTTTGTCGAGGATAAACGCCAACACGTCGGGCGTCACCTGCTGTTTGGCATCGCTCCATGCCTCGTCGGGATTGCAGTGGCTCTCGATGATGAGACCGTCGAAGCCGAGGTCCATGGCCTGCTGCGACAACGGGGCCACCAACTCGCGACGGCCGCCGATGTGGCTCGGGTCACAGATAATGGGCAGGTTGGGAATGCGGCGACGCAGTTCGATGGGGATGTGCCACATCGGCAGGTTACGGTAGATGGTTTTGTCATAGGAAGTGAAGCCACGGTGAATGGCTGCCAAGCGCGTGATGCCGGCGCCATTGAGCCGCTGCATGCCGCCAATCCAAAGCTCGAGGTCGGGATTGACAGGATTCTTGTACATCACAGGCACGTCTGCACCTTTCAATGCATCGGCAATGTCTTGAACGGCAAACGGATTGGCCGTCGTGCGGGCACCAAGCCACAACAGGTCAATGCCTGCCTCCAAAGCCAGTTCCACATGATGCGGCGTAGCCACTTCGGTGCACACCAGCATACCCAATTCTTCCTTCACACGCTTCATCCAAGGCAACGCCTTTTCGCCTTGTCCTTCGAAGCCTCCTGGCTTTGTACGCGGTTTCCACACACCGGCACGAAACACTTTGATTCCGTTGCTGTGCAACTGACGGGCGGCGCTCATCACTTGCTCCTCACTTTCCGCGCTGCACGGGCCGGCAATGACCAGCGGACGCTCTGCCGGGACACCCGGCAAGTTCAATGGTTTTAGGTTTAGTTCCATATTACTTCTTTTCATTATTTGTTTCATTTCAACATAGCCTTCACCCGGCGCAGTGCTTCCTCCAACTGCTCGTTTTTGGCGCAAAGGGAGATGCGCACATAGCGTTCTCCGTTACTGCCAAAGATGAAACCGGGGGTGATAAACACGTGAGCCTCGTTAAGCACGCGTTCGGTCAGTTCCTCGCAAGTGGTGTAACTGTCGGGAATGCGCCCCCAAAGGAACATGCCCACCTGTCGGGGATCAAAGCTGCAGCCCAGTTCCGTCATGATGGCTTCAGCCGTTTGGCGGCGCGAACGGTAGCGTTCCAGATTGGCCACGCGATGCCAGTCTTCACTATTGTCATAGGCCGTGACGGCAGCCAGCTGCAGGGCACGGAAGGTGCCGCTGTCGATATTCGATTTCACCTTCACTATCCACTGCACAAACCGCGCGTTCGTGGCCAGCATGCCCACGCGCCAGCCTGGCATATTGTGGCTCTTCGACATGGAGTTGAACTCAATACAGCATTCCTTGGCGCCGGCTACCTGCAACAGGCTGACAGGTCTTTCATTCAAGATAAAACTGTAGGGATTGTCGTTCACGACAACGATACCCATGCGTCGGGCAAAATCCACCAGCCGCTCATAGGTTTGCATCTGTGCGTTGGCTCCTGTCGGCATGTTGGGGTAGTTGGTCCACATCAGTTTAACACGGCTCATGTCCATGCGTTCCAGTTCTTCAAAGTCGGGTTGCCAACCGTTTTCAGGCTTCAGGTCGTAGTAAACCACCTCGCAGCCCAACAGCCGCGACAGCGACGTGTAGGTGGGATAGCCGGGATTAGGCACGAGCACCTGGTCGCCGGGATTACACAGCGCCAACGTCACGTGCAGTATGCCCTCCTTTGAACCGATGAGCGGCTGTATCTCCGTGGCCGGATCGAGCGTCACACCATACCAACGCCGGTACCATCCGGCCATGGCCTGCCGCAGTTCGGGTATGCCCACCGTGGGCTGATAGCCGTGGGCATCGGCCTTACGCGCCTCACGGCACAATGTGTCCACCGTTTCGTCCGAAGGCGGCATGTCTGGACTGCCTATGGCCAGACTGATGATGTCTTCGCCCCCGGCACGCCGGCGGGCTATCTCTTTTAACTTCCGGCTGAAGTAGTACTCGCTCACCTGCTGCAAGCGGGCGGCTGGACGTATGTCAATGTTGGTCGGCTTCATATTCTCCTAAAATTTTGATTTGACGGGTCAGGGGGCGGATGGCCTCTATGCACTGGCGGTAGCGGCCGGCATCGGAAAAGGTCACATCCACATAGAACAGGTATTCCCATTCGTGGCCAATGATGGGCAGCGACTGGATTTTCGTCATGTTCATGTCATAGAACGACAGCACGCTCAGCACATGGCTCAGTTCGCCTTTCTCGTGAGGCACGCTGAACACGAGGCTGGCCTTGTCCACACGGCGCCGGCCCCTCACCTCGCTGGCGCTCCACGGGTCGCACAGGCAGAGGAAACGCGTATAGTTATGCTTATTGTCCTCAATGGCTTCACGCAGCACTTTCATATTATATATAGGCGCGGCGTGCTTGGAGCAGATGGCGGCATGGCCGCGCAGGCCCAGACGGCTTATCATCTCGGCGGCACCGGCCGTGTCGTCCGTTTCCACCATCTTGCGCCCTGGCCACTGCCGCAGGAAATGGCGGCACTGCATCAGGGCCACAGGATGCGAATTGATTTCGCGGATATCCTCCTCGCTGTCCTCAGGCAGGCACAACAGGCTGTGCTCAATGTGCTGCTTATGCTCGCCCACCACGGTCAAGTTTGACTCCCGCAGCAACTCATAGTTGTGCAGCAGACTGCCGGCAATGGTGTTCTCGATGGCCATCATGGCCACCAGACCCGGGTCCTTGCGCATGGCATCAAAGAGGTCCTCAAAGGTGTCGCAACACACCAGTTCAATGTCCTCACCCTTGAAAAACTCGTGGGCGGCAATGTCGTGGAACGACCCCTGGATACCCTGTATGGCCACTTTCTTCATCTTTCGGTTCCTTTCTCATTAAAAAATCCCGCTCAAACTCCGTGGAGTGTGAGCGGGACCTTATGTTTTACTTCCTTTATTTTTATGTATGCGCTGCCTCGCTTCACTCCGTCACTGGCGTAAAGTAATAAAAGTAAAAGCTAAAGACTGCGCTCTGATACATTTTCCGGTCAATTTGACTGTTTCTACCTGCAAAATTACACCTTTTCGTACAAACTGACAACTTTTTCGCCACTTTTTTATCATTTTTGTCAAAATGCAAAGACTGAGAGGCATCCTTGCGGGATGTCTCTCTTATTCGCGATTTCCTATATATATTCTTTCAAGAGCATTCGATGAGCATAAAACAGAAAGACACCCTTCAATACCTGCCACGCGCCGTCTAAAATCACCCTGTCGCCGATTAAAATCCAAATAAAGCTTTTATTCGGAAAAATAAAACTTATATTTACACAAATAAAGGCTTTATTTGTACGAATAAAGCCTTTATTTTAATTTCAAGCGCCGCTTTTTAGCTCATACACGCCGTCTCTGAGGTATTACGCGTCGTCGGGCCGGTTTTACGTGTGGTCACGCAGTCAGTGTTCCGCGCAACGACAATAAAACAACGGTGCCCCGCATGCAGGGCACCGTTGAGAGATGATAGTTTGCCGTATGGAACGACTTAACGTTTTTCTTTCTTGCCGTCGGTGATGTAGATGCCGCGCTGGTTTTGGCGGGCACGGCGGCCTTGCAGGTCGTAGGTGTCGCCGTCGGGATTCGTTGCGTCAGGCCGTACAGAATGGATACCCACTGGCGGCAGCACGCTGACGGGTGTCTGCACATCGGCTGACAGGACGACCTTGGCATCGAGCTGTGAACCAAAGGCGTTCGAGAGAGTGATGCCGTAACTGCCCGATGCCATGTCGGCCGAGGGCTTCACTTTCAGTTCCAGAATGTCCACGGTAGCGGGCATGTTCCTTAGGTAAGCAGAATATACGATGACACGGTAGCTGTTGCCGGCCAACGGACGCATTATCACATTATAGATGGACATCAGGTTCGAGGTGCGTGTCACTTCTTCCAGTTCTACGCCTTCGGGCAGCGTGATGTCGAACTGCAGGGCGCCTACTGACGTCACACTGCTGTTGCATGAGAGTTTGAGAACACCCTCCTCGCCGGCACGCAGTTCGCTGCCGGTCAGGGACAGCGACAGGCCTTGGGTGGCATCGACAGGCAAATCGGGCGTTTCTTTGGAGAACAGTTCATTGACCAGGAGCGTCAGATCGATACGGGCCACTTTGCCGTCGTCGTTCATGTCGGCGGATTGACGTACATAGCCTTCCACCGACTGGCCTTGCACGAAGGTGGCGCCGGCCACCACGTCGGCGAGATTGATATGGCCGTCGTTGTTCACATCGCCCTTTTCACAGACAAGAGTCGGGTCAATGCCCACATGCTGGTCCATCCATTCCAAGCGGGTTTTGAGGGTTTCCTTGAGGAACTTCACCTCGTTCTCGTAAGTGTAGCGGATGCCTGTGCCGAAGGGCAGTTCCACGTCAAGCACCGGCCAACGGATGAAGTTGAGTCGCTGTGACTCGTCAATGAGAGAGGCCACGCTGTCGATGTAGTGTTCGTAATGCTCGTAGGTGAGGCCGTCACGCAAGCGGAACTTAGTCCACAGATAGACCAGGGAGTCATTGTAGGTTTCGATGATTTTCGATATGATGCCACGAATGTTGCCCTGGTTGGAGCCCTTCACCAGACACTGGTAGTCATTGAAACTGCTGGCTGGCGAACTGGGGGCGAAAATGTCATAGGTATGGTCCAGGTCCCAGGCGGGCGAGAAGATGAAGCGGTCGTCATTGCGCTCCTTCATAATATAGACACTCCAATAAGAGTCGGCGTTGGCCGTGGCCTCTTCCAGCAGGAAACGCTTCAGGAACGACTCCACGTCAACATAGCTGCTGATACCTGTTTCGGGATTCAAAGGGTCACTCGAGAAGATGCGGCGTTCCATCTCGTTGTAATGTTCTTTGATGTAGGCCACTTGTTCCTTTGTAATGGCATCCGGTTCAGGATAATGCACCGTGATAGGGGCGTTGTAGGTTGCTGAATAGAAGTGGACCGGCTCTTTGGAGGCATAACCGTCCAGCTCCAACAGATAGCCGCCGCTGATATTGGGCTCCGTATTGTCCAGGGGCGACATTTCAGTTACCTCGATGCGGTTTTTCTTCACTTCCATCTGGTCATAGATGTCGAAGTTGCCCATATACTCGCCGTTCAGCACCACGTCAACCGGCGTGCCCGCCGGCGTGTAGCGCATGCCTATCTGCTTGCTCATCTCAAACGAAACCAAG
>JAGAYH010000047.1 GCA_017940565.1 Bacteroidaceae bacterium | reverse complement strand
TTGTGTATGTAAGTCTTCCAAAGATCGATTCTCTGTCTGCGGGACTGCGGCGGCGCCGAAACTGCCCGAAAACGGATGCAAAATTACAAACTTTACACAACACAAACCAAATCTTAAACCAACTTTTTTACAAGTTTTTTCTAAGACCGGAACAAAAGCCCTATAAAACAGAACAATAATTTTTCACGGGAGGAATAAAAACAAGTACAAAAAGAAGGATCAAGCAGGAGCATGACCCTTCCTCTTATTATTATAATAACCTTGAATATGCTTATTTCATCGCCTTGATGACCGCCACGATGTCGGCCGAGTCCACCGTACCGTCGCGGTTGACGTCGGCGCGATTGTAGCTCTTAATCCTCCGTATTGTCACCCATTCGTTGTCCACCTCGCTGCTGTCGGCATGGAACAGGCGGTGTTGCTCTGCATCCCAGTAGGCGCCTTCCGGCTCCGTGATGGCGAAGCCGTCTTCGAGCATCAGTTCTTTCCAGTTGAGGATGGGAGAGCCGCTGCTCTTGGCTTTCACCAGGGCATTGTCCTTAATGAACAACGAATTGTAATAGATGCGCTCCCGGCCAGGCATATAGCGGCTGTAACCGTAGATGGTGCCCTCGGCCTCCACCGTCACGGCACCGCCGATGGTCAGCGTGTCGTTTGTGCCGGAGTCGAAGATGGCCTCGACGTTGCTCTTGATGTCGCTCCGGTTGAGCTCGTTCAGCCGCTGGGTCTCTATCCAGATGTCGTGCTGCTGGAACGGGTCGTCCAGGCTGCGGATGATGGCAGTGATGGGGTTGGGTAGATGCTTGCCACCGTAAAATGCTGATACAGGGGAATTCCCGTCTTTATCCACATAGCCTTTCCCTTCTTCGTAATGTATGCCTTCGGGATAGACGAAGCCCCATCCGTCGCTGAACACCAGACAATCGTAATCTGCGTATGACAATTCACTCATTTGACGAATTATGATAGAGGCCCGGTTTATATGGATTTTTGCGCCATCATAAGCGGAGAGACAATGCGCCCAATGGAGATCAATATCAAGCGTGAGTGAGTCAAGGTATAGGTTGCTGTCGCCGTCGTATGATAGTTTTGATAGATTTGCCCTTGTACAAAGTCCCAAACCACCTTCCATGTACAAGGTATCTGCGGGTGTTCCCACGACATGAGTGGCTCGCTCAACAACAATATATAATAGCCCGAATCAAACATGGCGTTCTGCAATTTGCAGGCACCCTTGACAACGTTTCTGCCCTTAAAAATGGCGGTAGCGGAAATGTCAAAAATTTTTGTACTTTTTCAGGCGTTTTATAATCCGCTGATTTTCATCTATTCTTAGATATAGTCAAACAGAAGCGGCGCTTCGGAATTTTGAAACGCCGCTTCTGCGCGCCGAAGTCCCACTTGTAATCGCCGAAACGGGACCTCAGGCAGCGGTTTGTCAAAAAATTTCTAAAAATATGCGGTTAGAGCAAACCGTACACTTCGTCAATCATGGCTTTCGCCAATGCTTCGGCAGCTTCCTCCGTTGCAGCTTCGGTATAGACGCGGATGATGGGCTCGGTGTTGCTCTTGCGCAGGTGCACCCACTTGTCGGGGAAGTCTATCTTCACGCCGTCGATGTCGGTAATCTGTTCGCCACGATGAGCCTCCTTAACTTTCAGGAGCAAGCCGTCCACATCAGTGCCAGGCTGCAGGTCAATGCGGTTTTTAGAAATGACGTAAGAGGGCATGGTGGCTCTCATTTCGCTGGTCTTTTTGCCAGTTTTGGCCAGATAGGTCAATATCAGAGCAATGCCGACGAGGGCGTCGCGTCCATAGTGTGCAGCAGGAAATATGACGCCTCCGTTGCCTTCGCCGCCGATGACGGCACCGACTTCCTTCATTTTTGTAACCACATTCACCTCTCCGACAGCGGCAGGCGTGTATTTGCCGCCATGTTTTTCGGTTACATCGCGCAGTGCACGGGTGGAACTCAGGTTTGAGACGGTGTTGCCGGGAGTATGCTGCAATATGTAGTCGGCTACAGTCACCAGAGTGTATTCTTCGCCGTACATGCTTCCGTCTTCGCAGAACAAGGCCAGACGGTCAACGTCGGGATCTACGACGAAACCGATATCCTGTCCACCTTTCTGCATTAATGCTTTCAGGTCTCCCAAATTTTTTTCGAGCGGTTCAGGATTGTGCTTGAAATCACCCGTGGGCTCCATGTACAGACCGGTCACATGCTTCACGCCAAGTTGTTCCAAGAGTTGCGGCAGTATGATTCCACCGACAGAATTCACACAGTCGAGTGCCACATGAAAGTCTGCCTTGCTTATAGCTTCCACATCGACCAGCTCAAGTGACTTTACCAGGTCGATGTGTTTCTGTCCGTATGTGAAGTCTTCAGTATATTTGCCGACATGGTCTACATCGGCATAGTCAAAGGCCTCAGTCTGCTCGGCAAGTGCTATCACCTCCTCGGCTTCTGCTTTGTTAAGGAATTCACCGTCTTCATTAAGCATTTTCAGCGCGTTCCACTGGCGGGGATTATGGCTGGCAGTCAGAATAAGTCCGCCACAGGCTTTTGCCATCGTCACTGCGAGTTCCGTAGTTGGCGTTGAAGCCAGACCAATGTTGAGAACGTCGTAGCCGCAACCCATCAGCGTGCCGCAAACAACCTGCGAAACCATTTCACCTGAAATACGGGCGTCACGGCCTACGACTATGGTGTTTCCTGCTGCCTGACACTTGCGCCTGCGTTGGATTGCGTATGCTGTTACGAACTTTACCACATCAAGCGGATTGAGTGTGTCGCCAGTGTGGCCCCCGATAGTTCCACGGAAGCCGGAAATTGTTTTAATCAGAGTCATATTCTTTTCTTTTACCTAATTTATAACTGTTTTCTATATTGGACTTGTACTGTTTTTACTCGGACATAGTGGCAACCATCACCCACATATTAGCGGTCATAAACCGTAAAACTCTTCACGACCGTCACTTCACCCATCAGAGGAGTGTATGTGTAGGTGGCATATCCCTTGGGAAACGAACCGTTAATGGTCTTGTTGGTCGCCTGTCCCGATATGTTATAGCGGGCATGGAACGTGATGTGGTATATTCCAGGATAATGCGGGGTCTGGAAGGTACATGTGGGATTCGTAGAGTTTTTTGTGTAGAGAACACCACTGACATACGACATCGTAGAATCGTCAGGCACGTACATGTCTGCGCTCCATTCGTACTCTGTCCGGTCAAGCAGCACGCCTTTTTGGTTTTGCACTGCCGTAGCCGTCACTTTCTGATCAATACAAATCCTTTCCTCACTGAAGGAAATGTCGCTGAAAATCGGAAGTTGCGACTGATACTTGTCATCATCGTCTGAGCAAGCCGAAAAACTGGCTACAAACATCATACCCAGTAATAAGAGACTAATCTGTTTCATTTCAATCTGTTTTTATTCTAAACGTTACATTCTACATTTTATTATAATGGCAGCAGTTGTTTCATCTCCTGATACAGGCGGTGCATGGGCAACCCCATCACATTATAGAAGCTACCGCTGATGCTCTTCACACCTATCATCCCGATCCATTCCTGAACGCCATAGGCACCCGCTTTGTCCAAAGGCGCGTATCGTGTCACATAGTATTCTATTTCATTCTCCGACAAGGGAGCAAACGTGACGTCCGAAGTAACTGAGAACGACTTTTCCTCTTTAGCTGTCAACAAGGTCACACCCGTAATCACTTGATGCATTTTTCCGCTCAGACGTCTCAACATTTCTTTTGCTTCGGCAGGACTTGATGGCTTTCCAAAAACGACATTGTCAAGACAGACGATAGTATCGGCGGCAATAACCAGCGTCTGCGCATCGGCAGCAGGCACACAGTGACGGGCTTTCTGCTGTGAGAGATATACCGGAATGGTCATCACGTCCAAATCATCAGGGTAAGATTCGTCCACAGCCGATTCACCCACAGAAAACTCTATTCCGAGGCTGCGCAATAGCGATTGCCGGCGGGGCGAGTGGCTTACCAATAAGATCTTGTAGCCGTCAAGGTTTTTCAAAATCTCCATAACTACCATCCAAACGCTTTCTCGTCCATCTGCCATTTACCTTGGGCGCGCAAAACCTGCTCCAACACGTCACGGGCACAGCCTTCGCCACCTCTATATGGCGACACGTAGCGGGCAACTTCGCGTATCTCCGGCGCTGCATCGCTTGGGCAGCACCCACATCCGCTGGCTTTCATCACTTCATAGTCCGGAATGTCGTCACCGACAAAGATTACATTGTCTGGCATCAACTCATGTTTCACCAGCAGGCGTTTGAATACTTCTATCTTCACGCTGCTGCCCATGCAAACGTCTTTAACGCCCAGACCGCGGTATCTCTTTTCCACCGCCTCGCACGTGGCACCCGATATAATGCACACCGTGAGCCCTAACTTCACCGCCAGCTGAATGGCATACCCGTCTTTTATGTTTACCGTGCGCATCGGCAAGCCTTCGGCTGACAATGTCACCGTTTCACGGCTCAAGACGCCGTCAACGTCAAACATCACCGCACGTATCTGTTTTAAATCGTAGTCTATCATAAATCTCCGGCCATGTATTTACTGTTCACTGTCTTTTTTCATTCGCACAATATCGTCGCTCATCATCTTATACAGACGTAAAGCCTCCGGAAAATCGGCCAACGCCTTCCTGTGCATAGCCATCACGGCCTCGTCGCCACGTACGGCAGGCCCTGTTTGCGCCATCAGCGGCGAAAGCCCGTGCACCTTCACCGCCGTTTCGTCTATCAGGGGCACGAGCAGGTCGAACGGCAGGTTTGTCGTCTTCAACAATTCATCTGCCAATGCATAACAATGGTTTGCAAAATTGCATGCAAAGACGGCCGCAACATGTAACCGGCCTCTGCCCTCGCCTGTCAATTCATATACTTTAGAAGACAGAGACCCGGCAAATTTCCGCAAACGTGTCATGGTTTCTGGCGAAGAGGCTTCCAGGAAACACGGCACATCTTTGAAATCCACCCGACGTTCCTTCGAGAATGTCTGCATGGGGTAAAACACACCATAGCATTCGGCCGCCGGTGCCAACAGCGACATGGGCAAACTCCCCGCCGTATGTACGCAAAGGGCATTTTCCGGAACGAATAGCCGGCTTGCAACGTCTTTCACCCCGCTGTCGCTGACGGCAATCACATACAGGTCGGCATGGCGGGGGAGATGCTCCACCGCCGTTTCCCATTCGGCATGCAACGTCCGGCCCAACGCCTCCGCCGATGCCCGGCTGCGGCTCCACACGGCAAGCACGCTGTGGCCCGCCTCCGTCATCGCCGGCCCAAGACTCCATGCCAAACGGCCTGAACCTATCAATACCACTTTCATCCGCTTCCTGACGCGCGTAAACTGAAACACACTGCAAATTTATCCCTTTTTCCGCACATAACCCCGCTTTTTGCTTGGATATTTGTCCAAAACCGCACTTGTCATACCTCATTTTCGGAGTTTTCTTCGTAATTTTGCAAGCGTCCATGAACGGAATGAAACCGAAATTTGCCATTGTAAGCACCAATGCCTTGCAGAGCATCGGCATGAAAAGCCTTCTCGAAAAACTTGCGCCGAAGGCTGAGGTTTACATATACTACAGCGCCGAAGAGCTGTCGGCACAGGTGAGCCACCGGTTTGTCCATTACTTTGTTTCTTCCGAGATAGTCCGAGACAACCCCACGCCGTTTGCCCCCATCGCCCGTCAGACCATCGTCATGACGCATGGCGAGGAAGACGGCTGCAATAACGCGCCCGTCCGGCCCCACGGATTTCACACCGTCAACGTCAACGTGCCTGCCAACGTGCTGTTAAAGGAAATTCTGATGCTTATGCAGCAGGGTCACGCCCAGATGCAGCCTGCCCGGGCCGCCGGGGCGGTAGCCATGAAGGCCCGTGAACGCGCAGAGACGGAGAAGCTCACGCGCAGAGAGGTTGAAGTGCTGAAACAGGTAGCTTTGGGACGTTCCAGCAAAGAGATTGCCGAAAGTTTGGGCGTCAGTCCTTCGACTGTCATCAGCCACCGCAAAAGCATCATGGAAAAACTCGATGCGCACTCGGCCACGAAACTGGTCATCTACGCTGTGACTCACGGCCTGGTGCGTCCGGAAGAAATCATATAGGACCTGCCCTCTCCCCTGTCGGGCATAAAACGGCACAAGTCCCACTTGGAATATGGTATATCCGGGATAAGAAAGAGCGGGCCAGAAGAATGATTTTTCATCTGGCCCGTTCGCATAGCTATCGTGCGCTTTATAGGCGGAATCTCAGGTCCACGCCAAGCTGCATGGGCATTCCTTTCTGGTAGAAGCCACGGCTGATTGACTCAAAATAGAATGTTTTGTAGCTTCTTTGATTCAGGTTCTTTCCCCACAAATCTATGCTGACCTTACCGAAATCCAGCGCCATGTGAGCGCCAATTACGGCATAGAAATTCTGATAGGCGTCGTTCGATTCCGTCCAATACATACGGCCGAAGCCACTTGCGTTGGCACCAATCGTAATGGCGTTCAGGAAAGAGCCGCTTACGGGCTGGCAGAAGTCAGCCATGATGCCCATAGTGTGTTCTGGAATGAAGGGCACGCGGTTGTCGGTGTAATCAATCCCGTTTCCTGCGTTGTATCTATAGAATATGGCATGCGTATAGCCATAATTGGCCGACAAGGACAGACGATTGTCAAACAACCGGCTGTTAAGAGCCACTTCGGCACCACATGTATGGCTTTGGCCTGCGTTTACCATCATACGTCCCAAACCTGACGGAGAGAATCGAGCGATTTGCTGGTCGTGAGTATCGGTATAAAAAACCGAAACATCGGCAGCAAGTGCATTATCAAAGAGATTGAGATGCGCACCTGCCTCATAATTCCAACAATATTCAGGCTTGTAGGTCACCGTCTCAGACACGCTCGGAAGTTCAGTCAGAGGTATATTGTCAACAATGGCTTGTCGTATCGACAAAAACATATCCTTCATCGCCGGAATCCGCTCAGCGTGCTGCGTCATCACATCATAGCAGTAATCACGTACGCCCGTCATCATGTCATTCTGCATCACAGTGTTCATCAAGTCAGAAAACATCTGGCCGTTATAGCCTCCGGCACGCAGACCCTTTGATACGGAAAGATACACATTGCCCTTGCCGCGCGGGAAATCGTATTGCAAGGCAGCTTTGGGCAACAAATGCGTATAATCATTGCGCAAATTCCCGCGCAGAACGGTCGTAGTCGCCATATCAGCCGACACGCTGTGGGTCGGCATCGAGAAATGATAATCAACGGGGCCACCTGAGACGTAATGGAACTGTTGATGTTCATAGTCAAGCCGCAATCCGAGCGTCAATCCCAAACGTGGAATGAGACAATCGTGGAGAGTGTTCTGGAAAAATGCGGCTCCGCCCATCACAGGTGCCCTGAAATAGCCGGGAACCTCGAATGAGGCGTCAGTAAGTTGGAGGTACATCGGCATGGATTGCGTCACCGGCCGACCAGTGCGTGGATTGACAATCGTAATGCTGGGAGTCGGAATATGAGATGCGATATTGGAGTTTATCATTCCCACACCGTCCTCATAAAACCGCACGGGGCCGTGAGTACGCACGGCTTCCCACATGCCATATAGGCCACCGGTCCATTCCCACCGCTTTCCGGCCAAACTTTTAAGGACTATTTCTTCTGTAAGTGTGTTGGCGTTTTGCTTTTGTTTGAGCGTATAGTAGTCAAGAGCCAAGAAATCCTGATCCATAACCATTCTGTCGGCCAGCAACTGGTATCCGGTCACGCTGCTGACGGTGAAAAGTGGAGCCGTGTAGGCAGCCGTCAATCCTGTGTTCAACAAATGGCGGCGGTAGCTGCTGTTGCGGTTTGCCGTTATCCGGCCTATGGCCTCGGGAAGCGCTTCAGGGCCGCTGACAGTTCCGTCATAGAAGTAGGGATAGGCATCTTCGTCGGTGTGTTCATACGATGCCGTGAAGTCGAAGTTCCATCTGTCTTTTTTATAAACCAATCTGCCGCGCACACCACCCTGTGTTTTTCCGCCCGTGCGCTCCTTGGTGGTAACGTTGCGCCACGTGCCATGATTGCCGTCGTAGTATGCGCCCAGCGAAAGGCCCGTCCGGGCATTCAACTTTTGATTGGTATTGACCGAACCGTACCAGCGTGCATCACGCGAGGAGAAACCGGTGGCAATGTCAGTGCCCTGCCGACGCAAGGGGTTTATCGTATAGAGACGGATAAGACCTCCCATAGCATTGCGCCCATATAGCGTAGCCTGAGGGCCACGAAGCACGTCGATACGGTTTACTCCGAGAAGATTAAAACTATATGCGCTGCGCTCTACGGTAGGTACGTTGTCAACATACAGACCTACGGCAGGCGTATTCAGACGTGACCCCACGCCACGTATATAAATAGCGGCCGATTGTGAACTTCCGTACGCCGGCATAATGAAATTGGCGGCACAGCCGGAGATGTCGTTCAATGTAGGTGAATTTAGCGGCATGTTTTCTCCGGAAACCATCACCGTTGACGAGACAGCCTGGTTCCGAAGTTTGTCCGTCTGTTTCGGAGAAGCCACAACGACAGCCTCTTCCAAATCAACCACGCGCGAAGTATCGGCTGCCGCCACCCCTTCGCCCTCATTGATTGTCCCACGCTTGTTTTCAGCATGGCCAAAAAGGCACATGCCCGACAAGCACACCATAATAAATACCGATTGCTTCATTATCTTGAAAATTACAGTGCAAAATTACGCATTTCCACGGCACTAAAAAATCCCTATTTTGTGGGTATTTTCATTTTTGTCGTAACCAACAGCCACATTATCCGCAATGAACGCCTTTTTGGCCTTTACCGATTACTGGAGGGGGAATATACGTTTGACTGTGTCCAATATAAAAACGGCTATATCGGCTATAGACAAAAACAAATCCTACTTAGTTCTAAGTATTCACCGCCCCGCAACGCGGACACCGGCCCTTGCCCTCCATAGGTTGGCCACAATGGCCGCACACGTAGCCCGAATAGGCATGTTTGTGCCACTGCCAGACGAAACATGCGGCACACGGCGGCAAACAGAAATAGCATAAACCGACCGATGGCAATATGGAGAAAAACAAGTACAGAAACAGACAGACAGACATGAGACCCAGGAAATAGATAATCGATGGCCATGGCGCAAGCTGCCGACGTATGTCGTCGCATGCCGCCAACAGCAGCACTAGCCATAGCCATACGCATGCCAGGAAAGCACCCAACAGGGGCGGCCACAGGAAGGGATTGAGCGAGGGTTCGTAATAGAACGCCGTCCACGCATCGTGCGAAAAGGCAAGTACGCTACGGTACAACACGGCAGCCACTGCAGTGGCAAGACAAAGGGCTGTGGGATAAAACGAACGGATGTCACGGAAAAGCACCATGCGCATCTGTCCGCGACGGACCTTTCTGTAAAACATAACGACGGACATACAGGCCAGAATAACCGCTCCGGCAACAAGACGGCGGTTGCTGAATGCATGAATGAAGCGCGAAATGGGATCGACAGGCACTACACTGCGCATCAAATGCGACTCGGATGTCCAACCCATGGAGCTTTGATCGCGCGCAACCTTTATCCAATACGCCGGATGGCCTTCGGCAGGAACTCTGCGCACTTCAGCCACCACCAGGGGCTCTTTGGCATAGACCATGACGCTGTCGGCTGATATGAAACCCGACGGGAACGACGGTATTTCGGCATAGAGAGGCAGGCTGTCGGATGTAACCAGAAAATTATAGCCAGTTTGGAAATGGCGTGTGCGGGCAAAGGTGGCCGAATCGCGCTGTTCTGCCGTCATGGTCCACAATGGTTCGTCATTGACGGGTCTTCGGTCACACGAGACAAGAGTCAGTGTGAACAGTGTCAAAACAAGGATTTTGTCAGTCCGCATCATAGACGTGCATTTCGCATTGTTGGCAATCGAACGACAGACGGAAACGCCGCCCGTCTGCCATTTGCAAATACAGAGGTTCGGGCAGATAACGACGGTTATGCAGATGGCGGTTGCAAGCCCCGAGACTGTAGCGTACACAGTGTTTGCAAGTCATAAGCAGTGCCCCTTGTTTTGGTTCTTGCAATTCATAAGCCGGCAGAACGGGCTTGTCGCCCATTTTTTCATAGAACTGGCGCGCCAAACGATTGGCTACATTGACCGGATCAAGCGCGGAAATATCCGCAGAAGGGCATTCTGGCAAAACAAGCGGCGGTTGGGACAGGCTGAGCAGTTTTTCGACCAAAGCACGTCGCCACCCGGCCACACGGGCTGCGGGCAAGAAGTAGTCCATCTCCCACTCCACATTAACTGAGCCCGCTTCGTAACACGTGCCACCCAACTTGGAGAGTTCTTTCACCACTCTGTCGCGCTGCGGGGTGCGTGCCGTTTGTTTTTCGTCGGGGAAAGCGAGCTGCACATGGCGTCCGGTTTCATCGGTGCCGGACAAGAGGAAACCTATGTCAGACTCAGTCAGCACTATGTCAAGCATAATCGTACGCTCATCGGACTTCTTTGAAACCAAGTTGACGAACTGGGCGTCGTAGTTGCGGTAAAGGGGTGCGTGGAGCGGCACTTCGGGCATGGCTTCAGAGAGATGGAGCACATTGCCTTCGACACGGTTGACACGAAAGCCCTGCAGGCGGCCTTTAGAGTCGAAATAGCACAGACCATCACCATTGTGGAATGTCGTAAGTCCCCCCACTTTTATCTCACGGCCGCGCACGGCCTTCACATGTCCTACAGGCTCGCCCACAGATTTGGGTGTATCGGGGGCAGAAACATCTTCGGTACGACCACGAAGGAAATAGTCGGTGAAACCGCGGTTAAACGATTTCTCAAGACAAGGTTGGAAGTCTATGTGTTCGTGCCCGTACGATGCACGTCGGTATTCCGGGCGACGGGATAGGATTTCGTCTATTTTCTGACGGTAGAAAGCCGTGACGTTCTTCACGTATGCCACGTCCTTAAGGCGACCTTCTATCTTGAATGAGGCTACACCGGCATCCATAAGTGCCTCAAGCGAACGGCTGCGATTGAGATCCTTGAGCGAAAGCAGGTGTTTTTGCCTGACAAGCACGTTGCCGTCGACATCAACCAAATCATATGCCAGACGACATACCTGAGCGCACGTTCCACGATTGGCACTGCGCCCGAAACAATGCTGCGAAGCGTAGCAACGTCCGCTATAGCTCACACAGAGTGCCCCATGGACGAACACTTCCAGTTCGATGTCGGTGGCATGACGGATTTTCTTTATCTCATCCAAAGACAACTCACGCGCAAGAATGACACGCTTGAAACCAAGCGCGGCCAGGGCGTTGACATGTTCAGGCGTACGGTTGTCCATCTGCGTACTGGCGTTTAACGGAATGGGCAAGTTCATTTGCTGGAGCGCCATATCCTGCGTTATGAGGGCATCGACACCGACTTCGTGCAACTTTAGAGCCAGCATGCGGGCTTCTTCAAGTTCATCGTCAAAGATGATCGTGTTCATTGTCACATATACGTGCACACCATATTGATGGGCATAGGCAACAAGTTGGGCTATGTCGTCAACAGAATTGCCAGCCGCAGCACGTGCACCGAAATGGGGCGCGCCAATATAGACGGCGTCGGCACCACAACGGATGGCTTCGATGCCACAGGCCAGATCCTTGGCCGGAGACAGCAGTTCTATGCGACGGGGAGCGATTTTCATGGTTTCACATGCGACAGGGAATGATTGTTCACGTAGTTTTCCAACCAGTTCTTGTAGAAACGGCGTGCGTCATTGCGCCAAGAATCAATGATGGCCCCATTCGGGTCGTCATTCTCAAAGTAGTTGTACGGTATATGGATTGGAAGGTGTTTCTTTAGGTCACGTCGGTATTCGAAAGCCAGACGTCCGGGCATATATTCCAGATGTCCGGTCACAAAAAGCTGACGCCAATCCTTCGTTTGTACCACTGAAACGCCCGCTACCGGAGAGCTGGCAACTATCTCAAGCGCCTTGCAAGACGACATGTCCGACCGGCGTATTTCGGTATGCCGGCTGTGTGGCATGAAAAAGGTGTTGGAGAATCCTTTGAAGATTGGAAGTGAACTTATCTCAATCTTCTGTTCAAATATACCAAACATCTTTTCACGCAAATCGTACTTAGGTATGCCGAATAACCCGTATAATGCGGCCTGTGCCCCCCAACAGATGTGCAAAATGGCATTCACGTGCACTTGCATCCAAGAGTAGATATCAAGAAGTTGCTTCCAATACCTCACATCTTCAAATGGCATTTGCTCAACCGGAGCTCCCGTGATGATAAGGCCGTCGTAACACTCCCCGCCTGCCATTATGTCGGCAATATCCTTATAATAGGTGTCCACATACGCCTGCGGTGTCGTTTTATACGTGAGACCGCTCATCTTAACCAGCGTTATCTCCACCCAAAGGTCATGATGCGACAGCATACGATAATATTCCATCTCCGCTTCCTCTTTCTGAGGCATCAGATTAAGCAGCAAAAGCCGCAGCGGATGCACTTCAGCTGGGAGCGAACTGGAAACAGTGTCGGAAACATCAAACCCTTCCGACTTCAAGACAGGGATACAAGGTAGCGATTCGGGCAATAGCAACGGCATGGTCTGTTTCTTTCGTTAACGTGTCAAACTGGCTACCAAATGGTCACACGTTGCTCTTTCGGAACAAAGAGCGGATCATCCTTAGATATATTGAAGGCATCATACCAAGCGTCAATGTGCGGCAAAGCTCCGTTAACACGCCAACGACCTAAGGAATGGGGATCCATTTTGGTGCGTTTACGTATTTCAGCCTCGCGTATGCTTCCCGCCCAAACGCCTGCATAAGCAATGAAGAACCGTTGCGCGGCGGTAAAGCCCGATATCTTGCGTGATGACTTGTTTTTAGAAACATTCATAAGCGCCGTATAGGCCACCTGTAGCCCGCCATGGTCAGCCAAATTCTCACCTGCGGTCAACGGTCCGTTACCTTTCAAGTCGGGAAGCACACTTATGTTGTTGAAAAAGTCGATTATTACTTGTGCACGTTCGTTAAAGCGGCGGCTATCATCGGCCGACCACCATTCAACCATGTTTCCGTCTTTGTCATATTTGCGTCCCTGGTCGTCAAATCCATGCGTCATCTCATGACCTATGACTACGCCGATGGCACCATAGTTAAACGCATCGTCAGCTTCCATGTCGAAGAAAGGATATTGGAGTATGCCGGCAGGAAAACAGATCTCGTTCGTCGGAGGGTTGTAGTATGCATTCACCGTCTGCGGTGTCATGTACCATTCATCGCGATCTACGGGACGGTTAACGGTTTTTTGTGAGTAGTAGTCCTCATTATAGGCTGTAGTGACAAGCACATTGTCGAGCAGAGAGAGGGATTTGCTGATGTGCAGGTCCGACCAATCGCGCCACTTGTCGGGATAACCGATTTTCACATAGAATGTACTGAGCTTTTCCAAAGCTTTTTGTTTGGTCTCATCGCTCATCCAGTCCTGCGCAAGTATGCGTTCTTTAAGAGCAACCTGCAGATTGCCCACCAATTCTTTCATACGCTGTTTGGCAGCTTCGGGAAAGAATTTGGCAGCATAGAGTTTGCCGATAGCTTCTCCCATGAGCGAATTGCAAAGGTTCACTCCGTCCTTCCAACGTGGCTGTTCCTTTTCAATACCTGCCATTGTCTTTCCGTAAAAGTCAAAACTGAGCCTCCGCAGGTCGTCCGACAGATAGTTCAGAGCTTTTACGCTGGCACGGAAAATCAGGTAATGGCGAATGGCATCAAACGATTCTTCGGTCAAAATACGGTTCACCTCTTTCAATGCCTCAGGTTGGCCGACATTGATTTCAGAAAACTGACGGTATTTGCACGCTTCGAAGTACTTATCCCAGTCAATAGCCGGATACGTCTGCTTGAGACTACTGAAAGATACCTTGTTGTAATTGTCTTCTGGCACACGCAACGCTGCATTCGTCTTAAACGAACGAGCTAAATGCGTTTCAATGCGAAGCACATCCGACATGTTTTTTTTCAAGTCCGACATAGTTTTGTCGGGATACAGTTTGGCAAATACTTTTGTACCGAATTCGTTGAACGCTTCACGGATTTTGGCTGTCGGTTCATCGTTGTCCAGATAATAATCACGCTGACCCATCGACAAACCTCCCTGTACCACCTGCACCAGGTTCATCTTGCTGTCCTTGGCATCGGCTTCAGTACCTACAAGGAAAAAGCAGTTTACGCCGAAACGCGACATCAGCCCCAGCGCATAGGATAAATCATTCGCAGTAAGCGTCTCCAGTTGGCGGACATACTTCATCAGCGGAGCTATACCCTCTTTGTTCAGCCGCACACTGTCGCAATACTGACTGAAAAGCAAACCTATTTTTTCCTCAACTTCGCTTGCCGGAGCCGTGGATGCACCACGTGGCCCGGCAGCTCCCTCAATGATTTCGCGGATACGTTTGTCGTTCTCATCTGCCAGAAGGTTGAACGCGCCGTAACGCGACTGGTCTGCCGGAAGCGGGTGTTTCTCGTTCCAACGTGCCGTGGCGTATTCAAAAAAGTCCGCTCCGGGACGAACCTCACGGTTCATGTTGGTCACATCAATGCCATGAGGATGACTTGTCTCTTTTTTCACTTTCGCTTGTGTAAAGATGGGATTGAGCATCACAAGGACAGCCGTTCCCATTGTTATTACTGATTTCATCATAACTATTATTATTTCTCTGATTTCAAAGTTTCCAGCATTTCACTCCATTGTTCCCACTGCGCCATGGCTTCCTCCAATTGTTTAGTCAAGGACTGGTGCTTATTAACCAAATCCATGTCGGCTCCGGATTGAGGTGCAGACAGGCTTTCCTCGACAATGCGAAGGGCCGCTTCGAGTTGGGCGATGGTTTGTTCGCTCTGTTCTACCTGACCTTCGGCTTGTTTCAGACGACGTCGGTACTCCTTCTGCTGTTCATAGGACAACGATGCGGCAGATGGCTGCCCCGTGGCTTTAGGTGCCGCCGGAGCGGGTTTAACTGCTTCCAACTCGCGCAGAGATGCTATTTTCTTTTTTTCAAGAAAGTCGTAGATGCCTCCAAGATGCTCACGCACCTTTCCGTCTCCAAATTCGTAGACTTTATTTACGAGACCGTCGAGAAAATCCCGGTCGTGGCTGACGACAACTACCGTTCCGTCGAAAGCTTGTATGGCCTCCTTCAGCACATCTTTGGTACGCATGTCCAAATGATTGGTCGGTTCATCGAGTATGAGGAAGTTGACAGGTTGTAAAAGCAACCTGATCATCGCCAATCTGCTGCGTTCGCCGCCCGAAAGCACGGATACGCGCTTTTCAGAGGCTTCACCGCCGAACATGAAGGCACCCAGAATATCGCGTATCTTGGTACGCACCTCACCACGTGCAGCATGGTCTATCGTATCATAGACTGTGAGCGTATCATCCAGCAGCTGCGCCTGGTTTTGTGCATAATAGCCGATCTTGACATTGTGACCGACACGCAGACTTCCGTCATAGTCTGTCTCACCCATGATACACTTTACCAGAGTTGTCTTTCCCTCGCCGTTACGTCCGACGAAAGCAACCTTTTCTCCACGACGGATGGTGAGGTTGACGTCATGAAACACGTTGTGTTCGCCATATGTTTTGCCAACTCCCTCACATATCAGCGGGAAATCGCCACTGCGCTCTGTGGGAGGGAATTTCAGGTGAAGCATGGCGTTGTCCACCTCGTCTATCTCAATGGGAACCATCTTCTCCAACTGATGCAGGCGCTGCTGCACCTGAACTGCTTTTGTCGGTTTATAGCGAAAGCGCTCGACAAACTCGCGTATGTCGGCCATTTCCTTCTGCTGGTTTTCCCAAGCACGGAGTTGGGCGGCACGACGCTGCTCACGCAGTTGCACATATTGGTCGTATTTCACACGATAGTCGATGAGTTTTCCGCATGAAAGTTCCAGCGTGCGCGTAGTGACGTTGTTGACGAATGCACGGTCGTGACTGACCAGCACAAGTGCCCCTCCATGGCGGCCAAGAAAGTCTTCGAGCCACGCAATACTTTCTATGTCGAGATGATTTGTGGGTTCGTCGAGCAGAAGCAGGTCCGGACGCAACAGAAGTAGCTTGGCCAGCTCCACACGCATGCGCCAGCCGCCGCTAAATTCGGCCGTGGGACGTGAAAAATCGTCCTCACGGAAGCCCAATCCCAACAGCGTGCGTTCAACCTGGGCACGGCGGTTCTGAGAGCCCATCATCTGAAGGCGTTCCGTGAGCCAGGCGCTGCGCTCTATGAGCTGGGCATACTCTGATGAATTATAGTCGGAACGATGTCCGAGTAAAAAATTCGTATGTTCGAGTTGCTTTTCTGTATCTCGGATATGGTCGAACGCTTTCTCCGCTTCCTCCATGAGCGTAGTGGAGTCAGCCAAACGCATCACTTGCGGCAGATAGCCTATGGTCAGCTCCGACTGACGGCTGACGGTTCCTGAAGTGGGCATCTGCTCTCCGGCAAGTATTTTCAGCAAGGTGCTTTTGCCCGCGCCGTTCTTACCCACCAACGCCAAGCGCTCCTTCGCGTTAATCACAAAGGAGACATCAGAGAAAAGCGGCCGCGCGCCAAAGGACACGCTGATATGTTCGGCTGAAATCACGGTGCTGAATTTTAGTGCAAAGGTAGTGAAAACTGACGAAAGGCTGCCGATTATTTTCTCAAAAACTACGGCCGCAGTGTTTGCCGTCAGGCGAATTATTCGTAACTTCGCGGCATGGAAGACATGTATCGCCTGCTCCAAGAGGGCCATCACTCGCTCGTTGTGCGCCACGGCAACGACGTCCGCACGTTTGACGGACGCGGCATCCGCGATTTGCTCTACCTATTGGCCACTGAACCGGACTTTCTTCAAAGCGCCGAAGTGGCAGACAAGATAGTGGGGCGCGCAGCCGCAGCATTGATGATTACAGGCGGCGTCAGACGCCTCTTCACCCCCATCCTGAGCCTCACGGCCATCGATTTGCTGAAACGCTCGACGGTGGAATATGAATACAAAGAGACTGTGCCCTGCATCATGAACCGCGAAAACTCGGGGCTGTGCCCCATGGAGGCCGCTGCATTGGATGCCGCTACGGCCGAAGACGCAGTGGAAAAAATTAAACAGAAATTTCAAACTCTAAATCACAAGTAATATGAGAAAAAAACTCGTTCTGTTGGCAAGCGTCCTGCTCATGGGCCTCGGCTCGGGCCATGCCGGACGCCTCGTGACCGACAGCCTGCAAAGCCAGGTGCTCGGCGCCGTGCGCCACTACAATGTTTATCTGCCCAACGGCTATGAAAAGGAAACCGACCGCCAATACCCCGTGCTCTACCTCTTGCACGGACTGAGCGACACCCACACCGGATGGGAGAAGAACGGACGTATGAAAATCGTTATCGATGAACTGATCGGCTCCGGCGAATGTGTGCCCATGATTGTCATTATGCCCGAAGCCGGAGGCCAACCTACGTCCACCGTATGGAATGGTTATTTCAACATGGAGGGATGGCCTTACGAACGTTTCTTTTTTGAGGAATTCCTTCCCCATGTTGAGAAGAAATATCGCATTATTGGCGACAAGGAGCACCGGGCTGTCAGCGGCTTAAGCATGGGTGGCGGCGGCAGTGTGGTCTATTGTCAGCGCCATCCCGAAATGTTCTCCTCCTGCTACGCACTCAGCGGCTGGCTGGACCAAGCTGTGTCGGATGAGATGAGGAAAAACACGACCAGCAAACATGCCATCGTGTCCTGCAGCGTACATGACCACTCCGCCATCGAATTCCTACGCAAGGCTGACGATGCTACGAAGCAGAAACTCCGCACTGTGCGCTGGTTTATCGACTGTGGCGACGACGACTTCCTGCTTGAGTTCAACGAAGACTTCCACCGCGAGATGCGTCGCGCAGGTATTCCCTGCGAATTCCGAGTGCGCAACGGCGTTCACAATTGGGAATACTGGCACACGGGACTCCGCTGGAGCCTGCCCTTTGTTTCCAGAAACTTCGGCAAATAATTATAGGATTTAATGCGACATAGAGGGGCCGCACTGAAATGTTCGGCCCCCCTTTATGCAACATAAGCCACGATGGAACGCCTCTGGAACCGGAATTATATGAAGGTATGGACGGCAAACTTCATGCTGTTCTTCTCTTTCATGGTGCTGACGCCGCTGTTGCCGCTCTATCTGAGCGATACATTTGGGGCGGGCAAGCACACAATAGGCCTGATACTGTCGGGATACACTTTGACGGCGCTCATGATGCGCAGTGTCAGCGGTTATCTCGTGGACAGCCGGCCCCGCAAACTGGTTCTGATGGTTTGTTACGGCCTGTTCGCCTTCTTCTTTGCAGGATATTTCGTCACAGGTTGGAGTCTGGTGCTCTTTGCCCTGATTCGCACGCTCCATGGTGCCCCCTTCGGCGCCGCAACCGTGGCCAATTCCACCGTAGCCATTGATGTGCTCCACCCCACAAGGCGTGCAGAAGGCATCGGATACTATGGGCTGAGCAACAACATCGCTACAGCGCTGAGCCCGTCGGTTGGCCTTTACATTTACGAGCTTACGGGGAACTACAACTTGATTTTTCTGATTGCTTTGTTGGCTTCAGCCCTTGGCGTGTGCATCAACGCCACGCTCAAGTTGGCTCCCAGGGAACTTCAGACAAAGTCGCAGAAACTGTCGCTCGACCGTTTTTTCCTTGTCAAGGGTTGGCGCGAAAGCATCGCCATGGTGTGCTACGCTTACTCATACGGCGTGCTTGCCACTTACCTTGCCATTTACGGCAAAGAGCGTTTGGGCATCATTGGGGGCAGTGGACTTTTCTTTATGATACTTTCAGCCGGCCTTATCTTGAGCCGGCTCATCGGCACACGCACTTTGCGGCAGGGCAAGATTGTTCACAATGCCGCGTTGGGCATATGTATTTCAGTCTTTGGCTATATACTCTTCGCCTCAGTGGCCAAGCCGTGGGCTTTTTATGGCTCTGCGCTCATCATAGGTTTGGGCAACGGCCATATGTTTCCCGCCTTTCAGAACATGTTCATCAACCTGGCGCCACACAGCCAGCGCGGCACGGCCAATTCAACGCTTCTGACCAGTTGGGACGTGGGCATGGGGCTCGGCATCGTTGTGGGCGGTGCGCTCAGCGAGGCTATGGGCTACGGGGCGGCCTTCTATTCTGCCGCCATGGTAAATGTGTTTGGCGTCATCTACTTCTTCTGGCAGGTCAAGGGCAATTATCTGCGGAACAGGTTGAGATAAAAACAAAGCAACTCCGATTTGTCTTTTTTCAAATCGGAGTTATTTCATTATAAATCGGACATACGTCGCGGCTTATTCCAACAGGTCGGGATTGTTCAGGAAATTCTCCAGCTCGTCAGCGGTAATGGCCAGACGGAATTGGCCTCCGCGCGCCACGGATATGCTACCGGTCTCTTCAGATACAATGATGCTGACGGCATCTGTTTTTTGCGAGATGCCGAGAGCGGCACGGTGGCGCAGACCAAGGCTTTTGGGAATGTCTGCATTGTGAGAAACCGGCAGAATACAGCCAGCGGCGGCAATACGTCCTCCGCGGATGATGACAGCCCCGTCATGGAGCGGGCTGTTCTTGAAAAACAAGTTTTCAATGAGGCGCTGCGAAATGTCAGCGTTGATCAGGTCGCCAGAACCAATGTATTCACTCAGCCCTACGTTTTGTTCCAAAACGATGAGTGCGCCCACTTTATCGCGGCTCATGTTTTTACAGGCCATGACAACTGGGAGATATTCTTCACGATGCGGGTCATGGCGCCGCGAACGGAAAAGACCGGGGAACGAAAGTCGGGAACTGCGCGTGCCAATTGAAGAAAAGAAACGGCGAATCTCTTCCTGGAACAGCACAACCAGGGCCAGCGCTCCCATACTCACCAGTTTGTCGAGAATAGTTCCAAGCAGGCGCATCGAAAAAATCTGGGAAACGACAATCCAAACGAGAATGAAAATAATGATACCCGTGAAAATGTTGGCAGCACTGGAACGCTTCATCAGACGATAGATGTAGTAGAGCAAGAAAGCCACCAGCAGAATGTCAATCACGTCTTTGATGCCGAAAGAAATCATATGTTCTGTCTTTTATTGTTGTTCTTTCATTTTCTCACAGATACGCACCGCCTCCACAGCGGCTCTGACGTCGTGCACGCGCAATATGTTGGCTCCTTGCAACAAGGCCATCGTGTTTACCACCGTGGTACCGTTGAGCGCCTCCTCCGGTGTTTGCTCCAAAAGGCGATAAACCATGCTCTTGCGCGACATGCCGACCAGCAGAGGGCACTCCAGTTCGTGCAGGGCCGACAAGTGGGCCAGCAACTCGTAGTTGTGTTCAAGCGTCTTGCCGAAACCGAAGCCAGGGTCAATGATAATGTCGGCAACGCCCCTCTCCCGCAACGCCGCAACCTTTCCGGCCAGATACATCACCACCTCGCTCACCACGTCATCATACTTCGGAGCCTGTTGCATGGTGGCAGGCCGGCCTTTCATGTGCATTATAATATAAGGAACGCGCATACGCGCCACCGTGTCAAACATATTTCCGTCCAAGTCACCTGCCGAAATGTCATTGACGATTGCTGCACCATATTCCTCAACACTCATCTTCGCCACCTCGCTGCGGAACGTGTCTACGGAAATGATGGCTTCGGGCCACTCCGAGCAAACGGTTTTCAAAGCCCATTCCAAGCGTTTCATCTCCTCATCTGGCGCCACCGTATCGGCTCCGGGACGTGTGGAACAGGCTCCGATGTCAATCATGTCGGCACCCTCGGCTCTCATCTGCTCCACGCGGCAACGAAGGGCCGCTTCGTCGCCAACGCGGCTTGACGTATAAAAAGAATCGGGCGTCACGTTCACTATGCCCATCACCTTCGGCGAGGACAAGTCCAACAGACGTCCGTTTACATTGATTGACAGCATAGGCTTAAATCAGTTCCACGGCGTTACCACGGCTCCGCTCCGGAAGAAGGCCAGCATCTTCACCTCAAACACGAGGGTACTGTAAGCCGGAATGCTCCCCTGCTCCACTTTGCCGTAGCCCAGTGCCGCCGGCAGGTAGATACGCCAACGGTCGCCCGTGTGCATGTGCAGCAAAGCCGTCGAAAAGCCCGTAACAAACGAGTAGGCACGCCGTGTTGTGGGCACGGCGGTGGCCACATTGAAGATGTCCTCATACTTCGACGACTGTCCGCTGTAGGCAAACACCATTCCTTCGGGATAGCTCGCACTTGGAATCAGCCGGCCGCGGTAAAAGATGCGCACAGAGTCGTTGATGTACGGGGTAACACGACCTTCGCCTTTTTCAAGCACCTCTACCACGATGCTGTCGCCGGCTTTCGTCGGTTGATTCTCGTCGTGGCGGAACGAAACGAACGTTTTCCAGCCGCAATGCTCCTCCCACGCCGCGCCATGTGCCTGTTTTGCGGCAGCAATGGCTGTACGTGCCGTTGCCATCTGCGAGGCAAAATAAGCCTCGTTGCGTGCCTGCCAGTCGGAGTACTCGTCCGTAGCTCCGTCATCGTCGCTGCAAGCCCACAGACCAAGCATGCCCAAGGCCAACAGGCAAAATGTCTTGACTATATGTTTCATGTCCACCTCTTATCTTTCACATAAAAAAACTTATACCAATTTTTTCAGCAACGATGTCAGACTTACGCGCTCTTCCAGCAAATGTTGCAACTCGCTGATGGGAACCCGGCGCTGCTCCATCGTGTCACGGTCGCGCAGAGTCACCTGATTGTCCTGCAATGTATCGTGGTCCACGGTGACACAATAGGGAGTGCCTATCGCATCTTGACGACGGTAGCGCTTGCCTATGGAGTCTTTCTCGTCGTATTTGGTGTTGAAATGGAATTTCAGGTTGTTGACAATCTCACGTGCCTTCTCCGGCAGCCCGTCTTTCTTTACGAGCGGCAGCACGGCCAACTTGATTGGAGCCAATGGCGCTGGCAGATGCAGCACCGTGCGTGTGTCGCCGCCTTCAAGCGTCTGTTCTTCGAACGAGTGGCACATCACAGTGAGGAACATACGGTCCACGCCAATGGAGGTCTCGATGTCGTACGGTGTATAACTTTCATTCGTTTCCGGATCAAAGTATTTGATGCTCTTACCGCTGTATTTCTCGTGCTGACGCAGGTCAAAGTCGGTGCGGGAATGGATTCCTTCCACCTCCTTAAAGCCAAAGGGCATGCGGAATTCGATATCTGTCGCTGCATTCGCGTAGTGCGCCAGTTTCTCATGGTCATGGAAGCGATAATTCTCCGTTCCGAAGCCCAAAGCTTGGTGCCACTTCATCCGTTGTGCCTTCCAGTAGTTGAACCATTCGATTTCCGTTCCCGGTTTTACGAAATACTGCATCTCCATTTGCTCAAACTCTCGCATACGGAAGATAAATTGGCGCGCAACTATTTCGTTGCGGAACGCCTTGCCTATCTGTGCGATGCCAAAGGGTACCTTCATGCGCCCGGTCTTCTGCACATTCAGATAATTCACGAAGATGCCCTGCGCCGTCTCGGGTCTCAGATACACTGTCATCGCCCCGTCGGCCGTTGAGCCCATCTCCGTTTTGAACATCAGGTTAAACTGTCGTACGTCAGTCCAGTTGCGCGTACCGCTGATGGGGCAGACAATTTCCTCGTCCACGATAATTTGACGTATCTCGGCCAGGTCGTTTGCTTCCATGGCTTTCTTGTAGCGCATCTCCAGGGCATCGCGTTTTTCCATGTGTCCGAGAACGCGCGGGTTCGTTTGGCGGAACAGCGTCTCGTCAAAACTCTCGCCAAAACGCTTGCGGGCTTTGTCCACCTCCTTCTGCGCCTTGTCCTCGTACTTTTGAATCTGGTCTTCAATCAATACGTCGGCGCGGTAGCGCTTCTTCGAGTCGCGGTTGTCAATCAGCGGGTCGTTGAAAGCGTCCACGTGGCCGCTTGCCTTCCACACCGTGGGGTGCATGAACACTGCAGAGTCGAGACCGACGATGTTGTCGTTGAGCAGCACCATCGACTGCCACCAGTATTGCTTTATATTGTTTTTCAGCTCCACGCCCAGCTGACCGTAGTCGTACACTGCGCCCAGCCCGTCGTATATTTCACTTGAGGGAAACACGAAGCCGTACTCCTTAGAGTGCGAGACAATCTTCTTAAACACATCTTCTTGTTGTGCCATCGTTCGTTTTTTGTTTTTAGATAGACATTAACTGTTTTACGTGCAAAAATACGAAATTTCCCGCACTCCTGCCTCTCTTGGAGTGGGAAAAAGCAAAAAATAGGTTTGAGATAAGAAAATTTATATCAGACCCGCCGTTTTGGACATGGCTTCAAAAAAAAATCGTAACTTTGCTGTTGATTTTAACCGACCCATAGATATAGCCGAAATGGACGAACAGACGACAATCCCCGAGGCTCATGCCTCTTACCGTCCCGAAGATGCGCCGGCAGCCACGAGCGGTGGCGGCAGGTGGCGTTTGCCGGGTATGTACCGCAACTGGTTTCTTGACTACGCGAGCTACGTGATTCTTGACCGCGCCGTGCCTCATCTGGCCGACGGCCTGAAACCAGTGCAGCGGCGCATCCTTTACTCCATGAAGCGCATGGACGACGGCCGCTACAACAAGGTGGCGAACATCGTGGGCCATACGATGCAGTTTCACCCCCACGGCGACGCGTCAATCTACGGTGCGCTGGTGCAACTGGGACAAAAAGAGCTGTTGGTAGACTGTCAGGGGAACTGGGGCAACGTTCTGACAGGCGATGCCGCCGCTGCGCCGAGATACATTGAGGCCAGGCTGTCGAAACTGGCGCTTGACGTGATGTTTAACGCAAAAACAACGGAATGGAAGTTGTCATACGACGGCCGGAATCAGGAACCGGTGACACTACCGGTAAAGTTCCCGCTGCTTTTGGCGCAGGGAGCGGAAGGCATAGCCGTTGGTCTGAGCGCGAAAATCCTGCCTCATAATTTGGGTGAACTGTGTGACGCGGCAGTAGCCTATCTAAAAGGCGAGCCGTTCAAGCTCTATCCCGACTTTCTCACAGGCGGGCGCATGGATGTCTCAAAATACAACGACGGAGCCCGAGGCGGCTCGCTTCGCATCCGAACAAAGATTAGTAAACTGGACAACAAGACACTGGTCATAACGGACATGCCCTACGGCAAGACAAGCCCGACACTGATTGACTCCATTCTGAAGGCGATTGAAAAAGGCAAGATAGCCGCGCGACGTGTGGATGACAACACGGCATCTCAAGCAGAGATTGTGGTACATCTGACTCCGGGCACCAGTAGTGACAAAGCAATTGATGCTTTGTACGCTTTCACGGATTGCGAAGTGAGTGTGTCGCCCAACTGCTGCGTGATTGAAGACAACAAGCCGGTCTTCATGACGGTGAGCGACGTGTTGCGCCATTCGGTGGACAATACAAAGGCGCTTTTGCAAAAGGAACTGGAGATTAAACACGCCGAACTGCTGGAACAGCTTCACTATGCGTCGCTGGAAAGTATTTTCATCAACGAACGAATCTATAAAGACAAAGGCTTTGAGAATGCTGCGTCAACCGACGAGCTGTGTGAGCACATCGACGAGCGGCTCACGCCCTTCTATCCGCAAATGGTACGGGAGGTAACGAAGGATGACATACTGCGACTCCTTGAAATCAAGATGCAACGCATAGCCAGGTTTAACAAGGACAAAGCCGAGGAAGCCATGGTGCGGCTTCGCGAGGAAATGGCTCGGATTGAAAAGGACCTCAAAAACATGATTGAGGTGACGTGCAACTGGTTTGAACTGCTAAAGTCAAAATATGGCGCACAGCATCCCCGACGCACGGAGATTGCATCCTTTGATACGATTGAGGCAGCCAAAGTAGCTGAAGCCAATCAGAAACTTTACATCAACCATGACGAAGGTTTCATAGGCACTGCCCTTAAAAAAGACGAACTCATCGGTCCCTGCTCCGACCTGGACGACATTATTCTCTTCTATCGCGACGGTACGTACAAGGTGACCCGCATTCAGGAGAAACTGTTCATAGGTGAGACAGAGAAATCAAAACGTGAGGGGCGCAAAGCCGAAGTTATCCACGTGGCTGTATTCAAAAAGAATGACAAGCGTACGATATACAATCTGATATATCACGACGGGCGCAAAGGAAGTTACTTTCAGAAGCGATTTAACGTGACAAGCATCACACGAGACCACGAGTATGACGTCACAATAGGCACCCCGGGCAGCCGCGTGGTGTACTTCACTGCCAATCCGAACGGTGAAGCCGAAGTGGTGAAGGTGATGCTGAAACCTCAACCGAAGTTAAAGAAGATCTCCTTTGACCTGGATTTTGCCGACCTTAAGATAAAGGGGCGCCAGAGCCAGGGAAATCTGGTTACCAAGAACCCTGTGTATCGCATCGTGCTGAAAAGCCACGGCGCATCAACACTTGGCGGCCGCAAGGTCTGGTTTGACAACGACACACAACGGCTTAACTTCGACGACCACGGGCAATATCTGGGCGAATTTGCCGCCGACGACCGCATTATGGTAATCCTGGAAAACGGCAACTACTATATGACCGACGTTGACCCGAACAACCATTACGAAACCAACGTGAAATATATCGGCAAATACCACGCCGCCACGATATGGAGCGCTGTACTCGTTGACGCAGACAACAACGGCTACCCCTATCTCAAACGTTTTAGCCTGCCAGACTCGAGCAAGCCTCACTCTTTCTTGGGCGAGAACGCCGAAAACCGCTTGCTGCTGCTCACACAAGAGACTTATCCCCGACTTCGCCTGACCTACGGCGGCGATGATGCCTTCCGGGGAGAAGAAGAAATCGACGTAGAACAGTTTGTCGGCATCAAAAGTTTCAAGGCCAAGGGCAAGCGGCTGACCACATACACCCTCGGACAGGTGGAAGAACTGCCTCCGCTGCGCCAGCCCGAACCTGAACAGGAAGTGGCTGCGGACAGACAGGAGGAGACTGAGCCTGACGAAAACATGGACGCAGACATCAACAAGAGCGACGACGAACTGAAAGACGAAATCCTCGGTCAGGGCCGCTTGTTCTGATTATAGTCACCATACACCGCTGCCCACGTGAAACGGCTCAAACTGACCCTCGTCCTTATACTGTGCCTGACAATGCACAACGCATCCCCGGCACAGGACACCGGCCCTATGACACGCCTGCGCACACATGCCACCCTCTTTGGCGTGGGCTACCACAATCTGCTCGACACTTACCTCTCACCATCTGAATATACCGGTACCACCGTGCGCATCCTGCGCGAGCACAACCGGCACACCCGTCTGATGAAAGGCAACATTGCCATGCAGAACAGCCTGCAAGGAAACCTGGCATACTGCAATTCGCCCACGGAAGATGCCAAAGACATTGCCGGAGGCGTCGACTGGACCATCGCATGGCGCTACCAATGGTCGCCAAGAACCAACCTGAAAGTGCTCGCTGGCCCTATGGCAGCCGCTCACCTGGGCTTTGTTTACAACACACGCAACGGAAACAACCCGGCACAAGCACGCGCCGCCGTCGACATCGGACTTTCGGCCGCCGCTATCTGTGATTTCCGTTTACTAAATCGGACATGGAGCGCACGATATCAAATAGAAGTGCCACTTATAGGCCTCATGTTTTCACCTAACTACACGCAATCGTATTACGAAATCTTTTCGCTCGGCCACTACGACCACAATGTGTGCGTCACAAACCCCGTTCAGGCCTTCAATCTCAACCAGATGCTCTCGCTGGACCTGCCTGTCGGCACCCATGTGGTGCGTGTGGGCTACCAGTGCGGCATACGCCAGAGCCACGTCAATCATCTTAAAACCCACGACTGGACTCACACGTTCCTGGTCGGATACGTCAAAACGTTTCAACTCGTAAAACCACGCTACCGCACATCAGAACTATGAATAAAACGGCCACCATCCTACGTTTGTGCCTCATGGCCGCCATGACATGGCTCCTTGCCGGCTGCATAACCGAAGACGAGTTCGACAACACCCCCTCCGGCAACTTCGAAGCCCTGTGGCGCACGCTGGACGAGCACTATTGTTTCTTCCCAGAAAAGGCTGCCGCCCACCAGCTCGACTGGAACGAGGTGCACGAAAGATACCGGCAGAAGATAGTGCCCACCATGAACAGCGAA
This sequence comes from Bacteroidaceae bacterium, assembly GCA_017940565.1. Lineage (GTDB taxonomy): Bacteria > Bacteroidota > Bacteroidia > Bacteroidales > Bacteroidaceae > UBA6382. The sequence goes on along the minus strand of JAGAYH010000047.1, from coordinate 24,564 downwards.
CAGCTTTTTGAGGTGTGCTCGCACATGCTTCGCGAGCTCCGCGACGGACATGTCAACCTCACCTCCTCATTCAATGTGGCGCGCTACTGGGATTGGTTCGAAAACTATCCTGCCAATTTCAGCGACAGCCTGCTTCGCCGCTACTTGGGCAAAGACTACGCCATCTCTGCCGGACTGCGCTACCGCATTCTCGACGATAACATCGGCTACATCTATTGCGGTTCGTTCGACCACGCCTACGGCAGCGGCAACCTCAACGCAGTGTTCACCAAACTGGCCATGTGCAACGGGCTGATCGTTGACATACGCAACAACGAAGGCGGCATGCTCTCCGAGGCGCAAAACCTGGCGGGCTGTTTCACCAATGAAGAAATCACGGGAGGCTACATGGCACACAAGACAGGGCCTGCCCACGACGCCATGTCAAAGCCAGAACCTCTCAAAGTGAAACCTGCCGAGGGCATGCGCTGGCAACGCAAGACCGTAGTGCTGACTAACCGTAGCACATATAGCGCCGCCAACACCTTTGCCATGTACATGCGGGCGTGCAAGAACGTCACACTCATGGGCACACCCACCGGCGGCGGCGGCGGAATGCCTTTTCACAGCGAATTACCCAACGGTTGGTCTGTGCGGTTCTCAGCTTGCCCCATGTTCGACAAGGATATGAACTGCGTGGAAGAAGGTATTGAACCTGACTTGCGGGTCGAACTCACCGAAGAGGACTTCCGCCAGGGTTTTGACACGATGATCGAGGCAGCACGTGCCTACTTGAAAACAGGGGAAAAGCCTTAGGCGAAACATTCTTTTTTGCAGACTAACCCACATTTATGCTATAAAATCGTTAACTTTGCATCCGATTTTACGCGCTTGTGGCGGAATTGGTAGACGCGCCAGACTTAGGATCTGGTGTCTGTGACGTGCAGGTTCGAGTCCTGTCAGGCGCACATTCAGAGGCATTTGGAGTCATTCCGAATGTCTCTGTTTTTTGGAGTAACCGCCATATGACGGAACAAGTCAGACTTGGTTTTTCCGAAAAAGCACTTGGACGATTCCAAATGGATCATAGGATTGATAAAAACAGCTTTGAAACAATCAGGAAACGGGTAAAACGGCCTTTGGCGAGCTATGAGAAGCAGAAAAAGAGCGGGAAAGAATAGCAGAATGGGAAAAACTTTGTACTTTTGCCTTTTGAAAAGTAGCATTATGGACAAAAAACGTTCTTTCCACAGCGATTATTCGCCATGCGATGCGCGTCGCCAGGGTTTGATGCCCTGACGGGCTGAATGTATGCGACTCCAAATGTCATTAGACTCTTTATCATTTACTTTTCAACCGTGCAAATCCCTGCACATTTATTCTACCCTACACAAAAATGAAAGTACTTAAATTCGGAGGCACTTCGGTTGGCTCCATCATTGGAATACAAAATATCAAACGCATTGCAGAAGCCGGAAGAGGACCTGTAATTGTAGTCGTATCGGCCTTGAAGACTGTGACCGACAACCTGATCGAAGCCACACGGCTGGCCAGCGAAGGCAACGCCGACTACAAGCGGCTGGTTAAAGAGATCGTAGCCGCCCATCACGACCTGATAGATGCCGTAATTGGCTCGGAAAAGCAGCGGACAGAGCTGAAAGAGAAACTACAAAGCCTCTTCAGCGAGATGTCGGACCTGCTCCACGGCGTATGCCTCATCCAAGACGTCACACCGCGCACGAGCGATGCCATACTGAGTTACGGCGAGCGCTGCTCCTCGCTGTGCGTGGAGGCATTGATTGAAGGTGCCGTGCGCTACGACTCGCGCGAGTTCATAAAGACGGAAAAGCGCGAAGAGAAGGTTATGGTGAATTATACACTTACCAACCGCCTCATCCAGGAACGCTTTGCCAACCTTCAGACCATAGCTGTCATCCCCGGTTTCATAGCATCGGACGCCACAAGCGGCATTACCACCACTCTGGGTCGCGGTGGCTCGGACTATACAGCGGCTATCGTGGCTGCCGCGCTCGACGTGGAGACGCTCGAGATATGGACCGATGTTGACGGGTTCATGACGGCAGACCCCAGAATTGTGCCTAATGCCTACACCATTGAAACCTTGTCGTACAACGAGGCCATGGAGTTGTGCAACTTCGGTGCAAAGGTGGTTTACCCCCCCACGATCTATCCCGTCCGCAAGAAGAACATACCTATATACATACGCAACACCTTCCGTCCCGAATTTCCCGGCAGCCTTATTACGAGTGAAGCACCCGCAGGTAGGCAAGCCGTACGCGGACTGTCGGCCATCAAGGACACGTCATTGGTCAACGTCTCGGGTATGTCCATGGTCGGTGTCATCGGTGTCAACCGTCGTATCTTCTCAACTTTGGCAGCGCACGGGCTAAGTGTGTTCATGGTGGCACAGACTTCGTCAGAAACTAGCACAACCATCTGTTTGACGCCCCGCGACGCCGAGACGGCCTGCCGCGTGCTCGACCAGGAATTTGCCAAAGAAATTGCCACCGGCGCCATGAACCCCATGCAGCGCATTGACGGGCTCTCAACCATCGCCATCGTCGGCGAACAGATGAAGAACACGCAGGGCATAGCCGGCAAGCTCTTCAGCGTGCTGGGCAGGAACGGCATCAGCGTGCTCTCAGTGGCCCAAGGCGCATCGGAGACCAACATATCGGCCATCATCGACAAACAGCACCTGCGCAAAGCCAGCAACGTCATCCACGACAGTTTCTTCCTGAGCGACTACCAGGTGATAAACCTCTTCCTATGCGGCGTGGGCGGCGTAGGCTCAAGCCTGCTCAGCCAGCTGCAGGAGCAGCGGCAGGAACTGATGGACACCCGCCGCCTCAAACTCAATCTCGTGGGATTGGCCAACAGTAAACGTGCCATCTTCAATGCAGAAGGACTTGACATGGACGGCGCGCTCGACACATTGAAACAGGCATCGCCTTGTGACAAAGACCACTTGCTGCAAGCTATACTTGACATGAATCTTTATAACTCCGTCTTCGTAGATTGCACAGCAAGCAGCGATATAGCCTCAACCTACCAAACCCTGCTGGAGCACAACATATCGGTGGTGACGGCCAACAAAATAGCTGCTTCAGCGCCTTACGACACCTACGCCTCCCTCAAGAACACTGCCTTGAGCCACGGCGTGAAATTTCTCTACGAGACAAACGTCGGCGCAGGCCTTCCCATCATAAAAACCATTGACGACCTCCGCGCCAGCGGCGACCGCGTCATCGAAATACAGGCTGTGCTCAGCGGCACGCTCAACTACATCTTCAACAACCTTGCGGCCGACCGACCGCTGAGCACCGTTATCCGCCAGGCAAAGGAGTTGAAGATAAGCGAGCCTGACCCACGCATCGACCTCTGCGGCAAAGATGTGCTCAGAAAGCTCGTCATCCTTGTCAGAGAGGCGGGAGAACGCATCAATCAGGAGGATGTGCACATCGAACCCTTCATACCACAGGAATACTTCGAAGGCACTACCGCCGACTTCATGGATAGCGTCAGCCAGCTCGACGCCCAGTTTGAGCAACGCCGGCAAAGCGTGGCCCAGGCCCGTCACCGCCTGCGCTTCGTAGCCAGATGGGCCAACGGGGAAGCCACTGTGTCGCTTGTCGAAGTGGACGAAAACCACCCGTTCTACAAGCTTGAAGACTCCAACAACGTCGTTGTGCTTACCACGGAGCGCTACCGCCGCTATCCCATGATTATACAAGGCTACGGAGCCGGTGCCGAAGTCACGGCAGCCGGTGTGTTCGCCGACATCATGCGCGTGGCAAACATTTAAGCCCGCCTTGCGCTAAACACAAAAAGTTTTCTCAGAAACAAACGGTTACTCCGTGTAAAACGCTACCGCACGCGCTATGGCACGTCGGCACACGGGGCAGAACTGCTGCACATCGTTCACCTTCATGCGGCATTCGGGCGCCGGACGATAGACTCCCTTCGTCAGATAACCCGCCCCCTCGTAGACACCCACGCTCTCCGTGTCCTTGCCACCGTTTTCAGACACGGCAGTAGGCACCGCCACGCCGGCAGGCACCATGTCGGCCCACTTTGACCTGAAATCGGCCAAAGTAGTCAGGTTGGGCTCCCACGGTTCCACACCCTGATGATAGTAAGGTTCGGCCTCGCCATAGGCATATTCGTCGCCCAGACCGGCAAAACTGTGGCCGAACTCATGTATCATCACCGGCAGAGAATACTTGTGGTGCGCCGACGAGAGCATGTATAGGTTATAAATGCCGCCACCGCCGTAAACATCGCTGTTCACAAGCACCACCACATGTTCGTGGGCTATGCCCGTCAGCACATCCTGCAAGCGTTTCAGATGAAGCGTCGTCAGATAGCGGTCGCTGTAGAAAGTATCGAAATTAGAACTTATTGCCGTCTCCTTCCACAGACCTTGACGGGGCACGCTCGTACCTTCGTCGCGCGAAGCCGGAGCCACCGCCACGATATTGAAACGATGCCGCAGCGAGGTGAAGGGTTCATGCTCAAACAAGGCATCTGCAAAGCGCTGTGCGTCGCGGTAAAACAGCTTACGTTGCTTGGCCGTGTAACCCTCTGCCACTATGGCAATGTCAATACACTTCGACACATCCCCATGTTTCTCCAGATAGCGGTGAGGAGCCGCTACCACCCCGTCAAGCCGGCGAATCAGTATGTCAGACGGGTCAAGGGGCGTCACCGTACGGCTGGTCACCGCCCTATGGCTGTTACGCAGCTCCACCACAACCTTCACCGGGCGCTTGGGCATGGGCAACAGGAAACTGTTCTCGAAGCTCCGCCGTCTCATCCGCGCCTCGTCCGTGTGTTGCCACTCTTGAAACAGCGTCGAAAACGAGTGCGCATATATCCGACGGCCCGTAGCAGCGTCAATCATCGATATCTGACCGTTGCCCTCCACATACAGTGAGTCCAAATGGCGCCGACGACCTGCCCAGACGGGCATGCTCATGGCCTCGTCAAAACTCAGCGACTGCGCCACCGAGTCACCGGAGAACATATAGTCCACACGCAGCGTACGCTCCTCAAACCATTCATCGAAAACCACCTCGGCCGCGCCGTTTGCCGCGCAAAAGAACAGACATATCAATCCTAAAAACCAGCGTATCATATATTGTAGCAATTAAATCAGACCGAAATCCCCCTATCTCACCCCAATCAGTTTGTGCATCTGCGCCGACAGCCGCCATCGCGGATGCGTCTCCACATAGGCCACACACGCTGCCAGCGACTCACGGTTGCGCTCGGCGTCACCCCAGTCGCAGGGCTGTAAAAAATAATGCTGCGCCGGAAAATCCAAATGATGCTCCACATCCTGGCCCGTCCACACCACCTTAAGTTCATCCGCACGCGCTATCTGCGGCTCGGCACCGTTGCAGAACTCCCACTTCGGCGAATACGTCACCCAGTCTATCCCCTCTGGCAGCCGCCTCGTGCCGTTCGTCTCAATCGCCACCGTCAGGCCCCTTGCATGCAGCGCCGCCACAAGCGGCCCGTCAACCTGCAAGGCCGGCTCGCCGCCCGTCAGCACCACGAAACCCGTACCCCCCTCCGCTGCACGGCGCGCTATCTCCTCATCTCCCATCAGCACGCCCCGGCCGTGGTCAGTGTCGCAGAACCTGCAGCGCAGGTTACACCCCGAAAACCTCACGAACACCGCCGCGCGGCCCGTCCAGTAGCCTTCGCCCTGAAGCGAACGGAAAATTTCGTTCACCCGCTTCATTCGTCGCGCTCGTAAGTGGCTTCGTTGTGCTCCGACTCGCGGATGCTCACCTTATAGCAGTTGGGTATCCTCTCGCACAACCAGCGCGCCAGATTCTCGGCCGTAGGGTTAAAGTCCACCACCTCGTTTACAAACCGGTGGTCGAGCGCCCCCTTCACCACACGCTTCAGCTCGCTGAAGTCCACAACCATGCCGTTGCGGTCCAGCTCCCGCGCGCGGCACCACACCGTCACCACAGCATTGTGGCCGTGCAGCCCCGTACACTTGCTCTCGTAGTCAAGCGCCAGCCGGTGCGCCATGGCCACCTCAACCGTTTTCTTTACGTAATACATCGTCAGTTTTTACTCCTTTCACCTGCAAAATTACACATTTTCCACCGCAATCGCAACTATCTGCACACATTTACCCCGCGTCCACCCGCCACCAGCGTCTCCCCATCGTCCACAGGCAGTGTCGCATACTCCTCATCGTCCCGTCCGTCACCGCCGTCGTCGCGGCCACCGCCGTCCCCACCTTCCGCAGGACCGTCAAGAAGTTGCCAATAGTCGGGCGTGCGCATGCCAACCTGACCGAAATAAATGCCAAGCTCACCGTAAACCATGAGACGGCAATGCCACAGCTCCGGATGATCCGTTAAGTTCAGTGCATTTCGCAGGGCCGAACCGTTTTTAAGCGCCACGGCAAAACAATGCCCAGGCCTGCGCTCCGTGCTGTCGTCCGCCAGCAGCAGGTTGCTGGGCACGCGGAAAGGCGGGTCAAACTGTGCGCGGTCAATATCAAGTCCGTCCACGCATCCGACAATGTAGCCCTGCACGGCACAGGGACCGCGGGAACCGCCGGTGTAGATGGCCTGCGCTTCTGAAACGGTGTGGCTGACGGTGTCGGCCCCGTCGTCGGGAATGACGATTTCGGTGGAGTCGGCCGGCGGCGTCTCGGGCGGTGCATCAAGGCTGAGCGGCTCGTCGCAGGCTGTTAGGAGCATCAGGAGCAGAATCGGCGTCAACAGGCGGCTATGGCAGCGCAGGAGGTTCATAGGAGGCCTTTGCTTGTGGGGAGCGTGAGGCTGCAGGGGTCACGCCGCAGGGCCATGCGCAGGGCTCGCGCCAGGGCTTTGAAGATGGCCTCGATTTTATGGTGCTCGTTGTCTCCGGTGGCGCGGACATGGAGGTTCATCTGTGCGGCGTCGGCGAGGCTATGGAAGAAATGGGGAAAGAGTTCCGTGGGCAGGTCGCCCACACGTTCGCGTCTGAACGTGGCGCGCCAGACAAGCCACGGACGGCCGCCGAGATCGACGGCAACACGCGCGAGACAGTCGTCCATGGGCAGGACAAAGCCATAGCGCGACAGGCCGAGCTTGGTGCCAAGTGCCTGACGGAGGGCGGTGCCCAGGACGATGGCCACGTCTTCTACGGTGTGGTGCTCGTCGACATGGAGGTCGCCACGACAACGGAGGGTAAGGTCGAACCCACCATGGCGCGGCAGCTGCATGAGCATGTGGTCGAAGAAGCCGATACCGGTGTGGATGTCGGCTTGTCCGCTGCCGTCGAGACAGAGGGTGAGATCGATGTCGGTTTCACCGGTCTGGCGGCGGACATGGGCGGTGCGCTGGCCGAGGAGCAGGGTTTCGGCGGCCTGTTGCCAAGTGTGGCCGTTACCGATTCTGATGAAGCGGCAGCCAAGATTGCGGGCCAGGAGGGCATCGCTGTCGCGGTCACCGACAACGTAGCTGTTGGCGAGGTCGTAGCCGCCGGAGGTGTAGCCGGCAAGCATGGCTGTGCCGGGCTTGCGCGTGGGAGCGCCGTCGGCAGGCCGTGTAGTGTCGATGAGGATGTTGTCAAACTCGACGCCAACGCTCCTGAAGGTGTCGAGAATGAAGTTGTGGACGGGCCAGAAGGTTTCTTCGGGAAAGGTCTCGGTGCCGAGGCCGTCTTGGTTGGAGACCATGACGAGTTCAAAGTCTGTGCGCTGCCGCACGAGGGCGAGTTGGGTCAGGGCGCCTGGCATGAAACGGAGCTTGGCGAAGCTGTCGATCTGTTCGTCGGCCGGTTCGGCTATCAGGGTGCCGTCGCGGTCGATGAAGATGGCTTTTTTCAATCTGTTATTCATGATTTATGATTCATACATTGGAACTGCTGTCTCGGGGAGTCGCGACCGGGGACTTACGATTGGGGCCTGTACTGGCGCAGTGCCGCCAGGAGACGGTTGTTTTCGGTATGCGAGCCCACAGTAATGCGCAAACAGTCGTTGCATAGGGTTACGCCCGAGCGGTTGCGTACAATGATGCCCTGGCTGACGAGGTGTTCGTAGACACGGCCGGCCTGGTCGATGCGGGCCAGGAAGAAGTTGGCATCGGTGGGGAACACGCGCTGGCAAATGGGGAGCTCGCTGACGGCAGCAAGGAGCGCGGTGCGCTCCTGAAGTATCTGTTTCACCCAACGGTCTACTTCAAAACGGCGGCCGAGGATGTCGGCGGCGGCTTGCATGGTCAGGGCGTTGACATTGTAGGGATATTTCACCTTAGTGAAGAGGCTGATGATGTCGGGCGAAGCAAAGGCCATGCCCAGACGGATGGCCGCGCTGGCCCATGCCTTGGAGAAGGTATTGAGCACAATGAGGTTTGGAAATTCATTGAGTCTGAGACGGAACTGTGGCTTTGTTGAAAAATCGCTATAAGCTTCATCCACGACAACAATGCCTTGGAACTGGCGTACGATGGTTTCGACGGCATCAGGGTCGAGACAGTTGCCGGTGGGATTGTTTGGCGAGCAGAGGAAGACCACCTTGGTGCGCTCGTTGACCACTTCGAGGAGTCTGTGTGGCTCCAATTCGAAATTAGGTCCGAGAAGCACTTTGCGGTATTCCACATTGTTGATGTCGGCACAGACCTGGTACATGCCGTAGGTGGGCTCGATGGCCACGACATTGTCGCGCTGTGGCACACAAAAGACACGGAATACAAGGTCAATGGCTTCGTCGCTGCCGTTGCCGAGAAAGATCTGCGGGGGTTCCACCCCCTTCAGAGGGGCTATGGCCTGCTTCAGCTCTTCTTGCAAAGGGTCAGGATAACGGTTGAGAGGCACGTTGTAAGGACTCTCGTTGGCATCGAGAAACGTGTGCGCGGCTTTGCCGTGATACTCATCACGGGCCGAGCTGTAGGGCTTGAGAGCCCAAATGTTGGGGCGGACCAACTCCTTGAGCGGTTTCATATTATCGGTTTATGTGATTCAACCTGATTTCCATTGCCTTGCTGTGGGCATCAAGCCGCTCGGCCCGGGCCATGGCCACCACGGCGGGACCGATGCCGGCCACTCCCTCAGCCGAGAGCTCCTGCAGCGTCATCTTACGCATAAAACTGTCCAGGCACAGCCCGCTGTAGGCACGGGCATAGCCCTTGGTGGGCAGCGTATGGTTGGTACCGGAGGCATAATCGCCGGCACTCTCGCAACTGTATGGGCCGAGGAATACGGAACCCGCATGGGTGATGCGCTCAGCCACCTTGCGGTAGTCGGCCGTGGCCACAACGAGGTGTTCAGGAGCGTAACGGTTGGTCAGAGCCACGGCTTCGTCCATATTGCGGACAAGGATGAGCACGCTGTGGCTGAGAGCTTTTTCGGCCAGTTCGCGACGCGGCAGTTCAGCCAGCTGCTGTGCCAGCTCTTGCTGAACCTGGCGGAGCAAATCTTCGTCAGTGGAGACGAGAACTACCTGACTGTCGGCACCATGCTCGGCCTGGCTCAACAGGTCGGCGGCTACGAAGGCCGCATTGGCCGAACTGTCGGCAAGCACCTCGACTTCGCTCGGTCCGGCAGGCATGTCTATAGCCACGTCAGTGAGACTTACGAGCTGCTTGGCGGCCATGACGTACTGGTTGCCGGGGCCAAAGATTTTGTCAACCCGAGGCACGCTCTCCGTACCGCAAGCCATGGCTGCCACAGCCTGGGCACCGCCAAGTTTGAATACCTTGCTGACACCCGCCAGCCTGGCTGCGAAGAGGATAGCAGGGTTGATACGGCCCCCGGAGTCGGGCGGCGTGCAAAGCACAATCTCACTGCAACCGGCTATCTTGGCCGGCGTGGCCAGCATGAGCACGGTGGAAAACAGCGGAGCCGTGCCGCCGGGAACGTAGAGCCCTACCCGCTCTATGGGCACTGACTTCTGTTCGCACACCACGCCCGGACTGGTCTCCACACGAATGGTGCTGAAGGTTTGGGCGCGATGGAAGCGCTCGATATTGGCATTGGCCAGGCGGACAGCCTCTTTCAACGGGGCGTCAACCAGATGCATGGCCTCGTAAAACTCCTCGTCGCTTACCAAAAGGCTGTCCAGGGCCACGCGGTCGAATTGTAGCTCGTAGCGGCGCAGGGCTGTGTCGCCTTCGCGGCGCACGGCGTCGACCACAGCTCCGACGGTGGCGAAAAGTTGTGTGACATCGAAGGCCGGACGTTTGAGAAGGGCGTCGCAATCTTCGACATTAGGATATCTTACGACTTTCAATTCCATAGTTTATGGTATCATTTTTTCTATAGGCAGCACCAGTATGCCCTGGGCACCGTTGTCCTTAAGCTGACCTATGATTTCCCAGAAGCGGTCTTTGTCGAGCACGGTGTGAACGCTGCACCATTCCTTGTCAGCCAGCGGCATGATGGTGGGACTCTTCATTCCGGGCAGCACGCGCACGATGTCGTCAACCTTGGAGCGGGGCACGTTCATCAGGACATATTTCTTGTTTTCAGCATCCTTGACAGCCTGCAGGCGGAAGAGGAGCTGGGCGAGCACGTCGCGTTTCTCGGCTGACATATGCGGGTAGCCGATGAGCAGGGCTTCGCTCTGGACCACCGTTTCCACTTCGCGCAGATTGTTGCTTACAAGTGTGGAGCCGGAACTGACGATGTCGAAAATGGCATCTGCCAGGCCGATGCCGGGAGATACCTCGACGCTGCCGGTTATGACGTGTACCTCGGCCCGGATGCCATTCTCGGAGAGGAAGCGGCCCAGGATGTTGGGATAAGAAGTGGCTATCTTTTTGCCTTGGAACCACTCCAGGCCGCGGTAGTCCTCACTCTTTGGCACGGCCAGCGACAAGCGGCAGCGGCTGAAGCCCAGACGGCGCACGATGTCGGCCCGTTCGCCGCGCTCAAGGAATTCGTTTTCGCCTACGATGCCCAAATCGGCCACACCGCTGGCTACCGTCTGCGGTATGTCGTCGTCGCGCAGGAAGAGGACCTCCATGGGGAAGTCTTTGGCTTCTACCAGGAGGCCGCGCACTGATTTACTCACTTTGATGTCGGCTTCGCCGAGCAACGCCATCGTATCTTCGTAGAGGCGTCCTTTGGATTGTACTGCTAATCTCAACATAGTTGCGTATTATCAAAAAGAGACCTGCCCGTTTCGGCAAGTCTCCCGTTTTTTATATTCCGTTGCATCCACAACATCACCCGCCGAATGATTCCGTCATTTGGTTTTATGATGATGAATATGGGCTGCCATCTGTTTCATTACGATTGCAAAAATAAGAAAAATCTGTCAATGTGCCAAATTTCCGGCCTATATTTTAGCTTTTTGCTGTCTAAACCACATAATCCACGCAGCTGCGGCCCTGCAAATAGGGTTTCAGCGCCCCTGCCGCGGCCATGTGGTCGGGAAAGACGCTGTAGGCGCGCACATCGTCGAGCGTGTCAAATTCGCCCACAAGACAAATGTCCCACAACTCCTGCTCGTTCACATTGAAACCCACCTCGATGGAGCGGATAATGGACAGCCGGTCGCGCAAGGCCAGTATCTGGTCGCGGAAGGTTTCTCTCACCATTCGCCGCGTGGCCACATCGACGTCGTCACGGAAGCGAAACATCACCACATGCTTGATCATTTTACGTTTTCCTCCTTATCTTTCGGTCAGGATGACCCGTATTAAACAACTTATTTGTACCTTTACACCGCCAAAATTAACTATAATATTTCATGCGGGCCACATATATCGCCAACAAATTCACAAAAATCCTCCTGTGCGCCGCTACGCTGCTTGCGGTAGCCACCTCATGCCGCCACGGAGCCACCGCCGGCGCGCCGCAGGGCGACTCGGCAGACCTACAGACCTTCGACCTCACCGACATTGAGAATGCCGGAGAACTGATTGCCGTCACGCTCAGCGGACCAGAGACCTACTACACCTACCGCGGGCAAGAGATGGGGCTGCAATACCTCCTGGCAGAGCATTTCACAAAGAGCCTGGGGCTGGGACTGCGCATGGAGATAGCCCACGACACGACAGAACTCGTCAACATGCTCCTACAGGCCAAAGCCGACCTCATAGCCTGCCCCCTGCCCCGCAAAACGATTGAAAAGCTCCGCCTCATCCCGGCAGCACCGCAGGGCAAAGGGCGCAAAGCCTGGGCCGTGCGCCCCACGTCGCCCCAACTGGCCAGCGCGCTCATCACATGGTGGAATCCATCCCTGCCCGACGACATCATGAAGGAGACAGCCCTGCCCACAAACGAGAAGGTTTCGCCCACACCGGTCATACGCTCCGGCTATGTGCCCCGCGTGAAAGGCCAGCTCTCGCCCTACGACAGTCACTTCAAGACCTATGCCGCCAAAGCCGGCCTCGACTGGCGCCTGCTCGCAGCCATAGCCTGGCAGGAGTCGGCCTTCGACCCCACGGCACGTTCCTGGGCCGGCGCACGCGGCCTGATGCAGATCATGCCGGCCACTGGCGCACGCCTGGGACTGACACCCGAACAACTCAACGAGCCTGAAGCCAGCATACGCGGCGCTTCGGCCTATCTGAAACAGCTCTACGCCGACTTCAGCGACATAGGCAGCCCCATGGAGCGCATCAAGTTTGCACTGGCGGCCTACAACGGCGGACCGGGTCACGTGCGCGACGCCATACGTCTGGCCGCAAAGAACAAGGCTCCGACACAGAGCTGGGACCGCGTGGCACCCTTCGTGCTGCGACTGAGCGAGCCACGCTTTTATCAAGATCCTGTGGTGCGAAACGGCTACATGATCGGACGGGAAACCCACGACTACGTCTATGCCGTGATGTCGCACTGGCGAAACTTCAGCGGACTGGCCGGAGGCGGATTGCCCGCCACGCCAGACTTGCACACCACCCCCGAAAGGGCCACCAAGAAGAACCGGTTCACACGTCGCGACGCATCACTCTCGCCCGACGACTCAGTGTTCCAGATAAACTAATCATCAGGCCGAACCGCCGTTTTTCAGAATAAATCATTACCTTTGTCACACCGAACTCTAAAGACCACAAGAACATGAAAGAATCCTACAAGCGGCTCATCCGCACATTTCCCGACTTTCCAAAACCCGGCATCGAGTTTATAGACTGGATGCCAGTGCTCAAAGACCCCGCCAGCTTCAACGACCTCATCGACGACCTCGTCGCTCTCATTCCCAACGACGGCAAAACGTTCACCAAAATTGCCGGTCTCGAATCGAGAGGCTTCCTGCTCGGTGTACCCATTGCCCAAAGGCTCGGTGCAGGCTTTGTGCCCATACGCAAGAAGGGCAAGCTGCCCGGCACATGCCTGGCCCGCTCCTACGCCTTGGAGTACGGCACCGCCTCCATCGAGATACAGGCCGATGCCATCGGGAAGGACGACCGCGTGCTCATCGTAGACGACCTTTTGGCCACGGGAGGCACCATGAGAGCGGCCAACAAAATGATTGAGAACATCACCGGAGAGATTGAAAACCTCTTTTTCCTCGAACTGGACGACCTGCAGGGCGGCAAACTCATTGAACATCCCTACCGCTCGCTCATGCACATCTGAGGGAGACACACCGACCGCCATGCGACGCATACTGACACTACTAGCCCTCGTCTGTCTCTGCACAGGCGCCACCGGCAGCCAACGACTCAAGGTCGGGCTCGTGCTGGGAGGCGGTGGGGCCAAGGGAGCCGCCGAGGTGGGTGTGCTCAAATCCATTGAAGAAGCCGGCATTCCCATCGACTATATCGCCGGCACCAGCATAGGCTCCATCATAGGCGGCCTGTACGCCAACGGATACCGCGCCGCCACGCTCGACTCGCTCTTCCGCTCACAGGAATGGCTCGACCTGCTCGGCGACCGCAAACAACGCCACCGCGCTAAACCCATTGCCAAAGAAGAAGGCGTGACATACGTCTTCGGATATCCCGTTTCGCGCAAGAAAAAACACGACAACACCTCGGGACCGGGCGTCTTCCACGGCGACAACATCATGGAGTTTCTCGACAGCCTCATCGAATTCTGCGACTCCACCAACTTCGACAGTCTCGCCATCCCCTTCCGCTGCGTGGCAACCGACGCCAAAAGCCGCACAGAAGTGGTGCTCGACCGCGGAAAGCTCTCGCAAGCCATGCGCGCCAGCATGGCCATACCCGGAGCCTACAAGCCGGTGGCCATAGGGCCGTATGTGCTCTACGACGGCGGACTGCTCAACAATCTGCCCGTCGATGTGGCGCTCGAAATGGGAGCCGACGTCGTCATTGCCATAGACCTGACGCAGAACAAGCACGAGACGCGCGACTTCGACCTCAGAGAGGCCACCGGCATCGGCGGACTGCTGAACTGGGTCGTATCGCGGCCCGACCTGAAAAAATACAACGAGAACGTCAAGCGGGCCGACGTCTATATCAACCCACAACTGAAAGGCTACAGCGCCACCAGTTTCAACGGAGACAAAATCAGCGAAATGATAGCCATAGGCGAAGCCGCCGGCAAGGCACGCCTGAAAACCCTCAAGAAACTCCGCAAACTGATATATAAAGGAGTCAAACCCCAACACCCGCTCTAAGTCCACTGGCCATGAACCTGCGCCCCGCCCCAGCCCTTATGCTCGCCCTGCTGATGCTCTCCTGCACCGGCAACAACCGCCAAGACCCCGCGGCAACCCGCGGCGGAGAGCCTTGGAGCGACCAACGGCAGCCCGAGATTGACCTGCGCAGCCAGACGGCCTACGTGGACATGGAGCACCGCGCCATCATCACCGACACCGTCGTCAGCGACACCGTCACACTCGAGATGGCCGACCAGCCATTCGGCGGATTCTTCACCTACCGCCTCGTGCGCGAGGGCAAAAACCGCTACCGCGAAGTGACACCGCCCATGGACGCCCCCGACATAGGCTACGGAAGCACGTGGTACCTCGGGAAAATAGGCAACGAGACCAAACTCGTCTGCCGCTCGGGCCTGACGGGACACATACTCTTCACCCTCACCGGATGCGACCACTACGACGCTTACCGTGAACGCTGTTACATGCGCCTGCTTGCAGGCCGCTACAAGGCCGGCAAACAAACGCGCGTCCAGTTCAATCCCGACAAAACCCTCAAAGGGCTGCGCGAGGCTCCGGCCGGCACAACCTTCAGCTTCGCACGCGACGCCTTCGGACAGATAGCCCCCATCATCCGCTCCGACTACGACGGCCGCCACTACATGTTCGAGCACGCCGCCGAATGTCCCCTCGTAATCTATGCCACGCGCCTGCACCCCACCGACGGCCTCATCATCGACCGCGCCATCTACTACCTCCACCGCGACGGAACGGTCGAAACACCGTGGCTCCACAGCGAAGCCATCGACTGGGCCTCGCTGATGTACTACTTTCCCCGCGACCTCAAGCGCATGCTCGCACAACTGCAGGACGTGAAGCAACCCGACGAGACACAGCAATGGAATCTCGCTTTGCTCGAGGCATATAAAGCCACTTATCCCGATTATTTCAACTGATAAAACATACTTACGCATGAAACTTGCCATCATAGGAACCGGCAAAATCGTCCACAGCGCCCTCAAAGCCCTGGCCGACGTGCCGCAGATAGAGGTCAACGCCATCTACGCCCGACCGCAGAGCCGCGACAAAGGCGAAGCCATCGCCCGCGAGCACCATATCCCGCAGGTGTACACAGACTACGCCAGCCTGCTCAACCATGCCGGCGCCGACTTCGTATATATAGGCAACATCAATCTGGTCCACTACGACTACGCCCGCCAAGCCCTCGAGGCCGGCAAACACGTCATTCTGGAAAAGCCCATGTGCGTCAACGCCGCACAGACCCGGCGGCTGGCACAGCTGGCCAAGGAGAAAGGGCTCTACCTCTTCGAAGCCCTCACCTTCCTCCACGCCCCCTTCTTCAAGCACCTGGCCGGCGCACTGCCCAAACTCGGACCGGTACGGCTCGTGCTTTGCAACTACTCAAAATATTCCACACGCTACGACAAATACCTTCAGGGCATCGTAGAGCCCGTCTTCGACCCGGCACGTGCGGGAGGCACCCTGCTCGACCTGAACATCTACAACCTCAACTTCACCCTCTACCTCTTCGGCAGGCCACTCGGCGTGAGCTACGTCGCCAACCAGGGCTTCAACGGCGTGGACATCTCCGGCATAGTCACCCTGCGCTACGACGGATTCGTGGCCCAGTGCGCCGCAGCCAAAGACTCGTTCAGCCCAGGCAGCATCAGCATACAGGGCGAAAAGGGATGGATGCGCATAGAGGGCACGCCGGACGACTTCCAATCGCTCCAGATTCACACACCCGAAGGACAGGAGACGCTCAGCCTCGTTCAGGACGAACACCGCATGGTGGACGAATTCCGCGCCTTTGAGACCATCTACCGCAAGGGCGACTACGCTGCCATGACGCACTATCTGGACCACTCCGTGCTCGTGGCCGAAGTGGCCGAAGCGGCTCTGGCCGACGCCGGAATACACTACTGAACCTCTGTGTCTGACGCAAGAAAAAGGCTATAAGAAAAAGGAAGCATCCTCTGCAAGATGCTTCCTTCTTTGTGTGGGCGCTGACGGATTCGAACCGCCGACCCTCTGCTTGTAAGGCAGATGCTCTAAACCAGCTGCGCTAAGCGCCCGTGCTCAGTGAGGAAAACTTCCGTTATCTGTGGGCGCTGACGGATTCGAACCGCCGACCCTCTGCTTGTAAGGCAGATGCTCTAAACCAGCTGCGCTAAGCGCCCGATTTCCTCAAAAGCGATGCAAAGTTAGCACTTTTCCCGTTTTCCGGCAAAGGAAATGACAGTTTTTTTTGATGACACGCCATTTTTTATCGCCACGGCCATGCAAGCCACCCGCCTCCACGCACCGGCCACATCGCTTCCGGCAGAGAAACAGGCGGGCCTGGCTCACGCCAGACCCGCTCTGATAGATAACGATAACTATGTGCGAAAAATTTTATGACGTTCACTCCTTTTCCATCTGGTCAATGACCACGTCAACCATTTTCCTGACGCTCTCCGTAACGACCTTCTTCAGCTCTTCCTCATTCACGGACGGCACCTTGTCGGGCACATCGGCAGCGGCAGCAGCATCGATGGAATCGATGTCGAACAGGCACGTGTCGGCGGGCATCTCCTCATCGTCGGTAGCCCACTCGACCTCTTCCACCTCGGGAGCGCGTGGCGGGAAGGGAATCTTGTCAATGTTACGCGCCAGCACCGTACCGGCCACGATGGTGCCGGCAATGGCCAGGAACCACAGGACAATCCACAGGGCGCGCTGCGCGGCCGACATGGGCTGCACCTTGTGCGTTTCATGAAGCAAATGGTGGACGAAACAGTAGATGGGCACCACGCACACCAGCAC
The DNA here is from genome assembly GCA_017940565.1 of Bacteroidaceae bacterium. Lineage (GTDB taxonomy): Bacteria > Bacteroidota > Bacteroidia > Bacteroidales > Bacteroidaceae > UBA6382. Next base: position 7,214 of record JAGAYH010000047.1, on the reverse strand, counting down.
AACGGCCAGTATGAGGCCCCAGAAGGCCCACTGCGTGCCGGCCGGGAGAGCCTGAACCAGGTCCGTGCTGTCGTAACCGAAGTTCCACAGCGCATGGCCGCCCACAATGAAGCCGGCCAGCCCGAAACAAGCCACCCCGAGCGTGACCAGCAAGGCCAGAGCAAAGCCAAGGATGAAGAACGCTCCGATGATGTAGAGAATGACCTTGAGAATGCCCATGCAGATGCTGAGCAGGCGGTTCACGCCACCGCGCTCGACGGCCGGTTGCGCCCCTTGGGCGTTCGACTCGTCAACAACAGTCTGGGCAAGGTTCTCCGGCGTCACACGCTGTCCATTCATACGCAGCCTGTCTTCCGCCGTGCGTGCCTCAGGCATGAGCAGCCACAGCACCACATAGACCAGCAGCGTCGTACCAAAGGACAAGAGGCACAGACCCACGACAAGCAAACGCCAGACCAGCGGATCGCCGCCAAAATAGTGGGCAAAGCCCGACATGACACCGCCGAGCATCTTGTCGTTAGGGTCACGGAAGAACTTTTTCTTCGGTTGTCCGCCGCCCTCCGCAGCCTCGCCACCGCCGAAAGCCTCCTGGGCGCCATCTTCGGCCTCACCGGCCATCTCTTCCGGCTTGCCCAGGCGCGTAATAATGTCCTGCACATGCTCAATGGTGATGGCCTCCACGCCCTGGGCCTTCAGTTCCTCAAACAGGTCGGCCACGCGGCGCTCAATGTCGTCGGCAATCTCCTGGCCGTCGGCCTGGCGCGAGAAATAGGCGCGCAAATTGTCCTCGTAACGCTTCAGCAGTTCGTAAGCGTCCTCATCTATGGCGTAAAGCGAGCCATAGAGATTGATGGTTATATTCTTTTTCATCTTATAAATTAATATTTTCGTTTTCAGGAATGGTTACTTTCAAATCCTTGAGCCGGGCCACCGTGTTCGACAGTTCACTCCACGCCGCGTTGAGACCCACCAGCCATTCGCTGCCCTTGGGTGTGAGCGTGTAGTACTTGCGTGGCGCCCCGCGGGGCGACTCTATCCAGTTGTAGGCCAGCAGGCCTTCGTTCTTCAGGCGCGTCAGCAACGGGTAAATCGTGCCCTCCACCACCAGCAGCTGAGCTTCTTTGAGCTTTTCGATGATGTCGTTGGCATACGACGCTTCCGCGCGCAGGAGCAACAGGATGCAATATTCCAACATCCCTTTGCGCATTTGCGATTTCGCGTTTTCTACGTTCATTGTCCTACATGATTGGTTAATAAATCCGATTTCGTCCAGAACTCAGTTTACACATAAGTTCTATTGGACAATGCAAAATTACACATTTCTTATATACCTTGCAATACATAGGACTAAAAATTTTTCAACTTTTTCAACAGATTTTCTTCAACACGCTCATTATCGATGAATTAGTATGTAAGAAAAAACAGAAAAAATATTCACGCAGCCATGCAGCGACAGCACAAAAATATAAAGGCAACAAAAAAGTGGCCACCGAATCACTTCGGCGGCCACTTAAAAAAATGTGTAAAAAATCTCAGTTACTATTATTCCGAACGCAGGGTGAAGCGCTTGAAGTCAAGCACCTTCAGGTCCTTATCCTGCTGCTGGAGCCACTGTGTGACGGTGACTTTCTCGGCAGAGTCGGCAAATTGGAACTCTTGCTCGGCCAGGCAGTTTTCCTTGAAGAACTTGGCCATACGTCCCTGAGCGATGTTCTGAATCATCTGCTCGGGCAGGTTGGCTGCCTTCTGTTCAGCGGTTTCCTTCTTAATCTGGCGGGCGCGGTCAGCCTCTTCCTGAGTAAGCCAGCCCTTTGCCATGTTCGATTCAATGTGGTCGTCGCTGTCAACAAGGTTTGCATTGATGCCGGCCTTCTTCAGAGCGGCCACTACAGCCTTCTCGACCTGCTCTTCCTTCGTCTTCTGGATGGCAACCTCAAGCTCCTGGTCCTTAATCTGCTGGGGAACGGAAGCTTCGTCGAGGGCTACGGGACGCATGGCGGCCACTTGCATGGCGATTTTGTGGGCTGCGTCGGGGTTGTCCTGACTGAGTTGTACCATAGTGGCCAGAGTGTGCTTGCCCATGTGGTCATAGACGGCAACATTTTCGCCTTCGATGGTCATATAGCCGTCGAGCTCCATTTTTTCGCCGGTGATGCCGCTGCGGTCAACGACGGCCTGAGCCACGGATACGCCGCCGAGGGTGAGAGCCTTGACTTCCTCGAGGTCTTTGCACTTGTTGGCTACGGCAAGGTCGAGAATGTCACGGGTAAGCTTCACGAAATCAGCATTGTTGGCCACGAAGTCGGTTTCACACTTCAGGGCGATGATGGCGGCAAAGCCATTTTCGTACTTAGCGAGCACACAGCCTTCGGAGGCATCGCGGTCGGAACGCTTGGCTGCGACAGCCTGTCCCTTGGCGCGGATGATTTCGATGGCGGCGTCGATATTGTTGTCAGACTCTTCGAGAGCCTTTTTGCAATCGGCCAAACCGGCGCCGGTAAGTTTGCGCAGTTTGGTGATGTCTGCTATTGTTACTGCCATAGTTTTGTTTTTTAGGATATTGAAATTAAGATTATTCTGCTTCGGGAGCCTCTTCGGCCGGCGTTTCTTCGGCCGGTTCCTCAGCGGGAGCTTCGTCGGCGGCTTTCTCTTCGCTCTTCTCCACGCGGGCGCGCTGTGTGCGGCGGCGGCGGGGCTTGTCTTCGGCTTCAGGAGCCTCTGCCTCGGCCTGAGCTTCGGCGGCTTCGGCGTCAGCCTTTTCTACCTTGCGCTCTTCGAGGCCTTCGCTGATGGCTTCGCAGCAGGCGCCCAGGATAACGTCGATGCTCTTGGTGGCGTCGTCGTTGGCGGGGATGACGAAATCGACATTGCGCGGGTCGCTGTTGGTGTCGACGATGCCGAATACGGGTATGCCCAGACGGTTGGCCTCGTGCACGGCGATGTATTCTTTATAGACATCGACTACGAAGAGTGCGGAGGGCAGACGTGTGAGGTCGGCGATGCTGCCGAGGTTCTTTTCGAGCTTGGCGCGCTGGCGCGAGATCTGGAGTATTTCTCTTTTGGAGAGGTTGGCGTAGGTGCCGTCGGCCGTCATGCGGTCGATGTTGGCCATCTTCTTCACGGCCTTGCGGATGGTGGTGAAGTTGGTGAGCATGCCGCCCGGCCAGCGTTCGATGACGTAGGGCATGCCTACGGAGGTGGCTCTTTGGGCGACCACTTCCTTGGCCTGTTTTTTAGTAGCAACAAACAGGATTTTCTTTCCTGACTTGGCGATTTGTTTCATAGCCTCGGCGGCTTCGTCGATTTTGGCGACGGTTTTGTGGAGGTCGAGGATATGGATGCCGTTGCGCTCCATATAGATATAGGGAGCCATTGCCGGGTTCCATTTTCTTTTCATGTGGCCGAAATGACAGCCGGCTTCGAGAAGTTGTTCAAAATTTGTTCTTGACATTGTCGTGATAATTTTTTCGTTTACTTTCTTTTGTGTTTCTTAAACCAATCTCCGGGTAGTCTATACCTTATTATATATAGTCCGCATTGGGGCTGTCGGCAGGGAATCCCGGCGATTTAGATACTAAACGTTATATTTCCAATCCAGGAATTAACGTTTGCTGAACTGGAATCTGCGGCGGGCCTTGGGCTGTCCGGGCTTCTTGCGCTCCACCTCGCGGGGGTCGCGTGTGACGAAGCCTGCGGCGCGCAGGGTGCTCTTGTCTTCCTCGTTGATCTTCACCAAGGCGCGGGCGATAGCCAGGCGCGCGGCTTGCGACTGGCCTGTGAAGCCGCCGCCGAAGATGTTGAGCTTGATGTCGTACTTGTCGGCGACGCCGAGGGTCTCCAGGGGTTGCTTTACGACATACTGGAGGATTTCAGAGGGGAAGTAGTCTGCCAATTCTCTCTTATTGATGATGATCTTTCCGCTGCCTTCGGTGACGTACACGCGTGCCACGGCACTTTTGCGGCGACCTAATGCATTGATAGTTTCCATGCTGCTGATTATTTATACTGATTAATATCAATTGTTTTGGGCTTCTGCGCTTCCTGCTTGTGCTCGGCTCCGGCGTAGATGTAGAGGTTGTCGAGCAGGCGGGCGCCCAGCTTGTTCTTGGGGAGCATGCCTTTCACCACGCGGCGCACCAGACGGTCGGCGCCGTTGGGTTTTGCCATGATGCTGGCGGGAGTGCTTTCGCGCTGGCCTCCGGGGTAGCCGGTGTAGCGCAGGTAAACGCGGTCGTTCCACTTGTTGCCGGTGAGAACCACCTTGTCGGCGTTGATAATAATCACATTGTCGCCGCAGTCAACGTGCGGGGTGAATGTCGGTTTGTACTTGCCGCGCAGGAGTTTTGCCACTTTGGTGCAAAGGCGGCCAAGCACTTGGTCGGTGGCGTCTACTACGACCCACTCTTTCTGTGCCGTTTCCTGATTGACGGAATTGGTCTTGTAACTTAATGTGTTCACTTTTTACGTTTTAATTTTGTTACTACTAAGTTTTTTTTGCGTCCGGGCCGCGCCGCGTTCGGCCAAAAACGGCGGCGTGCTTCCTCGCGCTGACCGGCTTTTTGGGCCGGTTGATAATAATCGGCGTGCAAAATTACTTATTTTTAATCATTCAGATGCATTTTCCGGCAATTTTTTCGCCTTGCGGGGCCATTTTTCCTGTTTTCGGGGTAAAAAAAGGGCCTTTCCGGCTGTTTTTGACTTGGGAAAGGCCTCAATTCATGGTATTAGACTTGGTGATGGCCGGTCAGGGCGCGGGCTGTGTCGCGGCGGCGGCAGCGGCGGGCGCATTTTTTTCATCGTGTGGTCGGTCCGACCGACCGACCACCCTGCGCTTGATGGCGTTGACGGTGGAGTGTGAAATGTGCAGTGCCTGACTGATTTTGCGCTCGCTCATTCCCTGGCGCAGCATCTCGGCCACCTGGCGGTCGCGGTCGGAGGTGTCCTGGGCTCGGCGGGCTTCAGTGACCACCAGCTCGGGCAGGCAGTCGCTCTCCTTGACCACGCCCACTTCTTCAAACTCCAGCAGGGCGCCGTGGCGGGCCATACGCAGGCGCACCACCTCGTCGTCGTCGCGCTCCACGGCTGCCTCGCGGTTTTTGAGCATCTTGACGTAGACGTCCTTCGACTTCCACACGCGCTTCATGCCCACCAGCAGGTCGGCGGCGTTGCTGATGCGCTTGCTGCCAGAGAGGTGGTTCTTGTGGAGCGGTTCGCAGTCGAGCACCTTCGGCGTGTGGGCCAGCATCAGGAAGCTCATGCCGCGCGCCTGCTTCATCTGGTTCAGCCAGAGCATGAAGGGCGTGACCACCTCGCCTTTCTCGCCGTCGGGAAGCAGCGACGTGAGGTTGTCTATCACCACAAAGGAGACGTCCTGGCCTCTCGAGTCGCTGTCGATCACCTTCTGGAGGCTCATGCGGAAGAGCCCCTCCATGTTCTTGCTGGCACTGCGCGCGCCCTGGAGGGTGTCGAGCTCGTCCCATTGGGGACCGACGTAGATGAAGTTGGGAGGGAACTCGGCGTCGCGGTTCTCCAGCGCGTCGTGATAGCGCCGCTTCATCTGCTTGCGCGTCATCTCCATGTCCAGATAGAGCAGCACCTCGCCGGGATGGGCCTTGGCCACGTGGAGGGCCATCTGCATGGCGAGCACCGACTTTCCGATGCCGTTGTCGCCGAAGAGGATGCTCACCGTGCCGCGGTACCACAGCCCCCGGTAAAGGTCCTCCGAGGGTTCCATCGCCGTCTCGCCGAGCATCTCCTGCATGTTCTGCGCATGGAGCAGCCCGAAGTAGCCCTCGTGCCCCGAATCGCCGCGACCGCCGCCGGCGCAGCCTTCCAGACGTTCAATCACTCTCCCCAGCACAGGTATCCGGGGAATTTTCTTCACTGCGGGCACATCGCCCGCAGGCCGCTCAACGGCGGCTTTCTCTTTCTCTTTGTTCATTTTAAAGCACTTAATGGTTAAAGAATGGTTAACAACTCAGAATCTCGGACATCCCCACCCACGTGTTTGCCACAGTGAGAAAAAACGTCGATTTTCCTCGTGTTATGTACCTACAAAGTTACAAAATTCCGCAGAGCGATGCAAGCAGACAGCGCAGCAATTTCCACGGAAAAAGGAAAAATTTTGCCGACCACCCTGCCGACCACCTTTACGGATTTATTATCAGACGGATAGAGGCGAAAACAGGTGGTCGGTCGGACCGACCACACGGTGAATTTTGCCTGCGCGGGAGAAGGAAAAAAAGTGGCACCGGCAGTGCAAAAAAACGGGCGGAAAACTTGCATTTCCCGCTGAAATTTCGTAACTTTACATTGTCTAACCAATAAAACTAATACTATGATTAAGTACAAAGCCATGAAGCGCAAGAATCCGAAGAACGGCCGGATCGCTTACTATGCAGCCGTAGAGAACGAGAAGAGTGTGGGCTTCGACCAGATTGCCGACGCCATCCAAGCCGAGTGCACCGTACACCGCGCCGACATCCTCGCCGTGCTGGCCACGCTCGAGGAACAGGTCATCAGCAACCTGCAGGCCGGCAACTCCGTGCGCCTGGGCCAGCTGGGCTCTTTCCACGTCACCCTCAAGTCGCGCCCCAGCGAATCGGAGGACAAGGTGACCAGCGAAAACATCAAGGCCGTCATGGTGCGCTTCCGCAAGTCGCGCCGCATGCTCGGACAGTTCCAGCTCACCAACCCCAACCTCCGTTTCCTCGCCCCCAAAAAGGCGGCCGCCGACGGCACCGGGGCATAAGCCGGACGCTAAATTTCGGATGAGTGCACAACAGGAAGAACCAACGTGCACATTCCGCGCCGACTGCGCAAAAAGAGGTCCGACTGTTTGTTTCAGTAGAAACTCACGGCCGGCCTCTTCTTGTTGTTCTTTCACAGAAACTTAAATCAGACAGCGCGAAAAAGTCGAAAAAAATCGCGTTAATAAACCTTTAATTCCCGCAGACGCCCCCCGGCCCACCTTTAATAAATTAACTTTGCAAACGACAACGACCGGCGCATGAGCGAGAGGCACGACATAGAACAGATGCTGGCCGCGGGAGACACCCTCGGGGCGCTCGCCGCGCTCGACCGCCTCATCGCCGCAAGAGGGGCCGACGACAGCCTCTACTACCTGCGCGGCAAGGCCCACTACAGGGCAGGCCGCTGGCAACAGGCCATGGAAGACTACATGGAAGCCCTGCGCCTGAACCCCGCAAGCCCCG